>PBHC01000009.1:0-83974 GCA_002719295.1 Chloroflexota bacterium
ACCCCGTATAGGACTCGAACCTATGACCTTATCCTTAAAAGGGATCTGCTCTACCAACTGAGCTAACGGGGCAAATTAAGATTAGCAATTCTAATTTTAACATTTTACCAATTAATGCCAAGCATATGATTGCATACTTTTAAATAATAATTAGCATTATTTATTATGACAGATAAAATAACACTTAGCCCTTCTAACTTAACTTTTCTGTGGCATTCTTGTAAAAGATGCTTTTACAATCATCATGTTTATAAGAATAGGAGGCCAATGACAATGCCTTTGGTTGGTAAAATGGCGTCTCTATCAGAAGATTGGTTTATTGAAAAAGAAACAAATGAAATTGATCCAGATTTATCTCCAGGAAAAATTGTCTCATCTCAAAAGTCTCTTAAAGCAGAAATAGAATCAAATGAAAATTTGTCTAGAAAATATACTATTTCAGGTAAAATTGATCTTCTTATAGAGTTTGAAGATGGGACTTTTGGTATTTTTGATTGTAAAAACACTTCGGGTGATTCTGACAAAAGTTGGATGTACCATACTCAATTAGCAGCATATAAATACTGTTTTGAAAAAATGGGATTAGGTGAAGTTTCTCAGATAGGATTAATCTATCAAATTATTGAAGGTTTTTATAAGTCTGATGATGGAAATTCTAATTTTACTACTGAACAAAAATTTGTAAATGTAACTCCAAAAATGGATCAATTCGAAAAATTACTATCTTCAGTTATCCAATGTTTAGAATCGGAAGTTACTCCAAATTCTAGTCCTAATTGTTCTTTCTGTAAATTTGCAGAGAAATATAATGAGAATCTTAATTTATATTCTGAAGATTTCTGACAGATTTCTTAAATATAAGAACATATAAAATAAATGCAATGCAGATTACAGGACCAAGTCCTACACCTACTCTAATATTTATAAATTCTCCTACGCCCCCAACCCATAAACCTCCTAAAACTCCAAGGCTTATATGTATAGCTAAGATACCCATAACTCTTCCTCTAATATTTTCAGGAACCAAACTTTGAATAACTGCGTAAGTTGAAAGCATATAAAATCCATTTGCAAAATGACCTATTATAGCTAAAGGGAAAATTAGTAAGATTTGTGTCCCGGGGATTTTTTCTGGAATGATTCCTACTCCAACCATAGAAACTAAAATTATGAAGAAACTGAAAAATGATGCGGAAAATAATATTTTTTTCCCGAGATTAGTATTTATGTTCACTTTCCCAGCAGTCAGTAATCCAGAAAGAGCTCCTAATCCTGCAGATGAGAACATAAACCCTAATTCTCTAGGAGTTCCATTAAATAAATCAATAAATGCTGGAAGTGCTTGTATATATCCAAAGATAAAGAAATTAGTAAGATACGTTAGAAGGATCATAATATAGAAAATTTCATTCTTAATTATGAAGTTAAAGCCCTCAAAAAAGAATTTTAAGTTGTTAGAATTCTCTTGATTACTTTTGGCATCAGGTAGAAAAAAAGTTGAACTGCACATTACTAAATAACCTATTGCGGATAACAAAATTCCAATAAAAGAACCGTAGTAAGATATTAGGAAGCCACCAATTGTTGGAACTACGACACTTGAACCTGCCATAGTGGCTCCATTTAGTGAAACTCCAGATCTAAGATATTTTTCAGGAATGATTTTTGGAAAGTAAGAGTTTCTTGCAGGAAAATCAATCCCTAAAAGTATTCCTAATGCAATAGAACAAATATAAACATGTACAGGTTCAACTCTATTTGTATAATCAAGAAAACTTAATAATACAAGTATTATAGAAATTGAAAATGACAGCAAAGTTAATATTCTTCTGACATTATATTTATCAGAAATTATTCCGCCTAAAAAATTAAAAAACATTATGGGAATTGCAGTGGCTGCTGCAACTATCCCAAGACTAAGAGCAGAACCTGTAAGGCGATAAATCAATAAAGATATTGCAACTATTATTAATCTATGTCCAAACATAGCAAATAAAGAGCCAAACCAATAAGTTCTAAAGTCCTTAATTACTAAGGCTGAAAAAGGATTCATATATTTTTTTTAAACTTTGTATCCTCTTTTTGAAACAGGTGTAGTTCTTACGTCTATTAAAACTGTTTTTCCAGAAATGTTTAATCCTTTTGCAGTTTCTAGTGCTGGAGCTAATTCAGATAATTTATTTACTTGAATACCATGTGCCCCAAATGATCTAGCGAAATCAGCATAATTTCCTGTCATAGTTCCTACTCCAGATTTTTCTCTAGCAGTTGGAAAATCTGAAGGTCCTCCTACTGGATATGTAGCCATCACACCGTTATTAAGTACTAGAGTTGTTATTCCAATTTTGTTTCGGGTAGCTGTTTCAAAATCCATACCTGACATACCAAAAGCTCCATCCCCCATTACGTTTATACAAAATTTATCTGGATGAGCCATTTTAGCTCCAATGATCAATGGAAGTCCAAATCCAAGATGAGTTGTTTTTCCCCATCCTATATAACTACGTGGAGTAGTTGCTTTTATAAATCCAACCATCTGTTCTCTCGGAGCACCAGCGTCATGAGTAATAATACTATTTTCAAGATCTAAGACATTATTCATTTCTTGAACAATTCTGTAAGGACTTAACGGCTCTTCATCGCTATTAAAAAAAGGCTCGAATTCTTCTTCAAATTCTTTTTTATATCTAGCAATTTCATTCCTAATATTTGAGTCATCCATTCTTGATGTTCCATATAGTTCTTTTAGGTCTTCTATAAGTAAATTGATTGTTTCTTTTGCATCTCCAATTAATGCAATTTCAACAGACTGATCTTTATTAATATCATCAGGATTATCAACATTTTGAATGATTCTTTTTCCTGGTGGAATAGCTTGTGCATACGGAGTTGCGGTTAAACTAGTTCCAAGAGCTAAAATCGTATCTGAACTTTCTAAAAATTCCTTTGCTGCTAAAGTTGTTGTTTGAGAACCAGCACCTATAGATAAATCATGTCTTTCATCAAAAGCAGATTTCCCTGGCATACTTGTATAAACAGGAACAGAAAGAAGTTCAGCTAGTTCTTTCAATTCATTAGTAGCCTCAGCCATTAAAACACCTTGCCCAGCCCAAATCATTAAGTTCTTTGAATCATGAATTAAGTTTGCAGCATCCTGTATAGCTTCTACTGAAGGTCTGTATGTATATCTTTTAGGTGAATGATATGAGTTTGCAATTCCTTCAGGAACTTCATTCCCACAAACATCCTTAGTCATTTCTACAACTACAGGACCTGGCTTCCCATTTCTCAAATGATGAAAAGCTCTTCTCATAATAGTTGGAATATCCTCAACCTTTAAAATTGATTCAGCATATTTTGACATAGGCTCATAAATTTTACTTGCCCAAAAGTTTGGTTTTGTTTGAATACTACTTATTGGATATCCTGCAGGCATTATAAGAACGGGAATATTATCCGCATAAGCTTGCATTAATGCTCCCATAGAGTTTTCTGCTCCTGCAGCATCTTGCATAACAAAAACACCAAATTTTTTCCTGTCATTTGTTCTTGAATAGCCATCAGCAGCCATTAGGCCTCCTCTTTCATGCCTAAACGCCACTATTCTAATATCTTCTTTTGCTGCAGCTTCAATAAGAGGATTACTAGGGTAACAAGCGATCCATTCTACACCTTCAGCTTTAAGAGTTTTTGCAATTAGCTCGAATCCATTCATTTTTTACTCCAAGTTTTGATTTTATTTTCTATAGTTATTTTTATCATCATCATAAGTTTCCATCAATCATTAATTCAATTAGTCTAGGCTTTTTTGAATTAATTGCTTTAGTAACTTCTTTATTGATATCATTTGGATCAGTTATCCTTACAGCATCAACTCCCATAGATTTTGCTATTTCAGTATGGTTAAGAACCATTGGGAAATCCATATATGGATAGTCTCCAGATGTTTCTACTTCTTCTCTGATTTTTTTTCTGTAGTAATCAATATTTACTTTTAAAATTCTATAAGATTGGTTATTTAATATTATGAAAACACAAGGGATATTATCATTTGCTGCTGTCCAGTATCCTTGAACAGTCATCATCGCAGAACCATCTCCTATAATTCCTATTACTTTTTTATCTGGAGATGCACATTGAGCTCCTAATGTCGCCCCAACTCCCCATCCAATTGATCCTCCTCTACCTGAAACCATTTGATCAGAGGAATCAAATTTTATGTATTGCATTAGAGCTCCTCTATGACTAATAGCATCATTTACTATAAGAGCATCTTTGGGTATAGAATTTGATAGCTCAAACATTGCTCGTTCAGGGGACATAAGATCATTATTCCAATTTTTTTCTGCAGACTTTTTTGTTGTTAGGTCATTTTCATTTTTAATCTTTGTGATTTCTTCTATTCTTTTATCAACATTTTCTATATTTGAAAAATTTATAGTAGCTAATATTTGCTTTAGTATAACTTTAAGATTTCCTAATCCAGTTAATTTTGAAGGCTGTCTATTACCTTGAGTGGTTGGTTTTGAATCTAGATGTATCAACTCGGTATTTTTTGAAATTAAAACATCTCCTTCATAGAACCAATCAGAAAAAAGATCAGCTCCAGCTGAAATAATTAAATCAGAATCATTTAGTAAAGACCTTTGTTGATCACTTCTAATAGAATGATATCCAACCATTTGAGGGTGGTCAGTTGGGAAAGGAATATTTGACCCTTCTATAAAAACCATCATTCCTAATTTTTCTGCAAGTTCTACAGCTTCATCTAATGCGTAATCTTCAGCAATTCGATCTCCTACTACAAGAACGGGATAAGAAGATTTTTCAATAGAATTACTAATTTCACTAATAACTTCATTATCTAGGCCACCGTAAACGGGTATTGAAGAAGGATATATTTCCATATCCGCTTCTCCATCAAGAGCATTTGAAGAAAATCCAACAAATACCGGACCTTTTGGATGAGTATTTGCTTCAGTAAACGCTTTTCTCATTACTGCTGGAACTTGATCAGGTAAAACAACTTGAGTACTCCATTTTGTGAATGGTTTAGCTAGTTCCACCAAATCTCTATTTCTTAGATTTCTTACATCATAAGTTGCAGAAGTTACCACCATAGGAGTTCCTGTAGTATATGCATCATTCATAAGACTGAATCCATTTACTAATCCTGAGTCGATATGAAGACTAAGAAATGATGCTTTATTATTTACTCTAGCGTCAGCTTCAGCCATTCCAGTTGCAACTCCTTCTTGAAGTGTTAGTAAATATCTTAGTTCTTTATGCCTAACAATCTCTTCCATAATAGGACCTTCACTTGTACCTGGATTTCCGTATACGTTAGTAATTCCTTCAGCTTTGATAGATTCCATTAATGCTTTTTTACCTGTCATTTTCATAGTTTTCACCAATTTCGAGATTAAATATTGTTAAATTGATTCTTAGTTTACATATATCTATTCCATAGTCCATAAATATTGAGTATATATAATGCTATATTGATTTAAATAATTGATTTTAGGAGGGAATATGAAAATTACAGATATAAAAATAAATTTAATTGAGGGAGCCAACACAAAAGATGCTCAGCAATTTGTTGGAGGGAACTCTAAAGTTATTTTAAGAATAGATACTGATGAAGGTATATATGGATTATCTGAAGGTGGAAGAAATTATAACCTTTATAAAGCATATTTAGATGAAGTAATAAAACCTCTTCTTATAGGAATTGATCCTAGAGACCCTAAGATTATTTGGGAAATGCTTACTCATGGAACAGGAGAAGGTTTAGCAACTAAAGTACTGCCTCAAGTAGTTGGCACAATTGATGTAGCACTTTGGGATTTAGCAGGAAAAGCTGCGGGCTTACCTGTTTATCAACTTCTTGGAGGTGCAGCTAGAACCGAAATCCCTTTATATTGGAGTAGAGGAAGTGGTTGGAGAAAAACTCCTGAAGAAATGCTAGAGGATGTAAAACTGGGATACGAAAAAGGCTATAAAGCATTTAAAATAAGAATGGATTGGAGATCATTTAGACAGGACTCAAATCCAAAAAAAGATTTTAGTTTATTTAAGAAATGTAGAGAATTTCTTCCTGATGACATAGATTTAAGTTTTGATGCAAATTGTGGATATTCTGTCCCTACTGCTATAGAACAAGGTAAAAGATTTCAAGATTTAGGTATAGCTCACTTTGAAGAACCTCTTCCTGAATATGACTACCAAGGTCTAAGACAAGTTGTAGATGCTCTTGAATGTTCAGTTTCCACAGGAGAGCAAGAACCTAATCCTTATAGATTTAGAGATTTAATGGATATAGGTAATCCTGATATTGTTCAACCAGACATATTGAATATTGGTGGTATAACTGGATTAGTAAAAGTTTATGAAATGGCTGTTGCAAGAAATAAAATAATTATGCCTCATTGTCCCCAGGCTGGTTTAAATTTAATTGGAAGTCTTCATGCCTACTCAACAGTAACTAATGCTGTTAGACCTCATGAATTTTCTGAAGAATTTACAGGACCTGTGGAAAATGTTGCTAAACTATTCAAAGAACCTATTGTTCCAGAAAATGGAAAGATAGTATTATCTGATAAGCCTGGCTTAGGTTTAGAATATGATGACAATGAATTAAATAAAGTAATAAAAATATAGGAGTTTATAATGAAAGATCTAAAAAAAATGATAAATAGCGGAGAGCAAGTTATTGGTGGCGCAATAATGTATGGCGCTGGAAAAGAAGATATAGAAAAACTATTGGATTACTATGACTATGACTTTATATCGGTTGATGGTCAACATTCTCCAACAAATGAAGATTATTTACTAAGAATTTGTGAAGCTGCACAAGAATTAGACAAACCTATTCACTATAGAATGGATCACAGAAGAAATGCATATATGATAGGTAACCTTTTAGATCATGGCCCTACTATAATTGAGGTTCCTCAATCAGAAGAAGTAGATTTAGTAAGAGAAGCAAGAGATTATTTTTACTATAGACCTGAGGGAATTAGAAGTTGGGGAGGTCCAGGGAGACCGCCTGAAGGTTTGAAGGAAGTAAATCAACATTCATATCCAGCTTGGTGGAATAAAACTGGAGTATTAATGATTCAAATTGAAACTCTAAACGCAATAAATAATATTCCAAATTTTTCCTTAGAAGGAGTAGATTGTTTTTCATGGGGGCCTGCAGATTTGAGTATTGATAGAGCCGCCCATCCAGAACATCCTTTTGCTAAAACTGATGACACAGCAATTGAACATGCAGTTAAACTTTCTAAAGAAAATGGAAAACAACTTTGTATTAGATCTTATGATAAAACATTGAGAAATCGATATTTTGATATGGGAGCTACTATCTTAATGGAAGTTCAATCTTTAGATGGACAACTTGATAAGAATCTTCCATTTGGGTAATGAAAAAACCTAAAAAGATTTTTTTTGGTTGGTGGATAGTTATAAGTGCTGCTCTACAAAATGGACTTGGGGGCAGCATTCATTGGCAAGGTTTTACAGTTTTATTTATTCCTATTTCACAAACTTTTGGGATTTCATCAGCTCAAACTTCATTACTTTTTGCACTAGCCCGTGCAGAAAATGGATTAATGGGTCCATTTACAGGATGGCTAATGGACAAATTTGGGCCTAGACCTCTAGCAATTGGAGGCACTGCAATGGCTGGCATAGGCTATATCTTACTTGCAAGAGTGGATAACTATACTCAATTTTTACTTGTCTATGTTGTGATCATTTCCATTGGAGCAACTACAAGTTTTATGCAGACAGCATTTGTTGCATTAAACAATTGGTTTATAAAGAAAAGGGGACTAGTAATGAGTATTAACTCTGCTTCTTTTAGACTAGGCTCAGCAATATTAGTTCCTACATTTTCATATGTTGTTTATGCTTGGGGCTGGCAAAATGCAGTTTTATATTTAGGAATATTTTTACTAGTTTTTATTACCCCATTAGGAATTTTATACAGAAGAACTCCTGAATCAATGGGTTTAAAACCTGACGGGGATTTGGAAGAAATAACTCAAGATGGAACTTTAAGTTATGATTCCTCTGGATACACCTGGAAAGAAGCTATAAAAACTTCTGCTTTTTGGTTTTTAACAATTGCAACTGCTTTACGTTTATCCATACATGGTGCAATTTTTGTTCATATGATACCTATTCTAGTATGGAAAGGTGTTTCAGCTGAGGCAGCAGCTTGGTATGTAGGATTTTTAGCTCTTACTGGAGTTCCTGTTATTTTGTTAATGGGAAAATTAAGCGATATGTTTGGGAGACCTAAAATGCTCGCTTTGTGTTATTCAGCATCAGCCTTATCCTTATTTTTAGTAAATTTATCTAATAGCTCAATTTATCTTTTACTTTCACTATTATTATTAGTCGGGTCTGAAGCAGGTTCAGGGCTTAATTGGTCTTTAGTAGGAGATTTATTTGGAAGAAAAAACTATGGAGTTATAAGAGGGTTATTAGGACCATTTTATAATGCTGCTTTAGTAGTAACTCCTGTTTCAGCTGGTTATATATATGATGTTACAAAATCATATGAGATAGTTTTATATGTAGGTTCACTTGTATTTGTTATTTCTTCTTTTACGTTCTTATATGTAGGAGTTCTAGGTAAAAAACTTAAAACATAATAAATTTTGTATCATTTTAATGTCTCATTAGTTGGATTTATAAATTATAATAATATTTTAGAAATTGATAAGAAAGAAAAAAATTGACTGCTTTACCTAAAAAGAAACATACTAGAGCTCGAAGAGGAAACAAGAGATCTCATAAGGGTTTATCTAAAATAAATGGTTTTGCCTGTTCTGAATGCGGAGAGCCAAGATTACCTCATGCAGTGTGTAAAAGCTGTGGAGAATATAATGGTAGAAACTATAACTCCAAAGAGGAAGAGTCAGTTGAAGAGGCCACTCAATCTTAGTCTAGCTCTCTAACTTCTTTTACCATTCCTTCAATAGAATCTTTAGCATCACCAAAAAGCATATTCGTTTTTTCTAGAAAAAATAGCTCGTTTTGCACACCAGAAAATCCAGAAGCCATTGATCTTTTCAGTACAATAACAGATTTTGCTTTATCTACATTTAATATAGGCATGCCATATATTGGAGAACTTTTATCAGTTCGTGCATTAGGATTAGTAACGTCATTAGCTCCAACAACAACTGCTACGTCTGTCCTGTCAAATTCACTGTTTATCTCATCTAAATCTTTTAATTCATCGTAGGGTACATTTGCCTCAGCTAATAATACATTCATATGTCCAGGCATTCGTCCTGCCACTGGGTGAATAGCAAATTTTACTGAAACTCCTTTATCTTTTAATAAAGTTGAGAGTTCATTGATTTGATGTTGAGCTTGAGCTACAGCTAATCCATATCCTGGAACAAAAATCACACTCTCTGCATATCCTAAAATCATTGCGGCATCTTCAGATGTTAAAGAGGTTACAGGTCGAGTTTCTTCTTCTCCAGAGGAACTTGAACCTTCTTCTGAACCAAATCCTCCTAGCATTACATTCAAGAGAGATCTATTCATTGCTTTAGTCATTATTCGAGTAAGAATTAATCCTGAAGCTCCAACCAGAGAACCTGAAATTATTAATACAGGATTTCCTAAAACAAATCCTGCTCCGGCACCAGCTATTCCAGAATAAGAGTTCAATAATGCAACTACAACTGGCATATCAGCTCCACCAATAGGAATCACAATTAGGATTCCTAAAATCAGAGAAATTCCAACTAATATATATAAGTAATTAACATCTGAAAATTCTGGGATACATAATAAAATTCCTAATAATAAAACTGCAAATATTAATAGTACATTTATGAAATTTCTAAGTGGTAAAAGAATTGGCTTAGTTGTAAATATTTCTTGTAATTTACCGAAAGCTATGAATGATCCAGTAAACGTGACTGATCCAACAATTGTTGCAAAAGCAACAGATGCAAGTACAAATGTTGTTTGATCTACAGAGCTTTGAAAAACAACTTCATACATGGCTACAATTGCACTAGCAGCACCACCAAATGCATTAAAAACTGCTACCAATTGAGGCATGTCAGTCATTTGAACATATTTGGATAAAATCACACCTATAAATGAACCGATTATTAATCCTAAAATAATCCATTGGAAATTAGTATCTGTGTATTTTAAAACAGTAACTACTATTGCAATTAGCATTGCAATGGATGAAAGTCTATTTCCGTTTCTTGCTGTTGCAGGAGAGGCTAATCTTTTAATACCAAGTATGAACATGGACGCAGATATAAGATAGAGAATATTTTCTATATTTGATGATATTTCTAACAAAAAAATCTCCTTATTTTTTACTCTTCTTAAACATTGCAAGCATTCTGTCAGTTACTAGAAAGCCTCCAACAACGTTGATAGTAGCTAAAACAACACCAATGACAGAAAATATTGTAGCAAGGGTACTATGAGTATTTGATGCTATTATTATTGCTCCTACTATTACTACTCCAGATATTGCATTTGAACCAGACATAAGCGGAGTATGTAGTGTAGGAGGAACTTTTGTGATTATTTCATAGCCTATAAATAAGGCTAGAATAAAAATAATTATTAGTGATATTAATTCCAAAATTATGCCTCTATTCTTTTCTTGCCATCTTGAAATACCAACATAGCATCAATTATTTCATCTTCTAAATTTATTTCTAATTTATTTTCAGTTACCATGATTTCTAATAGACCAAAAATATTTTTTGAATATACTATTGATGCGTCATAAGCCATTTCAGATGATAAATTTTTTGGGCCATGAACTAAAGTCCCGTTTACGTCTACTGATTCTCCGAGAATAGTACATTCACAGTTACCTCCTGAGGGGGCAGAAATATCTACTATCACGCTACCAGGTTTCATTTGTTCAACTGTACTTTTTTCAATTAAAATTGGAGCTTTTCTTCCGGGAATAGCTGCAGTCGATATAACAGCATCTGATTTTAGTATATATTCCTTGAGAAATTCAAGCTGAGAAGTTTGTGTATCTTTAGATTGCTCTTTCGCATATCCCCCAGAAGTTTCTGTATCTTCAGGAATTTCATCTGATATAAATTTAGCCCCCAAAGATTCAATTTGTTCTCCAGCTGCTAATCTAATATCGTAACCTGTTACATCTGCACCTAATCTTTTAGCGGTAGCAATTGCTTGCAAACCAGCTACACCTGCTCCTAAAACTAATATTGAAGAAGGAGGAATTGTACCTGCTGCAGTCATCATAAGAGGTAGATATTTTTTCAGAGACGTAGCGGCTAATAATCCTGCTCTATAACCTGCTATGGAAGCTTGAGAAGAAAGAGCATCTAATTTTTGAGCTCTTGCTATTCTTGGTACAAACTCCATTGCAAATAAAGAAAGGTTATTATTTTCACATATCTTAGAAATTTCTTGATCTGTTCTTACGTCAGTTAGGCTTATCACAGAACTATTTTTTATGAAATCTGATTTTTTATTATAGAAAGCATTCAACCCTGTGACAATACTTACTTTATTAGAAAGTTTTTTAACAATTTTTGCACCAGATGATTCATACTCTTTATTTGTGTAACCAGCTTTATTCCCAGAATTTTCTTCGACTTCAACTGATATACCTAAATTGATAATAGATTTAATATCTTTTGGGACTATAGAAACTCTATTTTCAGAAGGATCTTCCTCTTTTTTTACACCTAAGATTATATTATCTGCCAAATTTACTCCTGAAATTTTGAAAAAAAACTTTGTTATTTAAAATTTTTATAATATTAAAATATTATATCCCTAAATTAAATTGAATATACTGTTTAACTAATTGAATAATAAAGGAGTAGAAAATATGTATCTAATTAGAAGAACCTACAAGACTAAACCATATGAAGCAGTTAACGTAGCTAAATTGGTAAAAGAGCAAGCTGACATGTATACATCTATTGGACAAAGAGATGAATGTAGAGTGTATTATAACAACGGTACTAACCCTGGAGAACCTAATAGAGTTTATCTAGAATGGACTGCAGAAGTATTTGATAACCCAAGTAGAGAAGGAAATGTTATTCCTAAAGAAGTAATGGCATTAGGAGCAAAATATAGACCTTTATTAGATGCAGATAATGGCCCTTCTAACTGGATTGAATTTTGGACTATTTTAGATTAGCCGCCTCTGGGATATCGTTCATCTGAATGTAATTCTCTAATAATTGCTTTAACCTCATTGAAAAATCTGGTTTTTTCTTCAATTTGTTCAAATATTTCATCGCTATCTTCTTTGTCATAAAGATCCATAATTTCTTCATGTATATTTTCTGCTAAAGTTGATAATTCTGATACTGTTAGATTATCTAAATTTTTAGAATCTTCATTCATGTTTAAATTAGATAGTTTTAGTAAGATTGCTCTTGAAAATGTTATTTTGAACTAAGCTTATTTGATTTGTAATTTTTTCTACAGTTTCTTGATCTGTTGCTTGTTTAGTACTCCAAGCTATGAGTGAATCTATGAAAAAATCTCCATTCAAAACGAAGTTTTCTAAATTCAAATCTGAGTGTGTATTTATATTCTTATCGGCATGTGGATATTCAAGAATACACTTATTGTTAGATTCATTCTCTAAATTGACTAAACCTATTAAAGTTTCGTCAAATATTTCGTCGCCACTTTTTCTTATTCCCCAAAATTGAGGCTTAATATCTTTATTAATTAATGTTTCTATCCCTGAAATAATAATCTCTTTTTCTTCATGGTTTTTATTATTTTCAAGCTTACTTTTAAAATCTATATCAATAATTAAACCTTTATTGTAAGAATTACAAATTTCAATTAATCCCAATAAACGATCTATAGCTAATTCTTCTGCTAATTTACTTCTGTTTTTTTCAAAATAAATTTTAACGCTCAGCAAATTAGGGTCAAAAATATTTATTATTTCTAATGCATCTTTTGCACTTGGTACTGCTAAGCCCCCTCTATTTATATGTTCAATTGCAATAGCAGTCTTAATATTTTCTTTTTTTGATTGAAATAAAATTCCTTCGCATAAATTAGGTTCTGCCCATATAAAGTAGTTGTTGTCTTTATTTGCTTGATTTAATGAATCAAAAATCAAGTTTGCAGCTTTACTTGCTTGAAGTTTTTCGAGAGCTGATTTGGGACGATTTTGTTCTAAATTACAGGATAATACATTTGTTCTATTATCTAGTCCTATAAAAAAGTTATTTTGTTTATTATCAATCATTAATTAAGTTATTTAAATTTTTCATTAATTCTTCATAATTTGTTTCAAAATAAAGAGATTTCCTTTCATTTTTGATCAATTCTAAATGATCAGAATATCCCTGTTTTTTTACAAATGTATTTAGAGTGTACAATGAATTTGGGATATTAAGGTCCTCGTTACCGTGTAAATTTATAACTAAATTTTGTATGTTTTTGAAGCTACCTTTCAATAATTGCCCCATAGAATGAAGATAATTTGGAGCAAAAAAGATCAAGACTCTTTGATCTTCTGACGAAATCTTAGAAGTTGATTTAATTAGATTTTTTTTCTGCTCTATATCTATATTAGTTCCATGAATTAATAATGAAATAATTCCTTTATTTTCTTTTATTTCTTTAACTAATGCACTTAAATTAGCCTTATCTAAAAAACTTGTATCATCTATATTTTTCGTTTCAAGCAAAGATTTAGTTGTAATTTTAGTAGACTCTACGTTTGGTTGATCAAATGGTTGTATGTCTATTAAAGAGCAAAATATTGATATTGCATACATGAGGATTTGAAATTTATAAAATAAAGATTCACTATAATCAATTTTTAAGTTTATTTTTGTGTCTGTAAATAAATCTTCATTTGACGAAAAGCTTATTAATGGATAAATGGTATTTATATCTTTTATAGGAAGAATTCCGTTTTCTTCTTTACCTGTTGATTCAGAGATAAGTTGTTCAATCCAATCTGCAATATAGTCATTTTCGTTTTGGGAATATATTGAAAATAATTTTTTATTTTTTTTATAATTATGAAAAAGAATTGCTGCTATTTTTATAGCCGGATTATTATATTGGTTTGATTTGCAGTCTTTATTTGCTTTATTTATATTAGCAATAATTTTATCTAAATTAAATCCAGCTAAATAAAAAGGTAAAATTCCTAAATGAGTTGAAATGCTAAATCTACCTCCTGTTTGCTTAGGGGTTGCTAATATATTTTTCTTATCCTTTAAGTCATCTTGTATATAGAATTTATTGATTTTGTTTGTTGTAATGATTTGATCTAAAATTGCAGTCTCTAAAGTATTTCTAGATTTAGAACAAATAAAAATAGCTGTTGATGGATTATTAAGGATTTCTTTGGTGTTTTTTATTGTTGAAATATCAAAATTATCAATAAATTCTATTTTTGATGGATTAATGAAAGATGCAATCCTTGCCATACTTATAGATCCACCCATTCCTATAAAAATATATTTTTCAAAACGTCCTATATTTAAGTAAGTTTTTTCAAAATCATTTATATTGATATTTTTTGTCCATTCAATAGGGATTTCTTTATAATTATCGAAATCACCTAGAGGAAAAGATTCTTTATTTGGGTTTAAAATCTTCTCAATTATATTTTGATCAATTATTTGATCTAAATATTCTTGTAAACTCATTTATTTATTAATTTTGAAATTTTTTGTTCAATAGTTTCTAAAAGAGAATCATATGAATTTTGGAATAATCTGATTCCATCTAATAATAAGGAATCAGTTATTTTTTCGAAGTTAAAGCTTTCCTTAGAATTTTCATATAGACTCTCAAAGTTTTTGCTTATTTCTAAATTACTTGATGATAAAATTTCAGATTTTAGTAAATAATCTATGGTTTCTAATGGAAGGGTATTTATGGTATTAGCTAAAGGAAGATTATATGTATAATATTCTTCATTTAACTCTTTTGCTTTTACACTTGTAGAAGCCCATAATAATCTTTGAAAATTTTTTCCCATTTTGTCTTTATTAGATGAAAATAAATCGTATGCACGAAATGCATTAATTATAGCCATTTTATGAAACAATTGGCTTTTTGAATCGATTATATTATCTACAGCTGTATCTATACGACTAATAAAAAATGATGCAACTGAGTTTGATTTTTTGTTTTTATCTTTAGACTCAATAAAAGCATTTAAAGTATTTTTATAGCTTTCAAATGAGAATAATAAAGTTATATTTACATTGATTCCATTTTCAAGTAATTGTTTTGTAGCTTTGATCCCTTCTGTTGTTCCAGGGATTTTAATCATAAGATTTTTTCTGTCTACTTTGGACCAGAGTTTTTCTGCTTCATGAATTGTTTTGTCACAATCATCAGCTAAATATGGATCAACTTCCAATGATACAAACCCATCATTTTGATTTGTGTTCTCATAGACGGGAAACAAAATATCTGCAGCATTTC
The DNA here is from genome assembly GCA_002719295.1 of Chloroflexota bacterium. GTDB lineage: Bacteria > Chloroflexota > Dehalococcoidia > Lucifugimonadales > Lucifugimonadaceae > TMED-70. The sequence goes on from PBHC01000009.1 coordinate 15,481, forward strand.
TAATATCGTCAGTAGCAATCTCTTCAAATATATCTTTAGGTGAGGAATATTTTTCTGATAAATTTAAAATTTTTTTATCATATGAATCACTAGAACTAATTGCTTTATCAAATATTGAAGGATTACTTGTCACTCCACTTATTCCAGCATTTATCAAGTTTTTAAGATCTCCAGATTCAATCATTTGTTTACTTATTGAATCTAGCCAAATTGATTGACCATTACTAATTAAGTTTTTTATATTTGTCATTTTAAGATAAGTTTTCTTCTTCTATTTGATCTAATTTTTCTTTTCTTCTAATGAATCTTTCTTCATCTACAAACTTAGCATTTATAAATTCAGCTACAATTTCTTTTGCTAAGGCATCTCCAATAATTCTTCCTCCCAAGCATACAACGTTCATATCATCGTGTTCAACGCCTTGACTAGCAGAATAAGTGTCATGACAAATAGCAGCTCTTACATCTTTATATTTATTTGCTACAACAGATGCACCAACTCCTGAACCACATAATATTATCCCTTTATCGTATGATTTATTGCTTATAGCATTAGCTACTAATTTAGAAGTATCAGGATAATCATCATTTGGATCATATTCAGTATCATTTAAGTCTTTTATTTCAAAACCTAGTGATTGAATATGTTTGATTAGTATTTTTTTTAATTCAAATCCACCATGATCGGCACTTATACAAATTTTCATTTGATTTATCTTAAAATTATTTTTGTTTTTTCAATTATTCTATCACTTGAAAAACCAAAAGAATTAATTAATTCTTTGCCCGGCGCAGAAGCACCAAAAGATTCAATAGAAATTATACTGTCGTTGTTTTTAGTATATTTTTGCCATCCTAGACCAATTCCTGCTTCAACAGAAATGATGTTTTTGGTCTCAGTTGGGATTATTTTATTTTTAAATTCTTCTGATTGGTTATCAAATAATTCCCAGCAGGGCATCGAAACAACTCTAACTTTATGATTACTGCTTAATTCTTTTGCAGCAATTATAGTTTCTGAGACTTCAGAACCAGTAGATAAAAAAATAATTTCTGGAATATCTTGAGTATTTTCATAGCAAATATATGCACCTTTTGAAAAATCTTCATTTGTAAGTTTGTTATTACTCAAAGATTCTATATCTGGTAATGCTTGCCTTGAAAGAATTAAAGCCGATGGTTTATCCTTAGTGTTAATTGCAGTATGCCATGCAAATACAGTTTCTTTTTTATCTGCAGGTCTAAAGACATTTAAATTTGGGATGCTTCTTAGGCTCATAAGTTGAGATATTGGTTGATGCGTAGGCCCATCTTCTCCAAGTCCAATTGAGTCATGAGTAAAAATCCAAATACTATTTAAGTTTGATAAGGCACTTAATCTAACAGAACCTCTCATATAGTCTGAAAAAACTAGAAAAGTTCCACCAAATACTCTGTAATTTCCATGTGCAGAAATACCATTCATTATTCCGCCCATCCCGTGCTCTCTGACGCCAAATTTTATGTTTCTACCTTCAGGATTTGTTTTTGAAAAATTAGACGAATCTTTGATTTCTGTATTTGTTGACCCAGTTAAGTCTGCAGATCCACCTATTAAATTTGGCATAAAATCTTTAATAAGATTTATAGATTTCCCAGATGATGCTCTTGTAGCTTCTGCATCATTTACTTCATTGATAGAATCTAATAATTTAGCATCCCAGTCAAACTCGAGTTCGCCATGTAATATTTTTTCTAATTCTTTATTTAAATCAGGGTTTTGATTCTTAAAATCTTTATATTTTGAATTCCATTTTGATTCTATATCTTTTCCATATTCAACAGATTCTCTCATATGTAATTTAACATCTTGAGGAACTTCAAATTCTGAATATTCCCAGTTTAAATTTTTTCTTGTAAGCACTGTTTCATCTTCACCAAGTGGCTCACCATGTGCAGATTCTTTTCCAGATTTATTAGGGGATCCATAACCTATTGTTGTTTTAGCAATAATAAGAGTTGGTTTATTTAAATTGCTTTTTGCTTTGTTTATTGTACTTTCTAATTCATTTATATTTAATCCATCTATATCTTCAAAGACTTCCCATCCATAGGATCTAAATCTATCTCCTACGTTTTCAGTAAAAGCAAGATCATTGCTTCCATCTATTGATATGTTATTTGAATCATATATATAAATTATTTTTCCGAGTCCTAAGGTTCCAGCTAAGGATGCAGCTTCTGATGCAATACCTTCTTGCAAGTCTCCATCGCCAACTATCCCATATATGTAATGGTCAATTATTTTTTTGTATTTTGAGGACAACATTTTTTCAGAAATTGCCATACCAACTCCATTTGCAAATCCTTGGCCCAAGGGACCTGTAGTAACTTCTATTCCTAGGCTTAAGTCTCTCTCAGGATGGCCTGGTGTTTTTGAACCAAATTGACGAAATTTCTTAAGATCATTTAATTCAAAGTCATATCCTGAAAGATATAAAACAGAATAAAGTAAAGCTGAAGCATGTCCTATAGATAATATAAATCTATCTCTATTATAAAACTTAGGATTATTGGGATTATGTTTCATGATTTTTTTAAATAATGTGTAAGCAATTGGAGCAGCTCCCATTGGAGCTCCAGGATGCCCAGAGTTTGCACTATTTACTTGATCTATTGAAAGAAATCTAAGCGCGTTTATCGATTTTTCTTCTATATTCATAATTAATTTACTTGATCACCTTTAGTTTGCATTTTTATTTTATACAAAGATTTATCTGAAGCGATAAATAGTTCATCAAAGTTTTCTCCTCCAAAACATAAATTTGCTGTTCTTTGCTCAGGAATTTGTATCTTTGCTATTAATTCTCCTTTAGGGGAATAAATTTGTATACCGTCCCAAGCTGATGAAAATAGATTTCCATTAACATCAACCTTGATTCCATCTGGCTTTCCAGGCCTGGGAGTAGCAAAAACTCTTTTGTTTTCTATGGAGTTGTCCACGATATCATAGGAAAAAATATTACCAGTAGATCCAGTATCAGTAATATAAACAATTTTTTCATCTGGAGAAAAAGCTATTCCATTTGGTGCATCAATCTCAGATGTAAGTAATGTAACAATATTCATCTTATCAATCATATAAACACCGTTGTAAATTGTTTCTGATCGAGATTCATAACCTTCATGATTGCTCATGATTCCATACTGAGGATCTGTAAACCAAATTGACCCGTCAGATTTACAAATAAGATCATTAGGGGAATTATATTTTTTTCCATCGACTTGATTGGTTATTATATCTACATTACCATTTTGATCTGTTCTGCTCACTGCTCTACGTCCATGTTCAGCTGTAATCATAAAACCATCTAAATCAACACTGTTTCCATTTGAAAAATTAGAAGGATGTCTGTAGGTACCAGTTTTATCATTTTTTAAGTCGTAATAAAGCATTCTGTTATTTGGGATGTCTGACCATACAACAATATTTTTTTCTTTCAAATAAATAGGCCCTTCTGCCCATTCACATCCTTCAAATACTTTTACTATATTTTTATCTTTTAAAAATAATGAAGTAGAACTTTCGTCAATTATTTCAACTTCTTTTCGTAGTTCTTTAGAATCTCTAAATAGTTTTACCATTTACTTTTTTCTTGTTATTCTTTTTTTTCTAATATCGGAAGAAACCAATGAAATCTGTTCTACTAGATTTTTGTTAGATAGTCTTGAACAGATTTTTTCTGTAAAAATTGAATCAGAAGATAATTGTTCTTTATTTGAGTTATAAGTTTTTATTTTTTCATGACTTATACTCGAATTAATAACTGTGTATTTTAAGTTATCTTGTCTATATGAGATAAGGTTGTAAATAATTTCATCAGACCATTTTGTATTATTATGCCCCCATAAGTCATCTAAAAAAAGGTAATCTACATCTTTGCACAAGTCATAAACAAAACCTTTACCTTGATTAGATCTTACAAAATCTCTAACGTTATCAATTAGTTCAGATGATGAGATATAAAAAAGATTTGAATTTTTTTTATTTATTTCATTTGCGATTGCCGCAGTAAGGTAACTCTTTCCAGATCCCGTTCCACCATGAATAAATAGCCAAGAAGGATTTTCACTTTCAACAAATTCCTTAGATTTTAGTAGAGCCATCTCTATTGAATCAAATGTTATTTTTTCTTCTTGAGTTAATTCTTTGTTTGGCTTCCTAGTTAATTTTCTTAATTTTGAATTTTCAAAAACTTTAGGAATTCCATTTCCTTTATGATTAGTACCTTTTGAATCAAGGTGAATAGTCTGTACTAGATTTGGATCCGTGAATCTAGTTTGTGATCTCTCATCAAAATCTAAAATGTTTTTATTTATAACAACAACTGTTGGTAACTTTCGTGTATATCTATAAGTGAATAAATGATCCATTTTTTCTTCTATCCATTCAGAATATTTTTGATTTCCATAATCATCAATTATTAGAAATGGATAATCTATAAGTTCATTAAAAGTATTTTCATCAGAGTTTGAATTTGTATTAGTAATGATATCTATAAATTCTTGAGTAGATTTATAAATCACTGTATTGTCGTTATTTATACAATTAATTGCTATTCCTACAGCAAGATGAGTTTTGCCTGTTCCTGGTTCACCACTTATAACCAACCATCCCATAGGATTTTTTGAGTAATCATCTGCTTTTCTTAAATTTTCTCTCAAGTTCTTAGGATCTGCTTTTCCTATTTTTCCATCAATTCTAAATTTTTTTAGGTCATATTCTAAAAGTTGATTTACTCCTGCAAATCTTAATTTTATTTTAGTTTCTAAATCATCAGATTTACCTTTTTGACATGAACAAGGAACTGTTTCTTTATTTACAATTATCCATCTTGCAGAGTTACAAATTTCACATTCAAGAAAGTCAGATTCATTTTCAAGTTCTTCAAAATAATTTGAAGTGAATTTTCTATTATTTAATATTTCTTTAAGGCTTTCCAAAATTAATTCTCTTGAGTTGACATTTGATTATTTCTAACTGAATCAATAGAAACGAATCTTCCTATTGAATCGTCCACTGCAAGAGGGACTGTATCAGTTGGACCATTTCTATGTTTTGCAACAATTATTTCAGCTTGACCTTCAGGATAAGGAATTCCAGGATTATTTTTAATCCAATCCTCTTTAGTCACAAACTTTTCTTCTCTATGAATGAACATAACTACATCTGCATCTTGTTCAATAGATCCAGACTCTCTTAAATCTGACAATAATGGTCTATGAGATTGTCTGTGTTCAATTGCTCTTGAAAGTTGAGATATCGCTAAGACTGGAACTTTTAAGTCTCTAGCCATTGCCTTAACTTGTCTAGAAATCTCTGAAACTTCTTGTGCTCTGTTTGTCTCTCTTGAGCCTTTATTGTTACTTAGTAATTGCATATAGTCTAAAATTATAAAATCTAGCCCATATTCAAGTTGTAATCTTCTAGCTTTACCTCTCATTTCAGCAACACTTTGTATAGGGGAATCATCTATAAAAATTGATAAGTCTGAAAGTTTACCAATAGCATCGATTAATCTGTTTTCTTGAGATGTACTTAATCTCATCATTCTTAATGAATGCATATTAATTCTTGCTTGTGTTGCTAACATCCTTGTAGCAATTTGCTCTCTTCCCATTTCAAGAGAATATATTGCTACTTTATGGTCATTCATTGCTGAATTTATTGCTAAATTCAAAGCAAACATAGATTTTCCTACTGAAGGTCTAGCGGCAAGTACTAGCATATCAGATCTTTGCAATCCACCTAATAGCTCATCAAGCATCTTAAACCCTGAACCTATTGGAGCATTTTCTCCACTATTTATTTCACTTGTAGAGGTTTCAAGAAAAGGTGTTAAGGTTTCTCTAAGTGGAACAAAGTCTCTGCTTGGTTGATCATTTCTAATTCCGTAAATAATATCTTCTGCTTTAGCCAAAGAAGTATCTACATCTGGATCATTTTCAAATCCTATATCTGAAATATTTTCAGCAGCATTGATTAGTGTTCTCATCGTTGCTGTTCTTCTGACTAGATTTGCATAGTGTTTTATGTGTATAGAAGTAGGAACAACATCAACAACTTTAGCAAGATAGGCTCTTCCTCCTACCACTTCAAGTTTTTCTTGAGTTTCAAGTTCATGAGCTATGGTAATTTGGTTTATAGGCTCTTGTCTGTTAAATAAATCTCGAGCTATCTCAAAAATTACTTTGTTAGGCTCTAAATAAAAATGTTCTGGCTCAAGAAAAGATGCTATTTTCGTAAAAGACATGCCATCTAGTAATAAAGAACCAATAACTGATTCTTCAGCAGATATATCATGTGGGAATAGTTTGTCAGATAACACCATTAATAATCCAAATTTTTTCTAATTATTTGAATTATTATCTCCATTTTCTTCAATTTCAGAAGAGGTTTTTTGATTGTTTTCTTCGTTATTAGAATTTTCTTCAGAATTTTCTTCAGAATTTTCTTCAGAATTAGCTTCTTTTTCTTCTAATTTCTTTAGTTTTTCCTGTTCTATCTTGTGTTCTTCCATTACTTTTACAGATTCTTCATCAGGAATAACATTTAATACAATATTTAATGTGACTTCTTCAACAAATTTTGCAAATACTTTGAATTTTCCTATAACCCTTATAGGTTCAGTAATATTAAAAAACCTTCTATTCATAGGTCTTCCTGTTTTTTCTTCTAATGCTTCAGCAATAATATTAGGAGTGATCGAACCATACAATCTACCAGTTGGTCCTGTTCTTACTTCAATATCTAATTCAACATCCTTTAGACTTTCTGCAACAACTTGCCAATCTTTAGTTTCTTGAATTCTTCTATCTTCAGCTTCTGCTCGAAGTTTTGTGGCTCTTTGAAGAGCTTCTTCTGTAGCTAATACAGCCACTCCTTGAGGTATAAGAAAATTCCTAGCAAATCCAGGTTTTACGTTTTTAACATCTCCTGCTCTTGCTGTAGGCAATAAATCTTTCAAAAATAATATGTTCATTTTTTAGTTTTTGCTCCTGTAAAAATATTTCTGATTTATATAATTCTAATTTATAGAATCATATTTTTTTTATGCTAGTATCTATAATCATAACAAAAAACATGGAGTAAAATATGCAATTTGATGAAATTATCAAAGATACTAATTTTTCAGATGCTAATAAACCAAACCTTTTGGACTACCCAAAACAATATAATGATTTTGACTGGAATCGTGATGCTTATTCTAAGTTAGAATGGCTTCCTGATGGAGGTTTAAATAATGCTTATGAATGTGTTGATAAGCATGTAAAACATGGTCATGGAGATAACCTCGCTATGATCTGGTTAGGTAAAAACGGAGAAGAAGAAAAATATTCATATAATGATTTTAAACAAGAATCGGACAAATTTGGTCAAGTGATGCTAGATTTGGGTATGGAAAAAGGAGATAGAGTATTCATTTTTATGGATAGGCTTCCTGAATTATATTTTGCTGCTATGGGAATTCTAAAAGCAGGTGGTGTTATTGCTCCTTTATTTTCTGCATTTGGTCCTGATCCAGTAAAAGATAGAATGCTTGATGCAGGTGCAACATATTTGGTTACATCACCGGACCTCAGACAAAAGATCTCTCCAATTTTAAAAGATATAAAAACTTTAAAAAATGTAATTGTAGTGAATAAAGACAATAGATTTAAGGATCCTTTAGATGATGGTGACCTTGATTACAATGATTTGATGTCAAAAGTAGATTCTGAAAGTTTCAAGATGGTTAATACTTCTCAATATGATTTTTCTATAATGCACTACACTTCAGGTTCAACAGGAAAACCTAAAGGAGTATTGCATAGGCATCAAGCTGTTGTTCAACAGATGCTTACAGGCCATTGGGCTTTAGAACTCAGCCATGGAGATATGTATTTTTGTACAGCAGATCCTGGATGGGTAACAGGAACTTCTTATGGAATGATTGCTCCATGGACTAATGGAGTTACCCAGATAATTTATGAAGGTGGATTCGGTGCTGCAAAGTGGTATGAAATTATCGAAAAATATAAAGTGGATATTTGGTATACAGCACCAACAGCAATAAGATTGTTGATGAGAGCTGGTGAAGATGTTGTAAAAAAACATGATATGACTTCTCTTAGATTTATAGGATCAGTAGGAGAGCCACTCAATCCTGAAGCGGTAGTATGGGGAGAGAGAAATTATAAACTACCTATTCATGATAATTGGTGGCAAACAGAAACAGGCGCGATAATGTGTGCTAATTACCCTTCAACTAATATCAAACCAGGATCAATGGGACAACCGTTCCCTGGAATAACAATGGGAATTCTTGATGATGAATACAATGAATTACCTGCAGATGAGAGTGGGATTCTTGCCGTTAGACCAGGTTGGCCATCTCAAATGTTTGCATACTGGAAACAAGATGATATGTATAACTCTAGGTTTAAAAAAGGATGGTATATTACAGGAGATCAAGCAGCTAGAGATAAAGATGGATATTTTTGGTTTCAGGGTAGGGCAGACGACGTGATAAATACAGCTGGACACTTAGTAGGACCTTTTGAAGTAGAAAGTGCTTTGATTGAACATCCTGCTGTAGCTGAAGCTGGTGTTATTGGAAAGCCTGATCCAATTGCTATGGAAATAGTCAAAGCCTTTGTAACTTTGAATCCCGGTTATGATCAAACTCCTGAACTTAGAAAAGAATTGATTCGATTTTCAAGAGAAAAACTTTCTGCAGGAGTTGCTCCTAGAGAGATAGATTTTCTCGAAACAATGCCTAAAACTAGATCAGGAAAAATAATGAGAAGATTATTAAAAGCAAGAGAATTAGGAGAGCCTGAAGGTGACATTTCAACTTTAGAGGATGACTAGAATTTTGAAAGGACATTTAAATGAATTCTGAATGGGGAGCAATATATAAAGATTTGGGTTTACAGCCAATAATTAACGCTACTGGTAGTGTAACTGCTTTAGGTGGATCTGTTGTTGCAAATGAAGTAAAAGAAGCCATGGATATGTCTAATGATGTTTATATACCGATGGCTGAACTAGAGCAAAAAGTAGGAGATGAAATTGCAAAAATATTAGGTGTACCTGCTGCCTACGTTACTTCTGGGGCTGGCTCTGCATTAACTCTTGCAGCAGCAGCTTTTATGGCGGGAAAAGATGATGATAAAATTCAGCAACTTCCTAATACTGAAGGAATGCCAAATAAAATATTAATTCAAAAGAGACAAAGATATTGGTATGATCGCTGTATGGAATTTTCTGGAGGTAGATTAGTTGAAATAGGTAATGAAGATGGAACAACGAAAGATGACCTGATAAATGCTATAGATAATGAAACCGCATGTGTTCATTACCCAGTATATGAACAGGCAGATATTGACGAAAATATTTTATCTCTTGAAGAAGTCATTGAAATTGCTCACTCTAAAAATAAACCTGTATCAGTTGATGCAGCTGGTCAAATATATCCATTAGAAAATTTTGGGAAATATGTAAAAATGGGAGCAGATTTTCAATGCATTGCTGCCAAATATATGGGAGCTCCTCATTCAACTGGTATAGCATTAGGGACCAAAGATGTCATAGATAGTATATCTAGACACTCTTTTGTTGGGTATGAAAGTAGAAGAATTAGAGGTATAGGAAGGCCTCATAAAATTGATAGACAAGAAATAATAGGTGTATATACAGCAGTTCAAAGATGGATGAGTATGAATCATGAAGAAAGATTATCTTTAGAAGAAACTAAAACCCTGAATATTATTAATGACATACAAAATATTGAGGGAATAGATGTAAAAATAATTGACAATATTATTGGTCATCAACCATTTGGATTATCTTTGGATATTGATTCTAAAAAATATAATACTGATAATCATGATTTTGTGGAAATTCTTAAAAATTCAAATCCATCCATTTGGACTAGAGTTCCAGATGGAGAAGATTCAATAGTGATTCATGTTTTCGGAATGAATACTGACCAATCTAACATTGTAGGAAAAGTTATTAAGGAAAAATTAGAGGAAATAAAAAAGTGAAAACAATTACACTTATGAGTCCCGGTGAAATGGGCTCACCTATTGCAGAACAAATTATTAATTCTGGAATTGATGTAATATCTCCATTAAAAAACAGATCACCTCAAACATTTGAGAGAGCTAGAAAATATGGAATAACAGATTCTGAAAATTTAGAAAATTCTATTAATGAATCTGATCTTATAATTTCAATTCTAGTTCCGGATGCTGCGAAAGATTTAGCAGTTAAGGTCTCTGATATTTCCAAAAAATTAGATAAAGAAATTTATTTTGCAGATCTTAATGCTATATCACCTGAAACAGTGCAAAGTATGGGGAAAATACTTTCTGAATCAAAAGTAAATTTTATTGATGGAGGAATAATAGGAACACCTCCTAAAAATAATACTATGCCTAGAATATATGTTTCTGGTGAACATTCTAGTTTTTTTACTAAACTTGATGGGTTAGGAATGAAAGTAATAGATATGGGAGCAGATATTGGGTCTGCTTCAGCAATGAAGATGGCATATGCATCTATAACAAAAGGTTATTCATCTTTATTAATTGCAGCTGTAACATTGTCTATTAAGACAAATAACTATGAACACCTTATGAAGGAACTTGAGTTTTCACAAAGTAATGTATTTAATGACCTGAATAATTTGAAAAGCATTCCTAGTAAAGCTCATAGATGGATAGGAGAAATGGAAGAAATTTCTAAGACGTTTATAGAAAATAATATTACTGGAGACTTTCATAAAGCATCAGGTTCTATTTATAGTAATGTATCTCAATCCAAATTAGGAAAAAAAAGATTATTCCCTTCTGATATAGATTTAGAAGGCAAGGATTTTTTTGAATCTATTCAATAATTATTGAATTTTAGAAGTTATATCCTCAATATTATCTACTAGCCTAGAAAATTCTTTTTCACATTGAGTATTATTAAAAACTGCTGGCTCATTATTATCTGAATAATCTGCCAAAAGAGAAATCTCAGTTAGTGTAGGTAGCCCTAGTTCATCGGCCATATCTTTAGCTCCACCAGTTCCGAATATTCCCCCAGTCATGTTTTCAACGACACCCCAAACCTTGAGATTTAATTTTTTGATCATATTTATAGATCTTTTTGCATCTAAAGCTGCTAGCTCTTGTGGAGTTGAGACTACTATAAAACCATCAATATTTAAAGTTTGCATTACAGTTAGAGGAGCATCAGATGTACCTGGAGGGAGATCACAAATCAAATAATCAATATCTCCCCAGTTTGTTTTAGAAATAAATTGGTTTATCGCATTATGAATCATTGGGCCTCGCCACACTATGGCTTCGTCTTCATTTTCTTGGAAAAACCCCATGGACATAACAGATACGCCATATTTTTCAGGTGGAATCATTTTCCCTTCAGCATCAGCCTCAGGTCTATTTGAAATTCTTAAAACTCTTGTAACGTTCGGGCAATCTATATCACAATCTAAAATTGCAACCTTTTTACCTTTTTTAGCTAAACTTATTGCTAGATTAGTGGTTACTGTAGTTTTTCCTACACCACCTTTTCCTGAGTAAACACCTATCCTATGTTTAATTGAATTAAGAGACTTACTTATTTCTTGCTTTTGTTTGAACTGCTCACGAACTTGAGCTAATCTTGCTTCTTCAGCGGGAGTTAATTTTCTAGGCTCTGACATTAGTCTATTCCCAAAAGTCTTTTCCCATCCTCTGTGATTAGATCTGGATTCCATGGTGGCTCAAATACCACATCTACTACTACATCTTCAACATCTTCGATTTCAGCTATACGCCATTCTGCTTGTTGGGCAATATAAGGGCCCATACCGCAACCTTGAGCAGTAAGAGTCATTTCAACATGAACCTCATTATCTTCTACCTCAACGTTATATACTAATCCTAAATCTACAATATTTACTGGTATCTCTGGATCATATACTTCTTTTAATGCTTCTATAACGGAATCTTTATTTAAATCTTCTGACATGATATTTTTTATTTTTGTTTATAAATATGATTATATATTAAATTATATGTATTATTAATATATCTTTTCAAACAATAATTTATTAATTAAGTAATATTTAATTTTTTAAAATTGTTATTATCTCTCTATGAGCAAGATGACTTCTAACCATATCAACGTTTTCTATCCACCAATCAGTCCCATAAAATATGGCCTCTTTTTTTTCAATATCATTAATTGAATCTCCGTATGATCTTATCCAGATGAATTGAGATTTTTCTTCATTTACCCAGGTTGATTCAACATTTATACCTGATTGGTCCAGCAGTGGAACCAGTTTTTTATTGAATAATTCTAGCCAATCATCCATCATCCCTTTGTTTACGGTATAAATTCTTAGGTGTGCATACATATTTATCTCCTCTAATTATTTTCTTTTGTCTATTAAGTTTTTTCTTAATTCAGTTATTTGATCTCTCAATAATGCCGCTTTTTCAAATTCTAAAATCTTTGCAGCATTTTTCATCTCTTTTTCTAAGTCTTTTATAAGTTTATTTATGTTTTTATCTGAAATGTTTTCAATTTTTTGATTTTCAGATTTATTTAAATTAGTTTCTTTTATTTTTTCAGTAATATCCCTAACTTCTTTTACAATACTTGTTGGTTTTATATTATTTTTGCTATTATAATCTTCTTGAATTTTTCTTCTTCGGTTAGTTTCATCAATCGCAAATTGCATAGATTTTGTTATTTTATCTGCATACATTATTACTCTTCCTTCTTCATGCCTTGCAGCTCTTCCTATAGTTTGGATTAATGATGTAGAAGATCTTAAGTATCCTTCTTTATCTGCATCTAAAATCGCCACCATAGATACTTCTGGTAAATCTAATCCTTCCCGTAATAAATTGATTCCTACTACAACATCATACGTTCCAAGACGTAAATCTCTTAGTATTTCTATCCTTTCAAGAGTATCTATTTCAGAGTGTAAATAATGTACTTTTATTCCTAATTCTCTTAGATATTCAGATAATTCTTCAGACATTTTTTTTGTTAATGTAGTTACTAATGTTCTTTGGTTTTTATCAATATTTTTTTGAATATTATCTATGAGGTTGTCAATCTGATTTTTTGTAGGCTGGATAATTATTTCTGGATCTAATAATCCGGTTGGTCTTATTATTTGCTCCACAAAATCTTCTTGCTTTTCATCTTCATATTTTCCAGGAGTTGCAGAAACAAAAATTGTTTGAGGTATCCTATCTTCAAATTCTTGAAATGAAAGAGGTCTGTTATCTTTTGCTGAAGGAAGCCTAAAGCCATGTTCAACCAATGTTTCTTTTCTTGATTGATCTCCCTTATACATTGCGCTTATTTGTGGCACAGTAATGTGTGATTCATCTATAAAAATCAAATAGTCATTATTAAAATAATCTAGAAGTGTCCAAGGTGGGCTGCCTGGACTTCTTCTTCCTAAATGCATAGAATAATTTTCCACACCAGGGCATGATCCAGTTTCTCTTAAAAGTTCAATGTCGTAATTAGTTCTTTCTTTTATTCTTTGAGCTTCTAATAATTTATTGTTTTTCTGAAAATAATCTAACCTAATATCTAATTCATCTTCGATATCATTTAAAGCTTCAGAAAGACTATCTTCAGGAGTTACAAAATGCTTACTGGGATAAATAGCAATCTCATCAATAGACCTGATTTTATTTTTAGTTAAAATATCTACCTCAGAGATTTTATCGACAATATCTCCAAAAAAATCTATTTTTATAGAAAACTCTTCATAAGAAGGTATTATTTCTATAGTATCTCCCTTTATAGAAAATGAACCTCTGTTACTTTGATAATCATCTCTTGAGAAATACATTGAAATCAATTTCCTCGAAAGTTCTGAAGAATTTATTTTGTCTCCAATTTTTATTATTTGAGAAATAGATTCATATTCTTTTGGAGATCCTAATCCGTATATGCATGAAACTGAAGCAACTATTATAGTGTCTTTTCTAGTTAAAATTGACCTTGTTGATGCATGTCTTAAACGATCTATTTCATCGTTTATATCTGATTCTTTTTCTATATATGTGTCTGTTCTTGGGACGTATGCCTCAGGTTGATAGTAATCATAATATGATACAAAGTATTGAACTGAGTTAGATGGGAAAAACTCTTGAAGCTCGCTAGCTAATTGAGCTGCTAAAGTTTTATTATGTGCAATAACTAATGTAGGTTTTTTTAACTCTTCAATTATTCCTGCCATAGTAAAAGTTTTACCTGACCCCGTTACTCCTAAAAGAGTTTGAAATCTTAATCCATCATTTATACCTTGTACTAATTTTTTAATAGCATTGGGTTGATCTCCTCTATGTGAGAAAGGGGATTCAATATTAAAATTTAGGCTATTGTCCATGTTTTTTTTTGCATATGAAAATCATCTCTTCAGAAAATTCATTAAATGAATCTAAATTATAATTGCCATATAAACTTATAATTTCAAAATTTAATTCATCACTGAGTCTTATAACATCTTCTAAATATAAAAAGTACTCGTGAGATTTAAGTTTTATCTTGTTGTCGTTTTTTTCTAAAATTTGAAAATTACTATGTAATTTTTTTTCTATATCTATATTGCTTTTACTATATAAATTGTAATTGTCATTATTGATTTTTTTTGTTCCTAATAGGCCATAATTATCACTTTTCAGATAGTTATTTGGATTATGTAAATCAAAAATCAGAACCCCATCTTTAGCAAGGTGTTTTAGTCCTGAGCACAGAGCCTTAATTTGCATTTCTTCATCTCCTACGCTCATTAATGAATGAGAAGGATAAATTACTAGATCATATTTTTTATTTGAAATTGAATCTTTTTCTTTTATGTCTAATCTGGTCATATCTTCTTTTATCAAGAACACGTTTTCTTTAAGAGGTTGTAGAGGCTCAATCTTTTCTCTACATTTTTCAATCATGCCTTCAAATTTATCTATCCCTGTCCATTGAACTTGAGTATTAATGAATTCTAATAATATTCTTCCTGTTCCAATCCCCATCTCTAAAACTTTATTAGACTCTTGAATATATTTTGCATATAGTTTTGAATCATTAGGAGGCATGATTTCGTATATTAAATCGTAATATTCTGCCCATTTGTCATAATCTGTTTTGTATTGAACCATTTTTTGATAATTTAATATTTACTTTCATTAAATTTTAAATATAGTTACATAATATATAAATACTAGGAAATTTTTATTTCATGAAACTATCCGATAGACAAAAAAGACTAGGAACAGAAACAGCATTTGAAACCCTTGCTAAAGCTAAAAAACTTGAATCTATGGGTAAAAACATTGTTCACTTAGAAATAGGAGAACCTGATTTTGATAGTCCAGAGCATGTGATAAATGCTGCAAAAAAAGCTTTAGATGATGGATTCACTCACTATGGCCCTTCCGCAGGACAACCTGAACTTAGAGAATCAATTGCTATTCATCAAGGAGAATTTAATGGATATTCAATATCTCCAGATAATGTTATTGTTACTCCAGGAGGAAAACCTGTTATGTTTTTCTCTATTCTTGCTTTAGTAGAAGAAGGTGACGAAGTTATTTACCCTAATCCTGGATTCCCAATTTATGAATCAATGATTAATTATTCAGGAGCCAAAGCTGTTCCAATGAAACTAGAGGAATCCAAAGATTTTAATGCAATAATTGATGATCTTGAAAAATTAATTACCAGCAGAACAAAATTAATGATCTTAAATTACCCAAATAATCCTTGCGGATCAGTGATGCAGAAAGAGGATTTACAAAGAATTTCAGATCTTGCTATAAAAAACGATATAGTTGTACTTTCTGATGAAATATATAAAGATATGTATTATGAAGGTGAACATTACTCCATTTCAAATTTTGAAGGAATGAAAGAAAGAACTATTATTTTAGACGGTTTCTCTAAAAGTTATGCAATGACGGGGTGGAGATTAGGATACGGTATTTTCCCAGACTTTATGGTAGATGACGTTACAAAGTTGATGACTAATTCCGTTTCATGTACATCTGTTTTTAGTCAAATGGCTGCAATTGCAGCATTGGAAGGACCTAAAGATTTTACTAGAAATATGATGGAAAAATTTAGAATTAGAAGAAAAATTGTTCATGATGGTCTAAATTCTATTGATGGTATTAATTGCAGAATGCCACTAGGGGCATTCTATGCCTTCCCAAATATTTCAGGTACAGGTCTATCAAGTTCAGAGTTTGCGGATAAAGCACTTAATGAATACGGTGTAGCTTTATTGTCTGGTACTGCGTTCGGGGAATTTGGAGATAATTATATAAGAATATCATTTGCCAACTCAGAAGATAATCTTTCAATAGCAATAGATAGATTATCAAATATGATTAGAGACTTAAGCTAACTAATTTCTAAAAAAATACCTTTCCCTCTAACTGTCTTAATAAGGTTTTGATTTTCAGTTACACTGTTTGATTTGTCTCTTAATCTATGTATATGTAATCTCATTGCAGATTTATTTATTCCTATTTTATTAGGCCATAATACATTTTCTATTTCTTCATAAGGAAGAACTTCACCATTTTTATCTACTAACTTTTTCATTATTAAGTATTCTGAATTAGATAAAGATATTTCTTTATTATTAAATTTTAATAATTCTAAATTTTCATCTAATGCAAGACCTTTGATATTTTGTTCTTTTTTGTCAATGAGACTATTTTCAACAAATTCTTTGCTTTCAAAATTGCTCGCAGGAATTCCACTTTTAGTCTTAATAAACAAGTTTGTGATAATCCATATGTTTTTTAAAAATTCATCAATGTTTTTTTCTATTTTATTTTCTAAGAAAATATATACACATCCAATAGTTTCAAAGCCTTCTATAATTGGGACAGAAATTACAGATTCAAAAGAAATTCCCTTAAACCATTTAGGAAATATATCATTTTCTTCATTATTTATGATTTTTGAAGTACCTTCAATTCCAGTTATAATAGCTAGTGATTTATCATCCACATACTCTGTTTCTAGCTTTTCTAGATCAATATCATTGGAAGATGATTTTGCTGAAGGCTTAAATGATCCGTCAGATTTATTCATTTCAGAATAAATAACAATTTTCGCATTAGTAATTAATCTTATTGATTCACACAACTTAATATTTGTATTTTCATTTTTTGATAAAAATATTTCTATAGAATCAATAACTCTATTAGAAGCTGAATATTTTAAAATCATATTTTCTAAGTTTTGTTTTTCTTTAATTACTTTTTTATTTTTATTTATAGTGATAAATAGAGCAAGTAAAAGAATTAGAGTTGAAACTCCTAAGAAAACTATTAAGATTAAAATTTCTAGATTCATAATAAAATATATTTCTTATTCTATTGAATATTTTTAAATAATTCCCATTATGACTTAATGTCTCTTTTGTTGAAAATATATAATCCAGTAAAAAAAGAGAGGATAATAATTATAAGTAACACTAAAAAATGTTTTAAATCAAATCCATTAACTATTACTCCATTACTATTGTAGAAATAGTGCAAAGAAATATATTTTAAAAAACTTAGAGAACTTACAGTTTTATATACTGAGTCAAGAACATATCCTAATATAGCAACTCCAGATCCAATGATTGCTGCAGTGGAATTTTTTGCAAAAATAGCTCCAGATAAAAAAGAGATAGACCCACAAGTTATTCCAAAAACAAATAATCCTAATGATCCATATAAAATATTAGTAAGATCTAAATTTATGTCATAAATAATCACACCCAACTGAAGAGTTAATCCAATTACAGCGCTTAGGAGCATGATAAGAATAATCAAACCAAAGAATTTTTCTACGTAATATCTATTTCTTGATATTGATAATGTTAAAAATTGATCTATGGTTTTATTTTCTTCTTCTGATGCTATTAATGACGATCCTAAGGTGATTCCAAATGCCCCTACTATTATTGGGCCAATAAGGTGCATAAACTCTCCATTAAGAAAACCAGCAGTAGACAAGTCATCTCCAAATCCTGCAATTATTTGTAATTGCTTTGGGAATAAATTTAGAATATCCCCAAAAGTTTCAGAAAATAAAGTCCATACATATAATAGAAAAAGTGTATAGAATATTGAAGCTGCGCTAAAAGTTAATATTTTTTTGCGACTTTGTTTTAATGAATTAAGTAAGATATACATGCTAAAAATATTCCATTAGAGTATCACTTAAGTTTGAAGATTCAGTTTCAATGTCTAATATTTTGTAATTAGAAATAAATTTAATGAAATCATCCATTTCTCCAGAAATCATAAATGAAATCTGATCATTATTTACTGAAAAGTTCTTAATAAACTTAAGCTTTTCTAGCTCTGCTACTTCCGGAAAATCAATAAAAGTAACTTTTATTAATTTAAGTGATTTTTTTTCTATTTCATTTTTACTTTGTGAAGCTACTACATTACCTTCTTTCATAATTGTTACAAAATCACAACAATTTGAAATTTCTAGTAAATCATGTGATGATAATAAAATTGTTTTTCCTTTAGCTTTTTCTTCAAAAATCAAATCTCTGAATTCTCTTTGAAAGTTAGGGTCAAGCCCACTAGTAGGTTCGTCTAAAATAAGTAGTTTTGGATCTTTCATGAATGCTTGAATTATTCCTACCTTTTGCTTATTTCCTTTAGATAGCTCTTTTATTTTTTTATTAAGGTTTAATTTAAATCTTTGAGATAAGTCTTCGTATAAATTAGAAGGATTATTTTCTAAACTCAAAATATACTTAAAATACTGTAAAGGAGTAAAGTTTTCATAAGGCTTAAAATCGCCCGCTAGATAAGAGAGCCCTTTTCTGATTTTAAAGTTATCTTTTGTTACTTTTTGTTTTGAAATCCACATATTTCCAGAATCAGGATAAGTAAGATTTAGTAAACATCTCATAGTGGTGGTTTTGCCAGCGCCATTTTCACCTAAAAGTCCATGAATTGTGCCTTCTGAAACCTCAAAGCTTATTTTATTTAAGGCTGTAAAGTCTCCATATTTTTTTTCTAGATTATCTACTTTTATCATTATTGAGCATATGAATTTAATGCCTCTTCATTAAATTATGCATTGCTAAATACTTTTTGTACATCGTCTAATTCTTCAAGGTCATCTAATAATCTTAATGTTTTGTTAGTTTGATCTTTATCTAAAGATACTGTTGAATTTGGAACAAGGGCTATTTCAGCTTTTTCAAGTGTTATAGATTCTTTGATAGATATTTTTTTTTGGATTGAAGATAGATCTGAATATTGGCATGTAATTTCGACGGTATTATCAAAGACATCAAAATCTTCAGCTCCATCATCTATACTTTCTAAAGCAATCATCTCAGGGTCTCCATCTGTTACGTTTATAACAATTTGCCCTTTTTGTTCAAAGTTCCATGAAACTGCTCCAGTAGAAGCAAAAGTCCCACCAGCTCTCGTTATAGTAGATCTAACTGTTGCAGCAGATCTATTTTTATTATCAGTTAATGTCTGTATTATTATTCCTACCCCACCAGGTCCTATACCTTCATAGGTAATTTCTTCAAATGAATCATCAGCAGCACCTGCCCCTGATCCCTTGGCAATTGCTCTTTCAATGTTGTCCTTAGGCATATTCTGAGATTTAGCATTATCAATTGCTAATCTTAGTCTGAAATTCAACTCGGGATCTGAATCTCCTGATTTAGCCGCAACTGTAATTTCTCTTGATAATTTAGTGAATAAAACACCTT
The DNA here is from genome assembly GCA_002719295.1 of Chloroflexota bacterium. Taxonomy (GTDB): domain Bacteria; phylum Chloroflexota; class Dehalococcoidia; order Lucifugimonadales; family Lucifugimonadaceae; genus TMED-70. The sequence goes on from PBHC01000009.1 coordinate 35,295, forward strand.
TTTTAGCATCGAGAATGCCTTTTTTATGTTTTATCGTACTCCATTTTGAATGCCCAGACATTTATAGTATCTCTAAAATATATCTACTTTTATCTTTTGTAGATGCTAGTTTTAAAACGTTTCTTATAGATTTAGCAATTTTCCCATTTTTTCCTATGATTTTCCCTTTATCATTTTCATCAACGGTTAATTTGAGAATAACTTTATTTTCTTCTTCTACGGTTTCTATTTTTATTTCATCAGTATTTTCAACTAGATTGCTTGCTATATACTTTACTAATTCCTCTGGAGATTGAGGTTCTTGATTTTCTGCCATTTAATTACCTTTTATTTTACTTCTATACCTTTTGTTTTCATAAGACTACTCACAGAATCAGATGGTTGTGCACCATTTGAAATCCATTTATTAATCTTTTCCTCATCAATACTTATTTCTGGAGGATCTTGAAGGGGATCATATGTTCCAATTAGATCGATATATTTTCCGTTTCTAGGAGCTCTTTGGTCAGCTACAACTATTCTATAAAAAGGTTTCCCCTTGCTACCAATTCTTCTTAATCTTATTCTTACCATTAATTTTTTACCTTGCTTTCTCAAAAGAGATTTTTATTGATATTTGAATTTTACTCTACTATTTTATCATTTATCCATATAGTTCCATCATCAAAAAATTCCTTTTTCCATATAGGAACTGTTTTTTTTAGCTCATCAACAAAATATTGTGATGCTTCAAATGATTCTTTTCTATGCTTAGACTTTACAGTTAGAATCATACTCAGCTCAGATGGTAATACTTCCCCAAGCCTGTGTATAACTTTAATGAAACTTATTTCCCATTTATTAAAAATCTTATTTATTATTTTTTCAATTTCAATAATTGCCATATCTTTGTATGATTCATAGAACAATTTGGTAACATTTCTTTCAAAATTATTGTCTCTGGTTATTCCTAAAAATATAACCTCAGAACCATCAGAAGATCCAAATTCTTCATTTATAAAATTATTTACTTCAAGTTTTTCTTCAGTAAGTTTTATTTGATATTTATTATTTGATTCTTTCATAACATGCCCCCACTTACAGGAGGAATAATTGCTAACTCATCGTTATCATTTAAAATTTCAGATGTTTTGCAGTACTCTAGATTTTTAGCATACAAATAATTTTTTCTACTATTTATGTCTATCCCAAAATCTTTAGAAATAATTTCTAAAACTCCTGATACTTTAGTAGGAGATTTTAATAATAATTCAATTTTATTATGTCCAATATCTTCCTTGATTTTGGCAAAGAATTTAATTGTTATTTTAATCATTTTGAAAGCTTATATTTTTGATACACTAATTAGTATAATTTTTTTTATATATTAATTATAAGGGGAGATCGCATAGAGGCCTAGTGCACCCGCCTGCTAAGTGGGAGGGGTTTTACCCCACGCGGGTTCGAATCCCGCTCTCCCCGCCATATAATATAAACATGACAACTAAAACTAAAACAACAGATAAGTTTCATATTTGGACAGTAGGTTGCCAAATGAATGTAGCTGACTCACAAAGAGTTGATGTAGGTCTAAAACGACTTGGATTAAATGAAGAAAAAAACATTGAGGAAGCAGATATTGTAGTATTAAATACTTGTGTAGTTCGACAATCTGCTGAAGATACTGCTACAGGACTTTTAGGAAGACTTGCAAAGCAGAAAAAAAGAAAATCTACTTTTATATGTGTTACTGGTTGTATGGTTGAAGCTACTACTAAAACTTTGGCTGAAAGATTTCCTCAAGTAGATCTATGGGCTAAGCCTCAGGACACTCCAAAAATTATAGAAAACATTGCTGATTTTTTAAACTTGTCATCTGATGGATGTGTAGAAAATCTTATTCCTGAAAAATCTAAGTATGCAGAATTTGTACCAATTGTTCAAGGATGCGATAAGTTTTGTACATTTTGTGTTATTCCTTATCGAAGAGGGAGAGAAACTAGTAAACCTTTAGAACAAATTTCTAAAGAAATAAAACAACTTGTTGATAATGGAACTAAAGAAGTGACATTGCTGGGGCAAAATGTAGACTCATATGGGCACGATTTAACTCCTAAAATGGATTTGTCTGACTTAATGCATAACATTCATGATATCTCAAATCTTATGAGGATTAGATTTCTCACATCTCATCCTAATGATATGTCTATTAAATTGATAAACACAATAAATGAATTGCCAAAAGTATGCAAATGCATAAATTTACCTTTTCAAGCTGGATCAAACAGAATTTTAGCAAACATGAGAAGAGGATACACAAGAGATCAATTTCTTAAAAAAATAGATCAAATAAGACAAATTATTCCAGATGTTACATTAACTACTGATCTTATTGTAGGTTTCCCTGGTGAAACAGAATCAGATTTTGAAGATTCTATGGATTTACTTAACAGAGTAAATTTTGATAAAGTTCACGTAGCCGCATACTCAGAAAGAAAAGGAACATTTGCATTCAGACAAATCCAAGATGATATTCCGATAAACATCAAACGAGAAAGACTAAATGAAGTAAATAAATTACAAGATTCTATACAAAATAACCTTAACTCTAAATATTTACATAAATCTTGTGAGGTGTTGATTGAAGGTAAAAATAGAGATAAATACTATGGAAGAACTGAAGGGGACAAATTAGTTTATGTTGAAAATTTAAGCCAAAGTTTTATAGGAAAAATAATAAAAACAAAAATTATTGACTTTTCACCGTACTCACTTGTTGCTGAAAAAAATTAAATAATTATATAAAATTAAGTTAAGACTTTGATTTTTTGAGAAAAATTTATAAAATGGTTTATTAATTTCTTCTATTCTTTTTAGGAGAAAAATAAAAAATGGTAATCAAACATCAAAATAAAATAAAAATTCCAGTAACTGAATTAGAGCAGTCTGCATTCTGTCAGGATGGGTCTAATTTTAGGACTAAAACTCTTGAACAGGAGTTTAAAGCTGGAGTCAGGTGGCAAAAGATTCCTACCAGATATCTTAAGTTAAAACCTGATGAAATAAAATCTTCAATAAGAGAATTAAAGAAATCATTAGGTAGCAAAGTAATGATTTTAGGTCATCATTATCAGAGGGAAGATGTTATTGAATTTTCAGATTTACAAGGAGATTCATTTTTACTTTCAAAACTAGCAGCAGAAGCTAGGGAAGCAGAAGTGATAATTTTCTGTGGCGTTCATTTTATGGCTGAGACTGCTGAAATATTATCATCTAATAAACAAAAAGTGATATTGCCAAATATGGCCGCAGGTTGTTCAATGGCTGACATGGCATCAACAGAAGATGTTAAGAGATGTTGGAACGAATTAGAAAATATTTTTGAATCAAAAAATAAAAAACAATCTGTTATTCCAGTTACCTATATGAATAGTACTGCATCAATAAAATCTTTATGTGGACAAAATAATGGTATTGTTTGCACATCTTCAAATGCAAAACAAGCATTTGATTGGGCTTTTGAAAGAGGCGAACGTATATTATTTGTTCCTGACCAACATCTAGGAAGAAATACAGCAAAAGACTATGGAATCAAAGAGTCTGAAATGGTTATATGGAATCCTTACAAAAAAAATGGTGGTTTAGAAGTAGATGAAATTATTAATTCAAAAATTATTTTATGGAAAGGGCATTGCTCTGTTCATACAAGATTTTCTGTACAACAAATTGAAGATGCTAAGATAAAGAATCCAGATGTAAACATATTGGTTCACCCTGAATGTACTAATGAAGTTGTATCGAAAGCTGATTATGTTGGATCTACAGAATATATTAAAAATGTTGTACATGAAGCTAAACCTGGAACATCATGGGCCATTGGAACTGAAATCAATTTAGTTAAGCGTTTGGCTCATACTTATACTGATAAAAATGTTTTTTGCCTAGATGAGATGGTTTGTCCTTGTGCTACCATGTATAGAGTTCACCCTGCTTATCTTCTATGGGTATTAGAAGGCCTTGTAGCTGGATTTATGATCAATCAAATCACTGTTGATGATAAAGATCAAGAGTTTTCTAAACTTAGTCTTCAAAGAATGTTGGACTTACCAAAATAAAAGGCAAAATTATAAATATAAATTTACCAGATTTAGATAAAATTATTGATCTTGCTATCGATGAAGACTTATCTTTAGGTGATATTACTACCCAATCATTACAGCTAGATTCAAAAGAAATTAATTGTCAGATTATTTCTAAATCAAAAGGTGTTCTTTCTGGGAATGTTGTTGCAAAAAGAGTTTTTGAAAAAATTGATAAAAATATTAATTATAAAGAAATTATAAAAGATGGTGGAAATTTAGCTGAAAACTCAATAATTGCTGATATTGAAGGAGATGAAAATACTATTTTATCTGCTGAAAGAATTGCATTGAATTTTTTACAAAGAATGTCTGGTGTTGCGACGCTAACAAGATCATATGTTGATAAGGCAAAAAATATCTCCATTACTGATACCAGAAAAACAATTCCAGGTTGGAGAAATCTTGATAAATATGCTGTAAGGTGTGGCGGAGGGTATAACCACAGAAGAAATTTAGGTGATGGAGTTTTGATAAAAGACAATCATATTTCAGCTGCTATAAACCAAGGATTATCTTTAAAAGAAATTATCACTCGAGCAAAATTGAATTCTCCTCATACAATAAAAGTTGAAATTGAAATAGATGACTTTGATATGCTTGATGAAGCTTTAGAAACTGATGCAGACATCATAATGTTAGATAATATGTCTAATGAACAAATTATTGAAAGTATTAAAAAAATTGATGGAAGTAAGTTAGTTGAAGTATCTGGAAATATAGATGACAAAAGACTTGAAACATTAAATAATATATCTGGAATAGATATTATCTCAGTAGGGAAGTTGACTCACTCAGCTAAAGCTTTAGACATATCTTTGAATTTTTAATTTGAATCAAGTATCAAAGTGACTGGTCCTTCATTTACTATATTTACTGTCATTTTTGCACCAAATATTCCAGTTTCTACTTTTATTTGTTCTTCTCTTAGTTTTTCAACAAACTTATTATAAATTTGATAAGCATAATCTGATTTAGCGGAATTTACAAAACTAGGCCTCCTACCCTTTTTTGTATCTCCGTAAAGAGTAAATTGACTGATTATTAATAGTTCGCCCTGATTATCTAGAACTGATTTTTCAAAATTATCAGTATTCTCGTCTCCAAAAATCCTAAGGTTTAAAATTTTATTGGTTAAATAATTTATTTCTTTTTCAGAGTCATTATGAGTAATACCTATAAATATTACTAAGCCTTTATTTATTGAACCTACTATTTTTTTATCAACTTCTACAGAACCCGAAGAGACTCTTTGAATTAGTGCTTTCACTTGGTATCTTTTTTAGAGTTTTTTTCTGTTGTCTTTTTTTGTGTAGGTTTGTCTGATGTATTTTTCTTATCTGTTTTTGCAGTTTTAGACTTAGGTGTTGATTTATAGTCTGTACTATAAAAACCACTTCCTTTATAAATAACACTAGGTGTATCTGTCCAAATTCTTTCAAGATGAGGATTATCTTGTTTGAATTTATCTATTTGACTAAAAGACAGAAGATATTCTTCTATTTCTCCTGTTTTTTTATTCTTAAACTCGTATGTAGGCATTTTATTTGTCTCTAAATATCTCTACTAAAACCTTTATTATAACTCAAAAAGAGTTCGTCAGATTCTATAAAAATATTTTTGAATTTAATATTTTTGTCTGATACTGTTCCTATTTCAATCCATTGGCTTTTATTTAGAATTTGAGAAATTTTATTTTTATCTTTTTCGTCATATGAAAAAAGAATCCTTGATTGATCCTCTCCAAACAGAGCCCCAGCCCAGTTATCTGGAATTTTTTTCTCTATGTCAGCTCCAAAATTATTTTGTTCGCAGCATAAGACTAAAGCCGTCAAGAAACCACCTAATGAAATATCATGGGCAGAATTTATCAAGCTTTCAGAAATCAATTTTCTAATATCATCTTGAATAGATTTTTCAAATTTTAAATCTATAGAAATTTCTCCGCATAATTCTTTGTCAAATATTCTTTGAAATTCACTTCCAGATAAACCTATATTTGTTCCCCAAAGATCCTTTCCTAAAACCCCTATTTTATCTCCGGATTTTATAAAACCTTTACTTGGAATTTTTATGTTTTTGTTCATTATTCCCATAGCACCTATTATTGGTGTAGGGTTTATAGATGATGTATGTCCTTCGTTGAATAGACTAGCGTTTCCACTAATTATCGGAGTCTCAAAAATTTCGCATGCATTATTGAATCCTTCAAAAGTCTTAATTAATTCGTGAGCTCCTTTTGCCTTAGTAGGATCCCCAAAATTTAATCCATCAGTTAAAGCAATTGGAGTTGCTCCCATTACTGAAATGTTCCTGCATGCTTCAGCAATATTTATTTCAGATCCAATTTTTGGATTCACTCCGCATAATCTAGAATTTCCATCACAACTAAATGCAAGCATTTTATCTGTTTCTTTTATTCTGATCACGGAAGAATCTGATCCTGGTTCTATCACAGTATTAGTTTGAACGTGATGGTCATATTTGTTGTATATACTTTTTTTTGAAACTATATTGTCGGATTCAAAAAGTGTTTTAGCAAAAACCTTAATATCTTTTTCATTAAATGATAAATAGGACTTATTTATTTTGATTTTTTTCTCCTCTGGTTGATAACCTTTAGATATTTTAGCTAGGTCATATTCAGGAGGACTTGTTAGAGTTTGAATTGGAGTTTTTGAAATTAGTTCTTTATTGTTATAAATGACTACATCGTTACCTTCTATGAATTCTCCAATTATTTCACATTTAAGATCCCATTTATCAAGTGTATTAAAAATATTTGTATATTCATTTTTTCTTACAGCTATTAACATTCTTTCTTGTGACTCAGATAACATAATTTCATATGGAGTCATTCCTTTTTCTCTTACAGGAACTTTACTTACATCTATTTTTAATCCTAGATTTGACCTTTCAGCCATTTCTATTGCAGCACTTGTAATGCCTGCAGCTCCACAATCTTGCATTCCAACTAATTCATCAAGTTGTGAAATCTCTAAACAAGCCTCAATCAATAATTTTTCCAAAAAAGGATTACCGACTTGAACTGCTGATCTAAGTTCCACAGTTTCTTCAAAATTTTGAGATGCTAATCCAGAAGCTCCATGGATCCCATCTCTACCTGTTTCAGATCCAATAATTATTAGTAAGTCTCCTGGACTATCTGCTTTAGCACTTAAAATAGAATCAGCATTTACTAGTCCTACGCACATAGCATTTACTAAAGGATTGTTTTCATATGATTCATCAAAATAACATTCTCCTCCAATATTTGGTATTCCTAGACAATTTCCATAACCGGATATTCCTTGAACTACCCCTTTTGCTATTTGCATATTTCTATCAATACTTAAATCACTAAACCTTAAAGAGTTTAATAATGCTATTGGCCTTGCACCCATTGCAAAAATATCTCTTACAATTCCTCCCACACCTGTAGCAGCTCCTTCATATGGCTCTACTGCTGAAGGATGGTTGTGAGATTCGATTTTCATGACTATGGCTTTGTTATTCCCGATGTTTATAGCTCCTGCATTTTCTTCTCCTGCTTCTGTAAGAGTGTATTTAGACTTTGAAATTATAGTTCTTAGTAATTTTTTTGTATGTTTATATCCACAATGTTCACTCCACAAAGCACCAAAAAGTCCTAATTCAAGATCGTTAGGCTCTCTTCCTAATTTTTCTACAATTAAATCGTACTCATTCATTGTTAGAGCTAATTCTTTTAATACTTCCTCATTAACCATCTGATACCTTCTTCATTATTGATTTGAAAATAGCTAAGCCATCTTCTCCGCCGATTATTTTTTCAGATGCTTTTTCTGGATGAGGCATCATTCCTAAAACATTGCCTTTTTTATTTGTTATTCCAGCAATATTATTTATTGAACCATTAGGATTATTCATTTGGTTTATTTCTCCATCTTTTGAACAATATTTGAAAAGTATCCTATTCTCATCCTCTAATTGATCTATTGTATATTTATCTGCTTGATAATTTCCTTCACCATGTGAAATAGGGATTTTAATTATTTGATTACTTTTATATTCATTAGTAAAAGTAGATTCATTATTAACTTTTAAGTTAGACCATTCACAAATAAAGGATAGATTTTTATTTCTTAGAAGTATTCCTGGGAGTAAGTTTGATTCACAAAGTATTTGGAATCCGTTACATATCCCTATTACAGGGCCTCCATCATTAGCAAAATTTATTACCTGTTCCATTATAGGTGAAAAACTTGCGATTGCTCCGGTTCTTAAATAGTCTCCATATGAAAAACCACCCGGTAAAATTATTAAGTCTATATCACTAAGTTTTTGATCTTTATGCCAAATATATTCAGTATTAAAACCTAAAATATCATTAGTGGCATAAAATGTATCTGATTCGCTCCATGTGCCTGGAAAAACTACAATTCCTATTTTCAACTGATTAAATCTTTACTTCTAAATTTAAGTTGTGATGAAATATATAATAATGAAATTAGAAATAAGTTCTATGCTTTTTACTGGTTTTTTAAAGTAGTACGATAACTTTTTCTTTTTTTGTTAGAAATCTTTTTTTTCCTAATAGATGTAGGTGATTCAAAGTTTTGTCTTCTTCTAGCTTCAGATACTATTGATTCTTGCTGTACTTTTTTTGAAAACCTTCTAAGTAAAGCCTCAAAACTTTCATCATCTTTTATTCTTACTTCTACCATATTTCCTTAATTCGAACTATTGATTTATCTATTCTAATAGAAATTTAAAAAAAAGTTCTAGGTTTTTAGAATACTTATAGCGCTATATAGCCTATTTATTGAATTTTCTTTGCCAATGGCACACATTGTGTCAAAAAGAGGAGGGGATTCTTTTCTCCCAGTTAATGAAATCCTTATAGGAAAAAATAACTGACCTGCTTTTAGTTCTAATTTTTCAGCTAAATTTCTAAACTCTTTTTCCAAAAATTCAGGATCAAACTTCTCAACAGAACTTAATAAATCTATAGAACTCTTTAAACCATTTATAATTTGTTCAGTTTCTACTTTTTTAGGAATCAAAGATTCTTTTTCAATTTTTAAATTGTCATAAAAAAAATATTCTAATAAAAATGATGAATCAGATATTTTTTTTAGTCTTTCTCTTACAAGGGGAGTTAATTCTAAAATCTTTGTTTCTAACAATTCGCTAGTAACACTTTCGCTTAATAAACCTCCATCAGATTTTGGTTTATTTACCTCTTCAAGAATTTTTTTACTAAGTTCATTATCTCCAAGATTTCTTATATATGCTCCATTCATCCATTCTAATTTCTCAGGATCAAATACAGCTGGATGCCCTAAAATCCTGTCAATTGAAAATTTATTTATAATTTCCTCAACATCCATGATTTCACTATTATCTCCAGGAGACCAACCAAGTAATGCTAAAAAGTTTAATATAGCTTCCGGTAAATAACCTTTGTCTTTATAATCTAAAGCGGATTCAGCTCCGTGCCTTTTTGATAATTTAGCTTTATCTTTTCCAAGAATAAGAGAAACATGTACATATTTAGGGTAGTCCCATCCCAGCGCATCATGAATTAGTACGTGTCTTGGAGTGGAAGAAATCCATTCTTCACCTCTTATGACATGAGTTATTTTCATTTCATGGTCATCAACAACATGTGCTAGATGGTATGTAGGCATTCCATCAGATTTTAATATAACAAAATCATCAATTTCTTTAAGGTTGAATTCTACATTTCCTCTTACTTCATCCTTAAATGGTTTGATTCCACCATCTGGAACTTTAAATCTAATTACAATAGGCTTTTTATCTTTATTTTCCTCGTAATATTCATGAGATATCTCTTTATATCTACCTCTGTTATCATATCTAGGTGGTTTTTTTTCTCTAATTTGTTGGTTTCTTAATTCTTCTAATTCCTCAGATGATGTATCGTCGTAATAGGCCCAACCAGTATCTACTAGATTTTTTGCTATTTCACCATATATGATTTTTCTTTCTGATTGCCTTATTGGTCCTTCATCCCAATCTAAATTTAACCAATTTAAACTAGAAATAATGGATTCTTCAGAATTTTCATCATATCTGTTTTGATCTGTATCTTCAATTCTAAGTATAAATTTCCCATTATTGGCTTTTGCGAAAAGCCAATTGAAGATTGCAGTCCTTACTCCTCCAATATGCAAATTACCAGTAGGACTAGGTGCAAATCTGACTCTTACATTTTCTTTTACCATTATATTTCTCTCAGATATTCTTTAAGATCATTGGGCAAATCAGAAATAAAAGATAATTTTTCACCATTTATAGGATGTTCAAATTCAAGTCTAGAACTATGTAAGAAAGGCCTTTCTAGCTTAGACTTTTTATTTCCATATAATTTATCACCGACAACTGAGTGCCCTATATGTTCTAAGTGTACTCTAATTTGATGAGTTCTACCTGAATATAATTTTACATCTAAAAGTGAAAACTCAGAAAATGATTTTATTACTTTATAAGAAGTTTTTGATTCTTTACCGCCCAATAAAACTCTTCTTTTTATTGGATTCTTGGGATCTCTTGAAATTGGAGCATCAATTATAGCTTCTTTCAAAGTTGGATTTCCATAAACCAAAGAGGTATAGTTTCTTGAAACATCTCGATTTTTAATCATTTCTTTTAATTTTTTATACCCTTTATTTGATCTAGCAACTATCATTAAACCACTAGTGTCCTTATCTAATCTATGTACGATACCAGGTCTATCAATTTCTCCAACATTTTTTATCTCAGGATAATCTTGTAAGACGTTTTCACTTAGACTTAATTTTGAAGTTTCTCCAGATTTATGTGTTACTAGATTTTTTGGTTTTTCTACAACAAATAAATCGTCATCAATAAATATATAGTTTATTTGAGAAAGTTCTTTTTTTTCTTTTTGCTCTTTAATTAGAATTTCTATTGTTGAACGGGTCTTTATAATCGTTGATTTTTTATTTTCAATAATTCCATTTACAAAACACTTATTTTCCACAATTAGTTCAGATATCTTGTTTCGAGATAAATCTGTTTCAGAAGAGATTATTTTATCTAGCCTATTTTGATTTGTGACACTAATTTTAATTTTCATTTTTTTTTCTATCAAAAAATATTAGATCAACGAAATAAATAGTTAATGCAATAGATATTGATGAATCTGCAATGTTAAATATTGGCCAAAAGCCAACATCTATAAAATCATTAACATATCCAAACCTTAATCTATCAAGAATATTTCCAAGTGCTCCTGCTACAACAAGAGAAATAAAAATTCTCATTGTAAGTTTAGGTTTTTCAATCAAAATGAAATAAACAGTAAAAAATATAGCAACAAAAATGGATATATATAGTAATAAATCTCCATACGAACTAAATAAGCTGAATGCAGTACCTGTATTTCTTGCATAAGTTATCTTGATTATAAAATTTTCAGGGATCGATTCTCCTAAACTTAAATTTTTGTAAACTAAATATTTTGTTATTTGATCAAAAATAAAAATTATTGGGAATAAACTCCAAAATACTTTATCTTTAAGTAGCCAAGAATTGATTATTTTTTCTTTTATTGAGTTATAATTTTTCATATTATATTATTATACAAATTTATTGGAGGATAAATTGCATATTGATTTGAGATCAGATACGGTAACTAAACCATCGCCTGAGATGAGAAAAGCTATGGCTAATGCAGAAGTAGGTGACGACGTTTATGGAGATGATCCAACAGTAAATGCTCTTGAAGAAAAAGCTGCCGAAATGTTCGGGAAAGAAGATGCCGTGTTTGTTTCTTCTGGGACTCAGGGTAACTTAGTATCAATTTTATCCCAGGCAACTCGGGGAGATGAAATATTAATTGGTGATATCTGTCATATTTTTTCATCTGAAGCTGGTGGAGTCTCGGTTTTAGGAGGAGTTGTTATGTATCCTTTGAAAACTAATCAAGACGGAACTATAGATGAACAAAATATTTTAAATGCAGTTAAACCAGATGACTATCATAAACCTATGACTAAATTATTTGCTTATGAAAACACTCATGGTGGATTGAGTGGAAAAGTAATTGATAAAACAGCATCAGACAAAATGGCATTAGCAGCAAAAAAAGCTGGTTTGAGAGTACATTTGGATGGTGCAAGAATATTTAACGCATCTGTAGCATTGAATACTCCAGTTAATGAATTAACTGAACATGTAGATTCTGCAACTTTTTGTTTATCTAAAGGACTTTCTTGTCCAGTTGGAAGTGTAATAGTTGGAGAAAAAGATCAGATAACAGAAGCTAGAAGAATAAGAAAATTATTAGGGTCTGCAATGAGACAAGTTGGAGTTTTAGCAGCTTGCGGAATAGTGGCTCTTGACACAATGGTTGAAAGATTAAATGAAGATCATGAAAATGCAAAAAAATTAGCTATAGGTTTAGCTGAAATAAATAAAGTTGAAATTAATCCTGATAATATTCATACAAATCTAGTTAGATTTAAGGTGCCTGAGAATACAGGATTTGAAGTTGCTGAAAAATTAAAAGAATTAGGTATTTTGATTAATGGGTCTTATACTGATCTTCGTATGGTTGCTCATTATGGAATTGATTCAAAAGATATTGATAATGCAATTCATTCAATGTCTAAAGTTATGAACTCAATATAGTATTATTCAGACCAGAGCTTTTCAAATCTTTCTTTTAGTGTTTTTTCTATGCCTCTATCATTTGGGGAATAAAATTTTCGATTTTGAACTTTTTTGGGGAAGTTATCTTTTTTAATAAATCCTTCTTTAGAGTTATGATCATATGTATATCCTTTTCCAACACCGAAGTCTTTATCTACAGACGTTTCAGCGTTTATTAAGTGGTTAGGAACATCTGTGATTGGATTTTTTGATACCTCATCGTACGCATGGTTTATTGCTTGATATGATGAGTTGCTTTTTTCTGATAATGACAAATAAATGGTAGCATTAGCAAGTGGTATTCTTCCCTCAGGCATACCTATTTTATTTAAAGACTCAAATGTAGAGTTTGCAATTATCATTGCATTAGGATTTGCTAAACCTATATCTTCAGATGCGCTAATTATCAATCTTCTAGCAATAAATAATGGATCTTCGCCATTCTTTAACATTCTAGCCAAATAATATATTGCCGCATCAGGATCTGAACCTCTAATTGATTTGATAAAAGCAGATATGTTATTGTAATGATTATCACTTTGTTTATCATAAATAGAATTGTTTTCTAAAAGCTCTTTTATAAGTTCTTTGGTAATGGTTTTTTTATTCTTTGATTCTTTAGTAGACATTATTGCTAATTCATAGGTATCAATAGCTTTTCTTGCATCACCTCCGCATCCATTAAGTATTGTATTCAATACGTCTTTATCAAATTTAATATTTTTTTTAGAAAAAGATTCGTCAGAAAAAGCTTCTAATTTTTTAATGATTTTTCCTATAGATGTAGAACTATGAGGTTCAAACTTAAATATTTTCACTCTTGAAATTAATGGGTTAATAATTGAAAATCCAGGATGCTCTGTTGTTGCTCCAATAAGAATAATTATTCCTTCTTCAATAAGAGGTAACAACGAGTCTTGTTGATTTTTTGAAAATCTATGAATTTCATCTAAAAATAGAATTGTTTTATTTGAGCTACTAGTTCTTTCATGTAAAATTTCATCTGTTAATTTTCTTATATCTGATAACCCCGAAGATACAGCCGAAAGTGACTTAAAGTTTAAATTTGTAACATTAGAAATAATTTTCGCTAAAGTTGTTTTTCCTGTTCCTGGGGGCCCCCAAAAAATCATTGATGGGATTGTTTTATTTTCAATTAGATTTCTTAAGATTTTCCCTTTCCCCAAAATATGCTCTTGCCCTATGAATTCATCTAAGGAATTTGGTCTAATCCTTGATGATAAAGGAGAATTTGATAAAAGTTCTTTTCTAGCGTTATGTTCAAATAGAGTCATTTTTAAAGAAATTATTAAGATTTTCAATTAAATAACTATCATACTCAGAAAAGATTGTCCTTAAATCTAGCATTAGCATTCCATTTTCAATCTTACCTAAAATAGGAGTACTTAAATTCAATAAATAATTTTCTAATTTCATAATAAATTTATCTTCGTGCATTACTATAGCGATACTATCTAAAGTTGTCTCGGGAAATGTTCCGCCTCCAATAGTTGATGATGTGTTCTTCAAAGAAAAATATTTATTTGATAATTGTTTTAATATCTTTTCAGCTCTTATTAGTAATTCTTTTTGTTTTATATCAATGAGTTCCCACGAAAAGATTTTATTCTTTGAATCTTTAGATATATATTTTTTCAAGATTGAATTTAGTATGAATAAATTTAATTTATCTACTCTAGCAGCTCTAGCCAAAGGATTTTTATTTATTTTTTCAATATAATTTTTTTTGCCTACAATTATTCCACACTGAGGGCCTCCTAAAAGTTTGTCTCCAGAGAATAAAGTGATATCTGCCCCTTCATTTACACTTTCAAGAATTGTTGGCTCATAAGGGAGTTCAAAATCGGTTGAATCCAAAAAATTCCCAGAACCAATATCATGAATAATTGGTATGTTATATTTTTTACCTAATTTACTTAATTCTTTTATTTCTACTTCACTTGTGAATCCTTCAATTTTATAGTTAGATTTGTGAACTTTTAAAATTGCTATTGTTTTTTCAGTAATATTGTTTTCATAGTCTGTTATATATGTTTTATTTGTTGTGCCAATATCTACTATTTTTTGGCCAGACATTTTGATTATTTCAGGTATCCTAAATCCTCCTCCTATCTCAATAGATTCTGATCTAGAAACTAATATTTCTTTATTTTTACCAAGAGCACTTAAGCAAACTACAAGGGCCATAGCTCCATTATTAAATACTGTGGATGATTCACATCCAGTCAAAAGTTCTAATAATTCTGAGGTTTTACTTGTCCTTGACTGTCTTTTTTTTGTATTTATATTTATTTCCAAGTCAGAATAGTTAGAAATAAGATTATATATTTTTTTTGAAATATCTTTTGGTATTGGAGATCTTCCTAAATTGGTGTGCAGAATTACTCCTGTACCATTAATGACTATTTTTCCATCATTGGTTAACAAATTTTTAACTCGTGAAAAAATTTGATTTTTCAGATCAGTTATTGAAAGCTTTAATTGAGGATTATTTTGAATTTTTTTTCTAAACGATTTTAATTCAAAGTTTATAATTTTTTTTAGTATGTCTAACCTTACGTCTAAAGTAGAAAACTCATTAGACTTAAGTAACTCTGTCATACTAGGAATGTTTTTTAATTCCATAAGAATTTGTTTTAATAAATATTATTACTCTTTTTTTCTATCATAGGAATTGAATGAAAAGAAGAAAGAGTTTATATTGGTTTAAGCTTTTTATTTAATAGTTACAAAAACTTACAACATTGGAGAAAATAATGGCAACTCAAAGTTACAAAGAAGTTAATGCAGAAGAATATATTGTTGAAGAAGAGCCATTCTTCATGCCTACATCAGACGAAATTGAAGTATTTCAAGCTGCTTACAATGAAAGAGTACCAATTCTTCTAAAAGGACCAACAGGTACTGGTAAAACTCGATTTGTTGAATATATGTCTTGGAAAATAAATAATAACGAAAACAAAGTTAAAGATATACCTCTTGTGACAGTAGCCTGTCATGAAGATCTTACTGCCAGCGACTTAGTTGGAAGATATTTATTAGATGCTAAAGGAACCAAATGGATTGATGGGCCTCTAACAAGAGCCGTAAAATCAGGAGGAATATGTTACTTAGATGAAGTAGTTGAAGCTAGAAAAGATACAACTGTCATTATTCATCCATTAACTGACCATAGAAGAACATTAAGTATTGATAAACTCGGGCAAGTTATTCAAGCAGATGATGGATTTTTGTTAGTAGTTTCATACAACCCTGGTTATCAAAATGCTGTGAAAGATTTGAAACATTCTACAAGACAACGATTTGTTGCTATAGAATTTGATTTTCCTGATGTAGAACGAGAAACAAAAATCATTTCTCATGAATCAGGTATTGAAGAAGGAATTTCTAATCAATTAGCTGTTTTAGGACAAAAAATAAGAAACTTAAGAGAGCATGGTTTAGAAGAAGGTGCTAGTACTAGATTATTGATTTATGCTGCTCGCTTGATAAAACAAGGAATATCTCCTAAACGAGCATGCCAAGTAGCTTTGACATGGGGAATAACTGATGAGGTACAAATTCAAGAAACTGTTGATCAAATAGTTTCTTCAATTTTTGAGTAAGATTTGAATCAAGAAAAGTACAAAACCTTAAAAAAACTAATTGATGGAAGAACTTCTGAAAAAAATATTTTTGAAGAGAGTGAATTAATGGTAGCTGCTGTTAGTATCTTAATTGAAAAGGATAATCCTGATTATCCAATCTATATGATAAAAAGAGCTGATGAAGGAAAGCATGCATTAGAATGGGCTTTTCCTGGAGGAAAAATGGAAAAAACAGATTTGGATCTAAGCCATACTGCTACTAGAGAAACAAATGAAGAAATAGGTGCAGATATCAAAGATTTTGAGCTTTGGGGAGAATTAGAACCAGTAATGACTCTTGGAACTGGATGGGCGATTCAACCTTTTGTTGGTGAAATATCTCATAACCCTTCCTTAAATAAAAATGTTGAGGAAGTAGAAGAAATTGTTAAAATTCCTCTATTTGAACTAATTAAAGAATCAAATAAAAGATACGTCTCTTTTACAAGAGATGAAAATAGAATTGATTCTAGGGCATATGCTTTTGAAGATAAGTTAATATGGGGAGCTTCAGCAAGAATGATAATGCAAATTTCTGATCTTTTGAGCAAGAAGGTGAAAAATGGATAACATTTCAAAATACACTTCAGAAAAAATAAAAAGATTATTAAAAGCATATCCAGAAGATCTTTCTAAAAAATATTTAGAATCAAGACAAGTCCTTGAAACAAAGTTACCTGAAGAAATTCTTTCTCAATGGGAGAATATTGGATTAGATATAGCACAACTTTCTTCAAGATCTTGGGAACCATCATTGTCATATTTTTCTTCTTCAGTCAAAGTTCAACAATATTTGCCTTCAGGTCAATTTTTAGGCTGGTGTAAATCTGGATATACACTATCTAAAGATTCTAATAAAATATCTGAAGCCTTTTTGAATGCCAGTTCTCAAACTATGGTGAGATTGAGACCAAGGTATATAGAAGAATGGGTTAATAGAGTAACTAAACTTCACAAAGGAACATGGAAATCAACAAATCTAACCTGTAAATTATTTGAGTATACTCCGATAATTCTAGAAACACTGACATTTGATCAATTTTGTAAGCTTTCTGATTTTATGGAAATTTTATCTAATAGATCTTACGACTTAGCCAATGAAATCCTTGAGTCATCTTTGGAAATCTATTCTTTAAGCTTTCAAGAAATTGATGAGTTGATTCATTTGTCTGTTCTTATAACTGAAAATGAATGGAGAGATATAAAGCCTACCTATGAAATTATAAAAGATCAAATATCTAAATTACCTAATGCACATACAAAAATAACATTTGATATGACCAGAAGAATGCATGGACTTTCAGGGTTTAAAATCTCTGAATTTTTACAATTACTAATAAGGACGTTATCTTTAGCAAATAAAAATGATAACGACCAAATCCTGCAAATGACACAACAAGTTGTAAATAATGTACCAGTTGCTACTTTAGATTTCTTAAAAAACATACCAAGGCTGCTAGATACATTGGATATTGATCAATTAGACCAGTGGAAGTCTCAAGGAATTAGACTTGCAATTGACCAAGATACAAATACTGCTCCTGCTACACAATTTTTTAAGTTACAATCTAAAGAATCTCAAGACCTGATTGATAGAATTTCTTCAAGCGTAGAATTGTCTAGAATTAAGGACTTAATGAAACTATACTGCACAGCTCTATCTGGAGAAGATGTTTTAGTTTCTGGATCAAAAAATATAACTGAAAAAAATATTGGATGGGGAGAATCTGATTTAGCAACCTCAGATGGAAAGACTATATATTTGCCAGATGTAATAAAAAGATACAACAAAAAAGATGAAAATTTCAACTTTTATAAAGTTTTGGCATCTCATCAACAAGCACTTACTGAATATGGAAGCTATAAATATGATCATAATTTAGAACCTATTAATCCAAAATCAAACGCAATATTTAAAGCGCTATTAAAACAAATCAACGATTCTGATGAGGATCATGCAACAAGAATTGCAAAAGTTTTAAGAGGTTCATATCCATTCAAACATGACCCTACATTAGCGGACGATATTTTTAGTATAGTCGAGGAATATAGAGTTGATCAATTAATTCTTAAAAGATACCCAGGACTTAGAAAATTTTACAAAAAAGTTCAGTTAGAAGAACTTGAAAACAGAAAAAATAAAGACAGTGAAAGCGACAAAAAACGAAGAGAATTATTTGTTGAGAAAGTTTTACGTTTTACTCTTGGTGATGATGATAGACATGTTCCAAAAGGAACAAAATCAAAATTTGAAGAAATAGTTAGATATCTAATGACATTATCAAAAATTTCTAATGACAAAGTAAAATCTGTTGAAGACTCAATGGCTGTTTCATTTAGATTATTTTCACTTATTAGAGATATAAAAAATGATGATATTGAATCAGATGAAGCACAAGAAGAAGCAGATGAAATTAAAGATGAAGACTTAGATGATTCAGATGATAAATTTGAAGATGAAGAAATTGTGAATGATATGATTTCATATTTTTCTGGAGGAGAAGGTGAAGCAGGAGAAGGAGAAGAATCAGAGGAAAGTTCAATTAATCCTCCTGATGAAGGTGATTATCAATCACCTGATCCTGTTGAATACCAAGGTGATTTTAAGCCTGAATTAGGACAACTTCTTACAGAAATGCTAACTGTGAGCGGTGACGAAATGCAGGGAGAAGGAGAAGAGATGGAAGGTTTGACTCAAGAACAAATAGAAGAGTTGATTCAAAATTCTCCAGATTTAGAAACAAAAGAGTCTGATGAAAACCAAGAAATGACAGAAACTCCAAATCAAGAATTGTTAGAAAATCTAATGAAAGAACTTAAGAATAGAGATGTGGATAACAATTCCTTTACTGGTGGTGAACCTACTCATGTTGATGAAGACGGAGGCCCTTTAGAAGCAAAAGAACCTGATACATTTACTTATGATGAATGGGACTTTAGAGATGTTGAATATAAGCCTAATTGGTGCTTACTTCATGAAAAAAAACTTCCAGATGGTGAAGCAAACTTTTATAGAGAAACACTTACTAATAATTCAAATCTTGTTCACCAAATTAAGAAGCAATTTGAATTATTTGTTCCAGAACAATATAGAAAACAAAAACGTCTTGAAGATGGAGAAGAAGCAGATTTAGATGCAGGAATAGAAGCTCTTATAGATCTAAGATCTGGAGTAACTCCTGATGAAAAGATTTATTGGAGAAGAAACAAAACGGAAAGATCTGTGGCCGTCGCATTATTAATTGATATGAGTGCATCTACAGCTGAAGCAATTGATGATAGTACTAAATCTAGTTCAGATGACTGGGGTGCTCCTGATGATCCTGTGGAGTATATGGTATGGCTTAGATCAAGAAGGGCAGAAGGACTTAGAAGATCTTATAAAAGAATTGTTGATGTCGAAAAAGAAGGAATAGTATTAATGGTGAACTCCCTAGAAATGCTAGGAGATGATTATGGTATTTATGGTTTTTCTGGATATGGAAGAGAAAATGTTGAGTTTTATACTATAAAAGATCTTGATGAAAAATTTAATGATTCTATATCTGGAAGAATAGATAGAATTGCTCCTTTACACGCTACAAGAATGGGTCCTGCAATAAGACATACTATTACTAAATTAGAAAACCACGAAGCAAGATCTAGGATTCTTTTTCTTGTAACCGATGGAAGGCCTCAAGATAGAGGTTATTCAAGAGAAGGTGTAGAGAAGGAATATGCAGTATATGATACTAGACAAGCTTTAATTGAAGCAAGACAAAAAGGAATCACTCCATTTTGTCTTACTGTTGATAAATCAGGACATGATTACCTTAAAACAATGATGGATGATTTACCATATGAAGTTTTATCAGATATTTCTATGTTGCCTGCTAGACTTCCTGAATTATATCGAAAGATTTCTACTTAAAAAAAGATAGGATTTTGTCAGCCCATTCTTTTTCTATCAGAATAACGTCTTTTGTTTCTGCTGCTACTGCAAAATAACCAGTATCTTCTTCATTCAAATTACCGATACTTATTGAAGTGTTATAAAGAGTATTTACTCCAAATTGATCCCTTGAAATAGTTTTTATATCAACATATGGCGCATCTAATCCTAGTCCATATTTTGAATAGTCTTCAGCAAACATCATATTCAACTGTACTGAATTTAATATATTTAAATCAGAAAAATCTATTAGAAAATTTAAAATAGGTTCAGGTTCAACTTTTTCATCTCCTAGACAAGGAGAACTTGATAAAGGAATATAACAAGCAAACCAATCAGTTCCCTTTTTGCTGAAAGCTTTTATAATCTCACCATTATTAATCAATACAACTTCGACTACTTCCTCTGTGTTGATTTTATTCATCCATTTTGGATAAGGAGGTTCCTCAACAAGTCTTGTTAAAACATTTTTCCATGTTGCATCAACCATAACTAATTTTTCATCTCCCTCAAGATAAGCATAATTATTAGTTAAATCTGGAGTTTCATTTCCTATGAACAATGTTCTTTTATCTCCACTATCAAGAAAAATAGATATTTCTGTTGCAGGATTGTCTAATCCATACTTAGCCTTATCATCTATATTTTCTGAAATAGTTCTATATAGCTTAGGTCCTTGTAAAAGATCAATAATTCCTCCCCATCTATATGAATCTGCAGGAATTCCATTAAGTTGATCAAAATACCAAATATTATCTTGTAGATGCCAACTAAGTTTTTTGGAGTTATTCGTGATTGAAATATTTCTAATATCTCCTGAGGATATTCTGTAAAAGTATGAAATATCTACTTCTTCTTTTTCTTCTCCAATATCAGATTGAAATATAAGAACACCGAGAACAGAAAACCAGGATAGAAGAATTATTAAAATTAATGTAATTCTTAGGTTCATTTTATCTTCTTCGCCACCAGCTAATAAAGCCTCCAATTGTAACTAGAGTTGGCATCAAAAGCCAACCACTCCATCTTATAAAATCTCTTTCACTTTTTGTTAAAACTAATTCTCTATACGCTTGTGTTTTTGGTCTTATTGAAATCAATTCAAAATCTTTAGCAAGCCAGTTAATACTATTTATAAAAAGATCACTGTTTTTTGCTGAACCAGAATATTTGTTAGATGCAAAATCCGTGTCTCCAACAACTACTATTGAAGTTTGTGCAATAGTTCCATCTTCTTTTTCTATTGGAGTTTTACCTAACTCTGAAATAGCTTCTACGGCTAAAATTGTTGGAAATGGTCCTAAAATGTCAGTTTCTACATCATACCTTAAATCTTCTACATCAGAGACTTTTTGAGCCCAGCTTTCTAATGTAGTAAACGCTAGTGGAACATGCTTGAGATAAGGTTCTCCATTTTCAGAAACTGGAACTGTATCAGGACTTATAGTTGATGCCAAAAAAGACGAACCTGGTAGGTAAAGAACATCAAAATCAGTTGTTATCTCATGAATTGGCAATTGTCCATTTGTCTTTTTTATTTGCAAATAATTAGGCTTAGGAGCAACAAAGCTTGCCATGTCAAAAACTGTTCCTTCTCCAACTGCTACTCCATATTTATATAGAAAGGTTTTTACACCATCAGGTGTGGATTCTGGTTCTATCAACATTAGCAAAGTACCACCTTGCCACAAATATTCAGAAATTATTGCAGAGTCTTGTAGTGTGAAATCTGATTCTGCTCCTGCAATTACGACAACTGCAGGAATATTATTTTCTGATAAAAGAATAGCTAATTCTTGAGATGTAGATGAAAGAACTTTATAGTTTTGAGCTAGTAAATCTGTATATATTAATCCCATCCCTGATGAGTTTGGATCAAAGTCTGTTATGTTTCTTTCCCCATGTCCTGTTAGAAATATAACTTGTTTTTGTTTTATTTGGTTTACGATTAATAATCCTGTAATAATATCTTGTTCTGTAAATACATTTTCCTCTATATCTGGATTTCTTCCTGGAATTATTTGAGATCTTCTAGAATCCATTGCTTCAACAACTATAGAAGGGAATGTGTTTACGCCATAATTTGAAGCTGCATTTGGATCAAGTTCAGGATCAATTTTTTCATAATCTAGGCTGACTTTTTTTGATCTACGCTTAAATTCAAGTAATAGGTCTTCAGTTGCTCGCCAATCAGCATTTTTTTCAGGTGTATTTGTGGCCATAAAAACAGTAATTTTTACATCTTCATTTAAATTTCCTATAACCTTAATTGCTTGATCTTCAAGTATAAATTGTTTGGTTGCAGTAGTATCTATTCTCATCCATTCTGGAGAATCTGGTCTTCCTGATAACCAAAATAACAATGCATTTAAAATAATAATTAAGCTTAATGATGCAAGGAAAATTATAGATGTATTTATTCCATATCTTCCTCTTCTGCCAAATATAAAAAATATTATATTTCTCCATGAGATAAAACCAATTAATAAACTTAGAATTATTCCTGCTAACATCATCCAAAGCCCAATTATTGATATGTCTCTAAAAAATATCCAAACAAAAAATCCTAATAAAACAGATGAAATAGAAGCAAGAACCATTCCTTGTCTTATAGATGTTATATTTTCTTTGATTTCATCAAAAAGTTTTTTGAAATTAAACTTTGTAGATTCCATAGATGGTCTTTTATTATCCATACTCATATTATCTCCATCTCCTAGATTCTAAAATTACAATAGTAAGTAGTAAAAATACTATTGTTACAGATAAGTAAAAGATAACATCAACAAGTGAAAAAATTCCTCTAGAAAAATCTGCAAAATGTCCACTTTCAGCAACTCCTAATGATCCTAAGTCGAAAACTGAAAAGGAAGCTCCTAATTGTAAAAAGCTTAGTATTTCGCTACCCATTCCTGTAACTCGATTTGAAATGAAATCAATAATAGTCAAACTAGTTAATATCCCAGATCCAACAATAAGCCCAACAATCTGATTTGGCGATAAAGACGAAGCAAATAATCCTATAGCAAGAGTAGCAGAAGAATAAAGAAGTAAACCAAATATCCCATTAAGTAATGGGCCTGTATCTGGGTCTCCAAAAATATATAAAAGGACTACAAAATATAAAGAAAAAATTATCATTACAAAGACTGTTGTAAGAGATGCAAAAAATTTACCTAAAACTACTTCAACTTCCTTTACCGGTGATGTAAGCAGTAATTCTAATGTACCTAATTTTTGTTCTTCTGCAATAAGTCTCATGGTAATGGCAGGAGACATAAATATCATAAAGAATGTTGCTCCAGCTAAGTAACCTCTAATAGTTGCCTCCGAAAATGCGTCAGAAACAGACGCTACGAAAAAAAACCCAGTTATTGCTAAATATGCTGCTGAAACAATATAAGCCATAGGTGAAGCAAAATAAGTCTTTATTTCCTTCATAAGTATTATGTATATATTTTTCATAATTAGTTCTCTTGAGTAAGTTGTAAAAATATTTCTTCTAGGGTCATTGGTAATGGAGTAAGATTTCTTAATCCCCATCCATTATCAACTATTGATTTTGCTATTACTTCTGCTGAATTTTCATTAGTTTTTGCATCTACGACAATAGGTATAAAATTTTCTTTTTTCCCTTGATCTATTTGCTCAGCTCTCGAATCAGACCTTACATCAATAACAGAATCTATTTTTCTTAGAGTAGAAATAATAGATTCAATTTTTGTTCCTGAAATTCCAACTTCAATTCTTTCAGTACCAGATAACCTATTTGATAGGTTTGCAGGTTTATCATCTGCCACTATTCTTCCATCAGATATTACTAAAACTCTTGGGCAAATTGCTGAGACTTCAGGAAGTATGTGTGATGAAATCAATAAAGTATGAGATTCCCCAAGTTCGCTAATTAACTCTCTTGTTTCTACTACTTGAATTGGGTCTATTCCAATTGTCGGTTCATCCATAATCAAGACATCTGGTTCATGCAAAATCGCCTGTGCTATACCTGTTCTTTGCCTATATCCTTTTGATAATTTTCCAACATGTGTATTTCTATAGTCTCCCAGTCTTACATGATCAATAACTTTATCTATTCTTTCATTGATCCATTTTTGATTCATGCCTCTAATTTTCCCCATATAACTAAGGTAATCAGTTACAGTCATGTCTAAATATAAAGGCACCGTTTCTGGGAGATATCCAATGTGCCTTCTTGCATCAAGAGAATATTTAACAGTGTCATAACCACTTACGGTTATATTTCCTGAAGTTGGAGGCAAATATCCAGTGATACTTCTCATTGTTGTAGTTTTACCTGCACCGTTTGGTCCAAGGAATCCTACTATTTCACCTTTTAATACTTCAAAAGATACATCTATAACTGCTGGATATGGTCCATAGTTTTTATAAAAGTGTTCAACTCTTATCAAAAATAATTCTCTTTCATGTTTTTTTTATCTTAACTAGTGTACCTAAATTTATATTATTCAGCCCTATTTTTCTAATCTAATTTATAATAAATGTATGACGTTTGAAATAGATCAAGTATATTGTGACAATGCCGCTACAACTCCGGTTACTCCTGAAGTTTTAGAGGAAATGTTACCTTTTTTTACAGAATCTTTTGGAAATCCTTCTAGTCTGTATATGTTAAGTCAAGATTCAAGATCTGCTATTGAATTTTCAAGAGATAAGGTAGCAAAAGTCATTAATTCCAATCCATCAGAAATTACATTTACTAGTGGCGGAACGGAATCTAATAATCTTGCCATGAAAGGCGTCTGCTTGCCTGAAATTACCGATGATCAAAATGAAATTATTATTTCTACTATTGAGCATCATGCAATAATTCATCCTGCCGAACAATTAAAAAGTATTGGATATGAAGTCAAATATTGTCCAGTAGATGATGATGGGATTATAAAAATTGATGATTTCTTAAATATGGTTACAAATAAAACAAAATTTGTTTCTATTATGTTAGCTAATAATGAAATAGGTTCTGTTCAAAATATTAAAGCTTTAGTTGAAATTGTTAGAGAAAAAGAGAAAGATTTTAATAAGAAAATTTATTTTCATACTGATGCTGTACAAGCTGTAGGAAAGATTAGTATTGATGTAAAAAATTTAGGAGTAGATTTGTTGTCAATTTCGGGGCATAAATTCAATGCTCCCAAGGGTGTAGGAGCTTTGTATATTAATGAGTATGTAACTGTAGAACCTTTATTAGATGGAGGAGGACAAGAAAGACAAAATAGATCCGGAACTGAGAATGTTCCTAGCATTGTAGGTATAGGAAAAGCGATTGAAATAGCTGAATCAAATAGAGAAAATTTCTATAATCATACCAAAGACTTATCTGATAGATTTATAGATTCTATTAGCAATAAAATACCTGATTTTGTTCTTCATAGTGCTGAAAATGGATTGAGTAATATTGTAAATTTTTCAATTCCAAATATACAAGGTGAACCAATACTCATTGGATTAGATTTTAAGGGTATAATGGCTAGTAGTGGTTCTGCTTGTAGTACAGCTAGTATAGAACCAAGTCATGTTTTGCTTGCTAAGGGAGTTGATGAGAAGCTAGCTTTAGGATCTGTTAGATTATCTTTTAGCAATTCAAATACATTTGAAGAGATTGATTATATTGTAGAGAGTATATATGAGGTTTGTAAGGATCTCAAAAGTTAAGTTATGAATGATTTAAAAAATCTAAATTATGGAAAATTTCAAGATTCTAAAGAAATTATTGATATTTCTTTAGAATTTATCATTTCAAATAAGTATGAATATGGCCCTGATTTTGAAGAGAAAGAAAAAAATTACGAAGTAAAAAAAATTGATACAAGTAATGATATTTCAAGAATATATTTTGATTTTAAAATCCAAGGTTTTGCTAATCCAGGTGAAGAATATATAGAGATTGACTCTGAAAACAATATATTAACTAGAAGAGTTACAAAGTTCCCAAAATTAAATAAACCTAGATTCTTGATTGCAATGACTATTTTTTCGGTTTTATTTGCTGTTGTTTCTATCCCATGGTTATTCCTAAATTCGGAAGAATTAGATCCTTTATATAAATCAGGTAAAGTTCTATGGATTAAAAGCGGAGAACCAAATTATGAATCAAAAATTAATTATGATGGCCCTGACGCTTTTAGTGGGGAACTGATTAATTGGGAAATTGACTCTACAGATAAAGGGAGTTATTTAGGATTTATAAAACTACAAATAATTAATGAAACTGCTAATACAATTACTTTAAATATTGATTCTAATTCTGCGGAGTTATTAGCATCTAATGGTAAAACATATTTCCCAACGGATTCTGTTGCAAGAGCTTATGAGATAAGCAAAATTCAAAATAATTATAAAGTTAATGATTTTATTCCTTTGTGGGGCGATATAACATTAGTTGAAGGAACAGAAGTTATCGGATATTTATTAGTCGATCTTCCTAAAGATGTTACTATAAGTAGACTTAGGTGGATTGCTAGTGATACTGTAACCATAAATTACTAACTTTAAATGAGTACAAAAAAGAATACTGAAGAAAAAATGTCTCCAGGTAGGAGACAGTATCTAGATATAAAAAATAACTATAAAGATTGCTTATTGTTATATCGAATGGGAGATTTCTACGAAACATTTGATGAAGATGCCAAGAAATTATCATCTATTCTAAACATAGCCTTAACTGCCCGTGATGTTGGTGCTGAAAATAAAGTACCTCTTGCTGGAATTCCTTACCATTCATTAGAAAACAATCTAATGAAATTAATTAATTCTGGCATGAAGATTGCTATTGCAGAACAGACCTCTGATCCAAAAGAATCTAAAGGAATTGTAGATAGGGCAGTAACTCGAGTAATTACTCCTGGGACAGTAACTGATCCTGATTTATTAGATTCGAACGATAATAATTTCTTAATGAGTATTTATAAAGACAAAGAAAGAATTGATATCTGTGCTTTAGATATTTCAACAGGGAAATTTGAAACATATATAACCAATCAAGAAAATTTCTTAAATGAAATAGAGAGATTAAATCCTAGAGAAATTATTTTTTCTAAAGATAATTCAGATCTTTTTGATGAGTATTTTGATTCTTTTCTTATAAGAGAATATGATGGAATAGTAAAAAACGCTTCTTTAGGAAAAAGCATCATTCAAACTCATTTTGAGGTTGAAGATCTATCGCAAATTGACTTAGAAAATAAAAAATCATTAATTATGAGTTTAGGTATGATTCTAGATTTTGTAGGATCAAACCAAAAAACTTTTGCAAAAAATATTCAAAAAATCAATAATATTAACAGATCAGATGATCTCATATTAGATTATGTGACTTTGAGAGATCTTGAAATCACAAAATCTATTTCTGGAAATGATGATAATACTTTATTTAGTTTTATGAATTTAACATCTACTCCAATGGGGGCAAGACTTTTAAGAAACTGGTTGATTACACCTACACAGAAGATAAAAGTTATTGATGAGCGTCATAAAAAACTTGAATGGATTTTTGAAAATAAAACTAATTTATATGAACTAACTGAAATACTAAAAAAAATAAGTGATTTAGAAAGACTTACTTACTGAATTGAAAATAAAACTTGTAATTACAGAGATTTGTTTTCTTTATATGAAAGCATTTCACAATTAGATACACTTAAGAAATTGTTTTTAGAATCTCCATTTGATTTTAAAGTTAATTCAAAAAAAATAAATCAATTATCTAAATTCTTAAATCAAGCTATAGATACAGAAACATTATTTGAAAACCAATCCAAATTACCAGTTCGAAAAGGATTTAATAAAGAACTTGATGAGTTGATTTCTATCAAATATGAATCTAACTCATCTTTACTTTCATTAGAGTCTTCTGAGAAAGAAAAAACTGGTATTAATAAATTAAAAATAAGTTTCAATAGAGTTTTTGGATATTATTTTGAAGTAACTAAATCTAACTTAGATCAGGTCCCTGATTATTTTATTAGGCGTCAAACACTTGCTAATTCTGAAAGGTTTTACACAGAAGAATTAAAAATATTAGAAGAAAAAATACTAAATTCTGATGAGAAAATTGCTACTCTTGAAGATGCTATATTTAATCAAATTTGTAATGAGATCAAAAAATTTAAGGAAGATATTTTATTCATGAGTGAAGACGTTTCACTTATAGATACTATTTATTCGTTTTATTTAATTGCTAATAATAACAATTGGATAAAGCCTGTTTTATCTGAAGATAATAAATTTGATATAAGAGATGCGCTTCACCCAGTTATTGATAAAACTTTAGGGTTTGGTAAGTTTGTTCCAAACGATTTAAGTTTTACTAATAAAATAAATACCGCTATTATTACTGGTCCAAATATGTCAGGTAAGTCTACTTACTTAAGAACTATGGCAATTATAGTCATCCTTAGCCAGGTAGGATCTTTTGTCCCAGCTAGTAAATGTGAAATTGGTATAGTAGATAGGATTTTTACGAGGACAGGCCTTACAGATGATATTCATACAGGTAAATCTACTTTTCTTATAGAGATGGAGGAAACATCCAGAATCCTTGCTCAATCAACAAATAAATCCTTTGCTGTCCTTGATGAGATAGGAAGAGGAACAAGTACATATGATGGTTTGTCCATAGCCTGGTCGATTTTAGAATATATAAATACAAAAGAAGAGAAGAAATTTAGAACTTTATTTGCTACTCATTTCCATGAATTAACAAAACTGCCTGAAACGTATTCAAATATTATTAATCTTCAAGTTGCAGTACACGAAGAAAATAATTCTATTAATTTCTTACACAGAATAATTGAAGGCTCTGCAGAAAAATCTTATGGAATAAATGTCGCAGAAATTGCAGGTATCCCTATGGAAGTTTTATTAAAAGCGAAGGTTTTATTATCAGAGTTTGAAAACCCAAAACATGGTAATAATTCATTTCAACCACTACTGTTTGAAGATAATCTGTCTGATGTCACAAAGCAAATAAAAGATTTAGATTTAATTAACATTACTCCATTCGAACTTATGAAAATAATTTCAGATATTCAAAAAGAGTTATAGATTTTCTAATTCTTTGTTTCTGATTAGCTCTTATTTTTTATGAAAGCATTTTAGAAATCAAATTAGAATACTGCTTTATAACGTCTTTATAAATTAGTTCACCCTTTTCTTTTGATGCATCTATTGATGTCCCCAATGGATCATTTTTTATAGCTTGTTTATCTACCAAATCGGGGAACATGTATAGAGCAACAGAAGTTTCGTATTCGCCTGCATGACCTGGCCAAACATCATCTTGTATTGTGTTTTTTATAAATTCTTGTTCATGTATTTCCCAGTAACTTGTATATCTAATATCAATTTCAGAATCTTTATTAAGAAGTTCTTCATAATCATAATGAGTTCTTACCTCAGAAGTATTTATTCCTTCATGAATTCCCTTCATTTGCAAAGATATATTTCTCATTGCAGTTGCCATAGGNTCTACATTACCTCCATGNCCATTNATAAAAAGNATCTTTTTTACNCCNCCTCTNATNANGCTTTCNACTATNTCNGTTANTACNCCTATAAAAGTATTNACTCTNANNGTCATNGTTCCNGGNAANGCCATNTGATGTTCNGCTATNCCTGCATTNAANGGNCNNTAAAACAAAACATCTTCTGGAAANTTTTTTGCTANATCTTCTGCNATTCTTGTNGCNGAATTNATATCCATGCCTATAAATAAATGATTTAAGTGTTGTTCCACAGACCCTGTAGGAATAATGGCCATCGGTTTATTTTTATTTATAAAATCTCTTGCTTGATTTCTATTAAAAAATTCTAAGTTTTTCATAATTTATCCTTCTTTAGATCTGACAACTTGNCCAAATCTTCCTGATATTTTTTTGCTNTCTTTTAGTGCAATGTTCCCATTTACTATTACATATTTCATTCCTGTTGAATATTGATGTGGGTCAACATATGTAGCTTTTTCTTTTAAATCTTCAGGTTTAAAAATATTAATATCAGCAAAATATCCTTTTTTTATTTCACCTCTTCTTTTTANNCCTAGTCTGCTAGCTGGAAGAGCTGTCATTCTATAAATAGCCTTAGAAATCGGGACCAGCTTTTTGTTCACAACCATATCTTCAATAAATCTTGTATTGGTTCCATAACTTCTTGGATGAGGTTTCCCTGATGATAGGGGACCAGTATTTCTTAAAGAATTACCATCCGATGCAACTGCAATTATGTCTGACATCCCAATAGTATCAATATCTTTTTCTTCCATTGAATGAAGAACAAATGACCCTTCTGAAATTTCGTAGAGTCTCATGGCAGCTTCTTCAGGTGTACAAGAAAATTCTTCAGAAATTTCTGATAGATTCATACCTTCTAAATTTTTATCACTTGAAAATTCTGCCAAGACACATCCTTCAGCTCCATGAAATCTATTTATATAATTTATGGTTTCAGATTTTATTTGTTCTCTTATACTAGAATCTTTTAGTCTTTCCAGAGTTTTCTCTCTTCCTCCTTCAAGACTCCATCTAGGAAACATGCATCCACTTGTAGGGGTGCTTGACCACTCATAAGGATATTGATCACCAGCTACGTCTATTCCTTCTTCTCTAGCTCTATACATTCCTTCTAATAATTCATTTCCTCTTCCCCAAAATTTCGGACCAACTGACTTTACATGACTTATTTGAATTTTAGCTCCGGTTCTTCTGCCAATTTCTATTGCCTCTGCATGAGCAGGAAATAATCCCGAAGAATCATCACTCTCTGATCGTATGTGACTAGAATATAGTAAATCATGTTCCGCTACTACATTGGTTATTTCAACAATTTCTTCTGTGTGTGAATAGGATCCTGGGGCATACCATAACCCAGTCGAAAAACCCAAAATCCCTTGNTCTATTGAAGACCNAACAACTTTTTTCATTCCTTCTAAATCATCAGGATTTGCTGATACTGCTTTCATACCCATTACATAAGACCTTAAAACTCCATGTCCTAGCTGTGCAGCAATATTAATAGAAGGTTTGTTTGCTTCTATTTTGTTTAACCAATCATTAAAATCATCCCAATCAACTTTTACATCTGAATCATACTTTCCAAGTCTGTCAGAAAGAGTTTGCTTTGAATATGAATTAAGAGGTGCACAGAAACTCATACCACAATTACCTACGAGCTCAAATGTAACTCCTTGAGTAAGTTTACTGTCGGCTTCTGGATCAACGAGAAATGATATGTCACTATGAGTATGTAAATCAATAAAACCCGGAGTGACAATATAATTGGTTGCATCAATTATTTCTNTGGATTCTGGAGATTCTTTNCCAATATAGTCTATTACTGAGTTTTTTATTCCAATATTTACTAACTCAGCTCTGTCAGTGTTTCCTGAATATACACTTCCATTTTTTATTAAAATATCAAGAATATTTATTTACTCCAAAGATCAATTGATTTTATTTCTTCAGAGAATATTATATTACCGTTGTANATTTTTCCAATCTTTTCATTAGCAGAAACTATATTCTGNGATTTACTAATGTTAGGNCCCATATGGACTAAAACTAAATTTTTAACATTAGCATCTTGNGCCATTTGGGCCGCTCCTTCAGTACCACATTGACCATAAAACTCACCATTTTCATTCATAGCTTCTTGATCATCCCAGCACATACATACTAAGTAATCAGCATTTTGTGCTAAATTAACTACTGATTTACATGGTTGTGTATCTCCTGTGAATACTATTGATTTGTTTTTAGATGTTTCAAGTCTATAAGCTAGTGAATCAAGATAAGGTTGAACATGTTCTGCAACATCTGACACAACTTCCCATTTCTTAGAAACTCTTACTGTACCAGGAGTGATATCTCTAGCGTTAGCTTTTGGAGGTGTTCTAGGCAAAGTCCCTCCCCTATTTACGTATACTTTTTGACTTAGAGGATGATTAACTCTTGNTTTCCAATCATGAGAAAAAGCACCATCTTCTCCATAAATTTCTTCAGTTAGTTTTTCAGTTAAAGTTGGNCCAAAAACATTTAGGGTATTTTCTTTCCCTATACTTTGGTCCCATCTNCATAATAAAAAACATGGATAATCTATATCATGATCGAAGTGATGATGAGTAAAAAACAAGTTATCAATTTCAGTTGGAAATAAACCGCTTTTTACAAGTTTATGAGTTGCAGCAGGACCGCAATCAAACATTATTTTTTCACCATCAATATCAGCTACATAAGCTGAACCAAATCTAGATTCAGTTGGAGTGGGAGTACCTGCTCCTAAAATATATAACTTGTCTTTTTCCATGATTTATAAAGTCTTTATCCTCCAACACTTAAGAATAGTGGTCCAAATACTATTGAAACCATAGCCATTAGCTTTAGAAGAATATTTAATGCAGGTCCACTAGTATCCTTAGTTGGATCTCCAACTGTATCTCCTATCACTCCTGCTTCGTGAGCAGCTGATCCTTTTCCACCATGATTTCCTAACTCAATGTATTTTTTTGCATTATCTGCAGCACCACCAAAGTTATTAAGAAATATTGCTAATAGAAATCCTGAAATTATTGATCCTGCTAACATACTACCCAAAGCTTCTGGTCCTAAGAAAGGCAATATACCAACAATAATTGGTGCAAGGATTGCCAATGTTCCAGGAATTATCATTTCCTTTAATGCTCCATTTGTAGAAATTTCTACAGCTTTTGCTACATCTGGTTTTACACCTTTTTTACCTTCTTTTAATCCTTTGATTTCCCTAAATTGTCTTCTTACTTCTTCAATCATAGCTCCCGCGGCTCTTCCAACAGCAGCCATTGTAAGTCCAGCAAAAATAAATGGTAATAAACCACCAATAATGGCACCAACTAATATTTTGGGATTTAGAAGATTTAATGTTGTTATCTCTGCAACAGTTGCATATGTTGCTAGTAGGGCAAGAGAAGTTAGAACAGCACTAGTTACTGAGATACCTTTACCAGTAGCTGCAGTTGTGTTACCTAAGCTGTCTAGAGCATCTGTTCTCTCTCTAACTTCTGGATCTAATCCAGCTTGTTCTGCTATCCCTCCAGCGTTATCACTAACAGGGCCGAAACTGTCAGTACTTAAAGTTATAGCTAAAGTACTAAGCATTCCTACTGAAGCTAAAGCAATTCCGTAAAGTCCCATAATAGGTTCTTCTACGGAGCCTCCTGCAAGCGTGAAGGAAATTAATATTCCAGCCGCAATAGTAATTGCAGGAATAACTGTTGAATACAAACCTACTGCTATACCAGCAATAATTACAGATGCAGCACCTGTTTCAGATTGGGATGCCATCCATTTAACTGGCTTATATTCATATGAAGTGAAATATTCTGTAGCAGTTCCTACTATTATTCCAAGTAAATTACCAAATAAAATAACCCATAATAAGTTAAAATCCATATCCTTGGCATTTATATAAATTGCAGTCCCAATTAATCCAAGAATAGTTGCACCAAAGATACCTATTCTAAAACTCCATAATAGATTATTCATTGATGCGCCTTCTTTTGTTCTTACTAGAAAGGTTCCAATGATAGATGCTAAAACACCAATACTTGAAACTATGATTGGAAGAACAACTAAATCACTCGTTAAGCTTTGTGTGGCAACTACAGCTAAAGCAATTGTAGCGATTAGAGATCCAGCGTAAGATTCAAATAAATCTGCACTCATTCCTGCAGTGTCTCCCACCATGTCTCCAACATTATCAGCGATTGTAGCTGGGTTTCTAGGGTCATCTTCAGGAAGACCTGCTTCAACTTTACCAACTAAGTCAGCTCCTACATCAGCAGCTTTAGTGTAAACTCCACCAGCAACTCTGGCAAACAAACCAACACTACTAGCTCCAAAACCAAAACCGGCAATTACTGTAGGACTTTCAAAAATTAGATATAGAAGAGAGACTCCTAGTAAACCTACTCCAACTACAGCAAAACCAGGAACAGCTCCAGTGCTAAATGCAACACGCAAACCATTATTTAAGCTTTTTTGCGATGCTTCAGTTGTTCTAGAGTTTCCTCTAACAGCAGCGGCCATTCCAAAATAACCAGCTAAAGCAGAACCAATTGCTCCTAATAGATAGGAGATTGACATATTTATATTTCCTTGACTAGTTCCTATTATCCCCAAAAGATCCAAGTCTATGAAAACAACTAGTATTACAAATACAGCAACTACAAAAATAGATAAAACTGTATATTCTCTTTTTAGAAATGCCATTGCTCCTTCATGTATAAGATTTCCTATATTTTGGACTTCCTCATTAGCAACTTTAATTCTTTGAACTCTTAAGAAAAGAATTCCTGCTACTAATAATGAAACAATAGACGCTATAACTCCATATAATATTTCAGACATGTTTTATTCCTCCGGGTCAAAAAGTTAGTACTGTATAAATTTACAATATCTATTTTAAATATTGAAGTAATTAGATAAACTTTTAGTGGTTTTTTCAGGATCTTTTGCCAAAGTTATTGCTGTAGCAATACAAACTGAATCAACTCCAGTTTCTATTACACTTTCGATATTTTGCTGATTTATCCCTCCTATAGCTACGATAGGTTTTGAACAAAAAGATTTTGCATCTTTCAGCATTTGTAAACTTGCAGGCCTAGTATTGTTTTTTGTAGTTGTAGGAAAAACACTTCCGATTGCAATATAAGTTGAATTATTTTTTTCAGATTCTTCAATTTCTGATAACAAGGCGTTTGAAGTTCCTATTAAAAGATCTTTATGAGTAATTTGTTTTACTAAATCTGGATATATATCATTTTGACCTAAATGAACTCCATCAGCTCCGGAAACACAAGCTATGTCAACTCTGTCATTTATAATTGAAACTGCATTATAATCTGAGCATAATTTTGTAATTTTTTCTGCCCAAACGATTGTTTCTTTTACGTTGTCATGTTTATTTCTAAGTTGTATAACTCTTGCTCCACCATCTAGAACTTTTTTTGTCATATCAACTGGATTTTCAGAATTTATATAGTCTGGATCTATGATTACGTATATACCTTTAATGTCTTTCATAATTATATTTCTATCATACTTTTAATTGGCTCAAAAGTTTTTCTATGTATGTTTGTAATACCGAATTCATTTATAGCTTCAATATGTTTTTT
The DNA here is from genome assembly GCA_002719295.1 of Chloroflexota bacterium. Taxonomy (GTDB): domain Bacteria; phylum Chloroflexota; class Dehalococcoidia; order Lucifugimonadales; family Lucifugimonadaceae; genus TMED-70. Next base: position 70,854 of record PBHC01000009.1, read on the forward strand.
TGTTCCATATCCTTTGTTTTTTTCAAAATTATAATCAGGGAAATTTTTTGCATATTCCAATTTCATAAGATTATCTCTCTCTACTTTTGCTACTATTGATGCAGCTGAAATACTCTTAGATTTTTGATCTCCTTTAATTATACTTTTCTGAGGGATATCAATATCTAATGCCATGCTATCTATTAATAAATATTCAGGCTTTATCTCTAAATTATTTATGGCTCTAACCATAGATAATTTAACTGCATTTTGAATACCTATTTCATCAATTTCTTCAACTGAACAAATCCCTACAGAAATGTAGGCTATTTTTTTTATGTAATCGTATAACTTTTCTCTTTTATTTTCACTGATTTTTTTAGAGTCATTAATTTCAGAAAAAATATCTGTGTTTAGCTCATCTGTGTTTTTTAAAATTGTTGCGCCTGAATATACAGGTCCAGCCAAACATCCTCTTCCAACTTCATCGATTCCGCAAATGTACTTATAATTTGAATCCCAAAGTTCTTTTTCAAAATCTAAGTTAGACATTCGCTTCTGTTTTTAACGGGATGGAATTTTTTATAATTCCTCCTCCTAAAACTTTTTCTCCTTGATATAAAACAACTGGTTGTCCTGGTGTGATTGCTCTCACTGGTTTATCAAAGACTACAGAAATTTTATCTTTGGAAATTAGATTCAATGTTGCTTCTTGTTCTATAGCGTTATATCTAATTTTTGCTTTAACTTTAATTTTGTTTGTTGGCGTGATACCATCAGCCCAGTTGATTTGATCTGCAATTAATTCTTTTTCAAATAGTTTTTCATTATCAGAAATAATAACTTCACCATTAGAACTATTTATACTTTTGACATATACCTTTTTATTTAATCCGCCGATTTCAATTCCTTTTCTTTGTCCAATAGTAAAATTATGAATTCCATCGTGTTCTTTTAATTTTTCACCACTTTCACTATAAATATTACCTTTGATTGGTTTGATTTTATTTTTTAAGAAATCTCGATAATTTCCTTTTGGTATAAAGCATATATCTTGAGAATCTGGTTTTTCAGCATGTGAAAGATTATATTTTTTAGCAATATTACGTATTTCTTCTTTAGAATAATTTCCTACTGGAAATAAAAGTCTTTTTAATTTTTCTTGCCCAAGTGTAAATAAAACATATGATTGATCTTTATTCTGATCGGATGCTTTTTCTACACTATATTTCCCATCTATATTTGTTACTTTAGCGTGATGTCCTGTTGCAATAAATTCTGCTCCTAACTCATCAGCTTTATTAAACAAAGAATCAAATTTTAAACTATGATTACATGATAAGCATGGGTGAGGAGTTCTTCCTTCTTGATACTCATTTACAAACTTATTCATTACTTTATTCTTAAATTGATCAACCATATTAGTGTAATAATGCCTTGCACCTATAACACTACATGTTTTTCGAGCATCATTTACATCGTCTAAAGAACAGCAGGATTTATTTAATACATTAGAATTTTTAAAAGGGTTGTCAAACAGCCTCATTGTTATCCCTACAACTTCGTACCCTTGTTCATGAAGTAGTATAGCTGCAACTGAGGAATCTACCCCTCCGCTCATTGCAACTAATACTCTAGATTTATTTTTTTTCATTTTATTTTGTTTATATGATTAAAATTTTAGTTGATATACACTAAAATTAAATAAAGATAACAAAGAAATTATATCAAAGGATTTTGTTATAAACACAAAAGATTTTTCACAACTAGTATCTGATACTGCTCAAATTATGAGTGATCAATTGCTTTCTAACGTCCTAATGTTGGATGTTTCAAAGCAATCTAATTATTTTGGTTATTTTATAATTGCTACTGGAATGACTACTCAACACTTGCAATCTTCAACTACAGAAATATCAAAATTCTTAAAATCAAATAATATTAGGATCAATCATAAAGAAGGATTATCTAATAGTGGATGGGTACTTCTAGATTTTCCAGGATTAGTAATCCATCTTTTCTTAGAAGATCAAAGAGAAAAGTACGACCTTGAAACATTATGGTCTAAATCTGCAGAAATCTTAAGGATTTTATGATTCTACAATCCAAGAATCTGTAGCCTTCTGATAATTTAAGATTTCATTTTTATCAAAGAATATATTAACTTCTCTTTGAGCATCTTCTATAGTTGCAGATCCATGAATGAGGTTTCTTGAAATTTCTAAGCCAAAGTCTCCTCTTATGGTTCCAGGCTCGGATTCTAGAGGGTTAGTTTTTCCAATCAAACTTCTAGATTTTTGAACAGCATTAGGACCGCTAAGTGCTAAAGCAATTATAGGAGCAGAACATATATATTCAACAAGATCATTGAAAAATGGTTTTCCATCATGTTCAGCATAATGCTTTTTAGCTAAGGCTTCATCAACATGTAAAAGCTTAAGACCACTTATTTTCAATCCAGATCTTTCAAGTCTTTGTAAAATTTCACCTGATAGAGATCTTTGAACTCCATCTGGCTTGATTAATATAAGTGTAGTTTCCATTTTTTCTCCTTAATTTATAAATTTTTTATATGGTTCTTTAGGTATGCTAATTGAAGGTTCTCTAGCATAAATAGGTAATATATTTTCAGGTTCTGTATATCCAAAATTTTCAATAATATATTTAGATGTTTTTAATATATTATCGTATGGTCTAGGATTTTTTTGCCCTAGGTCATCTGTTTCTCCGCAATATTTATTCCCTTCATATTTTGTGTCTTTTGTAATTCCAGAGTTTGAAGGAGTGTATATACCGTTTTTAAACTCAGCCCAACTTGTCATATTTTTACCGCATTGAATTATTGAAATTATTTCTTTCTCATCTAATACATAATCTATTCCTTGAACTAAATGAGTTGGTAAGGAAACCATTTTTAAATTTTTGGATAAAGATATTGCCAAAGAGAAAGAAATACCTATTCTTATAGAGTTGAATCCTCCGGGACCAACTAGAATCCCAATATAATCTAAATCATTTATTGAATCTTTTATTTCAGAAAAATAATCATTTATTTCTTCACTATGATTATTATTGCTTAACCAAGACTTTGAATATATTAATTTATTGTCTTTTGATAAGAACATAGAGCTGTTTTTAGTAGATGTATCTATAAATAAATGATTCATTTTATTCCATTAATAAATTTTTTAGATTCTTTACCTGAAGAAAATAGTAAAAATTTTCTTTGATTCTCATTTTCTGTAAAATATATTTTTATAATAACGCAGTCATCAGGAAGACTTTTAATTATTCTTTCTGGCCACTCAATTAGAGTAGCAGTTTCTTCAAAATATTCTTCTATTCCTAATTCTTCTTCTTCTAAACCTTCTTCCATTCTGTAAAAATCACAATGAGTTATATTTATTGGACCTTCGTAATTATTGATTAATACAAATGTAGGGCTTCTAACAAATCCATCACTCTTAGTTCCTTTTACAATACTTCGAACTAATTCTGTCTTTCCAGCTCCTAAATCACCTGATAATAGAATGATAGTTCCATTAGATACTTTTTTACCTATCCTTAAGCCCAGCTCATTAGTGTCATTCAATGAGTTTGAGACTATAGTTTCTTCTAATGTTTCATTAGATTTTGAAAAATGTTCAAATTTATTATCCAAAATGATCAAAGCTTTCTGAAGTTAAGTTGATTTTTTTATTATTTTTATAAAAAATCAATTCAGGATCTTTATTCCCTGTTACTTTTCCAATTATTGAAATGTTAATTTTTTCTTTTAGAGATTTCATTTTACTAATTGGTGCTATTAGTATCAATTCATATTCTTCACCTGAAGTGAGAATTTTATTTTCAAGATTCTTTTTAAAATATTCTTTTAAAAAGTTGTCATATGGGATTTTGTCAAAATCAATTTCAATTTTTACATTTGAAGATTCACTTATTCTTCTTAAATCTTTACTTAGGCCATCAGAAATATCCATACCACAAATAATACCTGATTCTATAGCTGCTTTTCCTTCATTTATTCTAGGTATAGGTTCTAAGAATTTTTTTGTTTGTTTATTTGAAATACTTTTATTTGTTTCTATCATTTCAAAACCAGCAATTGAATTTCCTATCTCTCCCGTAATTGCAACAACATCACCTAAATTAGCTTTATCTCTTCTAAGTGATTTTTTGTTTAGAAAATTTTTTCCAATTGCAGAAATTGATATGAAAATTTCTTTACTTCTTACGATGTCACCGCCAACCAAATAACCTCCATATTTTTTAGATGCGCTGTCCATTCCTTTGTATAAATCAGTTAGTTGTTTTTTTGTTATATTCTTATTGATACCTAGAGTTATTGTAAATGCCAATGGATGCCCTCCCATTGCAGCAATATCACTTTGATTTGAAACTATTGCTTTCCATCCAACATTAAAGAAGTCTGTGTCTTTTCTAAAATGTACATCTTGTACAACAGCATCAGCACAAAAAATTAGTTCATCAGAGTCCAATTTGATAATTGCAGCATCGTCTCCAACTCCTAACCAATTAGTTGGTATTTGACTAATGCTTTCATAATTTTTAGATAAAAAATCTATAAATTGTTCTTCATTCTTAATCATTATTCTTTTACTGAGCTTAATGAATCTCCTGCACCTAAACCTCCAGCTACTATTATTCTCATAGCTTTCTCTGCTGATATGTTAAGATGCTTGATTTTATTTGTAGGCACAATTGATAACCATCCAGTATTAGGAACAGGAGTTGAAGGCATATAAACAAATCCGTGTTCTTCTCCATCAAAATTTATTACATTTGTGAGAAATCCGATAGTCCAGTTATTATCTTTTGGGTATTCAATAGCTACAACCTGACTAAAACCACCTTTTTTACCACCACCAGAGAATGCGGTAGATACTTGTTTTGAAGTTGTATAAACTCCATTTATTAGCGGAAGTTTACCCACTATAATTTCAAAAACTTTAAGTGAACTTTTTACAATACGATTTGAAGAGAGTGCTCCAACTAGAAAAACTAATACAAATAAAGTTATAAAACTTGCTCCTGGAATATTGTTTCCAAATATCCATCTGAAAACAGGCTGTAATATTGAATCTAGACTATTAAAGGCAAAAGATACTACAAAATAAGTTACAGCTAATGGAAAGAGTAACAACAATCCTAAAATATATCTTTTTTTTATATATTCATAAATTTTTTTTCCAACATTATCCATAAAACTCTCCTAGTTCCATTATTACATTTATATTATGGAGAGTATATGTAAATATTTATTGGAATTATAAACAACTGGCTCTCAGTGAACATTCCCAGTCTCTAAAAAAATAAAGTTCAGCAATAACTCCTTGTGCAACAATTCCTGCCAACAAAGAAAATAATAAAACAAAGATCTTGATTATTATGTGAATACCTTTAGGATTATTGTATTGATCGTCTTCAGATTCAGAAGAGTAAAATTTTATTAAAAAAATAGCTATAAAATAAAACAATGCAGTAAATATTATAGTTGCAGCAATTGTATAAGTTCGTAAAGAAATATTAGTAAAAATAAACTCTAGGATTTTCATTTATTTATTTGAATATATAATTAAATTATGTTAAATATTAACACTAAAAAAAAAATTAGAATAGCTAAATTCATAGCAAAGTCTGGTCTATGTTCTCGGAGAGCTGCTGAAATAAGAATTTTGAATGGAGAGGTTTCAGTTGATGGAAATATTATCTTCTCTCCTGCATTAAATGTTTCCACTAAAGCTATAGTAATTGTTGATGGTCAAAGAATAAAATACCCTGATGATACAGAGCTTTTTTTATATCACAAGCCAAAGGGATTAATTGTTTCAAAAAAAGATGAAAAAAATAGAATGACTATTTTTGATGATTTGCCTAATTCCTTTAATGGATTGTTTAGCGTTGGTCGTTTAGATAAAGAATCCTCAGGATTATTGCTACTAACTAATAATGGAGATTTATCAAGATACTTAGAATTACCCAGAAATAATTTCCAAAGAACATATCAAGTTGTTATAAATGGCAAGTTATCTGAAGAACACCTTAAAAGGATTAAAAGAGGACTTAGAATTGGTGACTTTTACTATAAACCTATAAAAATATATCCTAAGAAATCTAATAAAAGATTATCTATTTATGAATTATTTTTATCAGAAGGTAAAAATAGAGAAATAAGAAAAATAATTAGATATTTTAAATTTTCAGTTCTTGATTTATTTAGAACAAATTATGGGCCTTATTCTATTGGGAATCTTAAACCATCAGAGTTTATTAGGGCAGATGTAGATTTATTAGATTTTTCTTAATACACGTAATTAATTTCACTAGAGAGAATTCAGGCAAAGCTTTCATAATAATAAAAAAATAAATCTATTATGAACGATTTTTTCGATTCTATTTTAAATTATCTTGGTTACGATACTTTTACTAAATGGTTTTTAAGTGAAGGTATTTGGGCTATATTCCTAATCCTTCTGATTTTTATAATATGGTTTATATTTCATAAATTTGGACGACCAAAAATTTCTTCTCTTGCCACTAAATTAAAAAATAGAGATGAAACTAGAGATGTAGGTATTTTTGTTTCAATGTTAGATACTAAAGCTTTCGATACATCTGTATTATTTGCTCTTTTATCAATAATGTCTGTTGGTTTGTTATCAATAATTGGAGTAAATGTTTCTCCTATTTCCTCATATTTCCAAGATAAATCTGTAAGCATTTTTTCTTGGATTTTTTCTGAAGGTCTAATAATAATTATTATGATTTTAGCTATTTGGTGGATTGTTAGGATTATTGAAAGAATATTTCCTAGAGTTGTTACTACTTTTGTAATGAGTCGTTCTGAATATGGAGAACATGAAGAGTCTGAAAAAAGAGCTACAACTTTATCTAGAGTCTTCACAGGTGGCGCTCAAATTATTGTAATTGTTTCAGGTATATTTATGATACTTTCTAAATTATCAATACCGGTAGGGCCTGTACTTGCAGGATTTGGTGTTGTTGGAATAGCTGTTGGATTTGGAGCGCAGCACTTAATTAGAGATTTGATAAGTGGAATATTTGTTATAGCTGAAAACCATTATAGAACTGGAGATGTAGTAACAATCGCAGGAACATCTGGTCTTGTAGAAGATATCAATCTTAGAAGGACTATTCTTAGAGATCTTGAAGGAACTGTACATGTAGTTCCTAATGGAGAAATTGCAGTTTCCGCGAATAGAACAAAGAATTATTCAAGAGTTGTCTTAGATGTTGGTGTGGCTTACAAAGAAAATCTTGAAAGAGTTATTCTGATTTTAAATCAAATAGGAAACGAAATTTCAGCTGATCCTGTTATTGGACTAAATATTATTAAAGCTCCTCAAGTTTTAAGGATTCAATCTTTTGATGATTCTTGTATAACCATAAGAATGCTAGGTGATTGTAAACCTATGAAACAATGGAATTTAAGATCTGAACTAATAAGAAGAATAAAAGCTAGGTTTGATATTGAAGGAATTGAAATTCCATTTCCACATCAAACAATATACTGGGGTGATGATCAACCTAGATTGACTATCCAAGAAAAATCACCAGTAAAATCAAAGAAGAATATAACTAAAAATAAAAAAGAAGATCTTAGCCCTGAAGCTATTGAGCAAATATTAGCTGAATTTGCTTTAGCTAAAAGAGGATCCTTGTGGAATGAGCAAGATTTAGATGAATAAATAGGAGTTTTTTATCATAAGCAACTTACAACCAAATTTACCTAAGAATCTGGAAGAGATATCATCAACAATACCTCATCCTGAAGGTATTACATTAGATGATAACGACAATATTTATGTTTCATCTGCTTCTACAGGGAAAATCTTCTTGATTTCTAAGAAAGATATAAAAGTTCATGCAAATACTAAAGGTAGGCCATTAGGAATTGCTTTTTCTAAAAAACTTAATTCTTTAATAGCCGCAGATGCAGCAAGAAGATCTGTTCTTAGAATTAGCCTAGGTAATGGAAGCATTTCTTTACTTTGTAATGAGTATGAAGATATGGAATTAAATGGACCTTCTGATCTAATAATTACGAATACAGATGAAATTATATTTACAGATCCGATTAGAAATCCGTTTCCAAATCCTTGTATAAGCCCTGTATATAAATTATCTGAAAGTAAAAACATTGAGATTTTTTTAGCAGATTTAGCATTTCCTAGCGGTATAGCAAATATTGATAACAAAATTCTTATATCTGAAACTAGAGCAAATAGATTAGTTGTTATGGAGAATATAGAATCTGATGAAATTATAGAACCTCAAATGTTTAGAAGATTTGCTGATCCAGGTTATCCTGATGGGATTACTGTGGACGAAGATAATAACATATACCAAACCTTACCTGGAATTGGTGCTATTGCGGTTCTTAATAAAGTAGGGGAAATGACAGAAATTTATCATATGGAATCATGGAAACCAAGTAATATACATTATCACAAAGGAAAATTTTATGTCACAGATAGACTTGGAAGTAGGATTTTTAGGTTTTCTAAATAAATTATTTACTTCAATTGATAAAGAAAATTAAATTATTTTGATGTACGCTAAATATACCCCAACTGTAATAAAAGGAAAAAAACATTTCAAATAAATTTTTATTTTATTTACTTGTCTTTAGCCATCATGTTTTTTTGATAGTCACTTTTTTCTCTATTCCTTTCTATATTATTAATGCAGAATGGTATATTACTTTTCCATTATTTAGTTGGACACTATACCTTATTTTTTCTAAAGAACTCACTTGTCCTGCAACAAATTGGGAAAATGATTTGAGAAAAAAAATTGGAAAGCCTAAAATCAAAGGTTTTATTTACCATTATTATTTGAAAAATTTTGTGAGAATTAAAAAGAAAATTTTGAGATAAAATTTACTTATTCGTAGTTTCTAATTCTTTTTCTTGTAGATAACTAGCAAAACCTTTTACCCAGTCGTCATTATCATTTAAACTAGGTATTAATTTTACATATTCTCCACCATTCGCTTCAAAATCTTCATGGTTTTCAACTGCTATTTCTTCCAAAGTTTCAAGGCAATCAGCAGTAAATGAAGGGCAAGCAACAGAGACTTTCTTAATTCCTTTTTCAGCTAAATCTTCTAAAACGTCTACAATATTTGGTTGTATCCATTTTTCAGGGCCAAAAGTACTTTGGTAACAAACTTTAAATGGTTTGTCTGGATCTAAAATTTCTGCAAGTTTCATAATAGTTTTTACACAATGTGATTTGTAACAAAATTCATTATTTGTACTTTCTTTTTCACAGCAATTATCTATTTTCTGGCAGTGTGATTCTGAAAGATCAGCTTTTGTAAGATGTCTTACAGGCAAACCGTGAAAACTAAATAATAAATATTCACTATTTTTATATTCATCAGATTCAATAATGCTTTTAGCTAAAGATTTTAAGTAAAATTCTTCATTGTAATAATGCTCAACCTTTACCAATTCTGGATGATAATTTTCTGATTCTAAAACTCTTTCTATCTCTCTAAAGGTAGAACCTGAAGTTGCTTCAGCATACTGTGGGAACATAGATACTAAAAAAACTTTTTCAGTCCCTTTAGATTTTAAATTTTTTATTGCACTTTCTATTGATGGGTTTCCATATCTCATCCCAATCTCGATATTCCCATTGGTAAACTTTTTTAGTTTTTCAGTAAATTTAATTGTATTTGTAAGAAGAGGAGATCCTTCCTCTGTCCAAATACTTTGATATTTATCTTGAATTTTAGCAGGCCTAAAAGGAACAACAATTAAGTTTACAATCATCCATCTTAGAACTGATGCGATTTTGTTTTTTACAACATTTAATCCTGTAGATAACTCAGGTGCTTTTGTAGATGGATAATCCAGCATATCTGGATCAGATAAAAATTCCTTTAAGTATTTCCTCAATGCAGGGATGGTAGGTTCATCAGGTGTGCCTGTATTAAGAATTAAATAACCATTTTTTGTTTCAGCTACCATAATCTCCTATTTTTATTAATCAAAATTTGAATAAAAAAATACATAAGAAAATGAGTTAATTTTTTTATGAATTCTCTTCTACTAAATAGAATATCATCAGGAAAGCAAAAAGTTTAACTATAAAAGTGGGCTATTTTTGTCCAAAAAGTATAATTTAGTAATTGTTATATATATGATTCATTAAAATGATCCTAATATTGATTTAATAAAACTATCTATCTTTAAAAAATATTAAGCTTAGAGAACTAAATATTAACTTTATCCCAAGTTATTCCAGCTTCTTTAGAAAACTTCATAACTTCGGTATATGAGGGCTTAAATTTGTCTCTAGGAATATGTTCAACTAAAATTTGAGCATTTGGACAAATATCTTGCATTCTCTTTAAGAAATAAATTTGATCCATCATTCCATGCCCAAGATATTCTTCTTCTAATTGAAATAATAATGAATCAATAACCTTAAAGTCTTTTAGATCTGCACTGATTGTATATTCTCCCAGAAGGGTGAAAAATTCTTCTAAAAATTCTCTTGTATTATAAGCTTCTTTTAGAGAAGAAAGGAAATTAACAGGGTCTTGATTAAACTTTAGATTTTTAGAACCTACTGCATCAAAAAAATCTTTGACTTTTTTAGCTGAGTAAACTGGTGATACATACCCTCCTTCTAAAATCAGTAACATTCCTTCTGATTCTGCTACTTTACAAATTTGTTTTGTTGAATCAACTAGTCTGTCAAATACTTTATTTGTATGATTTTCTGGATGTGGTAACCATGCTCCATTTTCATTAACGCTTCCTGGTCTCAAATAAGTACTTGGGCAACCTAGTTTTACTGATATTTCACACATTTGTTCTACAAATGAAATTGTTTTTTTTCTGATATTTTCATCTGGACTTACTAAACCGCCACCGTAAGTTCCTCTTGAATTTCCAATTAGTACTGAATTATTTTGAAATCTTGATTTGATTTCATTTATATTTTTTTCTGAGTAAACTGTAGGATCTGATATAACAATATTGTGTACTGTATAACCTATATCAGCAACTTCCTTTAGATCCTCATTTGTGTATGTTAGTACATCAAATTCATGTGGTATATTCCCACTATATCCAGCCCCTGTTGTCCCAATCATTGATGCGGCGCCTAGGTACATGTTTCTCCTTTAATTTCAAATATACTAATTAGTAAAAATTATTTCACATATTAAATCTTAGTCAATGAAATATAACTTTCTTGTTAAATCTAACTGGCAAACTGTTTAGATTTACCAGAATAAATTGACCTAAGGACTTTCTGATTCCTTGAAAGAATGACTATCAATGTAAATAATATTCCTTGAGCTGCGATTGAAAATCCAGGGTCTATAAAATCTGCAGAAAGCCCATTTAGAAAGTTAAATAATGCCATGCTTCCACCAATATACATTGCATATACACCTGCTATTCTTCCTCTAGTATAATCTGGGGAAATCAATTGAATAATAGTGTGAGATATAATCATAAACCCAGCCTGTCCAACACCCATTAGCATGGTTGCAAATAATGACAGATATAAATTAGTAGATAATCCTAGTATTACAGGAGCTATTCCGCTTAAGACTGCAAAAATATAGAAAATTCTACCCTTTAATTTTTCGTCACTTGTCCCAGCAAGGAAAAGAGACGCTATTAATGAGCCAACTCCAACGAACATCATAAGAAAGCTTACAGCTAGGCCTTCCTCACCTAATTTGTTGACTGAGAAGTATGGTAAAACTGATTCAAATGACATTGTCAGCATACAATGAAAAGTTGTTAATCCTATTATGATTAAAATAGGTTTATTAGAGTGAACAAATTTTAATCCCTCAGTAAACCCTTCAATGAATGATTCAGAATTAACTTTTCCGGTTGAAGGATTTTTAATCATTAGAGCAAAAATAAAGCTTAAGGCATAAAATCCTGTACATATAAAAAATGCTATATCAGTCCCATTTATAGAATTTTCATTCTTTCCTATGTAATTTAGAAAAGGAGCAATTGCTAGTGGTCCAAGTAGTCTTGTTGCATGAACTGTGGACATATTTAAAGCAACAGCATTTAACAGTTTTTCTTTTGGGACTATATTTGGAACTAAGGCTTGACCGGATGGCATTTGTGCAGCTCTTGCTGATCCTTGAAGGAAAGCCAAAAAGACTAAATGCCAAGGTAATATCAAATCCATAAAATATAATATTCCTAGTGCTAAATTATGAATAAAATTAATAAAGAACATTAATTGTAATATTCTTCTTCTTTGAAATTTATCAGCTAAATAACCTATAAACGGGTTTACAATTACCATTGGAATCATAGCGGCAAAAGTAACTAATCCAACAAGCATACTACTATCCGAAATTTGGTAAACTACCCAGCCTCTAACTACTATTAAGGCCCAATGTGAAGATCCTGCAAATAAACCCGCTAACCACATTCTAAAAAAATCCGGATACCTTAAAGATGCAAAATAATTAATTCGATTATTTTCAGAAGATTTGTTAAAAGGGTTATTCAAAAGTTACATCTTTGTTAGGTATAATCGAAACTCTACTATCAATTATAAAAACAAACAATAAGTATTTGAAGTTTTTATTCAAAAAAAATATATGAATGATACCCAAAAAAACATTTAGATAATCGTGTATTTCTATTTCTGATTTTATCAAGAAAATGGTACCCCCACAAAGATACCTTGCTTTGAACTTGATTTATACTACAAATGAAAAAATATATATACCTCTTACTTATTTCCACTTTACAGACAATAATTTAAATAGATAATTTATATGAAAAAATTGTTTACTTAATTAGTCAACAATATGTAAAATCTTATAAGGTTTAATTTAATAAATTAAAAATAAACTATAAAAGAAAGGTTTTATTATGATTGAAAAGACTAATTTTTATATAAATGGAAAATGGGTTAAGCCTATAAAAGAAAATAAATTTTCTGTCATTAATCCATCAAATGAAGAAGCTTATGCAACTATTTCTCTAGGTACAAAAGAAGATTTAGATTTGGCAGTAAATTCTGCGAAAAATGCATTTGAATTTTGGGAATTTTCAGATCCTCAAGAGAGAATTTCTTTAATTTCTAGGTTT
>PBHC01000010.1:0-49091 GCA_002719295.1 Chloroflexota bacterium
CATGTCCTTCGTGGTCATCATCATCTTCATGTTTTTCGTGGCCATCATGTCCTTCGTGGTCATCATGTCCTTCGTGGTCATCATCATCTGAAAATTCAATTGGATTTATACTTGCGCCTACTTCAATTAATATATTTTCAGAATTTACTGAGTTTTCTAATAATTCCACTACACCGGTAGATTCATATTTTAATCCAATGTAAAACACCAAATCTGCGTCAGCAATTTTCTTTGCATCTTGTGGTGATGCTTCAAAGCTATGCGGATCAGCCGAATAAGGCATCAGGATATTCAGGTCAATATTATCTTTTCCTATCTGCCTTACATATTCTGCAAGCATTGGTGTAGTTGCTAAAACATTAAGCTTTTCAACAGCTTCGTTTGAATCATTTGCTATAACTTCAACTGACTCTTTCTCATTTGAGCTACAAGCAATAATAAACAATGAAACAAAGATCATTGATACCTTAAAAAAGTTTGTATGCATTTTTATTTTCTCCTATAATTACTATCTAAAAAACCTTACTTTTATAAATTAAATTGATACAAGATATCATTAATTAGTTATTTATAAATAATTATACACGTAAAATATAAAAAATAAATAAATATTGCTTAAACTCAAATGAGATTATATATCAGTTAGTATTTGTTATTTTACTATAGGCTTTTTTTTGGGCATTCCGTCTCTTCTTGGGTATTCTCTAGGTGATATTTTCGTTTTTTCCCAAATTATAAAATTATCTTCTGGTAAAAATTTTGGAATTTTTATATTTTCGGTAATGTTTTTTGATACACCAAGCATTTTTGTAATGAAAATTGAATCTTCTATTTCCTTGATAGGGTATTCTCCTTTTGCTGTAATAACTACCCCTCCAATATTTAATAAAGGAATTGTAAGTTCAGCCAATGTTGGTAATTTTGCTAAAGCTCTAGTTAGTATTAAATCAAATGTTTCTCTGTGCTTGGATTGTCCTAATATTTCCGCTCTTTGATTATAAACTTGTATTCCTTTAAGTTCTAATTTTTCAGATATCTTATTTAAAAAATCACATTTTTTTTGTGAAGATTCAGCAAGAAAAAGATTCATATCAGGATAAAAAATTTTCATAGGTATTGAAGGAATTCCTGCTCCTGTACCTAAGTCCATAATTTTTAATTCTTTATTTCCGAAGAAATTCCGGTGAAAGTATTTAGTGTTTATGATATTTGCATATCGCATTGATCTAATAAATAGACTATCTCTTATTTCTTCCCAGGATTTTAATGCAGTTAAATTGAATTTTTTTGATGATTCAATAATTTCATTATAAAAAATTAGAAGTTTATCAATTTTTTCTTCATCATAATCAATTGATAATTGATCTAATGCATTTCTTACTGTTTCCATAAAAATATTCTAAAACCATAAATAAGATAATTACATAACTATTGAGCCAAATAGAAGTTTATAATAATTTAAAAGGTAATAAATTGTTGATTAAGAAAAATAAATCATGAAAATATGTGTATGCATAAAAGAAGTTCCTGATTCAGATGTTCCATCAAATAAACTTCAAATAGATAATGAAAATAAAAAAATATTACCTATAGAAAATGTTTCAAATATAGTCAATGGGTTTGATTTGAACGCTGTAGAACTTGCACTGAAATTTTCTGAAAACTTTGAGGATTCATCTATTACTATACTGTCTGTTGGAAACAACTTAACAAGTGATGTTATAAAAAAACCTTTAGCTATGGGAGCTGATGAATTAATTACTTGTGAAGATCCATCTATTGAAAAAATGGACATCAGCGGAATTGCCAAGGTGCTTACTAGAATTATTAGTAAAACAGGCCCGTATGATATTATTTTCTGTGGCAGACACGCATCAGATTTTGATAATGCTAGTGTTCCTTTTGGAATTTCTGAAATTCTTTCAATTCCTCTAATAAATATTGTAAAAGATATAAAAAAAATTGATAAAAAAATCATATTCGAAAAAGTTATTACAGATGGAATTCAGACTGTTGAATGTGAAATGCCTTTGGTTGTTACTACTGGAAATCAGGTGGGAGACCCAAGGTATCCGACTTTAAAAGGAATTATGGAAGCTTCAAAAAAAGAAATAAATAAAATTTCATTAAATGATCTAGATTTGAGCCAAAAAGAAATCACCCCTAAAGTGAAAATTGAAGAAATATATTTTCCAGAAAATGAAAATAAAGTAGAAATCATTGAAGGTGATAGTAATAAAGAAAAAGCTGTAAATCTGATAACCAAATTAAAGGAAGAAGGAGTTATCTAGAGATGAATATTTTAACCGTAATAATTAACGAAAATAAAATGTTAGATGAAGCATCTTTAGAAATTTTTTCCTTTATTGATGATCTTGAACCTTCAAACAAAATAACAACCTTAGTTTTTGGAGGAGAAAAATCTATTATATCTAATCTTCCTAGTGATGAAATTTTTTATGTATCAATAGACAAATCTGAAGAATTAAATCCTAATAGTGTTCTTCAAACTATTGATAAATTTACTAATGAAAAAAAATTTGATCTAATCATATTTCAAAAAGATGATATATCAAATTATGTGGCTCCATCATTATCATTTAGAAAAGATTTTTCTTACTTGCCTGACGTAAAAAAGTTTGTTTCTAAAAATGAAAGAGAAATAAAATTTGTTAGGCCTGTACATGGAGAGTCAGCAGAAGCAATTTATTCAGTAGATACTGATTCTACTATTGTTATAAAAATAAGAAAAAGCTCTTTCGAAGCAAAATCTTTAGGGGATCATAGCAATTCAGTAAATGAAATTATTTTAGAAAAATCATTAGATAGCACTTTTAAAATAATAGAAACAAAAAAAGTTAAGCCTGAAGGTATTCAGCTAGATGAAGCAGACATAGTTATTTCTGGAGGACGAGGCATAGGAAGCAAGGAAGGTTTTGATAATTTAAAAAAACTAGCTACTCTTCTTAATGGGGCAGTAGGAGCATCAAGAGCAGCAGTTGAATCTGAATGGATAGAAACAAGTCATTTAGTAGGATTAACAGGCAAATGGATAAGCCCTGCTCTATATTTTACATTTGGTATTTCAGGGGCCAGCCAGCATCTTGCAGGATGCATTAACTCAAAAAATATTGTTGCAGTAAATACAGATCCTGATGCATCAATTTTTAATCACTCAAAATTTGGAGTCGTTGCTGACTGTAATGATTTTATAAAAGAAGTGATTGAAGAAATAAAAAACATTCAATAAGTTTATTGAAAAAATTCCTCAAAATTTCAACTTTCATAATATCAATATTTTTCCTTTTATTTATGAAAGATGCTGAGAGGATTTCTGAAATAGATAAAATAATTTCAGGACAAAAATTTAACCTTTTGACTTGGGAATTAAAGAAACTACCTAAAAAAACCATAGATATTTTTGTATCATCAGAACTTACAGAATTAGAAGTAAAAGAAATATTACAAAAAGAAAATATTTCTAATAAAAATGAACTAGAATTATTTTTTCAAGAAGAAGTAACAGAATTGATAAAAGAAGAATTGGGTAAAGAGTTCCTTTTTCCTCCTCTGGCTGTTTCTTTGGAAAAACCTCCAAAAGTGCTAATTGTCTCTCCTAGAGATAGGATTTCTCAAAAAATAGCAATTCTGATTAATAATGATATTTCTATGAAAGAAATCGAATTAATAGAAAACACAATAGATTCTCTTAATTTATCGTCAATAATTTTAGATACTGGTGGATTTGCTGCCTATCCAAGCATAGTAAATATAAAGAAAGACTACAATTTTTTGATTTCTACAATTTCTCATGAATGGCTTCATCATTATTTATTTTTTTTCCCTCTTGGTCGATCATATTTTAAAGGAGGAGACATGATTTTTATCAACGAAACCTTAGCAGATTTATTCGCAATCCAAATCACGAATAATAAAAAAACAGAAGAATCTATTTCTGATAAATTTTTTAAACCTTTTATGAAGGAAACTAGAGAAAAAGTAGATAAACTTTTAATCAATAATGAAGTTGAAATGGCAGAAAAATATATGAATCAAAGAGTGCTTGAATTAAATGAAAAAGGATATAAAGTCAGAAAAATTAATCAAGCTTATTTTGCTTTTTATGGAAATTATGGAACATCTCCTTCTTCTACGCACAATTATCATAAAAAATTATCAGATTTATTAATAACTTACGATTCATTTGCTGAATTTTTGAATGAAATCAAAATGATAGATGATGTAAACAAATTCGAGAGTTTGATAAATTTAAGAACATTAAACAATTGATAAATGGGTTATAATTAAAGTATGAATCTAATAAGAAAAACTTTTGGAATTGCAAAATCATACAGACCTCCATCAGGAGGAAGAAAAGATGAGTATGATATTTCCTTTCAAGAATTTATAGACAACTTAAAAAATAATTTACCTTTCTTAAATAAGTTTCCACAAGGAAATAAATCAATAATACTTATAGGTGTTATTGTGTTGGCAGTAGTTTGGGCTGCTTCCGGAATTTATACTGTAGGACCAGACCAGCAAGCATCTTTAAGAATGTTTGGTAAATTTCAAACTATTCAAACGAATGGTTTGCACTGGTGGTGGCCATCTCCTATTGGGCAAAAAGATGTAGTTGTTACTACTGCAACTAGACAGTTAGAATTAGGATTTAGAAGTGAAGGAGAAGACGTTACACAAGCTGTTCCTTACGAATCTATAATGATTACTGGTGATGAAAATCTTGTTGATGTTCAAGCCGTAGTACAATATAAAATTTCAGATTTAAGAAATTATCTTTTTGCAGTAGATGACCCAGGAGAAAGAGATAGAAATGTTGATCCTGGAAGACCAGATGGAGTTACTCTGCGAGATATTACTGAAACAGCTCTAAGACAAGTAGTAGGAAAAAGAAACATCGACGATGTTCTTACCACTCAAAAAGCAGAAGTTCAAGATGAAGTACTTTCAAAAATGAGACAACTAACCGGTTTATACAGTACTGGAATAGAAGTTATCGCAGTTAGGCTTCAAAATGTAAACCCTCCTGTGCAAGTCCAAGATGCATTTGATGATGTTACTAGGGCTAGAGAAGAAAGAGATAGAATTATAAACCTTGCTGATGCATATAAGGAATCAGAAATTCCTAGAGCTAGAGGTGAGGCTGCTAAAATTACAGAATCTGCTGAAGCTTTCAAACAAGGGCGTATAGCAAGAGCTCAAGGTGAAGCTGAAGGGTTTAAAAAACTTTTAGAAGCTTATGAAAAATCTCCAGAAGTTACAAGGCAAAGGCTTTATTTGGAAATGGTCGAAAGAGTCTTCCCAAAATTTAACAAATATATTATTAATGAAGCAAAAATCCTGCCTCTTTTGGATATAGAGTCTAACTAATAAGGAAATTTTATGAATAAAAAAGGAACACCAATAATCATTCTTGCAGTAATAGCAATTTTTGTTATTCTTCAAGCCTTTTTTACAGTTGATGAAACAGAAGTGGCAATTGTAACTACTTTTGGTGAATTTAAGCAGTCACATACATCACCTGGTTTGAAAATGAAAACACCATTTGTTGATTCTGTTACAAAATTTGATAAAAGATTACAGAGAGTTGACGTACCTCCAGAGGCATTATTAACTAGTGATAAAAAACGTTTAACTGTTGATGCGTACGCTCGCTACAAAATTATAAATCCTTTGGTCTTTTTCAAAAATTTGACTAATGAATCTACTGCTGATTCAAGAATTGCAAGTATAGTAGCTTCAAAAATTAGAGAAGAAATTGCGCAAGATACTCAAGAAGAAATTATTTCTGCTAAAAGAGAAAATGTTATGGCAAACATCACTACAATGTCTAATTTGTTTGAAATCTCCTTACTAGAAGCTCAAGCGTTAGAAAATGGACTTCAAAATACTGACCTATTTATGTACACAAAAGAATTGGGTCAAAATTACTTTACCTTAGCAGACAACAATGAGATAGCTTCAATATTAAGTGGCTCTCTTGATGAAAAAACAGAAATAAAATACTATCTTCCTCTTCAGAATATTTGGGGAGTTGAAGTATTTGATGTAAGGATCAAGCGAGCAGATTTTCCTGATTCAGTAGAAAATTCAATTTTTGAAAGAATGGTAGCTGAAAGATTCAGAAAAGCCAGCGCATTTAGAGCTGAAGGTGAAGAGCAAGATAAAGAAATTAGAGCTGCTGTTGATAGGGAAGTAGAAATTACATTGGAAACTGCAAAAGGGCAATCGGCCATAACAAGAGGTGAAGGAGAAGCATTAGCCATTGACGCACTTGCTGATGCTCTTAAATCTGATCCAGAGTTTTATGGGTTTGTTCGTTCATTGGAAGCTTATGAAAAATCATTAGCTAATGACACAACTGTGATTTTAGACCCTGAGAGCGAGTTATTTAAGTATTTAGAGAAATATTCTAAATAGTTATTTATCTGAAAGTAGTATTTTCTCCGTTTTTTAAATCATCCCACACTTCATCTATAGAAGCATAGTTAGTCCCCATTTGCTGTCCTGTAGTTCTTTTACCAGATGTAGATTCAAGGAACCCATAGACAATTCCTATGGCATTACCTTCATTGTCAATAATAGGGCCTCCTGAATCTCCAGGATCTGCAGCAGCATCAAAAACAATTATTGACACATTGGCACCTAATTTATCTCCATTGTAATATGAACTACCTTTTTCAAAATTTAAAGTAGTTGCAGCTATTTTGACATAAGTAATTATTCCAGAATGGCTTGATGGTACCCCTGCGTTTCCAGCTGAATAACCAATTGTAAATACCTCTTTTCCAATATCATCTACGTCAACTGATTTTTTCTTAAATGGATCTATGCCATGGTCTACTTTTACAGCAGCTAAATCTCTTTTTCTATCGATTCCAAATACTTCTCCTTGAATACTAGAAACTCCAGAAGACTTATTAGGATCTGGTATCAAGACCACAACATACTTATTTGTTCCTACAACATGCTCATTTGTTATTATCCATCCATCTTCTATAGCCCAGCCAGTGCCGGTACTGTTGCCAACCTCTATCATAACTACCTTATTTTTATTTTTTCTATAAATATCAAATGCTATATCTCCACTAGGAGTTATGGAGTCTATAGGTTGCGGGGTAGCAGTGGGTTGAGGTGTGGCAGTAGGTTGAGGAGTAGGAATTGGAGCTAACTGTGGGACTATTTCAGGAATAAATTCTTCCACGATGAAACGATCTCTTTCTTTAGAAACCTCATAAACTTCATTTGCATAAGTTTTAGCTATATCTTTAACGCGTTCTTCTTGGAATGCAGTTTTTGTTGCAGTTGGTTGCGGGGTAGCAGTGGGTTGAGCTGTTGGAATAGGTTGAGGGGTTGGTGTCTTTAGCATACTTATATTGTATTCAGCAATTTTTTGAGCCCTTGCATCTATCGTAGCTTCTATATTAATTTCTTCACCGCACGAAATTATAAATAATAATGTTAGTAAAATAATTCTTTTCATATTTATATTGTATTTAAATCTTTTTTAATTGCAGATGACAAAGTATTCAATCTGTATCTATTTAATTCACTAGAAAGGAGAAGGTTATTTAATATTGAAACAGAAATATTTTTTTCTATTGATGCCCAACCTATACATGAAACTAATCCTGTGTGCCCAAAAGACATTTCTGGTTTTTCAGTTTCTTTTTCAAAGTATATTTCACTATCAAAACGTATTCCTAATCCTAATTTCACATCTCTCATATTATCGTTGTAATCTATTCCTTGAGCATAAATTTTTAGTATTTGATTTTTTGTTTTTTTGCTAATCCAATTATCATTATTAATTATTTCGTTATAGAACATTGCAAGATCATTACTATTAGAGATACATGTTCCTGAAATAAGCGGGATATTATTGAGTCCAAATAATTTAAATATCATTGGTATTGTATTTAGGTTTGAAGATTCGTGTCTGTGAATTTCTTGAGGAAGATTTTTAGTATCTTCTGTCATAAATTTCATTCTAGATAAATTTAAAGGAACTTTAACTAATTCAGTAAAATTTTCCTGAAAAGATTTATTTGTAACCCTTTCAATTAATTCTCCTAAGATCCATCCGTAAGTTACTTCGTGATAAGCTATTCTTTCACCAGGCTTTGTTTCAGGGTTATAATTTTCTAACCATCTGCTAATTCTATTTAAATCAGTGTAATCTTCATCTGGTAGATTATTTGATAATGAAACCCCTGAAGTATGATTTAGTACATGTTTTATTTTTATCGCTTTCTTATTTTTTTTCCCGAATTCTGGCCAATAATTTGATATGGGATCTTCAAAATCTAATTTTCCTAAATCATATAATTTCCAAATTACAGCAGCTACAATTGGTTTTCCTGCAGAAAAAATAAAAAAGGAGTTATTATTTTCAAATTTTTTAAATTCATTTATTTTTTTATTTTTTTCGTAAACAGATAGTGAAAAATTTTTTAATAAACCTTCTTTTTTTAACTTTTCAACTGCAGAATCAGTAAAATTCTTCATTCTAAACTTTATAAGGAATAGTTTGAGGCCCCTCTGGAAGAACACAAATTGAAGGATTTTTTATTCGTGTCTTTAATTCTTCTATTATCTCTTCAATGCTTTTTATTTTTATTAGATGAGATTTACTTACATCTTTTTCATTTAGTTTTGAATAGAGCATCACATTGTTGTTTTCTTGAATTTGTGCTTGGACCTGAACCTGCCATTGGTCTGGTTCTAAATATGTTTGATCTTTTAATTTTAAAAGGTATTCTGCTGGAGTATTAACTGATTCTAAAAGTTTTTCATAATTGCTTTTGAAAGGAATTCCATCTGAACATTCTGAAACGCTAATAATTATTCCTCCAGGTTTTGTTATTTGCGCTGCAGCTGAAACCCCTTTGATAGTTTGATATAAGTTTTGATCTAATGGATATCCAGAGTTTGATGTAATTACTAGGTCATACAATTTAGTGGTTTTTTGCATTGAATCCTTTTTCACATCTTTACAAGCAATTCCATGTTCAGAAAAAAGTTCTCCGGAATATATGCCTGTAATTTTATTTTCTCTATTAAGGGTTAAATCTATTGAAAAATCTGGCTTATTCAATAATGATATTTCTGAAATTTGTTTATGAATAGGGTTGTCTTCAATTAACCCCCAAGTTGAATTTTTATTATTTATTTTGTCATAATCATGTAAATTCATAATAGTTTCTAAACCTGCAAGTCCAGGAGCAACCATTTTAGGACCACCAGAAAATCCGGCAAAAAAATGTGGTTCAACAAATCCAGTTGTAATTTTAAGGTCGCATTTTGTCCATTCTTTATTTAATTCAATAGGAATTTTTTCTGAAGTTTTTCCCATATACTTTAGGTTTGAAGGGTCCTCTGAATTATGATTGATAATAGTTGTGTTAGAAATAACAAAATCATTAAACATTTCATTTATTTCTTTTTGAGAAGTAGGTCTATGACTACCTGTTGCAATAAATATAAGAAAGTTTTCTTTTTTTATTCCCTCAAACAAATTTAATATAGAAGTTATAATTTCATTTCTAGGTTGAGCTCTTGTATGGTCGCAAACTGATATGCCTACAGTCATTCCTTCTTTATATAGTGACAACAATGAATCAGAATTAATTGGATTTAGTAATGATTTAGTAATACTGCTATTGGGTTCTAAAATTTCATTTTTGTGGTTTGGAATTAGCACATCTGAGTTGTCAGGGACTGTAATCTCCATGCCATCTTTTCCATAATCCATCTTAATTTTCATTTTTACTCCTAGAAATAATTACTCCAACATTTTTGGTAAGCCTTAAAGCTCCTGGTTTGTCTATTTTGATAATAGCATTAATAACTTTTTCTTCTCTCAAGCATAATTCTGCAATTTCTATTCCTAGAGTTTCAATTAACTGATATTCAGATTCTTCAATGAGTTTATTTATTTTATAAGTGAGTGATTTATAATCAACTGTACTATTAATGTCATCAGTAATTTTTTCAATTTTCTTGATATCTAAAGTTATATTAATCACTAAAGGTTGTTTAGTTTCTCTTTCCCAATCAAAAATCCCTATTTTTGCATAGCATTTTAAGTCCTCTATAAAAATTTGATCAAAATTATTCATTTAATATACATGCCTTCCACCATCTAAAAAGATTCTTTCCCCTGTAATAAAATCATTATTTATTAGCATTTCAATGCAACTTGTAACTTCTTCTATTTTTGCCGTTCTACCTATTGGCCCTAAATTTATTTTTTCTGTTTTTCGGTTTGGAGAATCTGCTGGTGGCAATATTGCTCCTAAAGCTATTTCATTTACTTGATAGCTTGGTGCCATTGACAGTGACAAAGACTTAGTTAATCCATATATGGCAGCTTTACTAACACCATATGAAAACCTATTTGTTCTAGCTGTCTTCCAGTCACTTATATTTATAATTTTCCCTTTTTTATCTTTTTTAAAAATTGTTTTTGAAAGAACAAAAGGGGCAATTAAGTTTACAAATAAATCCTCTTCAATTTCTTCAGAAGAAGTATTTTCTAAAGTATTTTTCTTAAAAGTTGAGGCATTATTGATCAATATATCAATTTTTCCAATTTTATTTTCTGCATCTTTAATTAGCTCTATACAATTATCTTCATTAGAAAGATCTGATTGAATTATTGATGCATTTACTTTATTTTTTTTTACTTCTTGTAGAGTCTCGCTTGCATTTGATTGAGATGTATTATAATGAATTGCAATATTTGATCCTAACTCAGATAATCGAATTGCAATTCCTTTACCTATTCTATTTGCAGCACCTGTAACTAGGACATTTTTATTTTCAAGATTCAAAATATACCTACTTTATAAGATCAAAAAATTCTTTTCTTGTTGCATCATCTGACTTAAATGAACCAAAAAGAGAACTAGTGACCATTTCAGTTTCGGGTAAATTTACACCTCTCATACTGCTGCACATATGTTGAGCTGTTATTACAACCCCAGCTCCCAATGCTCTCGTATTATTATAAATAGCTTCACCTATTTCTTCTGTTAGTCTTTCTTGAACTTGAAGTCTTCTTGAGAATATCTTTGTAATCCTTGGTATTTTTGATAATCCTATTATTTTGTCATCAGGTAGGTACCCAATATCAATTTTTCCAAAAAATGGTAACATATGGTGTTCGCAAAGAGAGTAGAATCTAATGTTTTTTACTATTATGATTTCATCGTAATTTACATCAAACAATGCATTGTTTATCACTTTTTTTATATCTGCCGAATATCCTGAAAGAAGCTCCTCATATGCTTTTGCAACTCTTTTTGGGGTATCTTTAGTNCCATCTTTATTAACGTGATCTTCAAGTGAATCTAAGATTTTTTTAAAAGAATTTTCAAAAATCTCTTTATTAAATTTATCCATTTTATCCTCCAGCTATTGATGGTAAAAAATGCACTTCTGTGTCATCTTCTAATTCTTGAAGCAATCCCTTTCTTGTAGCTGAGTAACCACAAATTGCTGCTAATCCAGGTTTAATTCTGTTACCGTCTACTAAATGCTCTTTTGTACCTGGGTACATTTTATCTAAATTATCTATTACCTCACGAAGATTTTTTCCGTCAACCTGAACATAATCTTCATCATTGGTAGCTTTTTTTAAATGATAAGGTAAAAATAATTTAGGCATTATCAATCACTTCTAGTATTTTTCTAGGGTTCATTGGAGTACTATAAATTCTGGTTCCTATAGCATCTTTTATTGCATTTGCTACAGCTCCAAGAGGAGGTACAATTGGGACTTCTCCAACTCCTCTTACACCAAATGGATGCAAAGGATTTGCAACTTCAACCATGATTACATCAATATTTGGCATATCCAATGCTGTAGGCATTCTATAGTCTAAAAAGCTTGTATTTGCCATAGTTCCATCTTTTTCTATATAATATTCTTCATTTAGCGCCCAGCCTATTCCTTGAACGGCTCCACCCCTAATTTGACCTTCTGCATACTGTGGATAAATTGCTTTTCCTACATCTTGAATTGCGGTATATCTTGTTACATCAGTCTTTCCTGTTTTTGGGTCTATTTCAAGATCACATATTCCTATTCCAAAACCATTGCCTGCAGCAGATAAGTTTACAGAAGCAGTAGAAGTTACAGGGCCTCCTGTAGGATTAATTTTTGTTGCAAGTTCTTCTATATTCATACTCAAGTCAGATTTTTTTGAATAGAAGGTTCCATCGTCAAAAGATATCTCTTCTTCTGGCTCTTCCCAAAGAATTGAAACTCTTTTCTTCATTTCCTCAATTAGTTTTTTAGCAGCTTCCCAACCAGCATAGCCTGTAGCATATGTTGTTCTTGATCCACCAGTTGTAGCAGTGAATCCAATTGTATCTGTATCTGGTATGGATGGATGGATATTTTCTACAGGTATTCCCAAGGTTTCAGCTACTTGCATTGAAATTGAAGTCCTTGTGCCCCCTATATCAGCAGATCCTTCATTTAATGCGATATTTCCATCATCTTGAAGTATTAGATCTACAGTAGATCGATTTCCTCCATTATGCCAGTATCCACAAGCAATACCTCTTCCATAAATTTTGTTCTCATCTTTTTTTTCTATTTTTGAGTTCCAATGGTCGCTATTTTTTGCAGCTTCAAGAGTTTCTATAAATCCAATTTTATGATACAAAACACCATCAGGTTTTCTTGTTCCTTCTTTGGATGCATTAGCAATTCTAAAATCAATTTTATCCCAAGTCATTTTTTCACATATTTCATCTATTACACTTTCTACAGCAAATGAAACTTGAGGAGATCCAGGGGCTCTATAAGCAGCACTTTTGGGCTTATTTACTAAAACATCATGTGCATCAACTCTTATGTTAGGGATATTGTAGCAAGCTAAACAGCAAACAGCTGCTGCTGGAATAGCTGAGCCAGGATACGCTCCTGCCTCTAATTTAATATCAACTGCTCCAGAATTGATTTTTCCATCATTTGTTACGCCTATCTTTACAATTATTTTTCCTCCAGGTGCTGGTCCTGAACCCTGAAAAACTGAAATCCTATCCATTATCATTTTTACAGGTTTGTGGCCAGATTTTTTTGATAAGATAGCAGCCAAAGGAGGAAGATATACTTTTGTCTTTCCGCCAAATCCTCCACCAATTTCAACATAATTAGAGGTTACTTTAGAAATAGGAAGATCTAAAAAACCTGCAGTTAAGTCTCTTACTGCAAACATCCCTTGGGTGCTTGACCATAATGAAAGATGGTCATTTTCATCCCAATGTGCCGTTGCGTTATGAGGTTCAATATATCCCTGATGTACCATTTGTAGATTAAATTCTTTTTCAAGGACATAATCTGAATTTTTGAAATTTTCATCAGCATCTCCTAGTTCATGACGAAAATGTTTAGCTATATTAGTATTTTTTACAGTTTTTCCTAAATGATCTGCTTCGATATCCTCTAGAAGTATAGGGGCATTTTTTGCAATTGCTTCATCCACATTTTTAACAGGTTCCAGTATTTCATATTCTACTTCAATTAATTTACATGCTTCTTTTGCAGTATTTCTATCAGTTGCAGATACGGCTGCAACTGGATGACCTTTATAAAGAACCTTATCATTAGCAAGAATATTGTCGACATCTCGTTTTAGATTTACATTTAATATTCTTTTTTGAATTTCAGAAACATTTTTATCATCTCTATTATTATTTATAGGTATATCTTTTGAGGTAATTACTGCAAAAACNCCAAACATTTTTTCAGCNTTAGAGGTATCTATAGATTTTATTCTTGCATGAGCATAGGGGCTTCTTAAAACTTCTCCCCAAATCAGGCCTGGGAGCTTCACATCAGCACCATAAATCGCCCTTCCGGTAACTTTATCATACCCATCATGTCTAATTGGGTTGGTCCCGATCACATTATAATTTTTTTTAGAATCAAAATTTATTGTCATATTTTTATTACCTCTCCTGAAAATAAAAAACCGTGCTATTAAAATTTTATAATTAATTATTACAAAATTTAAGACACACGGTTTTTTAAATTAATCTTATTTTTTTTTAGTCAGAAATTTTTCCTAAAACATTAAGAATTCTTCCAGGTTTCATTGGAGCATCGTAGAATCTTTTTCCTACTGCATCATGTAATGCATCACCAATTGCTGCAATTGGAGGACAAATAGGCACTTCACCTACTCCTCTTACACCAAAAGGGTGACCAGGATTTGGCTTCTCTACCATTATTACATCAATGTTTGGCATATCTAATGCTGTAGGCATTCTATAGTCAAGATAAGATGTGTTTGCTTGGCTACCATCATCCTTCATAAAGTATTCTTCGTTTAGTCCCCATCCTATTCCTTGGACTACTCCACCTTGTATGTTTCCTCTACAGTATGCTGGATAAATAACAGTTCCAACATCTTGTACTGCAGTGTATCTTACAATGTCAGTTTTTCCNGTTTCAAGATCTACGTCTAAGTCAACTATGTGTGTACCAAAAGCGCCTCCTGCAGATTCTAAATCTACACTTCCACTTGAAGCAGCAGGTCCTCCTGTGCTATCAAGATTGGCTGCAAGTTCCTTGAACGTAAATTTAAGCTCAGGGTCTTTTGATGCAAAAAATGTTCCATTATCGAAATCTATGTCTTGTTTATCAAGAGACCAAATTATAGAACATCTTTCTTTTAGAACCTCAATTAAGTTTTCTGCTGCTTTCACAGCTGCAAAACCTGTTGCATATGTTGTTCGGGATCCACCAGTTACATCTGCATATCCTGCAGTTTCTGTATCTCCTACTGTTGGTCTAAAATCAGTAGCAGGAATTCCAAGTATCTCTGCAGCTTGCATAGAAATTGAAGTTCGTGTGCCACCAATATCAGTAGATCCTTCAACTAAAGCAATTGTACCATCAGTATTAACTGTTAGATTTACGGTAGATTTAAGTCCTACATTAAACCAGTAACCTGATGCAATTCCTCTTCCTCTAACTCTTCCTTTCATTGGAGTTCCAAGTTCAGATTTCCAATGATCACTAGATTTAGCTGCATCTAGAACTTCTTCATTTCCAACCACAGGGAAAACAACTCCGTCAGCTCTTCTAGTTCCCTCTTTTGAGGCATTCAAGATTCTGAAGTCAACTGGGTCCATTCCATGTAAATCAGCTAATTCATTAACAACTGTTTCAGATGCAAATGCAGCTTGAGGTGAACCAGGAGCTCTGTAAGCTGCTGATTTAGGTTTATTTACAACAATGTCATATCCATCAATTCTTGTATTTGCTATATCATATGGAGCAAAAATACATTGTACTGCAGCTCCAACGGCAGCTCCAGGGAATCCACCAGCTTCAAGCTTGATTGATGTGTCAGCTGCAATTAATTTCCCATTTTTATCAGTTCCCATCTTTACAGTTATTGTTCCGCCAGGAGCAGGCCCAGATGCTTGGAATACATTACTTCTTTCCATAACAGCTTTTACGGGTCTTCCTGATTTCTTTGATAATGTAGCACAAACAGGTTCAAGATAAATTGGAATTTTACCTCCAAATCCTCCACCAATTTCTAATGGAGTAACTTTAACTTTGGAAACATCCATATCTAGAATAGCTGCAGTAGAAGTTCTTACTGGGAAGGCTCCTTGAGTTGAAGTCCATACTTTTACGCGGCCTTCTTCATCCCAAGTTGCTGTAGCATTATGAGGCTCTATATATCCTTGATGAACCATCTGCAGAGTAAATGTTCTTTCTACCACATGTTCAGCATCTTTAAATGCCTTATCNGGGTCTCCAAATTCATGTCTAGTAACTGATGCTATATTAGTATTTTCTACTTTTTTACCTATATGATCTCCAACCAAATCCTCTAGCAGAATAGGTGCGCCTTCTTTTGTAGCATCTTCCACATTAGTAACTGATTCAAGAACTTCATATTCGACTTTTATCTTTGAAGCNGCATAATCTGCAACATATCTATCTCTTGCTGCAACGGCAGCAATAGCATGCCCTTTATACAAAACTTTTTTTGTTGCCATTATATTTTCGGATGACCAAGCAATATTTTCTGTTCCTTCTCCATGATCTATCCAGCTGTCAGCTAGATGAGGAAGGTCTTTTCCTGTCATTACGGCAAAAACTCCATCTACTTTTTCTGCAGCGGATGTGTCTACGCTTTTGATCACAGCGTGAGCATGCGGACTTCTAACAATAGATGCCCATATAAGNCCAGGGAGCTTAATGTCAGCTCCATAAATTGCTCGACCTGTAACTTTGTCATAACCGTCATGACGTATTGGATTAGTACCTATAACTTTATAGTTTTTAGAGTCTGATACATTTACCATTTTTCGTTCTCCTTTTGTTTTGTTACTTTTTTATTTTATGAGTTTTTTGCAGCTTTTTTAACCGCTTTTACTATATTTTCATATCCTGTGCATCTGCATAAATTACCTGCTAGCCAGTGTCTTATTCTTTCTTCACTTGGATCAGGTTCATTATCTAGCAATCCTTTTGATGCAACTAGGAAACCTGGTGTACATATACCACACTGAAGAGCGGCTTCTTCAAGAAATGCTTGTTGCAAAGGATGAAGACCGTCGGCAGTTGCCATTCCTTCTACAGTTNCAACATTTTGACCATCTACTTCTGCAGCTAGNACTAAGCATGAATCAACGATTCTTCCATTCACAGAAACAGTGCAAGCGCCACAATTTCCATCAAGACACCCTTCTTTACTTCCTGTTAGTCCAACTATTTCTCTTAATGCATCTAATAAACTTACGTAGGGATCAGTCAAAAATTCTTCTGGTCTACCGTTTATTGTTGTTTTTACGTGTATTTTTTCTGTAGCCATCNTATCCTCCAATTCTTTCTAGTGACTTGTTAAGCATTCTTACTGTCAAAACTTCAACTAAATGTTTTCTTTGATCAGCCGTTCCTCTCATATCTTCAATTGGAGAACATTCGCCTTTAGCTATTGCTGCAGCCTCTTTGAAAGCTGCTTCATTAGGNTCTTTTCCTTTGAGAGATTCTGATGCTTTTGTTGCAAATATAGGAGTAGGTCCTACGGATGCTAATGCTATTTTTGCTTCAGCAATTTTACCGTCAGATCCTAGTAAAATACTGGCTCCTACAGCGGCAACAGCAATATCCATTTCATTTCTTGGTATAAACCGTTCGTATGCGGCACCAAATTTATCGCCTTTATTTGGCATTGTGATTGAAACTAAAATTTCGCCCTTACCTAGTACGTTTGAACCGGGACCTGTGCAAAATTCTTCAACAGGCACAGCTCTGCTACCTGATTTTCCTTGAATATTTGCTACGGCAGAGTGCACAATAAGTGGAGCAATGCCATCAGCAGATGGAGTAGAGTTACATAAATTACCACCAAAGCCTGATCGTGATTGTATTTGAATACTGCCTATTAGTGAGGCAGCATCTATCAATCCTGGGTAACTTTCACTAATCCGTGGGTCATCATAAAGTTTGTGGCAAGGAACAGCAGCTCCCAGCACTAATTCATTGTTGCCATTGCTAATTTCATTTAGCTCAGGTATTTTTTTTATATCAACTACGGTATCTAAATCAAACCTCCCGCCTCTGATTTGAACAAGCAAGTCTGTTCCTCCAGCCATTGGTCTTGCCTTTTCTCCGTGCTTATCCAATATTTCTACGGCCTCTTTTATTGTAGTGGGCGCAGAATATGCAAATGGTTGCATAATCTCTCCTTTCGGACTCTCAATCTCTTAATTAATTATTCTCTTTGATAACATTTTATAAGTTATTCGTAAAGAGTAAAACTCTAAAATAAAAACTTTTCGCTATTTTTATCTTATTCTCAATAATTTAAGACTTGTTATCACTCCTCCAATTATAATGATTGCAAGGCTAGATATGCCAATTACATTAAATGCAATTTTGATAGAAAAAAATTCAGCTAAATATCCGACAATAATTGCACCGATGGCAACTGAGCCCCAGCTTAACTGACTAATGCTCATGATTCTTCCTCTAAATTCTTCTTTTACATTTGATTGAATAATTGTTGTTCCCATGGTGTTAAAAAATCCTTTTGCAAACGATATCGTAGCAAAAAGAAAAAAAATATTAGTAATTCCAAAATTTGAACCCATTAGAATTAGCGTTATAGAAGATACAAGTCCAAATCCAAAGTAAAACAAGTATTGGTTTAATTTTTGACCAAACAATATCAATATGCTTGTGGATATTAATCCAGCAACTCCACCGTATAGTAATAATTTTCCATAAACTTCTGAATCACCATTTAAGAAATCTGTTGTTATTGCAGGTAATAGCACATCATAAGACCCTGCTGTAAGCCCAAAAAAGAAACCTATAAATACAACAATAAATATAATCGGAGTTTGAATTAAATAATTCCAACCTAATTTGAGTTCTTGTATTATACCAACTGACTTTGTTTTAATTGGTTCATGTAATTTATAGTTCATTTTTCTTAAGGTTGCAAAAGTAAATAAATAAGAAATTCCAATTATAAAAAAAAGCCCTTCTAATCCAATTATTTTCACTATTGGGTGAAACAATGAAGGGCCTATTATTCCAGAAATTCCAAAAACAATTGAATACATTGAAATGGCTACTGGTAAGTATTCCTTTCTTACTAATTTAGCGATCATTGAAGAACGTGATGGAATATCAAATGCTAGAAGAGTTCCTGTAACTAAAGATATCAATATCAATACNTGAGGATTTATCAATTTTAGAAAGATTAAAACTCCTGTTAGAAATGTCATAAAGCAAAAAAATAGCCTAGTGAGTCTTAAAATTCTTAATCTATTATATTTATCAGCTACTACTCCTCCAAATATACTTAGTAAAAGCACTGGCATTAANTTGGCACTAGATACTAATCCAAGCATGCCCTCCGAGTCTGTAAGGGTTCTCATTAACCAAAGTCGCCCATATATTAGAGCCCACATACCTATGTTAGAAAAAAAAGCAGCTATCCAAAATAACCTATATTCTTTAGATTTAAATAAATGAATAAACGGCTGATCAAGAAGTGTGCTCATATAAACTGAATTTCTGAATGGAACAAAGAATCTCCATTAAGGCTTTTGTTCAATAAAAGTTTTCTTGTCATAAGATGCAAGCCATAGTCCCAAGTAAATCCGATTGCTCCATGAAGTTGATGTGAAGTCCAGGCAATATTTGATAATTCTTCATCGCATTTTAATTTAGATAAAGAAACATATTTTTTCATTTTCTTGTNTTTAAAAGATAATTTTGAACAATACCTTATAAGTTCTCTTGTTTCTGATAACTTTATGTAAATATCTGAAGCTAAATGCTGTATTGCTTGAAAACTTCCAAGAGGCTTGTTAAATTGTTCTCTAGATTTTAAATATTCATTTGTCATACTTAGAATAGAACTTGCAATTCCAACAGATTCTGAGCATTTTGCTAATGTAAATAAAGTNACATAAGTTTCAACCAGATCNAGTTCTATACTATCTAAAATATGATTTTTTGTGATTTCAAATTTTTCTAAATTGATATCGTTTAATTTTTGTCCAGTTATAGTTCTATTTTCATTTACAATATCGATATTTTCTTTATTTAAAATGATTAATTTTTTTTCATTATCTAGTAAAGCTAATGTCAAAATATCTGTTGATTCATCTAAATAGGGTAAATTTTTTATTTCTCCATCTAAAAAATAGTTATTATTTTTTTTGTGTATAACTGGTATGTTTTCTTTATTCAAAAATTGTTCANTTANGATATTTGTTATTATTTTTTTTGATCCAACAATATCCTGAATTATATTGTTTAAATTATTATCTTCTAACTGTTCTAAAATAAATATCAAAATAGAGTTTTCTATATATGGGCCATCACATAATTTGCTTCCCCAGCATTCTAGAGTTAAAGAAAAATCAAAAAAACTTAATCCTAAACCTCCGTTGCTTTCACTTGAAAGTATTCCCATAAATCCTAGTTTTTTTATCTCATCCCATCCATGATTATAATTTTCTATGCCTTCAGCTTTTTTATTTTCAATCCTGATGTCAAAAGTTTCATCTAGGCTCTTTTCTAGGCTAGATAAAATCATTTTCTGAGACTCATTCAATTCAAAATCAATCATTTAGGCAGCCCCAATCCTCTTTGTGCAATAATATTTTTTTGAATTTCAGTTGTTCCGCCTAGAATACCTCCAGAAATGAAGAAAAGGCGATTTTTTAGAATTCTTTTTGAAAAATCGTCATGATTATTATCTTTAATAGTTACTTTTTTACTTAAAACCTGAAAAGCGAATTCATGAATTTTAATATTTATTTCAGTTGCTAATAATTTACTCATGGAAGGTTCCATATGAATTTTTTCATCTTTAGTTTTTATCCATAATGCTTTATAGGTCATGATTTTTGCAGATTCTAAACTTGATCTTAATAAAGCAAGATTTATTTTTATATCGTCTCTTGAAAATATATTTATTTCTTTGCAATATTTTTCTATATCATCTAAGCATCTCTCAGCCCAACCAATATAATCTATACCTGATCTTTCAAAATTNAATAAATCTAAAGCAACCATCCAACCTTCATGNAACTTGCCNACTATATTTTTTCCAGAAGTTTTAACATTAGTTAATACAACTTCGTTAAATGATGACGAGCCGGATATATTTTTTATTGGATTAACTTTTACACCAGGGTCTTTCATATCAATTAATACTAAAGATAATCCCTTATGTCTTATACTATCTTGAAGAGTTCTAACTAAAATAAACATTCGGTCAGCTCTATGGCCTAAAGTTGTCCATACTTTAGTTCCATTAATTGTAAGGATGTCTTTTTCCTCGTCATATTCACCTTTAGATGTAACAGAAGCTAGATCTGAGCCTGAGTTTGGTTCTGAGTAACCTTGGCACCATTGTACGTCTCCATTGGTTATTTCTTTGAGATATTTTTCTTTTTGATATTCAGAGCCATATTTTAGTAAGGTTGGTCCAATCATTCTTACCCCAAATCGGTCGTTACCTGGAGACATTCTATAAGCAAACGTTTCAGATAAAATTATGGAACTTGAAATATCAAGATCTAAGCCTCCATATTCTTTAGGCCAAGATGGAGCAATCCATTTGTTTTTCGCTAACTCTTTTTTGATTTTTTTTGATAATTGCCAGTCTTCATCTAATCTTTCATCAGGATATTTTTGCCAATCTTTTGGTAAGAATTTGTCAATTAATGAATTTATTTCTTTTTTAAAATTTAGCTCTTCAGATGAAAACATAACTTCTTAAATTCTATAATTTTGATGGATGTTTTAATATTATGGTACATTAATATAATATTTGGATTATCTAGAATTCTAAAAAATTTAATAAACGATGAATATTAATTATTTAGAAGATATTTGAGAAAATTATATTGGGATCTCATTGTTTCTTTTTTCATATTCATCTAAAGAATTAATTCTTCTTGGGTTGTTTTTTGGAATTGTAACCCTATTTGGAACTTTCTCTTCATTGAGATCTTTTTTTAAGTCTTTTAATTCAAACCCAAATCGATCAAAAGATAATTGAGTTCTTTTTTTTGGAAAATTTTGAAAGGGGAACCCAGCTGTTCTAGCTAAAAGATTCAACAAAGTTTTTGAAGCTCCTCTAGGTTTATATAGTCCGTTTTCCCATTCGCTAATAGTTTGCTGCCTTACCCCTAGTTCTTTTGCGAGTTTGGTTTGAGAATTTCCAATGTGAGATCTTAGGGCTATTATTGTTTCAGAATTCCACTCAAAATTATTAATTTTATTTAAATTATTTATAACCATAAAAGAAATCATAATAAATTAAGTTTTTTAATAGGTAGTTAATTTAATTCCAGTTTTACCGAATAATCTAAATTAAATTAAAATCGTTATCATTAAATTTAAAGAAAAAACAAAATATGAATTTTTTAATTTCCAAATTGCATATAGAAAAAATAAAAAATAANTTTTTTCCATATAAGCTGGCTATATTATTTCTGTTTATTTTTTCTTTTGTACTTAGGCTAATAGGCATCAATTGGGATTCAGGTTATTTATTTCATCCAGATGAAAGAGCGATTTTGATGCATGGGTACGATTTGAGNTTTTATTCTTTGCGATCTTTAGATTTCTTTAATTCTGATTTAAGTACCCTTAATCCAAAATGGTTTAACTATGGAAGCTTTCCTGTTTATTTTGTAAAAATAATTAGCTTGATTTCAAATCTTTTTACAAACACTTCAATTTATGAATTAAGATTGCCTTTACGCGTATTTTCTGCATTAATNGATTCCATATCTGTAATTTTTATTTACAAACTTTCCTCAATTTTTCTCAATAAGAAATGGAGTTTACTTTGTGCTTTTTTTCTATCAATTTCTTTAATTAATATTCAAAATAGCCATTTCTTTACAACAGATATTTTTATTACTAATTTTTCTTTAGTGATAATATATTTTAGCTATTTAAATATAAAAGAAACTTCAAACTTTAAGTCTTTTATTTTAGGTTTATTTTTTGCTTTAGGGTTAGCATTTAAG
This sequence comes from Chloroflexota bacterium, assembly GCA_002719295.1. Classification (GTDB taxonomy): domain Bacteria; phylum Chloroflexota; class Dehalococcoidia; order Lucifugimonadales; family Lucifugimonadaceae; genus TMED-70. The sequence continues at coordinate 22,573 of PBHC01000010.1, forward strand.
TTTTCTTTTGTAATGCTAATAATACCAATATTTTTATCCTTTTATTTATCTAAAAAAAAGAATGANTTAGATTACATTTCTTCTTTGAAATATATGCTTATTTTTATCATCAGTTTATTACTTTCATTGTTCTTATTTCAACCTTATATGTTTCTAGATTTCAATACCTATTTTTCACATATAAATGAGCAATCAAAAATGGTTAGAGGGGCGATAGATTTTCCATATACAAGGCAATACTATGAAACGGCTTCCTTTATTTATCCATTAACTCAAATATTTAAATGGGGCTTGGGTCCATTTATTTCAACTTTTTCTTTTTTGGGTGTGATTTATTTTTTATTTTTATCAATCAAAAAAAGATCTATTCTTGGGTTATTGATTTTTTCTTGGTTTATTCCTTATTTTGTTATCAATGCTTCCTTTCAAGTAAAATTTACTAGATATTTTCTACCTTTGATTCCTTTTTTAATATTTTTTTCTGTCATTTTCATAAAGTTAATAAACGACAAGATTTCTTCAAAATATAAAAATAAAAAAATAAATTATTTACTTTTCTTTTTATTATTAATTCCAACTATTCATTTTTCATTTTCATTTATAAATGGAATTTATTTTACTGAACATCCAGCATTTACTGCCTCGAAATGGTTAAATGAAAGAGCGAATTCAAACGAATTGATAATTCAAGATCACTGGGAAGAATCAATCCCCAGGCTCCAAAATTTGAATTTATCTCATGATCGATTAGAGCTATATAACCCTGATTCTTCAGAAAAATTTGAAAAAATCTTTAATCAATTAAGCGAATCAGAATATTATGTTATTTTTTCAAATAGGTTGTACGCAACAATCCCTAGAATGAGTGATAGATACCCTGCATCTACTTTGTTTTATGATAAATTATTTGAAGGGTCTTTAGGTTTTGAAATAGTAAATTTTCAAAAGCAATCAATGAATCTTTTTGGAATTAATTATTCAGAAAATTATTTTGAAAGAATAAATATAAAAAAACCTGAATTGATATCATCTTATGAAGAAAAATTCTTTTTAAACATTGACTTTGGATGGTCAGATGAAAGTTTTTCTGTTTATGATCATCCTAATGTGATTATCTTTCAAAACAAAGAAAAATTCTCTAAAGACGAATTAATAAAAATATTAGATTTTAATAAATATGATGACATTTCTTATTTTGATTTTTCTATAGAGCTTCCATATAAAACATACGATTTTAATTCATCTGAGGAAACGACAATTTATTCAGAACAATATTTTTTATCAGAAAAATCTATTTTTATTCAAACTTTTTTCTGGTTTATAGTTATCACCTTTTTAGGAATCATTTCTATTCCTATTTTTTATAAACTTTTTATCAACCTGCCTGATTTTGGATTTGGATTTTATAAATTTTTTGGTCTAATTATCTTCGGATTTTTAATTTGGATTTTAACATCCAACAATGTTATTCAATTTATGATATTTGAGATTACGTTAATACTTTTTTTATTTTCAATGCTTTCAACTTATATTTTCATAAAAAATCGATCAGAAATTACTTTTTATATTTCAAAAGCTAAATTTAATATCCTAGCAATCGAAATAATATTTATGATCAGCTTTTTTAGTTTTTTGTTTATAAGGTTTTTGAATCCTGATTTATGGCATCCTTATAGAGGTGGAGAAAAGCCTATGGACTTTGCTTATCTGAATGCTATTTTACGCAGTGTTTCTTTTCCTCCATATGATCCTTGGTTTAGTGGATACACATTGAATTACTATTATTATGGACAGTATCTTGTAGCCTTGCTTACAAAACTTTCAGGAATACCTTCCCACATTTCATACAATTTAGCTATTCCAACATTTTTTGGTTATGCTTCTATTTTGGTATTTTCTTTTACATCTAATTTCACCTATTTATTTAGAAAAGCAAAAGGATTAAGTTTTGATTGGTATAAAATCCCATTAATTTCTGGGCTCTGTTCTATTTTATTTATCCTTATTTTTGGAAACTTTGATTCAATAATTCAAATTTATAAAATGACATTTGGAGAGCAAGAAGTTTTTGATTATTGGAGAAGCACTCGAATTGTCTCTATGGTTTCTTCAGGTTTAGAGATAAATGAATTTCCATTTTTTACATTTCTTTTTTCTGATTTGCATGCACATTTATTAAGTATTCCGATGTTANTTTCTTTGATATATTTGTCCTTTCTTCTTTATTACGAGAACTCATCACAATTTATAAGATTTAAAGATATTCTTGTATTGTTCATTTTAGGGTTACTCACNGGATCAATTAAAGCAACAAACTCGTGGGATTACCCCCTCTCTTTGGTTGTAGTTTTTTTATCAATTAATTTATTAAGTCTGTATGGACCAGGAACAAGAATATTGAAACTCTCTAAGGTTTTATTTTATTTTTCTTTATACTTTATTTTTTCTAAAATATTATTTTTCAATTTTGACAATTCATTTATTATGCCTGAATTTGCATTGGCTTTTTCTCAATGGAAAACACCGCTATGGTCTATGTTACAAATTTTATTGTTACCAACACTTTTATCAGTACTTTATGTTTTTTTGTACGCATCAAATTTTAAAGTTAAGTTTAACTTGTTTTATCCATCTTTTTTATTTTCAAAAAATAAAAAAATAATTATTTTTACAATCATCTTCTTGCTGATAATCTTTTTTATTTTATTTTATGAATTATTAACTATTTTTTCTTTAATTTTAGGAATTTTATTTTTTGGTGCAATTTGTATTTTAAAGAGAAAATTTTTCGAGAATGACTCACAGTTATTTATATGGGTTGCTTTGTTATTTATACTAGGATTTTCCATTTCAGCTTTTACGGAACTTTTTGTTATTAAGAATGATATAAACAGAATGAATACATTTTTTAAGTTTAATTTTCAATCGTGGATTTTGTTAAATTTAGGATCAAGTATACTTATTCCTTTCATGATTAATGAAATAAATTCAAAATATAAAAAATATATTTTTATAATTACCATTACTACTCTANTAATTATAGGAATTTCATATCCTATTTATTCAATCAAGCCCAGAATTTCAGACAGATTTGATAATAGCCAATATTCATTAAATGGAATGGAATATATGCAATATAATCAATATTCACAGAAAGGAAATCTAATTAATCTTTCAGATTCATATAATGCATTGACTTGGATAAATCAAAATATTTCAGGAAATCCTATAATAGTTGAACATTCAACTGATTTATATAGTTGGTCTTCAAGAATTTCAATATATTCTGGGCTTCCTTCCGTTTTAGGATGGGACTGGCATCAAAAACAACAAAGATCCTTAGAATCAAATTCGGTAATATTGAGAAAAAAACAAATCGAAGAATTTTATTCAACAAATTCTATTGAATATATAAATGATTTTCTAGAATTTTATGACGTTGGATTAATAATTTATGGTAATGTTGAGTCTCAAAGTTTTCCTGATTTTCCAAATAGATTAGAATCTATGAATATACAGGGAATAAATAAAATTTACGATCAAAATAATTATAAGATTTATGAGTATAATGCAACCGATTAAAAATATTAAATATATATTTTTTGATATTTATGGCACTTTAGCTGGTTTTTATCCTGCAAGGGAACAAATTCAAAAAAAAATACTATCAAAAAATGGAATTTTTTTGTCTGAAGATCAAATTACATTTGGTTACAAATTTGCAGATGAATACATGGCATATCAAAAGCAGAATAAACCTTTGCGAAGTTTGACTAGTGAAGAAAAAAAAGATTTTTTCTCAAATTATCAATTAAAAATTATTGAATCTAACAAAATATTCATTGATAAAAAATTTGCATGGAAAATTTGGCAAGAGATTTCGAAAGAAAAGTATGAATTAAGAATTTTTGATGATGTTTTAGAAAATTTAAAATCTTTATCAGATTTAGGTTTCAAATTTGCAGGAATTACTAATATGGATATTACAGGTGATCTTTTGATAAAAAGCTTAGGTCTAGAAAATTNATTAGAATTTATAGTTACATCATTGGAATCTGGATCTGAAAAACCTGATTCTAAAATCTTTTTAGAATCAATAAGGAGAGCAAACATCAGTGCATTTGAAAGTATGTATGTTGGNGATCAAATAGAATCTGATTACTTGGGGTCACAAAAGATAGGCATGGTTCCTGTTCTAATAGATAGATATAAATATTATGAAGATTTTTCAGGTATTAAAATAAAAAACCTAGATGAAATTAAGAAATTATTTTAATTTAGTCTAGGTTTTTTTATTATTTATGCATCAAAAGATAGGTAGAACTCATATGGGTGAGGTCTTAACCTTATTGGGTCTACATCATTTTCACGTTTAAAATCAATCCAAGATTTTATTAAGTCTTCAGTGAAAACTCCTCCTTTTAGCAAGAAGTCATGGTCTTCTTCAAGAGCATCTAATGCCTCTTCTAAACTCGCAGGCACCTGCGGTAGCTTTGCTTGTTCTTCTAATGGTAATTCAAAAAGATCATGCTCAAGAGGTTCTCCTGGGTCATAACCGTTTTCTATACCGTCTAATCCAGCAAGTAACATTGCAGAAAATGTCAAATAAGGGTTACATGTAGGATCAGCAGATCTAAATTCAATTCTTTTGGCTGCTGGATTTTGGAAATACATAGGAACTCTACAAGCAGCAGATCTGTTTCTAGCAGAAAGAGCTAATATAGTAGGAGCTTCGTATCCAGGGGTAAGCCTTTTGTAGGAGTTTGTAGTTGGTGCAGCAAGGGCCATTAGTGCTTTACCGTGCTTTATTAAACCACCAGTATAGTGGAGCCCTAATTTTGAGAACCCCCCATAGCCGTCTCCAGCAAAAAGAGGTTTTCCGTCTTTCCAAATTGATTGATGGGTATGCATTCCTGTCCCATTATCTTCAAAAATTGGTTTCGGCATAAAAGTTGCAACTTTTCCATGTCTTTTAGCTACATTTTTTACTACATATTTATAAGCCATGACATTATCAGCTGTATCAAGAAGAGTGTTATAAACTATATCTATTTCTCCTTGTCCTGCTGTAGCAACTTCATGATGCTGTTTTTCAACTTTTATTCCAAATGAGTCTCTCATAATTCGAATCATTTCATTTCTCATATCTTGTTGTGTATCAACAGGAGAAACAGGAAAATAACCACCTTTATGCTTTGGTCTATGAGCCATATTTGGGGTTTCTCCATCTATCATATAAGGATTTCCTGAGTTCCATATTCCTTCATCAGAATCTACATAATGCATACTGCTATTAGCAGAGTAGTCAAATTGAGCAGAATCAAAAACAAAAAATTCTACCTCAGGTCCCCAAAAAGAATTATCTCCAACTCCAGTGCTTTTTAGATAATCTTCCGCTTTTTTTGCAATATTTCTAGGGTCTTTAGAATATTTTTCTCCAGACATAGGGTCTTTGATATCTGCAATTACTGTTACTTGACCGTCTACAAATGGATCTATTTTGACTGTTGATGAATCAGGAACTAATAACATATCAGATTCATCAATAGTCTGAAATCCTCTTATGCTAGATCCATCAAAACCTGTTCCATTAGTGAAAAGCCCATCATCTACCTCGCTTATAGGAACAGATACATGTTGCCAAACACCAGGAAGATCAATAAATTTAATATCTAAAACGTCACATCCATTGTCTTTCATAAGTTTTAGAGCATCTTTTGATTCATTAGCCATACTAAACTCCTAGTAAAATATCATTAATTATAATTTTGTTATTTTATAATAACCATTAGGTGTTACAAAACTGTTAATTAATATGACTCAAGAAAAAAAAATAATTGATTTAGGAAAAGAATATCTAAATGACTGGATTTCTGAAAATCCAGAAAAAAGATTTGACCTAGAAGGATTAACATTTGAAAATGAAGATTTTTCAGGATGGCGACTTTCCAAAGCATTGATGAATAATTCTAAGTTTATTAATTGCAATTTTTCTGAAGCAGATCTTTCTGAAATATCTGCAATAAAAGCTGAATTTATCAATTCTAACTTTAGTAAAACCGCTCTTTATAGAGCAAACCTTTCAAGATCTTTTATAAAAAATTCAAACTTTGAAAATTCTTGGTTATATAGATGTGTTTTTTCTAATGCATTAATAGTTGATTGCAATTTTCATCTTGCTAAAGCACAAAAAGTAAGATGGCCTGAAGGATTTCATTTAGAATAAATTATTTTATACTTTTTTTCTAACTGTAAAATAAGTTCCAATTGTAAGAAGAAAAATAGACAGAAAAAGAGCTAAACTTAAGCTTTCATCAAGCAGAAACCAGGATATGAAAATCCCAATTATAGGTTGAAATAAATTAAAAAATGTAACTTTCCCTGGCAGATAACTTCTTAGTAAATAAGTTTGAAGAATTATTCCCATTCCTGCAATCAATATTCCTTGATAAGCCATTGAAAGTATAAGTTTTAGGGAAATATTTAGAAATATATTTTCAAAGAATATAGCTAAAAATAATGACATTATAGACCCAACTACTGCTTCGGATAAAATAACTTGAGATTGACCAACTCTCTGGGTAATATGAGAAACCCAAATTAGCCTTGCCCCTAAAAGCATTGCTGAAATAAGCATTAATATGTCCCCAAATAAATATTCTGTAAAATTTTGATTTATTGAATCCCANAATAAAACTACGACTCCTGAGTAAGCNGTTATTAGTCCAAGAGTTCGAGATAAGTTTAGCCGATCATTAGGGGTGAAAAAATGAGAAAAAATTGCAGCCCACAGCGGAAATGTAACTATCATTATTATTCCGTGACTTGCAAGAGTATGAGCCTGTCCGATATTATAAAAACCTATCTGTGCTGCAGGGAATAGTCCTGCTAAAATAATAGGAATAATATTATCCCTTTTTATTTTTAGAGAGTCTTTTTTATAAATAGCCCAAATTAATGCAATTATTCCGCCTAATGTAAATCTTAAGAACCCAACTAAAAAAGGAGTAGTATATTTNAGGCTAATTTTTACTGATGTTGGATTTCCTGACCATAAAAGGGCAACAAGTATAGATAAAAAATAACCTTTGTTATCTAGTTTCTTTCTAATGTCTTTATTATCGGCCATTTTTAAGAATTACAATTATTGATAAATTTTTTTATTTTATCAATATCTTTCTTTCCATCAGTTTCTACTCCTGAAGAAACATCAACACCCCAGGGATTATGCAAGTTCACAATTTTAGATACATTATTGTGATTTAATCCTCCTGCTACAAAAACTTTTTTTGAAAATAGGGAAGAATATTTCTCCCAATTAAATACCTCTCCAGTTCCTCCAGAAGATTTTTTTGAAAAGGTATCAAGAATTACATATTCACATTTCGATAAATATTTATTTATTTTTGCCTCAACCTCTTGAATATTATGAGATGGTTTGATGTGAATTACTTTTAATACTTTAGTATTTATTGAATTAATATATTCTACAGATTCTTTTCCACATAGTTGAACAAAGTCAAGATTAATTAATTCTGTTATTTTATTTACATGATTAATCTCATGGTCTTGAAACAAACCTACAAGATTGATTTTATTATTGGTTAAATGTAATAGTTTTGATATTTCTAATGCAGTATCTTTTTGAATATATCTTTTTGAATTTTCAATAAAATTTAGTCCNAAAAAGTCAATTTCAAGCTTACTTATTTTTTCAATAATATTTGTATCTCTTATTCCACAAATTTTAATTTTTGTTTCATTTTTATTCATTTAAACTTATTTCTTTGATAATTTTAGTTCGATCTTTAGATCTCATTATTGATTCTCCTACCAACAAACCATTAGCTCCAGCTTCAATCATTCGTTTTGCATCTAAAGAATTTTTAATTCCACTTTCAGCTATCTTAAATATATTGCCAGGTACTAAGTTAGAGATTTTTTCAAAATTTTCTAATTCTGTTTTTAGAGTGTCTAAATTTCTATTATTTATTCCTAAAATCTTAATATCTGTTTCTAATGCAAAATCTAACTCTTTTTGATCAAAAATCTCAACTATNACACTTAATCCTATNGAACTAGCTAATTTGTAAAAATCAATATATTGTTCTCGACTCAAAATTCTAGTTATTAGTAATATACAATCAGCGCCTAAATTTTTTGCAAGATATATTTGATATTCATCAATAATNAAATCTTTTTGAAGTACTGGAACTTTTTTGTTTTTTGAAATTTTTAAAACTTTATTTAAATCGTTATTATGACCCTTAAAAAAATCTTCTTCTGTCAGTACTGATATTGCGTCTGAACCAGATCGAATATACATTTCTGCCTGTTCTTTAGGGTCTAAATCTTGGTCTAAACTNCCTCCTGATGGAGATTGTCTTTTCATTTCAGAAATTAAGATGTTTTTTGAATTAAGTAAGTTTTCTAAAGGGAAAAAATTATCATAAATAAGTTTTTTATTTTTCAATGATTCTAAAGAAAGGATTTTTTTTTGATTTTTTATCCTGTCTTTTTTAGCAGATATTATTTTATCTAATATGCCCATTAGTTTTTATTAGTTATTTCTCTAAGTTGTATTAATTTTTTCAGAGCGTTTCCGTTAAATATATTTTCTTTTGCTTCTTCAAAACATTCTTCATTGCTTTTTTTCTCATCTGCTAATCTTAGAGCGATAGATGTGTTTATAAGAATTGAATTAAGTATAGATGTTTTTTCTAAATTATCTTCATTTCCCTTCATATTAAAACAATCAATTATTTTATTTGCAGATTCTTTNGGTGAATTTACAATGAGAAATTTCGAATCTCCTGTATTATTAGGCTTTATTATTGTTTCAGAGAAATTATTTTTTGAATCATAAATAATAGTATTTTTATCGAGTTCAATTTCATCTGCACCAGACTCTCCGCTAATAGTTATAATTCTTTCTGATCCTAATTTTTTACCAGCCAAAGCAATTTTTTTTGCATAAGCCTTATTAGGAGTCCCTATAACCTGTTTTTTTACAGAAGCGGGGTTNGTTAGTGGCCCCAAAAAGTTAAAAATTGTTCTTATTCCAATTTCTTTCCTGTGAGGTGCTGCAAATTTCATAGACGGATGAAAAGATTGAGCAAAAATAAATGTTAAGTCTATTTCGTGTAAACATTTTTCTACTTTGTCAGGTTGAATTAATATATTTATTCCAAGCTCTTCTAGTACATCAGCAGAACCGCTGTTTCCTGAAGCTGCTCTATTACCATGCTTAGCTACAGGTATGCCACAAGCAGAAACAAGTATAGCTGAAGCAGTTGATATATTGAACCACATTAATCCGCTTCCTCCTGTCCCGCAAACATCAATAGCATCATCTTTTCCTTGTATTTTAACTGAATACTCTCTCATTACTGAAGCCATTCCTGCTATTTCTTCTGAGGTCTCGCCTTTCATAGCTAAAGAAGTCATTATCGCGCCAAATTGAGAAGGGAGTAATTTTCCTGACATTATTTCATCCATACAGTAAGCAGATTCTTCAAAGCTTAAATCTTCTTTGCCAGAGACTTTTTTTATGATATCTGTAATATTCATTTGATCTTTAGAAAATTATTTAATATTTCTTTCCCATGCTCAGTTTCAATTGATTCAGGGTGGAATTGNANCCCTTCTAAGGATAATTTTTTGTGCCTAATTCCTTGGATTATACCCGACTCACTTCTTGCTGAAATTTCAAACTCATCAGAAAGTGAATTTTCATCAATTATTAATGAATGATATCTTACGGCTTTAAATGGGTTTGGTATATTTTGAAATATTCCTTTTTCATCATGAGTTATTTGTGAAATTTTTCCATGCATAATTTCTTTAGCTTGAATTATTTTTGCTCCAAATGAGTTCCCTAAACATTGATGACCCAAACAAACTCCAAGAACAGGAATTTTTTCAGAAAAATATTTAATTGCCTCATTTGAAATTCCAGCATTTTCAGGATTAGAAGGTCCAGGAGATATAACTAAATGACTTGGAGAGAGGTTTTCGATTTTTTCTGTTGATGTCTCGTCATTTCTAATAACAGATACATCAACTCCAAGTTCTGATAAATATTGGAATAAATTATAAGTAAATGAATCATAATTATCTAAAAGAACAATCATTTTAAATTTCTTTCTGCATCATCAACAGATTTTACTAATGCCATCATTTTATTTAATGTCTCTTCATACTCATAATCTACCTTTGAGTCTGCAACAATTCCTCCTCCTGCTTGTAGAAATACAGTTTTATCTTTAAGCATCAATGTTCTTATAGCTATGCAAGTATCCATATTGCCATTGTAAGAAAAATAACCTACACCTCCTGAATAAGGGCCTCTTTGTTCTGGCTCAAGTTCAGATATTAGTTGCATAGCACGAACCTTAGGAGCGCCAGAAACTGTACCTGCAGGAAATGCTGCTCTGAGAGCATCAAACTCGTCATATTGTTTATCAAGNGTACCTGTTACATTGGAAACAATATGCATAATGTGAGAATATTTTTCAATTTCCATTTTTTGATTAACGTTTACTGTTCCGGGTTTAGAGACTCTCCCAACATCATTTCTNCCTAAATCTAGTAACATTAGGTGTTCAGCTAATTCCTTCTCATCAGAAATGAGTTCGCTTGCAATTTGATCATCTTCTTCTATGTTATTTCCTCTAGGTCTAGTGCCTGCTATGGGATGAACAGCAATTTCTTTGTCAGTAGACTTTACTAATAGCTCTGGAGAAGCTCCTAATATTTCAAAATCTTTAAAATTTAAAAGAAACATATAAGGAGATGGATTTATAGTTCTAAGGCATCTATAAATATCTAATGCTGAAGCATTAGTTTTTTTTGTTAACCTCTGAGAAAAAACTATCTGAATAATTTCTCCGGAGTAGATATTTTCAATACATTTTTCTATAGCAAATTTATATTCTTCTTTTGACATATTTTTTTTATATTGATCAATTAATTCTTCTTTTGTTTTTTCGTCATCATTTGAGATCGAAGAAATTTTATTATATTCATCGGGAATAGGTTTTTTAATTAAGTCATATATTTCTTGAATCTTTTTTAAAGAATTTTCATATGTTTCATTTAAGTTTTCTGAATCGTTTATCTTTGCATAATTTACTATAAAAATTGTTTGCTTTACGTGGTCAAAAACNACTATCGAGTCAGTAATCATAAAAATTGACTCGGGGACATCTAAATTAGATGCTTTATTCTTTGGGACACTTTTTTCAAAGTAAGAGATTGTCTCATATGAGAGATAACCAACTGCACCTCCAGTGAATATAGGAAGCTCTTTTATTTCAGGTACTTTATATGAGTTGATTTCATNTTTTATAATTTCTAAAGGGTCAACNTCTCCAAATTCTTCATTTTTTCCAGTTTTTATAATTTTTTTGGGATTAGTTCCAATAATTGAATATCTTGCTAGATTTTCTCCTCCGGTTATTGATTCCAAAAGAAAAGAATAATTGTCTTGAGATAATTTTAAGTAAATAGATAAAGGTGTATCTAAGTCTGCTCTGATTTCTCTATAAATGGGAATCAGATTATATTCTTTAGATTTTTTAATAAAGTCTTCAAGTTCAGCTTTATTGCTCATTTTTACCAAATTTTCTTATAAGTTGAGACTTTCATTTTATCACGAACAAGTTCCATCGTTTCATTTGCAGATTTTCTTGCGTTTTCTACNCCTTTATCTAAAGCTTCTTCAACTAAATTCATATTTGATTGGAAGTACTCCCTTCTTTCTCTGATAGGTTCTAAGAAATCATTAAGTATATTTGCAAGATAATTCTTAATTTCTACGTCTCCAATATTNCCTTCTCTATATCTTTTTTTGAAATCTTCAACATTTTTATCTTCTGATGTGAATGCATCAAGATATTGAAAAACAGGATTCCCTTCTACTTTGCCAGGAATGTCAGCTCTTACCCTATTGGGATCTGTGTACATTCCTCTTACTTTTTTTTCCACAGACTCTTTCGTGTCGGATAACAGAATAACATTTCCTTGGCTTTTGCTCATTTTTCCCTTACCATCNGTACCTGACAATCTGCCAACTTTTCCTATTAATGTTTCTGGTTCTGGAAATACTTCTCCATACATCCTGTTAAATTTCCTAGCTATTTCTCGTGACATTTCAAGATGTGGAGCTTGATCTTCACCTACTGGTACCAAATGAGCTCTTGGTAGCAATATATCTGCTATTTGACTAATAGGATAATTATAAAAACCTGCACTTCTCCTCTCTACAGGAAGGGAGTCAAGTTCTCCTTTTAGTGTTGGGTTTCTTTCTAACATTCCCAAAGGTGTTATAAATGATAAAAGCATTGATAATTCCGCATGCTCTGGTACGTAGCTTTGAATTACAAAATTTGATTTTTCTGGATCTAATCCAACAGATAACCAATCTAATGTGACATCAATAACAGATTTTTTAATTAGATCAATTTCATGAAAATGATCGCTCAGTGCTTGATAGTCAGCAATTAAAAAATTACAGTCATATTCATCTTGAAGAGATATCCAGTTATGAAGAGCTCCAACATAATGACCTAAATGCAAAGCGCCAGTTGGTCTTATTCCGGTAAGGATTCNTTTTTTATTTGCCATGTTTTTATGTATTTAAATTATTAAGTTAATTGTCTCCAATTATTATCTAATTTTTCATAGACATTCTCATACTGATTAATAAGATTTTTATAACTATCTAGATTTTTTTTCATGTAATTAAGGTTTTCTTCAACGTGATTAAGGCTCTTTGAGCCAATTATTATTACATTGATTTCATTTTTAGAAAGTGCAAATGCCATAGACATTTCTATTGGATCTATTTCGTTGACATTTATATCAATTTCTTTTGTCATTTTCATTACACGATCAAAATATTCATCATAAGCACTTCCAAAATGTTCATGTGTTTCATCATTTGTATGATTTTTAACTCCTAAAAGAGCTGCATTTCCTATAGGTCTTTTTGCTATTATGCCTAAATTTCTTTTTTTTGCTTCACTTAGAATATTTTTTGTTCTTGCCCTTTGATCTGCGATGCTATAACTGGTTTGTAAAGTATCAAATAAATTAGACCTTACAGCCCAGTCGGCAGCTTCATTATCTCCAGAATATCCCATAAATTTTATTTTTCCTTCAAGTTTACAATCTTGCAAGGCTCTTATAACATCTCCTTGTTCAAGAAGGTGTGTTTCACATGAATGCAATTGAACTAAATCAATAACTTCTGTTTTNAGGCTCACCAAGCTATTTTCAACAGAATCTTTTATTTTTTTATAAGTCCATTCAGAATCCGGTGAAGTAGTCCTTCCTGTGCCAGCTTTAGTAGCAAGAAAATATTCTTCTCTTCTATGCCCAACAGCATTTCCTACAATGGATTCACTATCCATATACATTGCGGCGGTGTCTAAAAAATTAATTCCGTTATCCAAAGCGGTGTTTAAAATTTTTTCAGCTGTTTTAAATTCCTCATTTCCTAATTGAAATCCTACCTGAGCTAAACCNAGCCCTAGTTTACTCACCTCTATATTAGTTTTTCCGAAAGTATTATTTTCCATAACTTCTCCTTAAACAAAATTGCAAAAAAAACTTTCGTTCTTTTTGCAATTTCGACTTTATATAAAAAATATATAAATATAAACTATGAAGCTTTACCAATCTTGAACATCTTAGTTCCACACACAGGACAAACGCCTTGTGTAGCAGGTCTGCCGTTTTTCATAGTTATTTGTTGGGGATTACTCATATTTTGCTTCCCCTTGCATTTCATGCAATACGCTTCCATATTTCCTCCGGTTCATGAACCTTAGTTTTATTTGGATATCTACTTTATATACTATTCAAAATAANAATTCCATATTTATTGTCTACAAATTTACTCTAAAAATGAGTATGAATACTTTTTTTCTTGAAATTATAAAAAATAAACTGATTTTATTTAAATTGTTAAAATATAATTTATACTGAAATAAATAANATTTAATTAAATTGAAAAATACTGAATCTCTACTAAAGAATATAGAAAATCTAGAAAAATCAGCATCAAATGAGTTGAAAAAATATACTGATCTGAATGATTTGGAAGATTGGAGAATTAAATTTCTTGGCCGAAATGGTGAATTATCAGAGATGATGAAGGTAATGAAAGATATTTCCCCAGAAGACAAAAGATTANTTGGGCCGAAATTGAATCAACTTAAAGATAATTTAAACAAATTATTTGAAAATTCAAAAATATCTTTATCAGATAATCAAAGTAATGAAGATGCTTTTGACATAACTTTGCCAGGTAGGAATCTATCATATGGTTCATTGCATCCAACTACACTTATAATNAGAGAAATTTGTGAAGCTTTTAGATCAATGGGGTTTCAAATTTATGAAGGCAACGAAATTGAAACTGAAAAATATAATTTTGATCTTTTGAATATCCCTGCAGATCATCCTGCAAGAGATCAGTGGGACACAATATGGCTAGATTTNAAAAACAGTAATGATAAATATCTTCTAAGAACTCATACTTCTCCTATGCAAGCTAGAATTATGGAGAAAAATGAGCCACCTATAAGAGTTGTGGTTCCTGGAAAATGTTACAGATATGAAGCAACTGACGCGACTCATGAATGGGAATTTCATCAGATAGAAGGTTTAGCAATTGATAAGAATATTTCATTTTCAGAACTAAAAGGAACTCTTTATCAGATGGCTAGAAAAATATTTGGATCAGATCAAAAAGTTAGATTTAGATGTGATTTTTTTCCTTTTGTTGAACCAGGAGTGGACATGTCTATTCTTTGGGAAGGTAAATGGATAGAAATTTTGGGAGCGGGTATGGTTCATCCAAAAGTACTTCAAGGAGTAGGTTATGATCCTGAAAAGTATAGTGGATTTGCTTTTGGAATTGGCCCAGAAAGAGTATCTATGCTAAAAAATAAAATTAAAGATATTAGAAATTTTCATGCAAACGATTTGAGATTTCTAAGTCAATTTGTAAATTAAAATATGAAATTATCAATCAGTTGGCTAAAAGAATATGTTGGATTTAATAAATCTGTAAAAGAAATTTCTGAGAACTTGACCATGATAGGAAATGAAGTTGAATCTATTGATACTACAGGTGATATTCCTGGAGTTATTGTAGCTGAAATTCAAGAAATATCTTCTCACCCCAACGCAGATAAACTTAAATTAGCAAAAGTATTTGATGGAAATAAATCCTATAATATNGTTTGTGGTGCCCCTAATATTGAAGAAGGGCAGAAGATTTTTTTAGCAACGGTGGGTTCAAAACTGCCAGATCCTTCTAATGATTCTCTTTTTGAAATCAAGAAATCTAAAATTAGAGGAGAAATTTCTGAGGGAATGATTTGCTCAGAAAAAGAACTTGGTATCAGCGAAAATCATGAAGGAATTATGGTTTTATCAACTGATCATATTTTAGGAGAGCCTTTAGGTAAATATTTCTCTGAAACAGTTTTAGATATTGACGTAACCCCAAATAGAGTGGATTGTTTGTCAATTGTAGGATTAGCAAGAGATCTTTCGGCAAAGTTTTCATCAAAACTTAATTATACCTATTCTGTAAATTATGAATTAAATGAAAAAAATAAAATTGTAGAAATACAAGACCCGGACCTTTGCCCTAGGTATACTGGAGTAACAATAGATTCAGTAACTATAGGAGAGTCTCCTACGTGGCTAAAAGAGCGTTTGATATCTATAGGAGAAAGGCCTATTAACAATGTTGTTGATATAACTAACTACGTTATGTTTGAGTTAGGTCAACCACTCCATGCTTTTGATTTAGATAAAATTCAAGGTGGAAAAATTATAGTTAGAGAATCTAAAGATAAAGAAAAAATTAAAACTTTAGATGGTATTGAAAGAGAACTACCCAGAAGCTCTATAGTAATATCTGACGAAGAAAATAATACAATAGGTTTAGCAGGAATCATGGGTGGAAATAACTCTGAGATAGAATCTTCTACAACTACTGTTTTTTTAGAATCTGGAAATTGGAACCCTTCATTAATTCGAAACACATCAAAGCAATTAGGATTATCAACTGAAGCATCAATAAGGTTTGAAAGAAACTTAAATCCTGAATTAGCCATTTATGGACTTTCCAGAGCCACCGATCTAATTCTTCAAATTGCAGGAGGAAATATTCGTGATGGAATTGAAGATAATTACCCTGGTAAAAAAGAAACTATTGAAAAAATAACTCTTGATAGAGAAAATTTAAAAAAACATTTAGGTCTTGAGATTCCAAATGAAACAGTCTCAAAAACATTATCGAATTTAAATTTTCAATATGATTTTAATGAAGAAAAAGAAATTTGGAAAATTTCTAAACCATTTTGGAGAAGTGATATTGAAATTCCTGAAGACATACATGAAGAAATAGCTAGAATTATAGGATACGATGAAATTCCATTAACTTATCTTTCTGGTAGTGTTCCAAAATGGGAACCCAATGTATCTCTAGATACAAAAAATATGGCTCAAGACATATTAGTTGGGGCAGGGTTAAGTGAAACTATTTCTTATTCTGCTGTATCAGAGAAATTATTTTCTTTTACTCCTGAGATTTTCAACANAGGAAATAATATTACGCTTCAAAATCCTATATCAAATGAATATTCAATTTTGAGAAAAAGCTTAATTCCCTCTTTGATTTCTGCTGCATCTAGAAACTCAAATAATTGGAAAGGGCCAATAAAATTATTTGAAATAGGGAATGTTTTTTGTGAAATTGATTCTAAAGTAGTAGAAAAAACTATGATAGCAGGAATCATCACAGGTCCAAGAGAAGAACTTTCCTTAGAGTCTGATAACTCAAAAATAGGTTTCTTTGATATCAAGGGAGTTGTAGAGCTTTTAGCAAGAACATTAAATTTTAATTTCCAATCTAAAGGTTATAAAGATAAAACATTTTCTCAACAAAGATCAGCTTTAATATTTAATAAAAACATCAATGATTCAGTCGGTTTTATGGCTGAATTATCTAAGCAAACACTAAGTGATAATGATTTTTCTACAACTGAGGCAGCTGTTTTTGAAATTGATTTACAAAAAATCATTAGCTCTCAAAAAAGTTTTATTTACAAGGATTTTTCACAATATCCTCAAGCCCATAGAGATTTGTCGCTTATATTGGATAAATCAATTAATTTTTCAGAAATTGAAGAAATCATATATTCCGAAAACTTAGTAGAAAATTGTTTTGTATTTGATATTTATCAAGGAGATGAAATTCCTGAGAATAAACATAGTATTTCTTTAAGAATAAATTACCAATCTTTATATGAGACCTTATCATCTAAAAGATTAGATAAAATTGAAAAAAATATACTTAAAAATCTAGAAAAAAAATTAGGTATATTTATTAGAGAGCAATAAATGGCTAAGAAAAAGAAATCTCATTATCATGCAGATATGCTTACTGTTGAAGAGGCAAGAGAAAAAATACTTTCTCAATTTAATCCCTTAGAAGAAGTAAGTTTAGATATAGATAATGCTTTAGGATGTGTGATTTCTAAAGATATTATTTCAACTTTTAGTGTTCCTCCTTGGAATAACTCGGCAATGGATGGATATGCCATAATTCATNAAGATGTCAAAAATGCATCTGAAGAAAATCTAATTTATTTAAAAGTTATAGAAGAAATTGCTGCAGGAGAATTGCCNGAAAAAAAAATAAGCTCTGGTTTAGCNTCTAGAATTATGACGGGNGCNCCAATTCCAGAAGGAGCAGATGCAGTCATTCCTTTTGAAGATACAAATGAACTTAACTCTAAATCACCTGAATTAATAGGAATAAAAATAGATGCAGAAAAATTTGAGAATATCAGAAAAAAAGGAGAAGATATTTCTCAGGGAGAAGTAGTTATAAATAATGGAAATGAAATTACTCCAGCAGTAGTGGGGGTATTAGCTTCAATGGGTCTATCTAAGGTGGATGTTTATAGAAGGCCTAAAATAGGAATATTATCAACAGGCAATGAACTATTAGAACCAGGTCAAAGTTTAGAAAAAGGAAAAATTTATAACTCAAATACCCACACTATTTTATCTTTNACAAAAATATATGGTGCGGATCCAGAAACTCAGACCCATTCAAAAGATACGATTGAAGACTTAGAAAATAAACTTAATAATTTTGAGCATGTGGACATGATTGTAACTTCAGCAGGTGTTTCTAAGGGTGATTATGATGTTGTTAAAGACGTCTTGAATAAAAATGGTGATATGAATTTCTGGTCAGTAAATATGAGACCAGCTAAACCTCTTGCTTTTGGAAAAATCAATATTAATGGAAGGAATATTCCTTTATTAGGATTGCCCGGAAATCCTGTTAGCTCAATGATTGCATTTGAAAAATTTGGCAGATATGCAATAGATAAAATGATGGGAAAGCAAATCAGGCATAGACCTATCATCAAAGCGATATTACAAGAAGATATTCCGAATCATGATGGAAGGCGGCTATATGCAAGAGTAAAGGTTGAAAAATCTAAAGATTCATCTGAAATTATTGCCATTCCGTTAAAAAATCAAAGTTCAGGAGTTCTAACATCAATGTTTTTATCAAATGGATTAGCAATTTGTCCTTCAGGTACTGATATACTTAATAAGGGTCAAGAGATTGATGTTGAAATGTTTGGCTGGAATGAAGAAATTTCCAAGATAATTAATAAGGATTAATATGGCTACAAAAAGTAATGAAAATATAAAAACCGATGAAAAATTTGTGATTGATNTTGAATCTTTTGAAAAATCAGAATTGTCTCTAAATTTTTTGATTATTGATAAGTTTTTTGATGTTTCTGATAGAAAAGATTTATTATCTTTATCTGTCTCTGAATTATTAAAGAAAATTTCTGAAATTGAAAAAGATTTGGAAGAAAAACCAGAAAATCANCTTTTGAAAAAATTTGTTCTTCCTGGAACATCTCTTATCGAAGCCGTTTTTAGAATTTTGATTCTTAATGGAAATAAAGGCATGTCTATAGNTGAAATGGAAGAACAACTNAAAATTGCTTGGGCCACAGTGATTTATCTAAAATCATACACTCAAGAGACTATTTCTGAAATGCTTATATCAGAGAATGAGTACTTTATAGTAAAAGAAGATTAGGGTATATATTTTCTTGAATTTTTAGTTTGTTCTGAAGACCACTTGAAAAATAAAACAGTTAATGTTCCTAGAAAAATTGTATTTCCTGGTAACCACATTATCAACCCCCCTATTTTCTGATCTTCTATAGCTTCTATACCAAATAACCTTTGAATATTTTCTCCGTATATCACACCGTCTGATAATGTTATAAAAGCCGCTACAACAGATGTGGGAGTAACTGCCAATAGAAGATAAGCAATTCTCATGGGAAGGCTTATTCTTTTTGATCCCAAATTTACTCCTATTAGTGGCCACCAAAATAAAAAACCACTTAATAGAAATGAAAAATGTTCAAAATAATGAATTGTATTAAGCTCCAACGCATAGTTGAAAAATACTGGTAAGTGCCAAGTCCATAAGCAAGCAATATAAAATATCAAAGTAAATTTTGGAGATGTTAGTTTTGATAAAAATTTTCTAAAATAACTTTTTGGCCTTACAAAATCAGCCATTCCTATTCGAATAATTCTAGGAAAAAACCAAATGTTTGCTGAAAAAAATAAACCAGATAAAAACAATGGGGGTACAACCATTATCATTAGTAAATGTTGTATCATGTGTACCCAAAATGTTTCATCATATCTACCAAAAGGCCCTATGAATGCAGTAATAAGAAAAAGATAAGCTAATAATCCCCTAAAGAATTTTATTANCAAAACTTTTGATTTGCTGTTCCGAATTAATCTGTAAGATCCTACCGTATAAACAAATAAAGCAATTATTAAAATATAAAATAAATTGGTATCAAGACCCCAGTCTAGAAAAAAATCAATTATTGNTATGTCATTATTCAAATTAAGATTTTAAATTTAGTTTCCATAGCCATGAAAAGCAGATAAAAGAATGAATAAAGAAAAGATAAACACGCCTATAACCATACAAGTTACAAATATGTATGAGAATAGCTTGTGGTCAAATCTCAAGTGCATAAAAAATGCTACAACTAAANCAAATTTTACTAAAGAAAAACCTAGCATGGCAGGTACCAATATATATCTCAAGCCTTCTTGATCAAACCACCAAACTTCAACTAGTGTTATAGCTCCTAATATCGCTGCTATTGCCCAATAATAACCTGGGCCAGCATGCCCTTTACCTGAAGTCATCCAAACCATAAAACCTTTTGCTCTTTTTACAAAATCTCCAAATGGGTGCTCACTTTTTGGATTTGGCTCAGCTTCTGATGTTTTTGGTATTTTCCACCAACCGTTACCATCATGTTCAAATAAATCTTTTAAGAATGACAAATCATACTCCTATCTAATGGGCTCCTTCCCAAGGTATTCCTCCAGGAGGAACTCCATCTCCAGCTGTTATTAAATATAATAATCCAAAAATAAGAATCCACACAATATCGACAAAGTGCCAATATAATCCAGCAATTTCTAGATCAACCGCATTATCACTTGTTAGGTTTCCATTAAATTCGTTATAAAGTAAAAAAATTAGCCAGAGTATTCCTAGCGATACATGAGCTCCATGTAAACTAGTTAAGGTGAAAAATGTAGATCCAAACAAGTTTACTTGTGGAGTCATTCCAATATGAGCAAAATGACTAAACTCGTAAACCTGAAAACCCATAAATATTAACCCCATTATTATAACGGCAAATAACCAAAGCTTAGCTAATCCCATTTTAGATTCTTTTAGATAATGTAATGCAAGTACTATTCCTAGTGAACTCATTAATAATACAAATGTACTAACTGTTGTGATTGGAATGTCTAATGTGTCTGCTGGATATGGACCGTTAAGGCTTTTATTTCTATAAGCCATAAATGTTCCAATAAATGTTCCGAAGAACATTACATCTGAACCAAGAAAAGCCCACATTAATAATTTTTTATTACTAACTCCTGTAGAGTTATTAATTTCTTCTCCATGGTGTACTGTTATNTTATCGCTTGACATTATTCCTCTTTCTAATGATGATNTTGNCCAGGTTCATTTACAGGTTCAGTCGACCAACCTATTGATCCCCAAAATACTAGTATTAATCCTATTGCTACCAAAGCATATGTGTACATAACTCCTAATGCTGCTAATGAAAGACCTATTCCTATAAACAAAGGATAATAAGACAAATCAGGCAAATGAATATCNGATTCATTTACTTTAGANGTGTCTTCTACTTTAGCNTTAGGAGTTAAATCTCCTTTTGGGCTTCCTTCTAAAAGGCTTGGATATTTTTTATACCACCAATCGTCTATATGTGATACTTCAGGAAGTTTTGCAAAATTATAATGAGGAGGAGGTGAAGAAATTGACCATTCTAAAGTTCTTCCATCCCATGGGTCACCTGGAGCTAATTTTTTATTTCTCATAGAATAAATTACATTTATCATGAATGAAGCAACNGCTATAGCAATAGTGAAACCACCGATTGTAGCTGCTAAGTTAGATAACTCCCATCCCATATTGTCGGCATATGTATAAATTCTTCTAGGCATTCCGTTCAAGCCAAGCCAATGCATTGGAGCAAACTGAAGGTTAAATCCTATCATCATTAATATAAAGCTTATTTTTCCTAATCTTTCACTTAAGAAATATCCAAAAAATTTAGGCCACCAAAAGAACATNCCTGCAAAAATCGCAAATATTGCTCCTCCAAAAAGTACATAATGAAAATGAGCAACAATATAATATGTATCTTGTTGTTGAGCATCTGAGGGAGAAACAGCATGTGTTACACCAGATAAACCTCCTATGGTAAACATAGCTATAAATCCAATTGAAAATAGCATAGCTGTTGTTAATCTAATAGAGCCTCCCCATAATGTAGCCATCCANTTAAATATTTTTACGCCTGTAGGAACGGCAATGAACATTGTGGATATTGTGAATGCTGTGTTAGCTGCAGGTCCTAGCCCTACAGTGAACATATGATGACTCCAAACAAACCAACCCATAAATCCAATTCCAGCTCCTGAAAAAATTATAAAGCTATATCCAAATAAAGGCTTTCTAGCAAATGTTGGTAAAATTTCAGAAACAATACCCATGGCAGGCAAGATTAATATGTATACTTCTGGATGCCCAAACAGCCAAAAAATATGTTGCCAAAAAATAGGGTCTCCTCCAGCCTCAGAATTGAAGAAATTAGTACCATAAACTCTATCAGCAGTCATTTGAATNCCTGCTACACCAAGTATTGGTAGTGCTAGCACTATAAGAATAGATGTAATGAANGTCATCCAAGTGAATACAGGCATTCTCATAAAAGACATTCCTGGTGCTCTCATATTTATTATTGTTACNATGAAATTTAATCCTGCAGCTATTGATGCTACCCCAAGAACGTTAAGCCCCATTACCCAGTAAGTCATTCCATTTCCGGGATTAAATTGAACCGTAGAGTTTGGAGGATATCCAAACCATCCTCCATTGGGAGCGCCTCCAGTAAACCAACTAATATTCATTAGGATAGAACCAAACACAAATACCCATAAACTAAGTGCATTTAGTCTTGGAAAAGCAACATCTCTTGCTCCNATTTGCAAAGGNANTAGCCAATTGAAAAAAGCTGCGGATAAAGGCATAACAACCAAAAATACCATAGTTGTACCATGCATAGTAAACAGCTGATTATATAATTCTGGATCAATAATATCTGCTTCAGCATGAGAAAGTTGAAGTCTGATTAATAGGGCTTCTATTCCGCCCATAATAAACCAAAAAAATGAAACTATACCATACATAGTTCCAATTTTTTTGTGATCAACAGTTCCGACCCAAGACCAAATTCCATAATGACTCATAGGTCTAGGAAATAACCTTGGAAGACCGAATTGTTTTGGTTTACTTATTGTACTCAATTTATACCTCTTCTACTTATTATATGTAGCCGAACTTTCTGACGNAGGCTTTAGGCTTAATAAATATTTTGCTATTTGTTCTATTTGTTCTGTTGATAGTTGATTTTCTTCTTTGTATATTACAGCATGGTTTTTCATTCTTGTCCCAAGCTTAATTTTGTCAGGGTTTTCAATCCACTTAACTAGATTGTCGTAGTTGTTTTCTTTTATTCCTGCACCAAGTGTAATTCTGTTACCGAAATGGGTTAAGTTTGGCGCTGAGACAATAGCAGAATTTTCTTTATCTTTTTTCCATTCTTCCCAACGATTATATTGAGCATCTATTTCTTTAGTGTATGCTCCNTTTTTATAAGAATCATATGTGTGACACATGCTACAATTTCCAACAAATAGTTTTCGCCCTTCGTCTTCATCCGAGCCACTAGCCAACTTAGCAGGAGGAGTCCTCATATCATTTAGCCAGTCTTGATAGTCTTCTTGGGGGTGAACAATAACTCTAAATCTCATCATTGCATGAACAATACCGCAAAATTCTGCACACTGTCCATAATATAACCCAGGATCATCTGCTTTTATATATAATTGGTTCTCATGATTAGGAACCATGTCTAATTTTCCTGCGATTTTTGGTATCCAAAATGAATGCAATACATCCTGAGAAGTAATTTTTACAATAACATCAGTGTCTTCAGGTAGATGCAGTTCATTAGCAGTAACGACTTCTTCTGTTGGATATTTGAATTCGAACCACCATTGATGGCCAGTTGCTTCAATTACTAATGATTCTTCTTCATTGGGCATTACTTGAGTCTCCCAAATCGCTAAAACTGTAGGTATAGCTATTATTACAACTATGATTGCTGGAATTATTGTCCAAGTTATTTCTAACTTTAAATTTCCATGAGTTTGAACTGGTAGCTTGTCATCCTTTTTTCTGTATTTAAATGTCAGAAAAATTATTCCACCTTCAACAATAATAAATACCACTACCGCGATCCAAAATGTAAATAGGAATAGATTTTTTTGTAGTTCTGCTACTGGCCCATGAGTTCCAAATGTTGATTGAGGACTTTCAGGGCTACAAGCCATAGCAAATAGCAACAGCGCAAATATAATACTAGCTCTAATTACAGACTTCATTCTCTTCTTTATCATATAATTTTTGAAATAGATCAAATAAAAAATTAATTNAATCTAAATACATTGTAAGTTTTTTTACTGTTTTAGACACCAAGAATTATAGCATTTATTGAGATTTATTGTAATTATCAAAAAAAAGCAAAATTAAAAAAATATTTTATGAAAGTTTTAGTAGCTACAACGAACTTAGGAAAAATTAAAGAATTTGAAGGGATTTTTCCAAAAAATATCGAAATATTGACTCTTAGAGATTTCAATATAGATATAGATGTTGAAGAAACAGGTAAAACCTTTCATCAAAATGCATTTTTGAAGGCAAATGAATATTATAAACTGTCTAATATTCCCACAATATCTGAAGATTCAGGTTTAGAGGTGAGTGAATTAAAAGGAGAACCGGGTATTTACTCAGCTAGATATGGAGGAGAAAACCTGAATGATCAGGACAGGGTTGATCTAATATTAAAAAAATTATTGCCTGTACCGAATAACAAACGTCAAGCAAGGTTCATTTCAGTCATTTGTGGAGTTGGATTCACTAGTAAACCAATTTATTCAGAGGGGCTTCTTGAAGGATTTATTTCGGAACATAAAGAAGGTAAAAATGGATTTGGATATGATCCAATTTTTATACCACTCGGAAGTAACAAAACAACAGCTTCAATGTCAAAAGATGAAAAAAACAATATTTCTCATAGAAGAAAGTCTATAGATAATTTTCTTAAAATACTTATAACGGATAAAATAATTTAAACAATGAAAAATATTTTTGATAAATTTAATAGGCCTGTAAAAGATCTAAGGATTTCAGTTACTGATAGGTGTAATTTTAGATGTACTTATTGTATGCCAAAAGAAGTTTATGGAGAAGCTTTCAAATTTTTACCTAAGGAAGAGCTTCTTGATTTTGATGAGATAGAAAAAATTGCAAAAACTTTTGCTTCTATTGGGGTAACAAAAATAAGATTAACTGGCGGAGAACCTTTAGTTAGAAAAAATATAGAAGATTTAATTCGCAGACTTTCTAAAATTGAAGGGATTGAAGATATAGCCATGACAACAAACGGATATTTGTTGGAGTCTAAGCTAGATTCTCTAATTGAATCAGGACTGAATAGAATCACAGTATCTCTTGATGCGATTGATGAAAAAACATTCAAAAAAATGAGNGATCAAAATTTTGATGTAAACAAAGTATTATCTGCAATTAATATGGCAAATAAGAAAGGTTTTGAACAGATAAAAGTTAATTGTGTCGTTCAAAAGGGAGTTAATGAGCATTCAATACTAAGCCTGTTAGATTATTTTAAGGAATCTAATAATATTGTTAGATTTATCGAATATATGGATGTTGGTAACTTAAACGGTTGGGAATTGTCTCAAGTTTTATCTATTGAAGATATTTTAGAAATTATTGAACAAGAATATAAGGTTCAACCTTTGGATGAAAATTATCCTGGAGAAGTAGCTAAAAGATATTTATTAGAAGATTATTCATCGGAATTTGGATTCATTAGTTCAGTTTCAAAACCTTTTTGCACTTCATGTACTAGAGCCAGAATAACAATGGATGGCAAATTAGTAACATGCTTATTTGCAAATAATGGATTGGATTTACGAAAACCATTAAGAAATGGTTGTACTCAGNAAGAACTTGATGAAATAATTTCCAAAGTATGGANAAATAG
Organism: Chloroflexota bacterium; assembly: GCA_002719295.1. Lineage (GTDB taxonomy): Bacteria > Chloroflexota > Dehalococcoidia > Lucifugimonadales > Lucifugimonadaceae > TMED-70. The sequence continues at coordinate 48,423 of PBHC01000010.1, forward strand.
ATCCGATAGATATTCTGAAATTCGTCATAAACTTTCTGCTTCTAAAAATCATAAAAAAATCGAGATGTTTCAGATTGGTGGTTAGAAAATTATGTTAGAAGAGATAACAATTTTTTCTGATGGTTCTTCACTTGGAAACCCGGGACCTGGAGGTTTTGGAGTTATTATGAGATGGAAAGATAAGGAAATAAAAATTTCTGAAGGTTTTAGAAAAACCACTAATAATAGAATGGAGCTTTTAGGCCCAATAACTGCTTTGAAAAAANTNAAAAACCCTCAAAATGTCTTAATTACAACTGATTCAAGGTATGTTATAGACGGCATTGAAAAAGGCTGGGCAAAAAAATGGAAGCAAAATAACTGGATGAGAGATAAGAAAAATAAGGCTCTTAATTCTGATCTATGGGAATTACTAATAAACCAATGCGATTATCATCTTAGTGTAAAGTTTAAATGGGTAAAAGGGCATAAAGGTCATGCTGAAAATGAGGAATGTGATTTGTTAGCCAAAGAAGCTGCAATGTCTAGTGATCTTAAAATCGATGAAATTTTTGAGTTGAAGGAATTAGAATAATGGAACAAAATAAATTTTCACATCTTGATAAGGATGGATCAGCAAATATGGTTGATATATCAGAAAAAAATATAACTTCTAGATCTGCATTTGCA
>PBHC01000011.1:0-33889 GCA_002719295.1 Chloroflexota bacterium
ACTCATGAACTTGAGTAGCAAAGTATTGTTGTGCTACTTTTGAAGTCATGAATGTCATGAATCTTTCTGCATTATCTTTGTTATCTGATACATCTAGTATTCCAGCACCAGAAACTAATACTACTGATCCAGCATCTCCATTNCTTAGATAGTGGTTTCTAGCCGCAAAGCTTTCACCCTTATCAGCAATAAATCTGTGAAGGTAGTAATGGTTCACCATACCAAATTCAATCTCTTGATCTGCAGCAGCTTGAACTTGCGGTGTGTTTTTTGGGTAAACTATTGGTTCGTTAGCCATTATGCCTTCTAACCAAGTTTTTGTCTTTTCTTCACCCCAGTAAATTCTCATTCCTGTAACCATTGCTTGGAATGATCCGTTTGTTGGAGCCCAACCTAATTTACCTTTATATTTTGGATCTGTTAGATCATCCATTGATGTAGGTAAATCAGCTGCAGCTGTAACATCTGGGTTGTAAACAAGTACTCTTGCTCGTCCTGTTATACCAATCCACTTACATGAATTGTCNGCAGCTCTTGGTGCCACAGCCCAAGCAGGTATTAAATTACATACCTCTCTTGACATAGGTGACAACTGGTCGCTTACTGCACCTAATCCACCTGGATCTTGTGCATAAAATACGTCAGCTGGTGTTTTTGATCCTTCTTCTTGAAGAAGACTTACCATAGCACCGGTTTTACCGTATTTTACTTCTACAGGAATACCTGTAAGAACTGAGAATTCTTCAATTATTGGACCAACCAATGATTCTGATCGTCCTGAGTAAATTACTAGTTCTTTTTCTTTCTTTTCTACTTCAACTTCCTTCTCAACTATAACTGTTTCGCCTGGAACGTTTACTTTAACTTCCTTAACAACTTCAGTTACCACAGTTTCGCCTGGAACTTGAACTTCCTTAATAACTTCCTTCTCAACTACAACTTGTTTTTCCACTTCTACTACTTCAGTTTCAGCTGAACATGCAGCAAAAGATGCGATTAACAATGATGAAAATAGAGCGATAGCTAAATTCTTTTTCATAAATAAAACTCCTTGTTATTTGTTGTCTCTTAATTGTCAACTATTTTAGTATACAAAGAGTTTTATCGATTTGTCAACAATTTTAGTAGACAATATTTTTTAGAAAGAATTAGGCCCTTTTTGTTGGGACTCTGAGCGATATGTAAGCTATGCCTGTAAGACCAAATAAAGTAACAATTATATCTACCCAAATAGGTTCTATGGCAAAAATCACAGCAAATCCACAAAAAATTATTATCATAGAAATGGCACTAACTTTAGCCTTAAATGGCATTCCTTTTCCTTCATTATAATCCTTAATAAATTTTCCAAATAATTTATTATTTATAAGCCATTCATAAAGTCTTTTAGAAGATCTTATATAGCAAGCAGATGCGAGAATTAAAAAAATTGTTGTCGGGAGCCCTGGTACAAAAATTCCAATGTAACCAATTGCTACGAATATTGAACCTAGAGAAATCCATAAAAATTTTATAATCTTATTTTTCTCTGTTTTTACTTCATTATCAGACAAAAACTCTCCTAGGAATTATTAATAAAATGAGATACAGATAAGTATAAACCTAGATTAATGTAAAAAAAATAGCAAAACTATCAAATTGATCGTAATTATTATATATTGATTTCAGGCAAGCAAATTTCTTAGGTCTTTTCATGGATAAAAAAAAATCAAAATACTTTTATGGATGGANCATTGTTTTAATAATGGCAATAACCTCATCTATGACTATGGCTCTAGGTACTTTAAATTTTGGACTATTTATCAAGCCTATGGGTGATGAATTACTTATAGGCAGATCTTATTTTGGTTGGGCGCAAACAGCAAGGCAATTAGTTGGAGGGCTAACAAGTCCAATCATGGGAACATGGGTGGACAAATTTGGTTCAAGAATAATTTTACCAGGTGCTACCCTCGTAACAGGGCTAGGATTAATATTATTAGGATTTAATTCTAGCGGCATTTTGATGATTGTAATTTTTGGCGCAATAGGAATTACAAGCTTAGGAGGACCAGGAGCTCTTATAACTACAGTTCCTATATCTAAGTGGTTTGTAAATAAAAGAGGCAAAGCTTTGGCTATTACGTCTCTTGGGGTCCCAATAGGAGCTATGATTTTTGTTCCATTAACTCAATATTTGATAGATTTTAGCGGATGGAGAAATACCTGGATAATATTTGGATTTCTTGCAATTATAATTATTATCCCCCCTGCCTTGCTTTTATTGAGAAGACAACCAGAAGATATAGGGCTATTACCAGATGGAGAAAATATTTCTTCAGAAGATTATGTGGACACTGAAGTTTCTTGGGAATTTTCTGAAGCAGTAAGAACTCAAGTATTTTGGAAAATAGTTATTTGTTTGACGATTATTTCAATGGCAACTGGAACGATTGCTATTCACAGAATCCCTGCTTTTATGGATAGAGGGTTAGACGCTCAATTAATAGCATGGTCTACAGCATTTGACGCAGTATGTGCAGGTGTAAGTACTTTCACAGTAGGAAGCTTAGTAAAAAAAGTAGGAATAAGAATTTTAGGAACAGTTTCATTTCTGTTTTTAGCATTTGCTAGCTTGATTACAATTTATGCATATTCTTTTTTTGAAATTTTTATATCTATGGCAATTTTTGGTTTAGGAATTGGTGGATTAATGTTCATTCATTCTTTTATCTGGGCTGATTATTTTGGAAGAAAAAATTTAGGACAAATAAGAGGGAAGGTAACTCCTTTTATTCTAATTTTTGGAGGAATTGGTGCCCCAATAGCAGGATATGTTAGAGATTATACAGGAAGCTATGTTACCGTATGGTTTGTAGGTATGTTTATGATGTTTTTTACAGCTTTATTATTTTTTACTTGCAAAAAACCTGAAAAAAAAATATAAAATGTTAAACATAATCTAAATAATAACTGGATGATCTAATGAAAAAAATTTTAGTATTAATAACAATGTTTTTGATTTCATGCTCTGCATCAACAGGTGATGAAGAGATTAAAACAGATGCAAAAGAAATAGGCGATTCTATTGTACAGGCTTCATCAAAAATCGATGAAAAGCCTTCAGTAAGCCTTCAACAAATTGGTTTTGAAAGTATTTTGCCTGATATTGTTTATCAAAACTTTCTAGTTTTGAAAGATTATGATTATGCAAAGCAGAAATCTGAAGTTAAGGGATATAAAATTATCAATGATGAATTTATAAGAGCTCCGGGTGAAAAAATTGCTGATAAATTTTCTATCAATCTAAGTGGAGGTTTAGCTCTAATAGTAGAGAAAGATGATATTTTGTTTGTCACATATCGTTCTACTTCAGCAAAAACAAAAAAAGAATATACTAAAAATGTAATCACCGACCTTGATGGAGCAATGGTAGAAGCAGACTGGATTTCATCAGAAGGCGTATTTGTCCATAGAGGATTTGATTCTGAATACGATAGATTTAGAGATATAATGCTTGAAACCATAAATGATAAAAACCCCTCAAAAATCATAGTTTCAGGTCATAGTTTGGGGTCTGCATTAGCTACATTATCAGCATTAGACTTATCAATGAATCACGGATATGATGTATCTTTAGTATCTATGGGTGGACCTAGAGTAGGGAACAAAGAATATCGTGAATTGATGGATAATTATGTAAAAGATAATTACAGAATTTATATTCCTCAAGATCCAATAATTAATATACCNGGTTCATTAAAAGAATATGAACATTCAGGTTTTGCCTTTGGGATTAATCCTGATGGGACTCATAATAGCGAGATAAATATTGATAATTTTGGTTTCAATGCATATAGATCTATATTTGATGAAAGGTTTAATGTACATCATTTAGGTAACTATATAAAATCAATAAATAAAATTTTAGCAAAATGCTACAAAGATCAATCTGAGTGTTTTAATATGCAAGAAGGATACAAAACTTCTTTAATAGAGCGAGAAACCATGAATCAATTCAGAACAGCACTAAGAGCAAAACCCCAAGAAGTAATAGATGAAACGATGGAAAAAGCTCTAGGAAATATTGAGGAAGAGAAAAAGAAAATAAAAGAAATTACTTCAGAAATTAAAGAAAAAACTAATACAGANGTTTTAAGTAATTTAGATGGAATCATTCAAGCTAATAAAGACAAAACTGAGTGGGTCAAAAGTTATAGAGAAAAAGCTAAGAGCTTAAAAGATAAGGCAAAAGATCTTTTAAACAAATAATTTTTGGAGATTTGGTGGAGCCTGGGAGGATCGAACTCCCGACCTCTTCCGTGCAAGGGAAGCGCTCTCCCAGCTGAGCTAAGGCCCCATTTAGTTAGAATGCGTATTTGTAATGATAACAAATCAATTATAAATGAATCTATTATTTTAATACTAATTAATGTTGGATAATGTTGGATATTTTGTTGGATAACTCTTTAGATAGCTAACTGTTCTAATTATTATTTTATATAAACATACTAATGAGAACAGTTAATACAAACAGGAAAATAAATATAATGGCTAAAACGCCAGCAATATATCGTATTATTTTTCTAACTTTAGAATAATCAGTCATAAGGATTTTAAAATTTATTTATATTTGCTTTTTGTTTCTTTAACAAAAGAATCAATTGCATTTTGAGCTTTTTCAAATAAATTATCAAAAACCTTTGCATGTTTAGGTAATATATTTGGGCTATATCCTATCAAATCATTGTAAACTTGAACTTGACCATCTGTATATTTACCAGAAGAGATTCCTATAGTAGGGATTGATATATTTTCTGAAATATTTTTTGATAATTTGGAATCAACAAGCTCTAAAACAACAGAGAATGCGCCTGACAATTCTATTCGCTTAGCATCTTCAAATAGATTATCTTCTTCACTTTTATTTTTTCCAACTATTTTATAATCTGAAATATTATTTACAGATTGAGGTTTTATTCCAATATGTCCCATAACTTGTATATTATTTTGAACTAAAAAGTTTATTATTTGAGATTTCTCTTTACCCCCCTCTAGTTTTACTGCGTCTGCTCCTGCGTCTATCAACATCAATGCATTTGAAAGAGCTGATTCATTAGTTTCATAAGTCTTATATGGAAGATCTGCAACCAATAGTTTACTTATACCAACCCTTGCTATTGATTGGGTGGCCCTTATAATATCATCCAACTTTACACTATTAGTAAACTCATAGCCTAAAGTTGTCATACCTAGGCTATCTCCAACTAAAATCATTTCAGCATCTGAGTTATTTACAATATGTCCACTAACAAAATCATATGCTGTAATCATAGTTATGTTACTGGTGTTTTTTAATTTGATTATTTTTTCTACTGATATTTTATTCATTCTTTACTACAAAAATCACATTATCAATTAGCCTTACTTCTCCAATAAACACTGCTACAAGGATCACAAATTCTTCTTGAATTTTATCTATAATTTCAAAATCATACGGATTTCTTATGGAAACATATTCTATCTTAATTGAATCAAAGGATGCTAAATACTCCTTAATGAAATTTATTATTTGCTCAGAATTTTTCTGCCCAGAAATTATTTTTTCAAAAGCTATATTTAGAGATTTTATAATTTCGCAAGCTACGAGTCTTTCAGCCGATGTAAGTTTTATATTTCTGCTAGAAAGAGCCAATCCTTCTTTATCCCTAACCGTTTTAGATTGAATAATTTCTACAGACATATTTAAGTCTTTTACAAATGATTTTATTAGTAATAATTGTTGATAATCTTTTTCTCCAAAAATAGCATAATCTGGAAGAATTATATTAAATAATTTTGTAACTATAGTCGCAACTCCCTCCATATGCCCTTTTCTATATTGACCTTCAAGGGAATTTGATAAGGAGTTTACTCTAACTGTTGTATCAAATCCGTCAGGATAAACTTCTGAAAGAGAAGGACAGAATAATATATCTACTCCATTCTTTTGAAGGATTTCCACATCTTTATCAAAATCTTTTGGATAAGAATTATAATCTTCAGTATTATTAAATTGGATAGGATTAACAAAAATAGTTGCTATTATAATATCCCCATGTTTTTTAGCTGTTTCAACAAGAGATATATGGCCTTCATGAATACTGCCCATAGTAGGAACTAAAGCTATTTTTTTCGATAATTCATTTCTAAGTTCAATAAATTCAGAAATTGTATTAATTATTTTCAATTTTTCAATCTTGCTTAAATTTTTCTTTAACCGTTAAAAAATAATTTATAAATTATATTTCAAAATCCTTCAGACAAATTTTAACAAATTTTATTTTTATTGTTAGTTTCTAAGTAATAAAAAAACGTAGGTAAGAAAATTTCTTACCTACGTTTTAATATAACTATTGAATTCTTAGTTTATGAGTCTTGCTTTGCTGCTACCCAAATAACTAATCCAAATGCAGTTTTGTTTATAAGATCTGCAAAGTTATAAATTATGTTCATTGTTTGAGTTCCATTTGTTACATCAAGCATATTTCCTATTATGTAACCGATAGGGTAAATTGCCCAACCAACAAGAACTATCATTTTCATAGAATTAAAAGCTGATTGAACTGCCTCATTTTTAGATTCAGCACTTGCTTTAGCTGCGCTTCCTGCAAAAATAAGATAAACAACTCCAGCCCAACCTACCATACCAATGATAAATCCAATTACTTCGTTTATCACATCCATTTCACCCAATAATCCTCCAACTAGCATAACTATGCTGGCTGCAAGTAATTGCCAAAATATTCCTCTAGTGACTTTTCCTACTACCTTCAGTATCAAATAGAATTCTACTATTTGTAAAGGAACTGTTACTAGCCAATCAATATACCTTAATTGAGTTAGGGTTCCTGACTGAAGAGCTCCAGCCCATACGTCTCGCATGTAGAAGTAGTGGAAAAAAGCAATAAAAGTAACTAATCCTGCTACTGTTACTGAAGTTCTCCATTTAGCAGATACTTCTCCTCTTTCAAAAAAGAAAAAGACTGCAGAGCAAAGCATAGCAGCGGTTCCGAAATAAAAGCTAAACTGCGTTAAACTATTTATATCCATTAAATCCTCCCAAAGTTTATTTTTCGCCCTCAGGTATATAGTCTACTTTATTTGTCAAGAAATTTTCAACTTTTTATATTTGAAACAAAAAAAATATTCATATTTTAATAATTCAAATGTATATTCTTAATATGATTACTAAAGAACATAAAAGTGAAAATTTAAATTTTATAACTTCAGTACCAGAAAATTACTCTCCTGATAAAAGTTATGAGATTTTTTTCTTAATGCATGGATTCGGTGCTAGTATGCATGATTTAGTAAGTTTAGCCCCTCATATTAATCAAAATGACTTTATATATGTATTTCCAAATGCTCCAATAGAAATAAATATTGGATTTTCACAAAAAGGGTATGCTTGGTTTCCCATCGAATCAAAAAATTATTATGAATCATCATTATTACTTAATAAAACAATTGACGAAGTTTTAGCAATGTTCAATGTTAATAATATTTATATTGGAGGTTTTTCTCAAGGTGGAATGATGGCTATACATTCAGGCCTATTTTCAGAAAAAGAATATAGTGGAGTAATAGCACTTAGTTCTAAATTAATTAATTCTAACGAATTAAAAATTCAAAAAAACAAACCTAACAATACAAAGTTATTTATAAGTCACGGAAGATTTGACTCCATCATTGATATACAAGAAGGAATATCAATGAAAAATATATTAAAGGAATTAGGATTCAAAATAACATTTAATGAGTATGAAATGGCACATGAAATAAGTGCTCAAGTAATTAAAGACTTATCAGATTGGATTTCAAAATAATTATTGGGGAAAAGATAGAATTCATATAAATATAAATTATTTAGGGGGAATATATGAGTTCTAAAGGAACTGGTTATACTCTTGGTCTTGGAATATTGGTTGCTTTTATAGGTTATATCCTATGGCAAATCACTATTGGAATAGATACTAAGAGTGATGACATTACCACAATATTAATGAATAGCGGTGATGGTTCAGCAATGATAAAAACTGCCTCAATACTTATCTGTATTGGAATGGTTGTTCATGTTGTTGGATTGGTTAGCACTAAAGGCACTGCAGCTGGAACTATGGAAACAATAGGTATATACAGTATTGTTACAGCTATAGCATTATGGATAACCAATATAGGATTAGGTTTGTCATTAGCAGAAATGGGAGAAAAATTTTCTGCTGCTATGGCAGGAGGAGATGCTGCTACAGCTGGCACTATAGCAACTGCAGCTGGATTTTCTCAGGCAGCTAATGTAGCTACATCAACTATGGGAGCGTTGTTTGCAGGTATTGGATGGCTTTGTCTAGGAATTGCTTATAGAGATGCTGAAGTAAAAGGAGTTATCTCTTTCATTCCACTAAGCATGTTAGCAATTGTTATGGGATTAATTTTGATTATTTCAAATATAATAATCACTTCACTAGTAAGCGTTGAAGCTGCTAGTCAAATCTCAGGAATAGGATTTATTCTAATAGTTATTTGGTCTCTATCTAGAGGTTTTGAAATAGCAAAAAACTAAAGTAGAGATAATAAAAAAAAAGTCTTATCTAATAAAAAAAAGATAGGGCTTTTTTTTATTAATAAATTCTTACATAGTCCATTAAAGTTAAAAAAATCAAAAAAATTTATTTGAATTTTTACCATATCAAGGTAAATTTAAAAAAGCTCTCATTTAATCCCGGGTAGTCTAATGGTAGGACAGAGGACTTTGACTCCTCCAGTCCTGGTTCGAATCCAGGCCCGGGAGCCAACTTTTTTATCCCATTTCTTGATCTACTGAAAGCTTGAATTCAGATAAATCATGACCGGTTATTGTACTCCAAGGAGTCTCAACAACATAATGGTCTTTTCCTACCTCAACTAGCGGAGGTCGTTCTTTAGTATATTTATGATTTTTTCTTACTGGCAATGGAGTTCTTGTCTGGAATACATCTCCAACAGGAGGATTTACAGGTGAAACTACCTCACCAGGAAGCACTATCTCATCTCTTTCAATATCTGGATGAGAAGGCAAAGCGGCAGAAATCAACGCATTTGTATACAAATGAGTTGGGTTTGCAAATATAGCTTCAGTATCACCATATTCTTGTACAACTCCTAAATACATCACAGCTGTTCTATGGCACATGTATCTTACTGTTGCTAAATTATGAGCTATAAGAATATATGCTAAGTTATGCTCTTTCTGCAGATCTACTAAAATATTCATTATTTGAGCTCTAATGGATACATCCAATGCAGAAACTGGCTCGTCTAACACAATAAGTTTTGGATTAAGAGCTAATGCTCTAGCTATTCCAATTCTTTGCCTTTGTCCACCTGAAAATTCATGAGGATATAGATTTCCTTGGTATGGATTAAGCCCTACTTCTGCTAGTAAATCACCTGCTCGAGTATCTCTTTCTTTTTTAGTCATTGTAGTATTTATTTCTAAAGGCTCACCAATGATTGTATTTACTCTCATTCTTGGATTTAAAGATGACCATGGATCTTGGAACACTGCCTGTACAGATCTTCTCATTTCTCTTCTTCCTGCGGAACTAAGAGTTGTCACGTCTTGACCTTCAAAATATATACTTCCAACTGGTACACCACCATCAGTAGAAGGATCTTCTAATCCTAAAACCATCTTTGCAGTTGTAGTTTTTCCACAACCTGATTCTCCAACAAGACCAACTGTTTGACCTGCTGGAACATCAAAAGATACATCATCCACAGCCTTTAGCCAATCATGAGATCCTATGATAGGCAGACCTTTGTTTACTTGGTACCATTTCCTGATATTTCTAACCTGAATTATTGGATCTCCATCATTAGAACATCCTATGGCTTCAGGAACACTTGAATAATCTCTTTTTTCTTCTGTAGTCATTTTTTCCTCTCGAATTATTTGTTTAATACGAAACTAAATCTTTATACTTATCAAAGTCAGCTACTGAACATCTAGACATTTGAACAAAATGATTTGGTTTAACTTCCACTAATTCCGGTCTAATATTTGCATCTTTTTCATCATATTTCAATGGTGACCTAGGTGCGAAAGAATCTCCGGGAGGCAAGTTATATAACAACGGAGGTTGTCCTTCAATTTGAGGCAATCTTCCTGTTTTTTCTTCTAATTTTGGAACAGATCCAATAAGAGCCTTAGTATACTCGTGAAGAGGATTATTGAAAATTTCTCTTACATCAGCCATTTCAACAATTCTTCCAGCGTACATTACAGCAACTCTGTCACACATTTTTGCCACTATACCAAAATCATGAGTAATAAATATAATTGCAGCACCTGTTTCAGCTTGTATTTGCTTCAATAATCTTAAATAAGCAGCTTGAATAGTAACATCAAGAGATGTAGTAGGTTCATCAGCAATAATTACAGAAGGATTTGAGGATATACCTATTGCTCCAACAACTCTCTGTCTCATTCCTCCTGAAAGTTGATGAGGATAATCTCTAGCCCTAGTATCTGGCGCAGGTATTCTAACTTTTCTCAAAGCATCTACAACCTTATTCCATCTACTCTTTCCTTTTAGACCTTGATGGATTCCTATAGCTTCACCTACTTGGTCATTAATATCAAATACTGGATTTAATGCTTGCATAGGATCTTGAAGGATCATAGAAATTTCGCCACCTCTAACCTTTGTCATTTCTTTTTCTGATAGTTCTAAAATATTTCTACCATTAAGAATAACTTCACCACCAGCAATAAGTCCTGGAGGAGATTGAATAAGTCTCATTATGGATAAAGCTGTAACAGATTTACCAGAACCTGATTCTCCAACAACTCCAAGGGTCTCACCTTTTCTTACTGAATAAGAAACTCCATCACAAGCTTTTACTGTACCCCATTTTGTAGTGAAATGTGTTTGTAGATTTTTTAATTCAAGTACAACTTCATCCCTAACAGTAGATGGACCAAATCCATCTCTGTCAATCGATTCATTTTGTACTTTTGAATCTGATTTTTTAGCCATTCTCAATCCTCTTATAAATTAATTTTTTTTGAGTCTTTTAATAAGTTACTGTAAACATATCATAAAAGAATTAAAAAAATAGTAAGAAAAAAGTACTTTAATTGATTTTAAACTTCTTTTTCAATCTTGTTTATTGCAGATGCTAAACCATCTACCAAGAAATCTATTTCATCCTTATTAATATTTAGAGGAGGACAAAGTGAAATTATGTCTCCAGCTCTAAATGTAAAAATATTGCTTTCATTTAAATACGTAGGTATCTTTTTCTGTATTTCAATTGAATCTGGAAGTTTTTTCTTAGATTTTTTATCACTAACTAGCTCTATAGCTGCAAGAAGACCTAATCCCCTAACATCTCCAACTATTTTAGAACTCATTAAACCTTGAAGTTTATTCAGTAAATATTCTCCCATATTTTTGGAATTATCAACTAAATTTTCTCTTTCATAAATTTCTAGATTTTTTAGACCTGCTGCACATGATGCAGGGTGCCCACCAAATGTTATTAGATGTAAAAACATTTCTTTTTCTGTTCCTATAAACGAATCTGCTATTTTTTTGGTCGCTATCGCAGCTCCCAAAGGGGAGTATCCGCTAGTTAATGATTTTGCTACAGTAGTAATATCAGGCATCATATCCCAATGATCTGTAGCAAAATATTTACCTGTTCTACCAAATCCTGTTATGACCTCATCAGCAATTAAAACAACATTATATTTATCAGCTATTTCTCTAAGCCTTTGCCAATACTCTTTTGGCGGAATGTGTATGCCAAAAGCTACAGAAATAGGCTCAGCAATCATTGCAGCTACACTATCAGGCCCAGTGTGCAGTATCGCTTCTTCAAATTGATTAGCACAATAGATAGCGTAATCCACTGAGTTCATATTGTTAGGAATTCTGTAAGAATCCCAATTTTGAACATGAATTGCTCCAGGCATTTCTGGACCCATTGTGTCTGAAGTAGACGGTTTACCTAGACTAACTGCCATAGCCGTTGCTCCGTGATAAGAATATCTTCTTGAAATAATTTTATATGCTCCTGATTTCCCGGTATTCATCTGGTATTTTTTTGCCATTTTCACAGCAGTTTCAACAGATTCAGATCCACCTGAAGTAAAGAATGATCGTGCGTATTTATCAGGATATATTTCAGCAATTTTTGCTGCTAATTCTATTTGAGGGATACAAGCAGCCATAGCTGGAGGTGTTTCAATTTCACATATTTGTTCATACATTGCTTGGCCGATTTCTGCCCTACCGTATCCTGCACCCTTAAACCATAAACCTCCAGTTGAATCTAAATATTTATTATCATTAATATCTGTAACCCATACTCCTTCACCTTTTACAAATATCCTTAGATCTCCTGCCCAATCATTTATTTGTTGAGCATGCATAAACAAATTTTGAGATGCCAAACTTTGTAATTCTTCTATTTTTTCTCCATTAATTGACAATTCATTCATATCAAAACTCTTCTACTATTTATTGATTTAATATAAATATATAAAAAAAATTATAAATAACAAAGTTTAGAACAAAATTATTATATTTTTTGAAATAATAAAATTATGGTTATTTTTTCTAAAAGTGGTGATTTTTTTCAATTATCTGTAGAGCAAAAAGTACCTCAAAAAATAGAGGATGTATTTTCATTTTTTGAAACACCAAAAAACTTAAACCTCATAACCCCTCCTTGGCTAAATTTCAAGATAATACCTCCGGTTCCCGAAACTACTTACGAAGGGCTAGAAATTTCTTACAGGTTAAGTCTTCATAAGTTTCCTATGTTTTGGAAAAGCAGAATAATAAATTACGAAAAAAATAAATTCTTTTGTGACAAGCAGATTTTGGGACCATATTTATTTTGGGAGCATACCCATACTTTTACTTCAGACGGAGAAAGCACAATAATAAATGATGAAGTGAAATACAAGGTTCTATTTGGAAATATTATAAATAGACTTTTCGTAAGGAAAGATCTTAAAAAAATTTTTAAATATAGGTATAAAAAAATAGAAGAAGTATTTAAAAAATAGTACAGACTTCCCAAACGTGCTTTATAATTGATATAGAATTATTCCCGAGTAGCTCAGCGGTAGAGCAGCCGACTGTTAATCGGCGGGTCACAGGTTCGAATCCTGTCTCGGGAGCCATTCAAAATCTCTAAATAACTCTTTAAATTATTTACTTGGTGGTGTGTAATTAAAATCACTAGCTTTTTTTAATGCTTCAACTCCTTCTTCTGGATCTATAAGAACTGTAGTTGAAATATTAGTAATAGCGCCACTTGATGCTACCTTAATCAGCATAGAAGCAGCTGTAGCATTATCTGGAGCTTCAACAATAATAACCAAATCATCCTCACCAAAAGCAAGGTATCCATTTAGTAATTTACATCCCATAGCTTCCATTTGCTTACCTACAATTTCAATCCGATTTTGCGGGTTATCAATTTGATTTGCCCAAGCTTCAGATGTATAACTAGCTTTGACTAAAAACTTTGCCATAATTACTCCTTGTTTATTAATATTTTAAATAATATATTAGCCTATAAATATTACTTAAATATTAAATAAAATGAGGCTGTATTGGAAAAAATAGGAGTTGCTCAGTGGGGTACAAAACATGGCCATGCTAAAGGTTGGCTTGATCTATTAACTAACTCTAATAAAATTGATTTCAAAGGACTTTATGAACCTGATATCAAAAGAAAAGAAGCTTTAAATAATTCTGATGAAAAAACATGGAAGACAGTAAATTGGATTGATGATTTTGAAGAAATATTATCAGATAAAAAAATTCAGATAATTTTTATTGAAGAATCTAATAATAAAAGCTTAGAAGTCCTAGAAAAATGTATTCAAAACAATAAAAATGTAATGCTGGATAAACCCGCTGGTAATAATTTTAAAAAATTTGAAACATTGGCAAAACAAGCAATTGAAAAAAATCTAATTTTGGAATTAGGATATATGTTCAGACAACATGAAGGATTTAGGAATATTGCAAATTGGGCAAAAAATGGGAATCTTGGAAAAATCTTTATGGTAAGAGCTCATATGTCTACAAATTTACCTGAAAGTAATGAGGCAAATAATGATATTTCAAGAAGCGGGTTATCAAAATATAAAGGTGGAGTATTTTATGATTTGGCAGGTCATATGATTGATCAAATATGCTGGATTCAAGGGAGACCTCAAAAAATAAAAAGCTTCTTTATGAACTCAGATTCTAAAGATAAAGGCTTTTCAGATAATACGATTTCTATCTTTAAGTATGATGAATCAATGACAATAATTGATATTGCGGCAATGGAAACAAAGCCTATGGCTAGAAGATTTGAAGTATATGGGACAAAAGGATCTGCAATCATGGAACCTTTTGAACCTGCTGAAAATATCAGACTAACCTTAGACGAGCCTTTTGAAAAATATTCTAAAGGTGAAAATATAGTAACAATAAAAGATGTTCCAAGATATGATAAACCTTTTGAATTATTTATTGATAGAGTTATGAATAATTCAAAACCAATAAGGTCTTTGGATCATGAAATTTTAGTACAAGAAACGTTAATGAGAGCAACAGGAGACATAAATGAAGAAATATAAAGCAGCAATTGTAGGGTGCGGTGGTATTGGACATGCTCATATGCAAGGTTATCAAAAATTAAGCAATATAGAAGTTATAGCTTGTTGCGACACTGTTCCTAATGCTGTGAATTACTACCAGAAAGAATTTAATATTCCACAAGGATTTACAGATCTTGATGAAATGCTATCAGTAGCGAAACCTGAAATAGTTTCTGTTTGTGTTTGGCATCTTCTCCATGATGAAATCACCATTAAACTATCTGAATCTCCATTCGTAAAAGGAATTATTTGTGAAAAACCAATGGCTATAGGTGTAGATAAAGCAAACTCAATGGTTGAAGCTTGCAAAAAAAATAACACAAAATTAGTTATTTCACATCAAAGAAGATTTACTCCTGGATGGAATAAAGCTAAAGAATTAGTAGAAAAAGGAGAAATTGGAAAACCAACTAGAGGTGAACTAAGAGTAAAAGACGGATTATTAAATTGGGGAACTCATTCTATAGACGGAGCAAGGTATATTTTAGGCGATCCAAAAGCAAAATGGGTTGTAGGTTCTGTAGAAAGATATTCTAATAAATATGAAAGAGACACGCCTATTGAAGATTCTTGTACAGGATTAATTCATTTTGAAAATGATTTACAGTTTTTTATTCAATCTGACCTAATGGATAATGATTGTGATGCTGGTAAATTTGAAATTTATGGAACTGAAGGTTTTTTAAAAATAACTGAAACTGAGGTAAAAATATTTAATAAGAATTCTAATGGATGGAAAGATGTTGAACTAAATTTGAAAGAAGATGATGTAGCCATAGGAGGGAATACTAATGCTGCTCAAACTGAAGAGTTGATTGATTGGATCGAGGGTGGAAAAAAACATAGAGGCGCCGGAGATATTGCAGCTGAAACAGTAGAGATTATGATGGGGATATATGAATCAGCAAGAATAAATAGAGTAGTAAATTTTCCTCTAAATGCAAAAGGTTACCCTCTACAAACTATGATAAATGAAGGTCAATTGAAATTAGAATCTAATGAAAAATACGATATCAGAGGTTTCTTGAAAAGAGAAAACATTGATGAGAATCTTTACTCAAGACTTCGTGACGATGGTTTGTCTCATCACGAAGCAATGAGAACTATTAACAATAATTAGATTTTATTTTTTTGAAGATCTTATTAGATTTATTGCCAAAATAACTATAAGAATAAACCAAACTAATTGAGATATACTAAATATTCTATATCCCCATTCAGTGTTCACTTTCCATATAATATTTAGCACTAAAAATAATAGACCTGAAATTAAGAATCCAAATCCTGTAATATTGTTCATTAATTGACTTAAGTAATAATTTCCTGATCTCAATATTAAAACTCCAATTAAAGCTGTGGCAATATAAAAAACATATCCTGCTACTGATAATAGACCCCAAAATAAACTATACAAAGCAGCAGATGAGGAACCCGCAATTATAGAATTAATAGTTGCAACACTTTCTGCTTGAGCTGCTTGAAACATTACAGCTTGATCTCCAGATTGACTTGCTTGAGCTGCTGCTTGAGTTGCTTGTTGAGCCATACCATAAGCTTTCATATTTAGCTCAGCAGCACCTGCAAATGCAGTTCCAACAGATATTACCGAAAGAAACAATACAACTGCAGCGATATTCAATGCCACAAAGATATACTTCATATTGTTCTCTCTATTTCCAACATTATTATATAAAGCTAATATTCCATATAGAAATATAATTAAACCAAGTCCAATAACCGCTAGAAAATATTGCACAGAATCTGAATTTGATCCGTAATTTTCTGTAAAAATATTGACTTCTGTTACATTTTTTGTAAAAACGTCAAGATTTCCAGGAATCAAAAAATTAAATACTAAAATTATTAAACTTCCTAGTAAAAGACTCGAGCCTGTTACAAGTTTTGACATAAAAACCCTCTCAATTAAATTTTTGGATACTAAAGTATTGCATTTATAAATTTAAAAGCAACAAAACCTTAAGTATTTATTAGATGCAATAAACATTAAATTTATTTACAATTAGCATATATTAATAAATGAGAGTAAATATGAATAAAGATTTTTTTGTTTCAAATTCCCCTGGTATATTATTTTGTGCGTTTTTAGCAGTTATAATTCATATTGTTTTCACTCAAATTGAAACAAAAATAGTAGATACCCTTCTTACGGGCTTATTAATAGGAGTTATATTAAAAAACTTTAAAGTTCCTTTAGGTAGATTTGAAAAAGGAGTGAAATTCTCAGGCAAACATATCTTAGAATTTGCAGTAATGTTAATGGGCGCAAGCATTTTTTTACCTGATCTTTTTGAAAATGGATTTAAGATTTTTTTAGTTATAGTTTTCGGAATAATTGGATCAATGTTAATTTCTTATATCTTAGGACATAAAATATTTAAATTAGACAAGAAATTAGCCACTTTGGTTGGTGTTGGAAATTCAATTTGTGGCAATTCAGCTGTAGCAGTTGTGGCACCTGTAATTAAAGCAAATTCAACTCAGATAGGGGCAGCTATTGGTATAAGTGCAATATTAGGAGCTAGTCAAATCATTCTATTACCATTATTAGTACCTGTTTTTGGATTAGAAGATTTTCAATATGGAATAGTTGCAGGTCTATCTGTATATGCTGTAGCTCAGGTTGTAGCAGCATCATCAATTATAAGTCCTATGTCAGCTGATGTAGCTACTTTGGTCAAATTAACAAGAGTAATTTTATTAGCACCATTAGTATTAGTTCTTAGAGTTTTTTTCAAATCAGAAAATGATGAAAATAAAGATAATAATTTTTCATCAAGTATACTAAAATTTTTACCTTGGTTTGTAATCGGATTTATTATTTTATCAGCACTAAGAAGTATAGAAATTTTTGACAAAGATCTTGGATTAAACATAAGAAGCTTTGCAAAGTATTTATTCGTATTGTCAATGGTTGCAATTGGATTAACTGTAGACCTTAAGGAAATTGCTAAAGTGGGTCCAAAAGTAGCTTTCACAATCATTGCAATAATTGTTTTTATGATAACTTTGGGTATTGTTTCATCAAATTTTATTTAAGATATTAGAAATATAGCACTATCCGCATTTAAGTTTGGATCATTATCTATTTGCTTGTTATTTATAGTATCCAAATACAAAGATTCTTCAATATTGATATTTTTTTCATTACAGAATTCCTTAAAATCATCAATTGAAGGGAATCTTACATTAGGTGTGTCGTACCAATTATATCCATACCATCCCTTAACTTTTGGAGCCTTGCCTTCATTAAAAAACATTTCTCTCATAGGCTTGAAGGCAAAATTTGGGAAAGAAACTATGCTGTATTTTGAGACTCTGGTCATCTGTTTTAATATTTTTTCAACATTTTTTATAGATTGAAGAGTTTGAGATAAAACAGCAACATCAAATTGTTCATCATAAAATTTCAATAAAATGCTATCTAAATCACTATGAACTACTTGGATATCACTAGAAACACATTCAATAACATTATTTTGATTGATCTCGACACCTAAGGTGTTTTTAAATCCAAAACTAGTTAAATTATTAATTAATTCTCCATTTTCACATCCAAGATCTAAAACGCTTGAATTCTTAGGAATCAAGTCTGAAATATACTGAAAATCAATCCTGTTTGTTAATCCTAATTTTACTTTAGTATTTATATTTTTCTTCTTTGTAGCTTTCTTATTAACATTTAAGGCATTATTAAAAAATGATCTAGTAATTTCTCCATACGAATCAATATCTGTACTTAATAAAAAAGCATCATGGCCTGCATTTGATTTAATATTGCAATATGAAACATTTTTTGATTCTGATAAAAGAGCATCTACTAAATCAAATGATTGATAAGGAGGATATAACCAGTCACTAGAAAAACTTATTATCATCCATTTACATGATGAATTTGAAAGACTATTTTTTAGTTCTTTTTTTTCACTGCCTAAATCAAAAAGGTCTAAAGCTGTAGATAAAGTAACGTAACTATTTGCATCAAAGCGTTCAACAAATCTTTCTCCCTGATATGCTAAGTAACTTCCCACTGAAAATTTCTTTTCAAAACTTGTTGTTATTTCTCTAGGGTTATTTCTATCAATTTCAAATTTTTCATTCATAGATTCTCTAGATAAATATGTTATGTGCCCTAGCATTCTAGCCAAAGCAAGTCCAACATCTGGTTTTTTTTCATCATCATAATAATTTCCAGCATTAAAATTTGGATCACTAATTATTGCATTTCTAGCAACAACATCAAATGCTAATCCTTGAGTTGTCAATCTAGGAGAAGAAGCAATTGGGAAACATGTTTTTATCATTTCTGGATATTGAGTAGCCCATTCTAAACACTGGAAACCTCCTAATGACCCTCCAACAACTCCTAATAATTGCTTTATCTCTAAGTTATCAATTAAAGTTTTTTGTAATGAAACCATGTCTTTAATTGTGATCACAGGAAAATCTGCGCCATAATAATCATTTGTTTTAGGGTTTTTCGAATTAGGACCCGTTGTCCCTCTGCAACTTCCCAAAACATTTGAGCATATAACAAAATATTTATTTGTATCTATAGGTTTACCAGGTCCAACCATTATGTCCCACCAACCAGGTAAATCATTTTCGTCATGTTTTGCTACATGAGAATCTCCAGTAATAGCATGACAAATCAAAATACAATTACTTTTATCAGAATTTAATTGACCATATGTTTCATAAGCTATTTCAACTTTTTCTAAACTGCCACCTCGTTCAAGTTTTAGGGTGTCATGAACCTCAAGTTTTCTTATATATTTAGAAAACTTATGAGTTCTTTGGTCATCTGAATTATTTATTTTTTCCAAAATTTTCCTCTTTTATTCAGCCCTAGAAAAACTAGGGCTGAATAATATTATTTAAGATAAAGCTTGATTTATATCATTCTTTATATCTTCAACATTTTCTAACCCAATTGATAGTCTAATATATTCTGGGCTAACACCTGTTTCTGCTTGTTCTTCTGCGCTTAGCTGAGAATGAGTAGTAGAAGCTGGGTGAATAACTAATGTTCTTGCATCACCTATATTTGCAACGTGACTAAGTAATTTTACATTATCAATAAACTTAACAGCAGCTTCTTTTCCTCCCTTAATCCCAAATCCAATAATAGCACCTTTACCATCAGGTAAATATTTATTAGCACTATCAAAATCTTTATGAGATTTTAGACCAGGATAGTTTACCCAATCAACATTATCATGGCTCTCTAGATATTCTGCTATTGCTTGAGCATTTTCACAATGTCTTTCCATCCTCAGATGTAGAGTTTCTAGTCCTTGAATTGTGACCCAAGCTGCAAATGGACTCATAGAAGCTCCTGTATCTCTTAGCCAGTGTGTCCTTATGTGAACTAAATAAACTAAATTACCTAAAGGCCTTAAAGCTTCTTCTAAAACCGCTCCATGATATGAAGGTGAAGGAGAACAAAATTCTGGCCATTTTTCAGGGTTATCTGCCCACTTGAAATTTCCACTATCAACTATAACTCCTCCTATATGTGCTCCATGTCCTCCAATAAATTTAGTAGTTGAATGAATAACTATATCTACACCATGTTCAAATGGTCTTAGTAAAAACGGAGTCATTACGGTATTATCACAAATAACAGGTAATCCATTTTCATGACTTATTTTTGAAATATTTTCAAAATCTGGAACATCATTTTTTGGATTCCCTAAAGATTCAAAATAAACACATCTAGAATTTTCATCAACTAGTTCATTTATCTTTTCTGGTTCTGATGGATCAAAGAATCTTACCTCTATTCCAAGTTTTTCGAAAGTTTGTGTAAACAGAGTCCATGTGCCTCCGTATAAACTTGTTGAGGAAATTATATTTTGACCACTATGAGCAATAGTTAATATTGCTGCATTTATAGCAGCTTGCCCTGATGAAAAAGAAAGAGCATAAATTCCTCCATCCAAAGCTGCAATTCTTTTCTCAAGCACATCATTAGTTGGATTCATCAATCTGGAATAAATATTTCCAAATTCTGCTAATCCAAATAAATTTGCTGCATGCTCAGAATCATTAAATGTATATGATGTTGTGGGATATATAGGTACCGCCCTAGAATTAGTAGTAGGGTCGGGATCATATCCTGCATGTAATGCAAGTGTTTCTCTTTTATAGTTGTCTGTCATTTTTTTCTCCTTTTAAACAAAAAAACCCCCTTTTGGGGGTTTGCTAATTTTTTTTTTAGATCTAAATACTACATCACAAAACTAGGCTTCCCCCTCCGAGAAAGTCATCATCATCATGTTCATGTTCATTGTAAATCTAAATAATTCCATAAAAAGAAGTATATTACGAAAAAATAAACTTTGTCAAACGAAAATAAAAAATAAAGTTTATAATTAGAATATTTTAAAAGTATTTTCTTACCATTTATGAATCCTATTATTGAAGTTCTACAGACTAAAGATTTCAAAAAACTCTGGTTTATTGGAACAACAGGAATGAGTATGCGATGGATAGAACAAATAGCTCTTGGGTTTTATGTTTATAAAATAACTCAAGACGAATTCCTAGTAGGATTAGTTTTCTTTTTTCGGAACATTCCTATGCTTATCTTTGGAGCTTTTATAGGAGTTTTATCAGACGAATTTAATAAAAAGAACATCTTAAAAGCAACTTTGATTATGACAACCATAGTTTACTTTTGTTTGACAATAAGTTCCTTGCTCGGACAATTAAATTATTTTCAAATTTGCTTTGGAGCTTTTGCAGCAGGTCTTGCATGGTCTTTTGATTTTCCAATAAGGAGATCTTTATTAAGTGAAATAGTTGATAGAAGGTTGTACCCTAGTGCTATTGGAGTAGATATGACATCTAGTAATATAGCTAGAGTCATAGGCCCAATTTTCGCGGGAATAGTTTTACAACAAGTAACGCTTTTACCCATATATCTTTTTGGAACATTACTGTTTTTTATGGCTTTTATTGCCTGTTCTAAAGTATCAGACAGGCCATTATTAAAAAATAAACACTCTAGCTCTATTAAGTTTTTATCAAAAGACTTATTAGAAGGAATAAAATATATTTTTCAAAGCAGAACATTGATAACAGTATTAGTTGTAACTATAATTATGAATTCATTAGTTTTTACCTATCAAAGCCAATTATCAGTTATAGTGCAAAATAATCTTACAGATTTACCTATTATTCTTGGAGTTTTAGCAGCTTTAGAAGGTTTAGGGGCTACATTTGGCACTTTATTAATTGCAAATTTTCCTTTTAAAAGAGGAATAATGATTTTTCTTTCAGGATCTTTTCTTTTTGGTTTTTGCATAATGGCATTTGCTTTTTCTCAATCCATTACACTAAGCATAATTCTAATGATACTAGGCGGATTTGGAATGGCAGGTTTTGGGACTTTGCAATCAATATTAATTATTAGTTCAGCAGATCAAAAAATCAGAGGCAGAGTATTGGGAATACTAGCAATAACAATAGGAACCCAGCCTATTGGTGCGTTTCTGCTAGGATATTTTTCAAGAGAATATGGGTCAGCAACAGCGTTAAAATATTCAATATTTTTTGCTTTGATTCTATTAACTTTTGTAACTTTGTTGCAACTACGGAAGCAATCTAACTAATAAAAAAATCAATTATAAAAGCAGTTATTACACCTAAAACTGCAGCAATAAATCCGACTAAAATAAATAAATATAAAAGTTTCATAACAATTCTATTTTATCTTTTTGTGAAATGTATCCAGTTTGTAAAGGAGTTGCAAATGCGTATAAATTACCCTGCAATTTCATAATCACATCCGGATCATTATAACTAGCGCTAGCACAAGCATCTTTTACGAGAGTTATTTTCATTTGCAAAGAATCATTTATAGATAATAATTGACCTTCTTTACACGAATTAAGATCGATATTATCAACTAAAATATTTTCTCTCAATACACCTCTTTTTAAATCATAATTATCGTAAAGTTTTCCGTCAACTATCATAATTTGCCTAGTATCATTAATTTTTGAAAATCTGTCTCCATCAATTCCAAAGTTCTTAATAATTTTGATTTTTTTTTCATATTTCATAGGTTTTTGTTTCCCAACATTTATTCCCAATAATCTAATACTTCCCATAGCCAATATCCTTTAATTAATTAAAAATTTTTATTGCTCGTATTCCAAGAATAACCATAACTAAACCAACAAAATTTGTAAGAATAAGATTCAAAAATAAAAAATAGAAATTTCTTTGATTTACTAGGTTAAAATTATCTAATGCAAATGTTGAAAAAGTAGTTAAAGATCCTAAAAATCCAATTATTAAAAAAATCTTTAAATTCTCAGAGAGCATAAGTTTATTTTCAAATAAGCTTATTAGTAAGCCTATAAAAAAACATCCCATAATATTTACTACAAAAATTCCAAAAGGAAAATTTGAATTAAACAATTTATCTATTTGAGGACTTATAGTAAATCTAAGAGTTGCACCTAAAGCACCACCCAAAGAAACTAATAAAATATTAATCAACATCGTTTGAAAATCTACTTACTTCTTAGCTTATCACTATATTAGAATGATAAGCGATGTAGATAAAAAATTCTACTCTTCTATAGAAATTTGATAATGCCACTTTCATCATTAGAAAAAAAATTAAAAATCAGAATCATGCTAACATTGTTTGTTTGTATGTTTGCAACAACAATATATCAATCGATAGTTTCTATAGCTGGACCATCTATAATTGCTGATCTAGGAGGGTTTGAATATTACGCCTGGTTATTTTCAGGATTTTCATTAACTTCTGCTGTGTGTGCTCCTTTTGTGGGTAAATTAACAAAAATTTATGGTCCAAAAAAAATAATGATTCCTGCTTTGATTATTTTTTTATTTTCTACAATATTATGCGGTCTAAGTAATTCAATGTTTTTACTTATTTTTTTTAGATCTATTCAAGGATTGGGGCTTGCTGGAGTACTTGGTGTAGTTTGGATAATGATTGCTTTACTTTGGAGCCCAATTGAAAGAGGAAAATGGTTAGGGGCTACAGCTGCAGGATTCACACTTGCAGGATTAATTGGACCTTTTTTAGGAGCATATATTACTCAGATATTTGGATGGAGGTTTGCTTTTTTTGCTATTATTCCTGTGATTATATTTTCAATAATATTAATATCAAAAGTTCTCCCTAATATAGAGAGAAATATATCTACTAAATTTGATTATCTTGGTGCTATTTTTTTTACAATATTTGCAAGTTCGTTTCTTTTTGCTTTATCAATAATAAGTTTAGAAATTACAAAAATATATTTGTATATTAGTATTTTATTTTTAATTTCATTTATTTCATTTGGTATTTTTTTAAATATTGAAATTAAAGCTAAAGAAGAAGGCTTTATAGATATTACTTTATTTAAACATAAATATTTTTCCGGAGGGATGATTGGAAATTTGATTATACCTATGCAATTTGTTGTATATAGTATTTTTGTCCCTTTATCACTCATCGGTGTATATGGTTTTTCACCTGCAAAAACTTCCATAATATTAATAATCAATGCAATAACAGTCGCTATTGGTGCAAACGTATTTGGATACTTAATTTCAAAAGTTAAGCTACAAGTTTGGATCGCTTTATTTGGATTCTCAGTTAATGGTTTTTGTACTTTTCTATTTGGATTTACAGACTTAAACATAAACTTTATCAGTCTTTTAGTTTTGGTATCTATACAAGGCTTTGCTATACCAGGCGCATTTCAGGTTTTTATGGTTTGTATACAAAATAATCTACCCCAAGAAAAAATTGAAATTGTTACTTCTAGTCTTCAATTTGCTAGGGTTTTTGGCATTTCTTTATCTGGATCAATACTGGGAGGAATACTCATAATTAGCATGACTGACTATAATTTTGAAAAACCTAGAAGTGAAATATATGATCCTGATAATATAACTTCTACAGAAAAAATTGAAGAGATAAAACAAAAATATATTGTTTCAAAGGAGCTAGATTTTTTTGAAGAAGACCTAAATCTTTCCAGACAAAATCTTATGAAAGGATTAAAAATAGTTTATTATTCAGCTGCAATAACGAGTATTTTAGGAATTATTTGCTCAGTATATATTTTTTATGATGCTAGTCGACGTCAACTCTTGGAGGAGGATTCAATACGCAGTGAATAGCTAGTAATTTTCCTACTGACTTATGATCGTTAAAAATCCCATGCCTTACTGCTACTTCGCATGTAAACATATCTCCCTGATTTAGAGAAATATGATCATCATCAGCATAAACACAATTTAACTTACTTTCTAAACAATACATTGATTCTTCATGTTCAGGATGATAGTGATTTGGAGCAGCTGCCCCTGGATCTAATATCAATTCTGCAAAATAAGTTGATTCAGCACCCAAAAAGTCTCCCACCATATCATATCTCATAATTCCAGGCTCAAATTCATATGGTTCATTTTTAGATCTATCAAAAAAACCATTTTCAGGTTTTGTATTGGTGAAACTAGGTTCATCAACTACTTCTTTATCAATATTTATTGAAGGAGACATAGTGATAATCCTTGCATTAGATTTACCTGTATTTTCGAACCCATGTGCTTGAGATTTTTTTGCAAGTATACAATCTCCTTGATATGCAATAAATATATTATTTTCAAGTCTGAAAGTAACAGTTCCTTCAGCTACGAATAAAGTTTCTTCAACATTTGAAATAACATAATAATCTGACTTACTTCCTTCTTCTAAATTTATCTCATTAACAGAAAGCATATCTGACCCTGTTTCTTTACCAGTTAGAAGTAAAGAAGTTGCTCCTTTAAAAGGAATCGATGAAGTTTGTTCATTTCTTTTATTAATTGTCATAATTTAACCCTTATCGATTATTTTAGATTCCAAGAACTTTCCCAAAATAAATATTCAAATTCTAATGCTTCTTGGAAAATTTCATTTGCTACTTTATTATCTACTTTTTGTTGTATAGAATCAACATAATTAATAAGCCAGTTAGTTATTTCTTGATACTCAACATCATTGTAAGCTTGTATCCACCTAGAATGGAAACTATTTTCTAAAGTTTTATTTTTTTTAGCTAACCTTCTTCCTATCTCGTCATACCCCCACTGACAAGGAAGAAGAGAACAAGATATATATTCAATATCATACTTATAAGCTGTGGATAATAAATAATTACAGTAAGATTTGGTTCCCAAAGTTGTTTCTGAATTATATAGTTCTTCTTTTGATATTCCAAAATCTAAACAAAATGACTCATGAAGAGTCATTTCAGAATTTAGTGTCTCATCAAGAAGCTTAGACCAAAAAGACATTATTTTATGATCAAAAGATTTTGAAATAGCTACAGAAATAACTCTGCAATATTCGATCAAAAACTTATAATCTTGAATCATGTAATGTTTGAATTTTTCAAATTCTAAACTCCCATCTTGAATTCCTTCAATAAAAGGATGCTTAACATGAGCTTTATTCCAAAGAGATAAATTATTTTTTTTAAGAGATTCAGCAAAAGACATTTTATTTTTTTATAACCTTAACTTCTGCTCCTCCAGAAACACTTTTTAATAAATTTAGATCTCCAGATAATTTACCCATAATATTTGTAGGAGATGCAGGCCTTATTTCTCCAGGTGAACTCATTGGAGTTGGCCCAAAAAACAAACATACAGCGTTTCCAGGAGGCCAAAATGCTATATCTCCTAAATCTACAGTTTCTTTTGCCCATTCATCATTCTCAATAGCCATATTAGTTGAAAAATAAATTTCATCTCCCCAAACTTGAGAAATCCCTTCAATAGGTAGCTGATCATATAATGCATTAGATGTTGGAGAATCGTTTAACTCTGCAGTCATTTTTAATTCTCCAAAATCAAATATTATTTCTTTCATAAAATTCCTCTGTAATCATTAACAAAAATAAATATAATTTAAATATGATATTACAAATTATATGAATAAATACTCTTCAGTCATAATAGCAGGTGGCAAAAATAAAAGAATAAATATGATTAAACCACTTATAAACTTAGGTGGTAAACAAATTATAGTAAGAATTAATGAAATTCTAAAAGAAATATTTTCAGAAATAATTTTAGTGATTAGAAAGGATCAAAATGATGATATTCCTGATTTAGGAATGGCAATGGGTATGCATATAGTTGAAGATATATACCCAGATATTGGTCCTATTTCTGGAATTTACACAGGATTAAATGAATCCATAAATGAAAAGGTTTTTGTAATTGGTGGAGATTATCCTTTTTTATCAAAGGACTTAATTATTTATATGACCAACAAATCAAATAAGGATAAATCTGTATTTGTAAAAAATAAAAATATCATTAATCCATTACATGGAATTTACCTAAAAAAGACTTGGGAAGAAAAATTATATAAAAATATTCAAAATAAAAAATTTTCTACTAGAAAAATAATTGATGAAAATCATAATAAAAAAAATTGTGAATTACTAGATTTTGAAAAATTTGATAAAACTTTTAAGGAAAGTTTAATTGATATAGATACATTAGAAGATTTAAAAAAAGCAAGAAAGATCATTTATTCAAAAAATCAGACCATAAGACCTGATATTCGGCCTGAAGGATTATAAATTTATTACTCGTACCTTAGTGCTTCTGCAGGATAGGTTTTACTCGCTTCATTTGCAGGTATTACGCTAGCTAGAATAGAAGCAATAATGGTAATTCCTATCAAGAATCCTACTTCTCCAAAAGGTATAACAAATTTTGCACCTTCAAGTTCTTTTGAAATTTCATTATAAATTAGCCAAGATTGTAAAATACCCAAAAATATTCCAACGACAATTCCAAGTAGAGTAATAAAAGAAGACTCAATAAGAAATTGAGTTCTTATCATACTAGATCTAAATCCTATTGCTCTTAAAACACCTATAGACTGTCTTCTTTCAACTACTGCTCTAACAGAAAGAACACCAATAGCAGCTACTCCTACAACCAAGCCCAGACCACTAAAGCCTTGAAATAATTTATTAAATGCATTACTTGTTGCTTGCTCTTCTTCAAGTCGATTTAAAAGGCCATATGCATTCATACCATTCGCTAAAAATGTCCTTTCAAGTTTTTGAGCAAAATCTGTAGGTGATTGATCACCTGATAATGAAAAATAGTAAGTTTCTAAAGGGAGATTTTCGTTAGCTATGCTATTTCCATTCAAATAAGTAGTATAAAATTTTGCTCCTCCTCCACCAAATCCTGTTTCTTCTGCTAGTCTTTCAACTAAACCTATAACAGTAAATTTATTAGCCTCTTCAGTAGAATTTCTTTTTCTAATATTTACATCAAATGCTTCTATTTCTTTTTCATCACCAGGCTCAATATAAGATGTCTTAAAGCTTCTATCAGGTGGCCCAAAAGGATCTCCAGAAGCGATGATTGATCCACTTGCAACTATTAAATTTGGATTATTTCGTAATGATTCCCATATTTCTTTATCAGTAGAACCATAATTTGGATCAAAATGTGCCATTCTCCATTTTGTTGTATCCATAAATTCTTGCTCGTATGAGATTAATTTAGAAGTTTTAAATGATTTATTTTCACCATCTGATTCACTTACTTCAATATCTAAACTAGAAGATCCAAAAACTGAACTATAATCATTCATATTTAATGAGTCCTCAATTTGACCTTGAATTGGTAATTCAGTGCTTACACTTGCCTTTATATCAAATCCACCAGTAACTCTTTCTGGTTGCTCAGATGCAATATCTCCAATACCATTCAAAACAGAAAAAATCATCAAAGTAAAAATTATTAGTCCAAACATAGCAACCGTTAATCCAGTTCTAAATTTAGATGCCATAGGATAACTTATTGCAGTTTTCGTTACAGCCCTTAATCCAGAGAACCTTGATAAGATCAAATTTAAAACAAATATTAGAAATCTAGTATTGCTCATAAGAAGCCAAACCGCAGCTGCAGTGGATATAGCTCCTCCAATTGGCCACGCCCATGGTCCAGGTTGAGATAATTCTCCGGTAAATCTTTCAAAGAAACTTAAAGGTAAAGAATTTAATAAAAGTACTAATCCACCTTCTAATGTTCCTCCTATTTGATTTACTGTTTCTGGGTCATTTATATATTTTGATGCCAAGAATCTAATTAACAAAGCTATTGCTAAAACTCCTCCTGTAGAACCAAACCAAATGTTGATATATGCATCGTTTAGAATCCCTGTTGCTAAAAGTAATAGAGAAATAACTCCTAGTAAAACATATGAGTGCTTCCCAAACAAAACAAATAAAGATCTAGTTATACTAAATGGCCAAGAAACCGGAAAAATTATTAATAATAATAAAGAATTAAATCTTGGAGCTTTTCCAGATACCATTAAGTACAATTGCTTTACTGGATAAATTAAATTCCATAAAAGTTGAAAAAGATTAGTTTTAAAAGGATCAGGAGCTTTTTTCACAAATTCATCTTTTAGGCCTCTAATTGCAACAACAATATTTAAGTTACTAGCTCTATAAGCTGAAAAAACTACCGTTATAAAAGTCAAAATCAATCCACTAGCAAAAGCGATTAATAAAGATATAGGAGAATAATATGGAAGTATTTGAAAATTATCTGTACCTATAAGATCTTGAAGAATATAAACTAAGCCGAAACTTAACCCAACTCCAAGCAATGTCCCTACTATAGCAGCTAAAAATGAATACAAGGTTCCTTCATAAGTAAAAAGTTGAATCAAATCTCTTCTTTTTAATCCAACAGCTCTAGCCATGCCTAATTCTGTTGATCTTGCAGCTGCAAGTAATACAAATACAAGAAAAATCAAAAGCATGCCAACCATTATAGAAAATGAACCAAAAATAGAAAAAATTGTGGTTACTCCAGTCGATACAGCTTCAGCTAACTTAACTCCATCACTTTTTACATTATCCACTCTTAATCGAGTTAATTCTTGAGACATTTTTAATACCATCCCAGCTTCTTTTTCTAGGGCAGATTTTTGCAAAATACCCAATAAAACTAACTGAGTAGGATAGTCTGTGATAGTAGTAATAAAATCATCATCATATGTATTATTATCAAGTTTCACTGATAATTCATTTAGAGTATCGAACGTATCTTTATCTGTCTCTTTTATCTCATTTGCCTCTTTAACTAAAATAGAAGGAATATTATTTGTTCTAAGTAAATCAAACAATCCTAAAGCAACATCTTGATTGGTCAAATTAGATCGTAGAAATTTAGTAACATCTTCAGAATATTCTAATGATTTATCTCCTTCTCCAATATTTGAAACAGCAATATTAGTTAATTTATTTTCTTTATCCAGAAGATTTTGCAATGTACTAAGCTTAAATGTGACGTATGGATAAGTACTCCCTCCAGTTAGCCCTCCGGCTTTCAAAACATCCGCTACAATAAATTGATTTGGCCCTTCTTTTGTGTAAATTTGGATATTGTCTCCTTTTTCAAGTTTTAGGATTCTACCTGCATCATAATTTATGAAAACCTTATCAGGTCCAAGTAAATCAACAGAAACTTTTTCTCCATCTAAATTTTCAAAAGTTTTCTGCAAAGAAAAAGTAAAGTCAATACCTCTAACATTCATGCTACTTTCAGCAATATCTTTTTCATCATTTGAGGAAGGTAAAGTTGTTTGAATATAGGGAATTAACTGCTCTATATTTTGATTTTCTTTAGATAAATTCTGAACATAAACAAATTCAGAGTAATCAAAATATTCATCCCCAAAAAGCTGTTTTCCTGGACCTTTAATAACTTCATCAACTGGACCCAAACTGTCAACAGCAACAGATCTAATAGAATATCGAACAGTGTCACCAATTCCTAAAGATGTAGCAATAATGATTGAACTAAGCATTAGGCCAATCACAATTAATAAGCTTTGACCTTTTCTTCTTGGTATATTTCTAGTTCCCATTTTAAATAAAATAAATCTTCTAATCGAACCAAAAGATACTAATGCAAAAATCACAATTAATAAAGCAGCCATTACAATAGCAAGATTGTTTGCGGGTATTCCGAAAATTTTATCCATTATTTAGAAATTTCTCCATCTTTCATATTGATTATTCTATGTGCTCTTCCTCCGACATAATCGGAGTGAGTAACGATTACAAATGTTTGATTATTATCTTTATTTAATTGGATTAATAAATCCATAATAACTTGTTCATTTTCACTGTCTAAATTTCCTGTAGGTTCATCAGCCCATACTATAGCAGGATCATTTACTAAAGCTCTAGCCAATGTAACTCTTTGTCTTTGACCTCCTGAAAGTTGACCTGGTAATTGATGTTGTTGATTTTCTAGGTCTACTTCAGCAAGTTTTTCAATTGCTTTAGATCTAGCATCCTTTCCTGAAAAACCAGATACAAGCAATGGAAGTTCTACATTTTCTACAGCTGTAAGAACTGGAAGTAAATTATAAGTTTGAAAAACAAACCCCATTTTTTTTGCTCTAAATTCGCTTAGCTGATCATCAGATTGTTCACTTAATGATTTCCCTTGTATGAGAATATTACCTTCATCAAAAGAATCTAAACCTGATAAGCAATTAAGCAATGTCGTTTTACCACACCCACTTGGTCCCATTACTCCTACTATTTCACCTTCTTCTATGGAAATATCTACTCCTCGTAATGCGTGAACTTGTTGGTCTTTAAGACCATAATATTTATGAAGATTATTCGTGGAGATTACTATTTCAGACATTTTATTCCTAAAGTTTGTATATCAATTAACTTTATATTATCTTATCTATTGATATTAAAAGAAAAATTGTAAATTGTTGCTTTATAGTAATTCTATAAAAAAAAGTTGCTAATTATAAGAGTAAATAATAATGATATATATATACTTCAAACTATGAAAAAAATAATAATTGTCAGACACGGGCAAACAAATGCGAATTCTGAAGGAAAAACACAGGGTCAAATTGATACAGATTTAAATGATATTGGATTGGGCCAAGCAAAAAAAGCTGGGGAATACATAAGAAAGAATTATGATATAAAAGAAGCTTGGTCAAGTGACTTAAAAAGAACCGTTCAAAC
Source organism: Chloroflexota bacterium (assembly GCA_002719295.1). Classification (GTDB taxonomy): domain Bacteria; phylum Chloroflexota; class Dehalococcoidia; order Lucifugimonadales; family Lucifugimonadaceae; genus TMED-70. Next base: position 31,774 of record PBHC01000011.1, read on the forward strand.
TGCAAATAAAATTATTAATAATTTTAAGACTTCAAAACTATTGAGAGAAATGTCTTTTGGGAAATGGGAAAACCACTTATTTAAAAATATTATTTCTGAATATCCAAAGCTGGTTAATGAATATGCCAATGCCAGTGATTCATTCAGAGCCCCTGAAGGTGAATCTTTTAAGGATATGCATGATCGTTCCGTTGGTTTTTTAAAAAGCATAAATATGGAAAATCAAGATGAAACCCTCATTGTTTCTCATGGAGGGTATATGAGAGTACTTCTTTGTTCTATTTTAGGTCTTCCAAGAAAAAACTTACTAAATTTTCAGTTTGAAAATTGTTCTATAACTGAAGTAATTAAATATGAGAATAAAGAACCTATTCTTAGTAAAATAAATTACACTGACCATCTAAACTAAAGATACTTCGACGAAAAAATGTTAAAATCAATTTATAAATAATAAAAATCTATGGTTCAAAAAAAATCTAAAAAGAACGATTCTTCTGAAGAAAATGTTATAGAACCTTGTCCAGCATCTAAAGATGGATCAGCATGTCACTGGGTGATTGACCCTCCAAATGGACCTGTTTCATCAGGAAAATGTAAAAAATGTGGAGAATCCAAAGAATTTAAGAATTCTGTAGAATTCTCTTCTTGGTACGGTTCAAAATCAGACTTTGATGATAAGAAAAAATCTGGTAAATCGAAAGATAAATCTAAATAAATATGGATCTTGGCATAAAAAATAAAACCGCCCTTATCACTGGAGGATCTAGAGGTTTGGGTTTAGCATCCGCTATTTCTTTAGCTAAAGAGGGAGTTAATTTAGTTATATGTGCTCGTTCTAAGGAAGATCTACTGAATGCTGAAAAAACTTTACAACAATATGGTGTAAATGTAACTTCTTTGGTTCAAGAATTATCTGATGAAAAATCTGTTACTGAATTTTACAACAAAGTAAAATCAAACGACTCTCAAATAGATATACTTGTCAACAATGTAGGAGGAAGTCTAGGCACTTCTTCTTTAGTTAAATCTAAACTTAAAGATTTTCAAAAAGTTATGGATATCAATACTTGGGTTGCAATCAGTCTTTCAAAAATATTTGTAGAAGATATGATAAGTAATGGCTGGGGTAGAATTATAAACATTGCATCTATTTATGGAAGAGAGCATGGTGGATCTGCTCCATATATGGCAGCAAAAGCTGCTCTTATTGCCGCTACAAAACATACAGCAATTGATCTGGCTAAAACTGGTGTTACAGCTAATTGCATAGCTCCTGGCTCAATAAAACATGAAAAAGGAAGCTGGGAAAAGTTTGTAGACAACAATACTGAAGAAGTAGTTGAAAAATTTATCGATCAAAACCTACCTATGGGAAAATTTGGATATCCTGAAGCAGTAGGTGATACAGTAGCTTTTCTTGCATCAAAAAATTCAGAAATGATTTTAGGCACATGCCTTAATGTAGATGGTGGACAATCAAATAGTTTGTTCTAATTATCCACCACAAAATACAAAATAATTTTCTAAGAAATTTCTACGCTTGCACCTGATGCTTCAACCTTAGTTTTGATTTCATCAGATTCATCTTTAGAAACACCTTCTTTAATTGGCTTAGGTGCAGATTCAACTAAATCTTTAGCTTCTTTCAAGCCTAAAGCCGTTACTTCTCTTACTGCTTTAATAACAGCTATCTTATTTGCTCCAACCTCTTTAAGAGTAACTGTGAATTCAGTTTTTTCTTCTCCTCCACCAGCATCTCCGCCAGCATCTCCGCCAGCTGCAGGCGCTGCTACAGCAACAGGTGCTGCCGCACTTACTCCAAACTCTTCTTCGAGAGCTTTTACAACTTCAGCTAAATCAAGTACTGACATTTGCTTAATTTCTTCAATTAATTCATCCTTAGATAATGCCATATTTTTCTCCTTTTTTTTATTTGCTTTTTTTTATTTGCTTTTTTTTATTTATTTATTTATTTTTTATTATCTTCTTCAGCTGGTGCTTCTGCTTCTACAGCAGGTTCTTCAGCCGGTGCTTCTGCTTCTACAGCAGGCTCTTCAGCTGGTGCTTCTGCTTCTACAGCAGGTTCTTCAGCCGGTGCTTCTGCTTCTACAGCAGG
>PBHC01000012.1:0-197211 GCA_002719295.1 Chloroflexota bacterium
ATCTAAGAGTGGTCCCGTGGTGTAGTGGCCTAACACGCCTCCCTGTCAAGGAGGAGATCGGCAGTTCGAATCTGCTCGGGATCGCCATAAAAATTATTTTCAAATAAATTTCTTTAACTTTGAATTAATATAGTAGTCACCTATAGTCTCGAAATGATACATCCTGCCTTGAACTTGTTGTGATATAGCTAACATATCTTGAAAATATCTTTGAATTTTATTAAATTTAAAAATTGAAGAAGAGCCTAACAGATTATATATTTTTTTAACTATTTCTTCAGAAGTTCTTATTGTATGTGTTGATGCCAATCTTAAATCTGCTAATAATTCTTCTTCTAAAAAAATTCCATCGCTTACTACAGCCCAAGCTTTTTCGATAGTGTTATCTAAAAATGATTTAGAAGACTTATATAGTCCTTTTACAATTCCAATTTCTCTTAAAAAAACTTGTTCATCAGAAAGCTTTTCAGCATATACACCTTTTTTATTTTTGGCAAAATCTAAAGCATAATTTATAGAAGAATTTGCTAAGGATAGAGCAATGGTTGAAAATCCGGAACCAAATTTTAAGTCTCTAGGTATTTTATACAATGGGCCGGATTCGTTTAGATTCAACCTATCATAAAAAATGTTTTCGTTTGGAATAACTTTGTTTTTTACTGAAAAGCTATAGCTTCCAGTTCCTCTTAGGCCATTTACATCCCAAACGTCTTCTAAGCTAACACTTGAAGTTGGAAGCATAATGTTTTTACTTTTATTATTTTTATCATTGAATATAGCTAAAACCCATGTTGAATGTTTTATCCCACTACTAAAAGACCATTTGCCCGAAACCAATGCTTCAGATTTATTTTCTTTTATGTCATACTCAATTGGAGGCCCGTTTGTAATAATTGCTTTAGGATCATCAAAGATTTTTTTTGCTAGATTTTTTTCCATGAATGCTGCATTGGTAGAAAGAACGTTACTTTGATTTATGCACCAAGCTACACTTGCATCTATTGAAGCTATTTCAAATAATTTTTTTAAATACTCAATAAAATCCATTTCAATTCCATTTAAAGATTTAGGCAAAAGTAATCTAAAGTAATTTTTATTGATTAATTCAATAAGTAATTCTTCAGGGATTTCGCGTTTTTCGTCTATCTCTTCTATCGAGCTTTCAATAAGTTTAATTGTTTTTGTATCATTCATGGATAATTTTGTTTATCTAAATATATAATAATAGAAAAATAAGATTTCATAAAAAAAAATGACTGATTTTTCCACAATAAAATTTGAAATATTAGATAGAATTGCGATCTTGACTTTAAACAGACCTGAAAAATTAAATGCTATGAATTTTCAAATGATTCATGAGTTAATTGATTGTACTTCAAATATTTTAAATGACGATCAAATCAAATGTTTGATCCTAAGAGGAGCAGGAAAAGCTTTTTGTTCTGGTGCTGATTTGAGTTCAGGTGAAAAAAAATGGAAGGACACAGAAGAAAGTTTGAATAAAGGATATTGGCCTATATTCAATAATATAATTTCTATGCCAAAACCAGTTATATCTTCAATTAGAGGAGCCGCTGCTGGAATAGGAAGTGCGTATTCTATGGCTTGTGATTTGACTATAATGTCAAAAAAATCATATTTACTTCAACCATTTAGTAATATTGGCCTGATACCAGATGGAGGTTCCCATTGGCTTTTATACAATATGCTCGGTTACAAAAAGGCTTATCAAATAGCAATAGAAAATGAAAGAATACCTGCTGAAGAATGCCTAAAATTAGGTTTGGCAAACAAAGTCGTTGAAGATGAAGATTTAGAAGAAAAAACCATTGAATGGGCTCAAAAAATATCAAAACAATCTTTTCAGTCTTTGATGTATTCAAAAAAGATAATGAGAGAAGTTAGTGATAAAACCTTTTTAGAAACTTTTAAAAAAGAAGCCGAGATCCAAAAAAAATTATCTGGTTCTCCTGATAATTTAGAAGGAGTCAAAGCATTTATAGAAAAAAGAAATCCAAATTTTAAATGAATTTTATTTTATAAAATTTTCTCCATCCCAAGAGTAATCATCATAGTTAAACTTTTCAAAATCATCTAGATTGGTAATACGATTTATACTTAGAAAGTTTATAAACTGACCTTTTACAACTTTTCCATGGTGTCCAGCTGACACTAGTTTATCTTCTTTTTTAATGTAAAAATTTATTTTTTTCACATTTTTATGTTCATATGCTTTTCTATGAATTTCAGGCAATAAATCAATTATCAATTCTTCTTTATCCAGTTCATCTGATATTGATTTGATCCAAAATTTAGTTAGTCCCAATGCGTTCATTTTTAACTTATAATCTGGAATTAGGGTATTTGGTTTTACTATTCCAAATAATCCACTAAATATACGTATATTTGAATTAAAATAGCTCTTAGATTTTTCTGAAAAGTTTTTCCAATCAATCTGGTTGTATACAACTCCTGTATATCGTTCTATTGCCATAGAGCATTCACTAGAAAAGACCTCTAGGTTTTTCTTTTGTAATTCTTTACTTTTTTCTAATGAAGTCCCGTAAATTTTTTCTATTTCTTCATTATGATCTTTGAGTATTTCAATTATTTGATTAACTTTTTCTGAAAAAATAAATTCAGTTTCTTTAAACTTGGTTGAAACTGTATTTATTGAGGATTTACCTTCACTAGGAGGAATAAGAATTAACATTTTTATTTTAAGTTTTCTGAATTTTCAATTTCTACTTCTTTTAATTTATCAAAAGGTTTAAACCCAAGAACCTTACTATAAAAATAAATCTCAGATTCTAAAGATGAAATTATATTTTTAGATTGACGGAACCCGTGCTGTTCTCCTTCATACATTATTAAAGAAAAAGGAATTTTTTTGTCTCTTAGTCCTTGTGCCATTATTTCTGCTTGAGAAGGAGGGACTATCTTATCTTCTGTTCCCTGGAATATTATCATTGGGCATGAAAGTTGATCTGTAAAATTTATCGCAGATCTTTCATAATACTTCTCTTTTTCTTCAGGATATTTCCCAATTAATGACTCAAGATATTTAGATTCAAACTTATGGGTATCATCTATAAATACTGATAAATCAGCAATCCCGTAGTATGTAGCACCTACTGCAAATCTATCATGGAAAGTAAGAGCATTAATTGTAGTGTATCCACCAGCAGACCCGCCTTTTATAGCTACTCTTGAGGAATCTACAAGCCCTTTTTCAGAAAGATGATCTACGGCGGCTATACAATCATCTGTGTCATACACACCCCAGTTTCCTTTTAATGAATCTCTGAATTTTTTTCCATAACCAGTTGAACCTCTGTAATTTACGTCAGCTACAGCAATTCCTCTATTAGTCCAATATTGAATAGATAAATTTAATGCATTGCTAGTTGCAGAAGTTGGTCCTCCATGACTTATTACTAGTAATGGAGGCTTTTCCTCAGATTCTCCTTGAAAATTTTTATTTTTAGGCTTGTAAAAATACCCATATGCAATTGCATTTTGTGTTGTAGGAAAAGAGATTTCTTCAGGAATAGAAATTTCTTCGATATCTATTTTTACAGGATTAGATTCCTTAATATTTTCTTCATTTTTTTTCATAAGATCATAAGATACTATCTCACTATTTGAAACAGGTGATGCTCCTATGTACAAAGCTTTATTTTTATGGTGAGTTAAGTCATTTATAGATGTATGAAAGACTTCGTTTGTTTCAAGTATTTGACCTGAAATACTTATTTTTCTAATTAAACCTTTGTTTTTATTTTTTGATATTCCTTTTAGATATATATTATTATCTTTGACAAAATATGTTCTGAAACCAAATTGCCAAGAAGGACCTCCATGATCGGATTTTTCGTTTAATATTGTAGAGTTAGTATTTTCTGAATATTTTTTTAAATTCCACCAGCCAGACTCATCGCTTATATATATTAATTCTCCTGAATCACTCCATTCAGGTTGAATAATACTTATATTTTTCGATCCATCAATAAACTTTATTTCTGACAAACCATCTAAATCAAAATTTGCTATAAATAGTTCGGTTCCATCCCAAGGCATATTAGGGTGATCCCATTCCAACCAGCAAATCTCTTTATTTGTAGGATTTATTCTTGGAGATGAATAAAAATCTCTTCCTGTGCACAAAACTATTTGACTGTTTTCTGTTGTAGAAATTGCAACTAGTTCATTTTTAGCTTCTTCTTTTTCAAAATGAGTTTCTCTAACACAAAACAACCATTCTTCATCAATGGATAAAGTTAAATCGCTATATCGAATAGATTTTTCAAAAGGAGGCTCTTTTGTAATGGGATTAACATTTTCGCCATTTACTTTATATATTCTTTGATCATCCCAATTAGTAAAATAAATATTTTTTTGCCCAACTGCATAAGATCCTCCGCCGTATTCATGAACAGCATTTCTTGAATTGAATTCTTTTGGAATTACATCTGATATCTTTCCATCAGATGCTTGCTTGACTATTACGTATCGTCCAGACTCCTCTGGTCTTCCTTCTAAAAAATAAAGATCAGATCCACTTGATCTTATTTCACTGAATCTTAATCCTCCTTCAGTTATTTTTTCTGGAGTAATTGTAGATTCCCATGATCCGTAATGTGATTTCATTTTTTATTCCTGTATATTTTAATTTCTTCAATATTTAATAATGTAAATTTCATTAATCTATAATAACCTATCTACAAGTAAATTATTTTGGAGAAGATATGAAAAAAGTAACATTCAAAGATGTTCCAAAAATTGCAAGAAACGAATCTTTATTTACAGATACTGTTTATGCTCAGTCAATTTTAGAACACGAAGATAGTGATAATTTTAATTTTGCGATAGTAAATTTTCCAAAGTCAGCTAGAACTAAATTTCACATACATTCTGGAGATCAAATATTAATTATTACTGAAGGAGAAGGGATGGTTTGTAATGAAGAAGTTGAACTAAACGTTACAAAAGGTGACATGGTCTTAATTAATGCCGGAGAAAATCATTGGCACGGGGCAAAAGAAAATACAACAATGTCTCACATAACCATCACTGTTAGTGGTAGCACAACTGAGGTAACAGAAGATTAATTATGAGTTCTGAAGTTCTTTTGAAACTCGAAAATGTTCATAAGCATTTTGGAGGAGTAAAAGCCGTTAATGGAGTTGATTTTGAGGTTTATTCAAATCGAATAACAGGTTTAATTGGCCCAAATGGTGCAGGAAAATCTACTATTTTCAACTTAATAACAGGATTTTCAGAGATCGATGATGGATTTATTTATTTTTTAGATGAAGATATTTCCTTTTCCTCTCCCCAAAAAACAGTTGATATTGGCATCGTAAGAACTTTTCAAATACCTGGTGAATTAAAAACAATGTCGGTTCTAGACAACCTTTTAGTATCCCCAATGAATCATCCTGGAGAATCTTTATTATTTGGATGGATTAATAGATCTAAGTCTAAAAATTTTGAAAAAAAGACAATTGAACTTGCTGAAAAAAATCTTGAAATAGTTGGTTTGAGTCATCTTATGAACGAAAAAGCAGAGAATCTTTCTACAGGACAAAAAAAATTATTAGAACTAGGACGGATTTTAATGATGAAGCCTAAATTGATTTTATTAGATGAGCCTGCCGCAGGAATTAATCCTACTCTAATAAAAAATCTATCAAAGGTGATTCTCGATATAAATAAAAAGCAAAAAATTGACTTTTTGATTATTGAACATAATATGGACTTTATAATGTCAATTTCAGATGAAGTTATTGTAATGGCAGAAGGACAAACCTTAGTTAAGGGACCCCCAAAAGAAATTCAAAAAAATCAAAAAGTATTAAATTCTTATTTAGGTTATAGCCAAAATGACTAAAAATAACATTTCATTAAAAGCTAAAAATATTTCTGCAGGTTATGGTGAACAAATAATTATAAGAAATATAAATTTAGATATTTATGAATCGTCTATAACTACTATAATTGGTCCAAATGGATGCGGGAAATCTACATTTCTAAAATCTATTTCAGGAATAATTAATCCAGTTGAAGGCAACATTGAGATTTATGGTAAAAATGTCACAAACTTGAGTACATTTGAACTTTCAAAAATTGGATTAGGATATGTTCCTCAATCAGAAAATATTTTTCCTTCATTAACTGTTGAGGACAATCTTAAAATGGGAGGATATATTTTAACTGGAGAACAATATAAAAAAAATTTAGATAAAGTTTTAGAAATGTTTCCAGATTTAAAAAGTAAATTACAAGACTCCTCTTCTAATTTATCAGGAGGGCAAAGGCAAATGCTTGCTTTATCTAGAGCTCTAATGCTTGATCCAAAAATAATTATGCTTGATGAACCTACTGCTGGATTGTCTCCAATTATAGTAGATGAAGTATTGGATAATATAACTTCATTAAAAAATTCTGACTTATCTGTTCTACTGGTCGAACAAAATGCTAAAAAAGCATTACAGATATCAGACATTGGAGTGGTTTTTTCTTTTGGAGAAAAAGTTATGGAAGATGGTGCTGATAAAATTTTGAAAGATAAAGAAATATCCAAACTTTATCTAGGAGGATAGATTTTGAAATATATTGATTTGATTTTTGAAAATAAAACGATTGTTGTTTTATTTTGGGTAATATTGATTTTATCCCTTTTAAAGCCATGGCTTTTTGTTAATGGGATTTTGATAGGATCTCTTTATGCTTTAGGATCAATTGGCCTTTCCTTAATTTACGGAAACCTAAAATTTGCCAATATGGCACACGGAGATTTTATGACATTGTCGTCATATGTGGCCTTAGCTCTTCTTTTATTTTTCTTTCCTAATAGTGACCAATCCGCATCAGTTGGCCCTTTTACGTTTAAGTATGAATTATTGATAGTTATTCCCTTTACTGTCGTATTCATAGGATTTTTAGCAGTTTTGTTTGATAAGTTGATATACAAAAAACTTAGAGATTTTGGAGCAGCTCCAGCTGCAATTGCATTAACTTCTTTAGGTTTGGCTGTAGGATTGAGAGGTGTGATTCAATTTATATGGGGAACAGATTCAACTAGGTTTCCGAGGGAATCTAAACTTTTTTGGGATCTGCCTTTTAAAATAAAAATTCCTCCAGACATGTTTTTTTGTGCTATTGTAGCTTTCTTAATTGCAATAATGTTTTATTTTGTATTATTTAAAACTAAATTAGGCAAAGCTATAAGAGCTACTTCTGATAATCCTGATTTAGCTAGAATTACGGGGATTAATACAGAAAGAATTATTTTGTATATATGGTTTATAGGAGGAGTATTAGCTGCCACTTCAGGAATCCTGATAAGTATGCAGCAGGCAATTATTACTCCTGTTATGGGATGGAAAATATTAATACCATTATTTGCAGCAGTTATAGTTGGTGGTATAGGGAATCCTATTGGAGCTTTAATGGGCGGTCTATTAATTGGAGTTACTGGTGAAATTGCAACAGGCTGGATTAATCCATCTTATAAACCAGCTGTTTATTTTATAGTTTTATTGATTGTTTTATTATTAAGGCCTAATGGTATTTTAGGTAGCAAGGGTAGGCAATTCTAATGGATTCAGTGCTTTATTTTTTGATTGGCTTCTTAATCATGAGTGGAATTTACTCTGTTTTTTCAGTAGGCCTTAACATTCATTGGGGGCATACTGGTTTATTTAACATAGGTATTGCATCTTTCTTTTTACTTGGATCTTACACGGCAGCTATAATTTCTAGCCCATCACCAAGCCTAGAAAAATATGAAGAATATTTGTGGGGAGGAAATTTATCTCAGCTAACCATTATTGGCATAGATTTTTGGTTTCCTTTGGTTTTAATTTTATCTGCTTTGATTTGCGTAATTGTAGCGATTCCTCTGGCATTAATTACTATTAGATTAAAAGAAGATTATTTAGCATTAGTTACACTTGGTCTAGCCGAAACTTTAAGAATTATATTCGTAAATGAGTCATGGCTTGCAAATGGTACAAGAGGACTTTATTCGATCCCGCGCCCGTTTGATTTAATTGATAGAGGTAATTATGACTATATTTATTTTGTACTAGTTATGATTACATTGGGTATAGTTTACCTTATAGCAGAAAGAGCTACTAATTCTCCCTGGGGCAGAGTTTTGAGAGGAATTAAAGATAATGAAAACACGATGATTTCAAGTGGAAAAAATGTTCTAAGGTTTAAGGTAGAAGCATTTGCTTTTGGAGCAGGAATAATGGGTATTGGAGGTGCTTTATTTACTCATGGAAAAAGATTTATTGATCCTATCACATTTGAACCGATGTTAGCGACCTTTATCATTTGGAGTATGTTAATGGTTGGCGGAAGCGGTAATAACAGAGGAGCTGTTTTTGGCGCATTTTTAATGTGGGGAATTTGGACTTTTACTCAATTTCTACCAGGATTCTTGAGCGACGCAAACTTAAGGTTTGTTTTCGTAGGGCTTATTATAATCTTATTTCAACTTTATAAGCCTAATGGAGTAATCCCTGCTAAATAGCAAGGATTACTCATAAAAGCTTTTACTATGGTGATTCAAATCTTCCAGTTGAAGTCACTTTTCCATTTTCTATAGTCCATACTTCAATAGTATTGCTCACATCACCGTTTGCATCAATTTCTTGATCTCCAGCAACACCAACATAGTCTATATCTTTTCCGTCATTTATTAATTCTAATGCTTTAGCCATATCACCAGGACCAACTTTTTCTCCTGGTGCATTTGCTACAAATCGTAGAGAATCTCCATCAACTGTATCAGACCCTGATTTAGCCATAGCTAATGCTAGTAGAATAGCACCATCAAAACCTTCTCCAATAAATGGATTAGTAGGTAGTTCACCATATTTTGCCTCATAAAGAGAAGCAAAAGTTGATTTAGCGTCAGAATCAGGTGCTCCAGGTGCAGTACCAAACATACCTTCAAATTTGTCAGCGCCTAGCTCATCAAACATTTCTTGATTTTTAGTTCCATCAACAAACATAAAGTCTCCTGAGTAACCACTTTCTATAAGTTCTCTAAGGTAAACAGCAGCTGATTTTGGATAGCTCATTGCAATTATTACATCCGGCTCATGATCTGTAATAGCTTTATCTATTTCTGATTTATAAGAAGGCTGTTCTTGCTCGTGAGGCACTTCGGCTTCACAGTGTCCGCCTTCACTCTCAAATGTTGAAGTAAAAATATTATTTAATCCTTCTCCATAAGGGTTATTTACATATATGGTTGAACAATGTTCATAACCTAATCTTTTCGCCATTCTAGCTAAAACAACTCCCTGTGCAGCATCAGATACAGTTGTTCTGAACACAGTATCGTTATCATCTAGAACTGAAATTGCTGGGCTTGTAGAGGCAGGTGATACCATTACCATTCCTGCTGGAATTGTTTTTGCTTCTGCAACAGCCATTGTTACACCACTAGATAAAGAACCAACAATTCCTCCAACTTTATCTATTTCAATCAGCTTTCCAGCTGCTTCTGTAGCAACATTTGGACTTGTTCCACTATCAGCATGAACAACTGTCACATCTCCACCATTAACTCCACCAGCATCGTTAATTAAACTTACAGCCAAATCAACACCATTTTGTATTGGAGGCCCATAAGCACCTAAGTCACCAGTTTCATCCATTAAAGTACCAATTTTTGCTCCTCCACCAGAACAAGCTGTAAGTACAAATAATGCAGAAGTGACTAAAATTATTATTTTTTTCATCATATCTCCTTGATCTTAAAAAAGTTATGTCATCTTGGGCATAACAATATTTAATTCTATAATATGATAATTCAAAAGTCTAAGACTAATTATCCGAGTCTGCCTTCCCACTCATCTAGATTTTCATAATTTTTTATAAAAGAGTTAAATTTTTTTTCAGAATCATCTTTTGGATAGAAATTTAGATATTTTCTTGCTGATTCAAGTGACCAAAATCTTCTTGTGTTATCGCTAACTCCATATACAACTAAATATGGGACATCATTTAAATTGCCCTCAACTTTTTCTATAGATACAGCTTTATCAAACAGGTCGCTTAGATCTCTTTGACTGATATATGCTCCAAGATGTCGTTTTATATTTTGAATTCCTGTCCCGTTATTATTGCTTATAAACTTATTGTTTTGAATTTTTTCATCTATTTCTCTTGGAAATCCTATTCTTACATGAATAAATTCCATTTTCCTGCCAAATTTTCCTGATGCGTAAGGAATTGATAAAAGTTCATATGAGGCTTTAGCCCATCCATAAAAATTATCAGAATATGGAATCATTTTGGTATTTACCATATCGAGTTTCCTTTCATGGATCTCATTATGTTCATACCAATCTGCAGCATGATTAGATGAGGCAACAATAATTCTTTCTACATTGTTTTTATATCCTGCTTTATAAATTTTATTTGCCATGATGACATTTTTATTCTCTTGGTCAAAAGAGCCTATTTCATTATCTAAGTTATTAGGATCTCGTTCTTTATCAGGTCTTATGTATGCTAAATGAATAATCGAATTATGACCTTTTACTGTTTTTTCTATTTCTGAAATTGAAGATTCAGATAGGTTTTGTATTATTTTGCTTGATTTAAACTCTTTATTAAAATCAATATCAACTAAAGTAAGTTCAAATTTTTTTTCTAAATGAGGTATTATTCTTGATGCAACGTATCCGTTTGCTCCTGTAATTAGTACTTTTTTCAATTTTTTATCCGTTGGGTCCTATTTCTAAAATTTTTAAAATAGGATTATTATCTAAATTATATATACTATGGTCGCCGTTCTTTTTTAATTCTCCCCAATATAATTTGACCATCATTTCTCTTTGTTTCTTATGTTTTTCTGAGTTTATAAGATTGTTTATTTCGTCAGGATCAGACTCTAGGTCATAGAATTCATCATAATCAAACCCATTAAAAATATACTTTAAGTTTTTGTACCATAAAACTCTTTGCTTTAATTGAAGTCTTGTACCATCATACTCAGAAAAAGATTTATCTATGGTGTTAACTTCATCAGTACAAAGAATTTTTTTGAAAGATTCTGAGTCAATATTTCTTATTTCTTTTTGATCTAATAAATCTAGTATTGTAGGGCATAAATCCATACTTGATACCAAATCATTTGATAATTTATCTTTTTTTATTTCTGGCCCTGAAATAATCATAGGTATTCGGTAGATTTCTTCAAATGCACATAGATTTTTAGCGTATATACCGTGTGATGATAAAGCTTCACCATGATCTGAAGTAAAAATAATAATAGTATTGTCTAATTCTCCTTTTTCTTCTAGTACATCTATTATCTTTCCATATTCATGATCTATTTCTGTGACCATTGCATAATAATTTCTTATTGACTCTATATGATCTTGTTTTGTCATATTTTCAAAAACTTTTTTACCTCTTTTATAAATATTGGGTTTGTCATGGAAATCATCATTAAATGACTTAGGCAATTCTAATTCAATATTTTCATACATATCGTAGAACTTTTTAGTAGATATAAAAGGATCGTGTGGTTCTATTACAGATGCAAAACAAGCCCAAGGTTTATCTCCCTTTTCTTTATTTATGAATTCTTTTGCTCTTTGGGATACTAGCCCTACAACTCTTTCTTCAGTATCCATATTTGAAACCCCATAGAAAGGCGTGTTTTTGTATCCAGGAGGGTTATCTATAAATAGATGAGGCATACTTTTATCTATACTATCTTTATGTTTTTTATTTGCATTAATATACTCAGTTGAAGCTCCATCCTGAAGTTCGTATTCATTCCATCCAAACTCTTTTAGATTATTTGTTCTTTCAACGTGCCATTTCCCGTAATAAGCAGTATTGTAACCATCTTCTCTGAGTCTTTGAGCCCAATGCTCTTTTTCTGTTCTTAAGTTTGACTGATCCTGGTCAACAGTATGTGTAACAGTTGTAACACCATGATTATGAGGTAATAATCCTGTCATTATGCTAGCTCTTGCTGGTGAACAAACAGGATTTGCTGTATGGGCCCTGTTAAATTTAACCCCTTTTTCTGCCAATTTATCCAAATTTGGTGTCAGGCATGAATTATTTTCATCTAGTACTTGGCCGTGCATTTGGTCAACCATCAAGAAAAGTAAGTTTTTTTTCATAAGAACCTTCTTAAATAAATGGCTTTATTTTTTCAAAATTCCCACCAACAATTTCTTTAGATTCAATGGATAGCCAGTCTTCTAAAATATCAGAGTATAGGCCTCTGAAATCAAAGTTAAATTTAAGGTCTCCTTCGACTCTTTCGCTTGGATCTAAAGAAGGATATTCATTATAATGCCCACCTTTTACACTTTCTCCAATTAAAAAAGATACTCCTCCAGATCCATGATCTGTACCAGTACCATTATCATCAATTCTTCTTCCGAATTCAGAGAAAATAAACACTAATACCTCTTTCCCTTTATTGTGTTCCTTCAAATCTTCAAAAAAAGAACTCAATGCATCTGAAAGTTGTTGCCATAAATATTCTTGTAAAACAACCTCATTTGTATGAGTATCGAATCCGCCATGGTTTACATAGAATATTCTAGTACCAAAATTTGCAAAATGGACCTGTGCTACACCTTTTAATTGCTTTGCTATGTTTGTATCTGGATATTCTATGTTTGATTTATAAAGCTTTGGGGCTTCATTTATAATATCTATACCTTTAGCAGCATCTAATCCTGTTTTACCTAAGTAATTCATAGTAAAGTCGTTTCCTATAACAGGACTGTAGAATCTTTTAAAAGTATCCATTGCTTTTGTTTTGTTTGCTTCATCTGAAATTGATGTAAAGAGTCCATAGTTATCTATATCACCAACTGAAGTAACAGGGACATCAGGAGCTACTAAAGCTCTAGGTAAATATTCACTGAAATTAACTGCAGTTACTACATTATCTCCACTTGGATCTATATCTTTTATTGCTTGGCCAAGCCATCCTTTTGACCCAACTTTGTTTGGTTCAGCTGTGTGCCAAATATCCATAGATCTAAAATGCGATCTGTTTGGAGTTGGATATCCAACTCCATGAATAATAGCCAAGTTGCCTTCTTCATAGAATTTTTTCATTATTCCCATACCTGGATTTAGTCCAAGTTTATTATCTAATGGGATAATTTCTTCATCTTTTAACATTATGTTTTTTCTAGAGTCTCTATATATAGGGTTTTCCCATGGAACGATACAATTTAAATAGTCATTCCCTCCAGAAAGCTGGATAGTTACTAGTACTTTTTCATCATTTGATATCATAAGTTTCTCCTAATTTATCTTATATACCTGAATTCTATTTCTATTTGAGTCTAGTATTAGTAGATTTTGGTTGTTATCTACTATTACCGAGGTTGGGTCCCAAAAGTAGGACTCTATTCTTGCAGATTCTTCATGAGGTTCAACTTCATCTATTGGAATAACTGGAACAAATGATTCTCTTGCTTTTTTTTCATCCATATTTGCATTTATATATTCTTTTGCCCATTCTGAAAGAGTTGACTCCCCTCTTAAGAAACCGCAATAATCAAAGTTTTCATCATAAATTTGAATTTTTTGATTTCCCCAATCACAAACATAATAAAATCCTTTATCATCTTGAGTAACATCTGAAGGTCTAAATAACTCTCCCTCTTTTGTTCCTGATTTACCAAATTGATCTAAAAAATTTCCGTCTTTATCAAATATTTGAATTCTATCATTTCGCCAATCGGCAACGAGCACTTTTTCATTTATGATTTTGATTCCCCATGGTTTATCGAATTCACCAGGTTTATCACCTTCTTTACCCCAAGTCTTAACAAAATCACCTTCTGTAGTCATAACTTGAACTCTATTATTTAAATTGTCTGTTATGTAAAGTAAATCATTTGCGTCGCTAGTTATTCCTGATGGAAAGTTTAATTGTCCTTCTTTTTCACCCTTAACCCCCCAGCGTTTTACAAAATCACCTTCAGGCGTGAAAATTGAAACAGTATGAGTATACTCATCGGTAACATAAACATTGTCTTTTGAGTCGAATGTTAATGAACAAGGCCAATATAATTCACCTGGATTTTTTCCAAATTTAGAAAATTCTCCAAAATAATTATTTTCAATATCTAGCATTGAAATTCTTAGTCCTACAGTATGAAATGCACCACTTCTATTTACAACATATACTTTGTTTTTACTATTTATAGCTAGGTCTCTTGGTAAATGAAAACCTCTACCTCCTACATCTGCTGTAAATCCTACTGAATGGGTATATTGAATTTTAACTTTCTCGTTAAGCTTTTTCATTATGTCATTTGAAATTCTCTGGAAGAAGAGATTAATTTAATAATAATCGAAACAGATTCTTTATTCAGCTCAATAGAATCGTCATTTATATGATCTGACAGAGCATCTATAGTGCTTGAATGAAGGTTAATATATCCTAACTCTTCTAGGCAAATTTCTAAAATATTTTCTTTATTAGGGTCTTTAGATAAAATATTTTTAATTACTTTTTTTTCAGTATTACCTAAGAAATCAGCAGCAAAATTAATTCGTTCTACTACAGATCCTGTATTTATCCATTCTTCTCCGCCTTGCCATCCTTCGACTGAAGTAGGATTTAGTAATGGTTGCCCCATTAATCCTGAGCTAATAGTTGCTTGGTAAACTTCTTCGGAAGGAATCTCAAATCCTCCTGATAACCTTACAGCATTAACTACTAATTCTGCTGGACTTTTTATCCTATTGTTAATTATCTGTTCGTTTCTAAAGTATTTTGACTTAAATAAATCTCTAAGAATTTCTTTGATATTATAGGAATGTTTAAAGTAGGACTTAACTATAAAATTGATAGCATCTTCGTCTAATGGTTTTTTATGTGGCCACTGAGGAACAGGCAATTCATCTTTTATGAAAAAATGATATAAATGTCTTGCTATATATCTTGCTGTTGATTCTTGTTTGCATATGATTTTTATTACATCTTCCCCGTTAAAATTACCTTTTTCACCTAAAAATTCTTTTTCACCAAAATCATGATCATTTTGATCGAACTTAAATTGCCATGCAACGTAATTATATGGTCTTGCTGTGTTATTACGCATCTTTATAGACATGTATGGCATGTTTTCAACTGTCCAGCCTGTGAAAGCTCTTGAACATTCTTTTATATCTTGTTCTGAGTAAGATCCGACACCCATAGAAAACAATTCTAAAATTTCTCTTCCATAATTTTCATTTATGTTAGTTTTATGATTATCTTGATTATCTAACCACATGATCATTGCAGGATCTTTAGATAATTGAATAAGAATATTTTCAAAACTACCTAATCCATGGTCTCTGAACATCTCTACTTGAGATGTCATTACTTTTCCTTGAATAAGCTTGTGTTGCCCTGTTGCGAATAATCTATGCCAAAATAATGCCATTTTTTCGTCAAAAGGAAACTTTGAATGAGCTAATCTGTACATCCAAAAAGCTCCTGAGCTATTTACACTTCTTACGTCAGAAAGATCTATTTGATATCGTCTTAATAAGTCTTTAGGAACAGGATTTTTATCTTCATTATCTAGCAAGAAATCTACAGCATCTTCAAAGTTTTTTTCAGATAAGAAATCTATTTCTTCTCTTGATCCTCCAAAGCAAACTCTTCTTAATAAGTGTGCAATTTCTTCTTGTTTAGTTTTATTTTTCGTTGTCATTACTCAATTTCTTCTTTGCCAATAAAGTTTTTCTTAGCTTGATCCTTGCTGAATAAACAATTATCAAAGCAGCTAATATTGGAAGCCATCTTGATACCATTCCTTCTTCTATTCCAAAGCTTCCTAAAATCAATCTTATTATAAAAGAAATTATTAAAAGTGCACCAATTTCTAATAACATTATTTGCAATCTACTCATTTTTTTCTCCTTAATTAAATTATATTTCTTGATATGTAATATGTCGCCATTAAACACATGGATAAATTTTCTATTATTGTAAGATTTGATAGAGGAATATTGAAAGATGTTCCTAGGCAAGCACAATTAACATTCTGATTATTTCTTAGTTTATTAAATATCCCAAAAGTTTGAGGAATTAGGATAAACAATGTTGCTACATTAGAAAATAATAAGAAAGATCCTGATAGAAAAAAAACACCTAAAATTAATTCTATAAAAGGATATATTATTCCGAATCTAAAGAACTTTTTTGTAATTGGGTCATAATTAGAAAAAGAAATAGCAAATTGTTTAATATTTTGTAATTTCAAAAAAGAAAAAATAATGAAAAAGAATCCCATAAAAAATCTCATGAATCCATTAATTGTATTTTCAGAATTGTTAAATGAAATTACAGTTAGTAAAAGGACAAGCCCTAAAGTTATAAAAATTGGTTTGTAAGTACTAAAGTAACTTATAATTATATTTTTTCCTTTTGTTGAATTTTTTGAAACTGTATAGTCTCCTACAGGACTTAATATCTTATTAAGTTCTGCAATTTCGTAATCTTTAATAGAAACGACTACCAAGCTTCCATCTTCCAAAGTAACAATAGCTTCAGAAATATTATCTTCTAGCTCAAGTTTTGTTTTAATTGTAGAAACACATCCTTCGCAGGTCATTCCGTCTATTTTAAATTTATATTTATTCATTATTTTTTATTAAAAGTCTGTATTGCACCATGGTTTTTGTTCTACGAAAAACATTTTTGTTAATTCTCTGAGAGAGTTATGATTTTCTACGTCTATATTTCCTGCTTGAAAATGTTCACCAGGAGAAGTTCCTCCAAAGTATATTGAACTTAGATCTGAAGGTCTCATAAAAATATCTGGTTTCTTTTTTACTTTTTTTACTTCAGTGTTATTGCCATCTGTTTCAATTAAATAAGTACCTTCAATATCCTGTTGATTTTGACCTGTAATACTAATTGTCATATTCCCTTTATAGTTATACGTCCTACTTTCAAGCATTTTTATAGGATCAATTATCCTGACCCATAATCCATCAATGGTATCTCTTTTTAATTTTCTTGGGTTTTCCAACATCAAGTAAAGAGGATCACTTGGAGCTCTTCTATTAAAAGTGATTTCTTCAACTAATTCGACACCAAAAATATAGTGCCATAAAGCGTTATTAGTTTCTCTGTCTATTGATATTATCTCTTCAACTCTTAGCGTCCCTTTATCATCTTCGTGGGCAACTCCAGATTCTTTATCAAAATTATAAAATGCATACCCTGAAGGTTTATTATCTTTGTAGGCTATTACAAAAAAGAAACCACTGTTTCCGGATTTGTTATACATTGTTTGGTCATCTTCATAAAGCATGTAATTCCAATATCCTTGAGTCCTATCAGTTGCGCCATTTTGACATTTACTAAATATGTCATAAATTTTTGGAATTTCCTTTAATGCTGTATTTTTATCTACTAATTCAAATCTAATTGAATCATTTTTTGGTTTTGATAAATTGGAATGGTTTGAATTTATTGACCAGTCTTCTCTGATTGTTGCAAGGCCGTATCCAAATCTACTGTAAAGCAATGATTGAGATGCCCATAAACCTGATATTGAATCTCCTCTTTCTTTTGCTTGTGAATGAAGTTTTTTCATCATAGAAGAAAAAATACCTTTTCGTTTATGAGTTGGCAGGGTACCCATAAAAGCTATGCCTGCCATGCTTAAACTATTTCCGCCTGGAATAGTCATGGAATAATTATCTGCTCCTCCTGTTCCTACAATTTTACCTATCTCTGTATCGAATGCAGCTAATAATCTATCACTTGGTTCATTCCAATTATCAAAATCAATCATAAACCTGTCATTGACCATTCTTTTTACAACATCTTTGTTAGGGATGTCTCCAAATACAGTTCTTACGGACTTACGCCATTCAAAAACATTTGATTTATCTACAGGTATAATTTTTACTGACATTTTATTTTTTCCTAAGTGCTTCTTTTCCTGCTTTAAGTGTTTCTATAATTTTATCGACATCATAAACACATCCACCCCAAGTTCCTCCGCTAACATCCTGTAAAGCTGCCCATAATCTCGTGTCGTCAGGTAAATTTTTGTTAGCTTTAATTTCTAAAGATGCGTCTCTTTGACTAAACTCTTTATCTCCCCAATCTTTTCCTTTATTTTCACCATCTTCTCCGACTAGATTAATTGAACCTATTAATTTCTTTGTATCAATAATTATCTCTATCAAATCTCCTTCTTTAAGTAATCCAATAGGACCACCTGCAAGAGCTTCAGGCCCAATATGACCAATACATGCTCCTGTTGAAACTCCAGAAAATCTTGCATCAGTAAGTAAGGCTATTTCTTTACCATATGATAAGTGTTTTAAAGCAGCTGTAATTTGGTATGTCTCTTCCATTCCTGTTCCGTTAGGTCCCCCACAAATTATTACTAGTATTTCGCCTCTTTTCAATTTATCTGGACCTGTAGATTTTATGGATCTCATAGCATCATTTTCAGAGTTAAAAACTCTTGCATAACCAGTATTTCTATAAACTCCATCATCATCAATTACCTCAGGATCAATAGCCGTAGACTTAATTACTGATCCTTCGGGAGCAATATTTCCTAATGGAAAAGTTACTGTTGAAGTAAGGCCTTTTAGAGTTGCATTAGATTTACTCATTATTACATTATTAGGATCAACTTTATCATTTTCAGAAAGGAAATTTCTTACATATTTTCTTCTATCTGATTCCTCCCACCATTCTAAGTTTTCCCTTAATGTTTTTCCTGTTGCAGTAAGTACATCTAAATTTAATAAGCCTAATTTTTTTAAGTTCAACATTACTTCTGGTACGCCTCCTGCTGCATAAAATTGTGCAGTAGGATGTCCAACAGGGCCATTAGGCAGAACATCAACTAACCTTGGAACGTAACTATTAACTCTTGCCCAATCTTCAACGTTCATTCTTTTTCTTCCTACTGCATGGGCAATAGCAGGTAAATGAAGCAATAGATTTGTTGACCCTCCACATGCTGCATGAAGCACCATAGCATTTTCAAATGCTTTGTCGGTAAGTATTTGATCAATAGTTATATTTTTATTTTCTAAATTCATCAAAGCCTTTGCAGATCTTTTTGCATTATTGGTCCAAGCAGGAGTACCACTTGGAGTGCAAGCAGAATGAGTTAATGCGATTCCTAGAGATTCAGCTATAACTTGAGAAGTTCCTGCTGTTCCTAAAAACTGACAACCTCCTCCTGGTGAGGCACAAGCTCTACAACCCATATCTTGAGCATATTCGAGAGAGATTTCACCTTGAGCAAATCTTGCTCCAATAGATTGAATTTTTCCTGCATCTTCACCGTTTTTGGGAGCTAAAGTTGATCCCCCGGGCACTATTATTGAAGGTTTATTTTTCATACCAGCTAGAGCCATCATCATTGCAGGTAAGCCTTTGTCACATGACGCTATTCCCATAACAGCTTTTGCAGTAGGCAAAGATCTTGCTATTCTTCTAAATACCTTTGCCGCATCATTTCTGTATGGTAAAGAATCAAACATCCCAGTCGTTCCTTGGGTTCGTCCATCACAAGGATCAGAACAATATGCTGAAAAAGGCAATCCTCCCATTTCATTTATGGTGTTTGCTGCATTTTCAACTAAAGATGATAATTCCCAATGACCTGTATGAAAACCTAATGCTATTGGCTCTCCGTCTTTATTTTTTAATCCTCCGCTAGTAGAAAGAATTAAAAATTGCTTTCTTAGCAATTCACTTGGATTCCATCCCATTCCAGCATTTTGAGTTAACCCAAAATGGTTACCACTAGGTTCATTAATTAATATTTCTGGTGTAAAAGGAATACTTCCAGAAGGACCATCCGCATGCGTTTGAATTTTATATGTCGCTTCTGAACTTCCTTCAATAATGTCTAAAAATGAGACATTTAAATTTTTATCTGATACCACATTCTCTCCGATCATTCTCTTATGACTTAATAATAAAATATTACAAAGAGATAGATATATCTATTGATATAAATTACGTAATTATAAGATTTTCAAACAGCAGATGAGTTGGAATGTTATTTCAAATTTAAATAAACCTGAAGTAATGCATTTGAATAATTGCTCTAATTGATACATAATTTCTATATGAATAAATCTAGTTATGAATTCTATTCAGAAGCAGTAAATAAACTCAATTCAGTAATTGAAGAAATTCAAATTAAGTGTGATAAAAGAGGAATTGATTTTTCTTCAAAGGTACCGCCTCAAACTATAAAGAAAGGTGAAATGCTTGTTTCTTTAGGACAATCACATCAGATTCAGAGCTTCGCTTTAGCTCTTGAATATCTTTATAGTGTAGACATAGAGCTAAATACATGAATAAATTTATAGCTACAGCTTTATTTGTTATGACCTCAATGATGATATTAGTTATCTTTGCATCATGGTTTCTTACTAAATAATTGATAAACTTGAAAGGTAGCTATTAATATTCCAGCCAGAATCTATTGATAGCTACATAATTTGCCTGTTTTCTAATTTTCCATAAAAAAGGATACCAAAAATCATCTTAAACCTTTAGAAGAATTATATTTTTAATGTTTAATTGATAGAATTTTTGTATATATCTTGAAAAGGATTATTATGAGTGAATTGATTCCTAATGTGAGCGTTCAAAAAGAAGCCAATATATATTTTGAAGGAAAAGTAATAAGTACATCAATATATTTTTCTGATGGTTCAAAAAAAACCTTAGGCGTAATGCTAAAAGGGGAATATGAGTTTGGTACAGACCAAAAAGAAATCATGGAAATAATGTCAGGAAAACTCGATGTGTTGCTTCCTAATAAATCTGAATGGATAAGTATAAAAAGCGGAGATATTTTTGAGGTTCCCAAAAATAGTTCGTTCAAATTAAAAATTTATGAAATAACAAATTACTGTTGCGAATATGTAAATTAATAAATATTTAAATTTCCGCTTTAGAAGTGTAATAAAAACGTGCTACTACTTACAAGTTCCGTATATAAATAATAGCACTTAATTATTGTATCTCAGAACCAAAAAAAATGACCCTCAAAGCATAATCTAAAGTGGATTAGAGAAAATGTTTTATAGAGGGTCAAATATCCTGTACTAGAAAATCTTTTCTAGTAGTCGGCTCAATATAATTTTATCATATACAAATTTGTAATCTGCATTCTTCTAGCTCCAAGTGCGATCATGAGAATCTAAGTCATCCCATTCTGAAGTTTCATTAAATGCTCCTTTAGGATATATTGAAAACTTGTTTTCCCCTTCATGAACTCCTTCTGAAGCCTTGGCAAGATGCTCTTTTACAGCCTCTTCATTTAACTCTATTCCTAATCCAGGAGCATCTGTTATATTTACATATCCATCTTTTATCATCGGCCCTTCTTGCCCAACTAATGAAACTATATCATTCCACCAAGGGTTATCTACAGAATGCATTTCTAATGCAATGAAATTTTCTATTGTGGCTGCACAATGTACATTTGCCATAGCAACGATTGGTGATCCTGCTTGATGCAAAGCAATTGGAATGCCTGCATCTCTACAATAATCTCCAATTTTTTTTGTTTCTAATATACCGCCTGAAGTTGCTAAATCTGGGTGTGCAACTGAAATGGCCCGCGCTTCGACTAAAGGCTCAAATCCTTCTTTGCAGTAAATGTCTTCGCCTGTACATACAGGTGTATCGACTCTGTTTTTTAACATCTTCCACTGATCCACTAATTGCCATGGGATCATATCTTCATACCAAGCCAATGTAAATTTATCTAAAGCCTTGCCTATCCTGATAGCATTTTCGACTCCCATATGACCAAAATGATCTGAAGCTAAAGGTATTTCATAGCCAATTATTTCTCTAACTGTTTTTACATATTCTTCCATTTTTGAAATCCCATAATCAGTTACTTGAATACCTGTAAATGGATGCATAACATTGGCGGTCTCATCAATAAGATTTTTATTTACTACCCCATTCTTAAATTCTGATGCTATCCATAGCCCTATATCCATTTTTAAGAATTCGAACCCATTTTCCATTCTTTTTTTGAGAGCATTTCCCATTTCAACAGGATCTTTTTTTAATGGAGTATCTGCATAAACTTTTATTTTGTCTCTATATTTTCCTCCAGCAAGCATATATGCAGGGACTCCATATGCTTTACCTGCTAAATCACATAATGCCATTTCTACACCGCAAACACCTCCAGCTAGCCTTCCATGCCCTCCAAACTGTTTAATTTTTTGGAAAATTTTATCGATATCACAAGGATTTTCTCCAAGAATTTTGCTTTTTAAAGATAATGCATATCTAGCCGATGCTCCGTCTCTTACTTCTCCAAGACCAACTATGTCTTGATTAGTGTAAATTTTTATGATTGGCCATCGCCATCCTCCGTCTCCAATTACTGATATTCTCATATCAGTAATTTTTAGATCTGCAGGATTGGAATATGATTTAATATTATTTGACATGATTTACTACTTTCTATTTTTTTTCCAATTTTCAAAATCCCTGTTCATTTCATCAGAAAACTCTCTATCTACCTCTCCTGGAGTATATTTTCCTTCCATAATCCTTTGTTGCCCAAATTCATCTTTTAACCTTACATTCTCAGACGATAAAACTACCTCCTCTACTAAATGCGGTGGAATAAAGATAACTCCTGACTTTGTTCCTAAAACTACATCTCCAGGAATACATGTCGCTTCCCCAATTCTGATAATACCATTTATTTCAGGCATACTAACGTCATTGATTGCACTTGGGTCAAACCCTCTAACGAAAGCATTGAAATCTTCCATTTCATAAATTCTTTGAGTGTCTCTGATTCCTCCATCTATTACCATTCCAGTTCCTGTTTTCGATTTAATTGCCGTGGTTAGATTGTCTCCTGCAAAAGTTCCATCAAATACTTTTCCAAATAAGTCCACAACTATTAAATCATCATTTACTAATTCATCAATAACCCAAGAATTTTGGAAACCTATTCTTTTTTCCTCTTTTCCTTGTTTTTCAATTGCTTCATTGAGATCAGGTCTTTTTGGTACCCATCGGCATGTTACGGCTCTTCCTACAATTACTCTGTCTGGGTGCAAGTTATTCCAATTTCCTGCAAATTGAAAATGATATCCATTTTTTCTGCATGTTCCCCAAGCCTCTTCAGTAGTTACTAATTTCATTCTTTCAATGAGATCTTTTGGAACTAAGGGCCTTAAATTCTTATCTCTATCTCCATTCCATGAACTTGTTATTGATTTTATGATTTCTGGATTAGTTAGTTTCATTTTTTCCCTTTTTATTGTCTAATTAGTTTGAAATATTTTTAAATTTTTCAATTATTTCATTTTGAATGTTTATCATTTTTTTTATCAATACTTCTGTCTCTTCTAAAACCTTTTCAGAATCCTCAGGTATAAACAACATAGTTTTTGATTTGATATCTATATTTTCATCTATATTATTTTCAAGAAAAACTTTTATATCAAGAAGGCTGTCCTTAAATTTTATTGTTACCTTATCTTTGTTTCCTGTAATTGAAATAATATTTTTTGATTTATGGCATAGAATTTTTATTCTGGTTATTATAATTAGCCTATCTAATTCAACAGGTATCTCTCCAAATCTATCCTCAATCTCTTTCTTGATTTCAATTAAATTACTTGTTTCTCTAATTTTAGATAAACGCATGTACAAATTAAGTCTTATTTTAATGTCGTCTATATATTCTTCAGGGATTCTTGAATCTATATCAATGTCCACTGTATTAATCAGAAAAAAACCTAAAGCTTCTTCGTTTCCATTTTTTAGAGAATCTATAGCTGATTCTAATAAAGAATTGTATAGTTCAAGTCCAATTGAACTAATATTTCCACTTTGTTCCTTCCCTAAGATATTTCCTGCGCCTCTGATTTCTAGATCTCTTAGTGCTATATCGTATCCACTTCCAAACTCAGCTGTATTTATTAATGCGTTCAATCTTTGCTCAGATAAATCATTTATCCTGGAATCTTTTGGAAGAAGAAAATAAGCATGTGAACTTTTTTCACTTCTCCCTATTCTCCCTCTCATTTGATAAAGTTGAGATAAGCCAAATTTATGTGAATTATTTATAAACAATGTATTAACATTTGGCATATCAATCCCAGATTCAATAATTGTTGTGCAAACAAGTACGTCAAATTTATTTTCCATGAAGTTTGTAATAATTGTTTCTAGTTTCTTTTTATCCATTTGACCGTGAGCAATCTCTATTTTTGCTTCAGGTACGATTGTCTTTATTTGTTTGGCTATAATTTCTATATTGAAGATTTCATTATTTACAAAAAAGACTTGTCCTTTTCTCTCCATTTCTCTTAATATTCCTTCTCGAATAAGAGCATCCGAATAAACTGATAGATAATTATTTACAGGAATCCTATTCTCAGGAGGAGTATTTATCACACTTAGGTCTCTTACTCCATTTAGAGCTAAACTTAAAGTTCTTGGGATTGGAGTAGCACTTAGACTTAAGATATCAATATCAATCTCTCTCTTCTTTATTTTTTCTTTTTGTTCAACTCCAAATTTATGCTCTTCATCTATTATTAGTAAACCTAATTTATTAAAATCAATTTTTTCGTTTAGTAACTTATGAGTTCCAATAACTATATCTACGTTTCCAATATTTAAATTATTTAATATCTCATTATTTTTTTTGTTTGAAACAAATCGAGACATATATTCTATCTTTATAGGAAAAGGCTCAAACCTTTCCTTAAAAGTTTTATAGTGCTGAAGGGCTAAAACTGTTGTTGGTACAAGGATTGCAACTTGATAACCATTTTCTACTACTTTGAAAGCAGCTCTAAGGGCTACTTCTGTTTTTCCAAACCCAACATCTCCACACAGTAATCTATCCATTGGATTATTTGATACTAGGTCTTGATTTATTTCTTCAATAGATTTTCTTTGATCTGGAGTCTCATCAAACTCAAAAGACTCTTCCAAGACTTTGTACCAATCTGTACTTTTTTTATAACTTTTTCCTTTGATATTCTCTCTAGCTGCATAGATTTGAAGCAACTCTCCTGCAAGTATTTCGATAGATTTCTTTACCTTGATCCTGGTTTTAATCCATTTGTTAGATCCTAAAGTGTCAAGAGTAGGTTCATTTTTTTGAAAAGATTTATATATCTGAATTCGATCAATTTGATCCGAAGGTACATACAACTTATCTTCATTTTTATACTCTAAAACAATAAATTCTTTATCAGAAGTACCAATCTGTATGGTTCCTGTAAATTTTCCAATTCCGTGATCTATATGCACCACATAATCATTTAATTTAAATGGTTCTGATGAAATACTGGATGGCATATTATTAGAATATGATTTGAATACTCTTTTTTTCTTTCTCCCAAAAATCTCTTTATCAGTTAATAGCAATAATGACTCATTTTTACTCCTGATCCTGAATCCTTCACCTGCGTTTTTTGAAACGATATTTATTTTATCTTTTGAAAATGTTTCTATATTACTAAAAATTTTTGTTTTATCTGAACCAATAATCTCTTTTATTCTTGAAGGGTAATCTGTTGAAATTATTATTTTTTCGTTTTTATTTTTTGAATCAATATATCTAAATATATTATCTTTTTTAAAATCAAATATTTTTGGAATTACAAAGTCTATATTTTTTGATTTTTCCCCCTCAGTCTCTCTTTGATTAAGTTCTATGGTAGTTTTTTTAGCTAATAAACATTTCAGGACTTCATTTTTAGTCATATAAGGTATAGGAAACCTTTTTTTTACAACTTTTTGATCAATCTTATATAAGTAGTTTTCGTTTCTTTTTTTATCTATAATATTTAATTCTAAATCAACATTGTGGGTTTCAATTTTTACTATCAGTGTTTCATTTTTCATATAATCAAATAATGACCCATTATCAAAAAAACCTGAATAAAAGTTAATCAATTCATCGCTTTCTCTTCTTCTAATCGATTCAAAATTTTCTATTATTTTTTCTTCTTCTTTTATTTCAATATCATCAAAAAAAATTCTGTTACTATTTTTTATTTTTGTTAAATCTTGGAAAACATTTGTTTCTTGAACAGGAGATATTATAATATTATTTATATTTTTGTAAGATTTTTGAGATGATGTTTCAAATATCTTTATGCTTTCAATTTCATCATAAAAAAAGTCAATTCTAATGGGATTTTGCTCAGATAGACAAAATAAATCAACAATATCGCCTCTTTTTGCAAATTGTCCAACTGATTCAACTATAGAAGCATTTATATATCCAGCTCTTATCAATGAATCTATAAAATCTTTTTGACTTATTTTATCTCCTATTTTTAGATTCATTGAAAGTTTTTCAAAGTTATCTATGGAAAGAGTTTTAGTGCTTAGAGATTGGATAGATGTACAGATAATAGGTGTTTTCTTTTGAAATTCACCTGTAAATAATCCTTCCAAGCATCTCATCCTATCTTTTATACTTTTGTTATCGGGTTTGTATTTTTCTAGAAAAATTTCGTTTCTTTCAGAGAAATTTAAATTTGAAGTCGTGCTACTCCAAAAGTTAATGCTGTCTAGAATTTCTATTGATTCTTCTGGATTTGATGTGATAACTATTGTTGGGACATTAAATAATTTACTAAGTGTTGAAATTATGTAACCATAGCTTGATTTACTTGATAGTAGTTTTTGAGGTGTTTTTTTACGCAAATCACTAACCACATTTGAAAATGCGGGGTTATTAAGTAAAAACTCGTGAATCTCTATCAAATGATTCGATTTCATAATCAGATAAAATATATTTTATTAGAAAATTATTTTTTTGTTTAATAAAAAAGATATGAATTGATACTTTAATGACAAATATAGATAAGAAAAGAATAATAATAAAAATTGGAAGTAACCTAATTACAGAAAATGAAAATATATTAAATGATTCTGTAATTGAAGATTTATGTAATCAAATTTCTGCTATACATGATAAAGGTTTTCAGGTTATTGTAGTTTCTTCAGGAGCTGTAGCTGCAGGTAGGCAATACTTAGGTATTTTGAATAAAGATATAAAATTTAATGATTCGCACCTTGTTCAAAAGCAAGTTTTAGCTTCAATAGGACAGCCTTTACTTATGAAAGCGTATGAAAAATACTTTTCAAATAATTTAAAAGGAATTTCTCAGGGGTTACTTTCACGAGAAGATTTTGAAAATAGGTCTGGTTATCTAAACATTAGAAATACTCTTAACGAATTATTAAGCGTGGACATAATTCCAATAATCAATGAAAATGATGTTGTCTCTACAGATGAATTAGAAGACAAGGCATATGGGGACAATGACCGATTATCTGCTATGGTTGCAAACGCAGTTGATGCTGATGTTTTGATCTTACTTGGTACAATTGATGCTCTTTATACATCAGATCCAAACTTTGATAAAAATGCAAAAAAAATCAAAATAGTTGACAGTATCTCTGAGGATATAATAAGTTATGCAAAAGGCCCATCTGACAAAGTAGGATCTGGCGGAATGGCATCAAAAATTCAAGCTGCGAATATTGCTATAAATTCAGGTATAGATATGTTCATTGCACCTGGATATGAAAAAAATGTAATACTTAGAATAATTTCTGGAGATGATATTGGTACAAAATTTGTTGCTAAAGAATCTCTTAAAGAATCTAGGAAAAGATGGTTAATGACAGGTTATTCTTCTTCAAAAGGAGAAGTAATTTTAGATGAAGGTGCAATTAAAGCAATTGAAAATTCAAGCTTGCTACCAGCAGGGATTTTAGACGTTTCAGGAAATTTTGATAGAGGGGATATTATTGGATTAAAAAACTTAGAAAAAAAAATTATAGGTTGGGGCATAGCTAATTATTCTTCCGTAGAAATAAGTAAAATTAAAGGTATGAAAACCAAGGATATAATTAACACTGTTGGTAAAAATTTTGGTTCAGAAATAATTCATAGAAACAACTTAGTTATAACAATTTAAAGCATATGTTAGAAAAATTAGAAAAAAAATTAATAGAGGTAAAGAAATTTTCTTCAGATTTATCATTAATTGATTCTGAAAAAAGAAAATTATGCCTTAGCATATTGTCTTCTAAGCTTATTTCAAATAGTGCAAAAATTATTGAAATAAATTCTAATGAATTAAAAAATGCATCTATAAATGGAATTGAAAACCATGTTATAGAAAGAATGAAAATTACTGATTCTACGATTTCTAGAATGGTTGATTCTTTGGAAAATGTATCAAATTTAGATGATACTGTCTTAGAAGTAATAGACTCCAATATAAGAGACAATGGACTTGTAGTAAAGAAAGTTAGGGTTCCTTTAGGAGTTCTAGGTGTTATTTTTGAAAGCAGGCCAAATGTAGTTATAGAAATTGCATCTTTAGCAATTAAGTCTGGTAACGGCTTGGTTATGAGAGGAGGAAGTGATTGTATAAAGACCAATTTAGCTCTTTTTGAACTTGTTTCTGAATCTATGAAAGAGGCGGGATTGCCTGAGAAATCAATGTATTTTTTAGATTTTACTGATAGAAAAGCAGTAGATATTATTTTATCAATGGATAAATATATTGATTTGCTTATACCTAGAGGATCTTCTTCTCTTGTAAATTTAGTGAATCAAAAAGCAAAAATGCCATCAATTACAGGAGGAGTGGGAGTTTGCCATACATTTATTGATAGTAAAATTGACACGAAGTTAGCATTAAGTGTTCTTGATAATGCAAAAACTCAAAATACTTCAGTTTGCAATGCATTAGATACTATAATTATTCACAATGAATCTTTAGATATTATAAATCCTTTATTTAATTTATTTTTAGAAAAAAAAGTTGAAATAAGGGCAGATAAATATTCGTATGAAAAATTTAATGAAAAATCAAAAATTAAATTAGCTTCAAAATCTGATTTTGGAGAAGAGTTTCTTGATTTAATTGTTAGCATAAAAACTGTAAAAAATATTGATGAAGCTATTAGTCATATAGAAAAATTTGGCTCAAAGCATTCTGAAGCAATAATAACTAATGATGAAAAACAAGCAAAATATTTTTTGGACAGAGTAGATGCATCTGCAGTTTTTCATAATACATCTACTAGATTCAACGATGGATTTGAACTAGGCTTAGGAGCTGAAGTTGCTGTTTCAACAGATAAATTACATGCTAGAGGCCCAATGGGTATAAATGATTTAATGACCTATAAATGGGTGGTAACAGGAGAGGGACAACTAAGGTCTTAGATTTTTATGAAGAACTTAAATACAATTATGGTTCCTGCATCATCTGCGAATTTAGGTTCGGGATTTGATGTTATTGGAGCATGCTTAAATGTTTGGAATGAGATTAATTTTAGAAAATCAAAGTTCAATATTGAAAATATTGGATTTGGATCTGAAACTTTGAATACCACAAAAGAAAATCTGATTTATAGGTCCTATGTACATACAACGAATATTTTAGGTGAAAAAGAAATAGAAGTTTCACTAAAATGCCAAAATTCAATACCAACTTCTGGAGGCCTAGGAAGTAGTTCTTCCGCTGTAATAGCGGGTATTTTATTGGCATATTCAGTTCATAATATTGATTTAGATAATGATGATATTTTTCAAATAGCTTCTGACATTGAGGGTCATCCTGACAATGTTGGCCCTGCTTTATATGGTGGAATAACATTAGGATTTAAGGATTTAGAAAAATGGTATATTAGCAACATAAAATTTGATAAAAACTTAAAAATTGTTTCATTTGTTTCTGATCAAAAAATTCTTACAAGTGAATCAAGGGCTGCTTTACCAAACACAATTTCAAGAGAAGATGCAGTTTATAATATTACTCGTTCTGCATTATTAGTTAACTCTCTAAATACAAATGATTTTGCTCTTCTAAAATATGCATTTCAGGATAAGCTTCATGAACAGTATAGAACTCCTGAAATTAAAGGATTTTCAACTATTAGTAATGCAGCCATGAATGCAGGTGCAATATCAACTTATCTATCTGGTTCAGGTCCTACTATTTCAGCTATTACTCTAGGAAAAGAGCTTACTATAAATTATGAGATGTTAGATGCTGCGAATAAGCTTAATCTTCCAGGAAATGGGATAATTTCTTCTATTTCTGAAAAAGGAGCATATGTTCTTGAAAAATAATATTGTTGTACAAAAATATGGTGGGACTTCCATAGGTGATGTAGACAAGCTAAAACTGATCGCCAAAAAAGTAGTTGAAAAAAAATCTGAAGGATTTTTTCCAGTCGTTGTAGTGTCTGCTATGGGTAAAACCACAGATGAATTGGTTGAGATGTCTGAAAAGGTTACATTTAACCAAACTGAACCAGACTTAAGAGAGAAAGATACATTGCTTTCAACAGGAGAGCTTGTTTCAGCTACCTTGCTTGCTATGTCTATTAAGTCTTTAGGAGAAGAGGTAATTAGCCTTTCAGGTCCTCAGGCAGGAATTTTTACGGACCAAATTCATGGTTCAGCAAGAATATCTGATATTAACACTGAAAGAATGTTGAATGAAATCAATAAAAATAAAATTTTGATTATAGCTGGATTTCAAGGAATAAATACCGAAGGAGATATTACTACTCTTGGCAGAGGAGGGTCTGATACGACAGCAGTAGCTTTAGCAGCGGCATTGAAAGCAGATGTGTGTGAAATTTTTACTGATGTAGAAGGTATTTATACTACTGACCCAAGGATTGTTTCAACTGCTAGGAAAATAAATTTTATTAACTATGAAGATATGCTTGAAATGGCTGTTTTAGGTGCAAAGATGCATCCAAGATCTATTGAACTAGCATCTGTTTATGATGTCCCTGTGTATGTTGCAGGAACATTTTCTAAAACTAAGGGAACACTTATTGTAAAAGGAGATAATATGGAGAACAACAAAACTGTTACAGGAATAGCGATTGATAAAAAAGTATCAAAGATAACTGTAAAAAAAATAAAAAATATACCAGGTACAGCTGCATCTATATTGAAACCTTTATCCGATCAATCTATAAGCATAGATGTTATTGTCCAAAATATTCCTATGGATGGTTTTATTGACTTTTCTTTTTCTGTTTCAGACGATGACTTGCAAAGAGCATATGATATTTTAATGGATCAAATAAATCTTGATTTTGAAGATATCATAAAAGGTAGTGGATTTGCAAAAATTAGTCTTGTAGGGACGGGAATGCAAAATGCTCCAGGCTATGCAACAGAAATGTTTAATGCTCTAGGAAATGAAAAAATAAATATAGAAATGATCACAACATCTGAAATAAGAATTACATGTCTTA
Organism: Chloroflexota bacterium; assembly: GCA_002719295.1. Taxonomy (GTDB): domain Bacteria; phylum Chloroflexota; class Dehalococcoidia; order Lucifugimonadales; family Lucifugimonadaceae; genus TMED-70. The sequence continues at coordinate 31,343 of PBHC01000012.1, forward strand.
TAAGTGAAAATGATGTTAAATCTGCAGTTAATGCTTTACACTCGACATTTGAGTTAGATAAAGAGTAAAAGCTTAGTCAGCTTTTATAATTCCTTCATTTATTGAAAAATATTTACCGTCTTTTATATTTTTTTTGTCTATCAAAGAAATATCTGCTGTTGATAGTAAAATTTGATCAAAATCTAAAATTTCAGTTACAACTTTTTCTCTCATTTTTTCATCCAATTCTGAAAAAATATCATCCAAAATTAAAACAGGCTTTCTTTTTGTAATATTTCTTATTTCTTTTGCTTCAGATAATTTTAAAGATAGCGATATTATTCTTGATTGACCTCTAGAAGCAGTGATTGAAGCTGGGGCATCATTGAAAACTATGTCAAAATCATCTCTGTGAGGACCTATAGTAGTTATTCTCTGGTCAATATCTCTTAGATGGGTTTTTTTCAATGATTCGTAAAATATTAGTTTTATCTCATCAATACTTGGTTCGTCCTCAAGAAATTTATTTTCAATATTTCTTCCCATTTTGGGTAAATATTTAATATTTAGATCAATTTTTTCATTAAAATTTTTAGCAAATTCATTGCTGCTTTTTCTAATAGTTTTTATTATTTTATTTCTTTCAAAAAAAATATTTGCTGCTTCTTCAGATAGCCTATTATCCCAAAATTCAATTTCTTTTTCGTTGCTTTTTCCGTCCTTGATATTTTTTAGTAGACTATTTCTTTGAAATAGTACTTTTTGATATCTTTGTAGGTTTTTTACATGATCATTATTGATTTGGCTAAGCAATATGTTTAAATATTTTCGCCTAATAAGAGGCGGGCCAGAAATTATTGAAATATCATCTGTATCAAAAAAAACTGAGTTAATATTTCCAACAAATTCTTGATTAGATACTATTACTCCATTAATTCTGAAAGTCTTGACTAGGTCTGAACTTTTTGAAATATCATAATCTATTTGTGCCTTAATATTTCTGTTTTTTTCCTCTGCTATTCCTAATACTTGTGTGTGCCCTCCTGTTTCTAAAAGAGAATTATTTATTAGAAATTTATCATTTGAAACTCTTGAAGATTTTGCTATAGATAAAAGATATATTCCTTCAAATAAATTACTTTTTCCTTGCCCATTGAGTCCAGAAAAAATATTAAACCCATCCTGAAGGTCTATAGAAGAATTTTTATGATTTCTATAATTAGAAAGAGATAATGTTTTTATTTTTATCTTTTAGCCCTATAAATACTTTTTTAATATGATAGTTTTTTATCTTTAGTAAGTATTTGTTTTTTAGCTTTATTTTTGTAATCAATTAATTATTTAATGAATTATATGTATAAATCCGTAACAATTGATATATGGGAAACGATAATTGGGGAAAGAAACTTTTCTTCTTTTTCTAAAACTAGAAGAGAAATTAAAACTAGGTATGCGTATGAATATTTATTAAAGTTTTCCAATAAAATTGACTATTCTAAAGTATCTTTGGCTCATGATTTTGTTGCTGATTCAATAAATAAATTTTCTAGATTTCATTCAGATAGACTTTTTTATGATTGGGTTGAGACTTTTATCAATAAAATAGATAAAAATCTTATAAATAAATTAAATACTGAGGAAATCATTTCACTAGGTGATGAATTAGATAAAGCATTTTTAGAAAACCCTCCTGAAATTTTTGACGGAACGTATGAATTATTAGATTTTTGTAGAACTAAAGACTTGAGAATAGGAATAATTTCAAATACTGGATTTAATTCGCCTAAAGTATATCGAGAATTTTTTTCTAAAAATAATTTATTTTATGACACAATTTCTCTATCAAATGAATTAGGAACGGCTAAACCTCATTCAAAAATATTTTTAGAAACGATGAAAAACTTAGAAACGGATCCGGAAAATGCAATTCATTTTGGAGACAACCCTGTTGCAGATATTTTAGGAGCTTTGAATGTAGGCATGGAAGCTGTATTGATATCTAAAAACAATTCAAAAAAACCAGTAAATGAAAAGCATAGAGCTGTCATAGATAATATATCTTTTTCAATTGATATTATTTCATCTTGGATTTAATCTTCTGTCTAAGAACAAAGAAGTTATGAAAAATAGAAAATTTATAATCACAAAAACAAGTAAAATAGCCAAGCAAACTTCTAAAAAGAATCTTTCAGGGAACATTATTAATAAATAATCACTTCTAGGATCAAGAATCCATAAATCGTTCCTAAAAAAAATTTTATGAAACAAAATAAAAGTTGCATTAAAATTTATTATTATTCCAAACAAAATTATAATAAAAATACTACTCCAAATTAATAAAGATTTATAAACAATGTTAAAGAGAAAGCTAAATAATTGCTTAAAACCATTTTTATAAGAAATTATTACAATGGCAAAAAATATAAAAAATAATGATATTTTTTCAAATAAAAGAGTTGCTTTTACTAGATTTTTTACATCAATCATATGGTCTATTTCCCTTTGATTAAATAAATTGAAAACTGTTGTCCCTGGCTGTTGAAGAGAGATTTCTATTTTTTCTTGATCATCTTTAAAATAATCTTTTATTTGGTCAGATACTGAATTGAGCTGGTCTTCATTTAAATTGGTTTTATATGAAATATTATTCCTTTCCCAATTAAATTCATAAATCCAATCAGAAAATGTTATCATTTCGAAACTAATGGTTATTATAAAAGGAACCCAGAGAATATAAGTAAATATTTTCAATAAGGGGAAGATTTTTTTAGTCATACAATATTATAACTTTTTAAATTATGAAAAAAAACGACATCAATAAATTAGAAAAAATCATTGAAGAACTTAGATCCGAGAATGGATGCCCTTGGGATAGAGATCTTACATTAGAAAAATTATCCCAACTAACTATTGGAGAATCATATGAATTATTAGATGCTGTTGAAAAAAAAGATAATAAAAAGATAATTGATGAGTTATCAGATCTTTTAACTCACATTATTTTTTATTTTCAAATTGGAAGTTCTACAAATGAATTTAAAAAAAATAATATAATTGACCATGCTATTGAAAAACTTATTAATAGGCACCCTCATGTATTTGATAAATCTTTCAAAAAAAAATTTAATACGCCTGAAGAAGTTGAACAAAACTGGAATTTTTTAAAAGGTAAAAAGGAACAACTTTCAGATGACTTAGATTTCAATGGCCCATCAGGGATTTCGGCTGAAAGAATTATAAAAACTTTGATTGAACTTGGTATAACTCTCGATGAAAAAGAGATTACGAAAAACGAGTTAGAAAACCCAAAAAATTTATTGTTCTTTATTTATTTTTTGATGATCCAGAGAGGAGAAAATCCTGAACTTGAATTTAGAAGCAAGTTAGGAGAGATAAAAAAAGAAATAAAAAAGTTAGAGAAAAAAGAAGGTTTAAGATTTGAACAGTTAGAAAAAAATAAGATTAAGCGAATTCTATTTCCTTATTAGATTTCTTAATCGTTTCTCCAATTTTTCTAACAACTAAATTTTTATTTTCAGAAAGTTTTTTTTGAAAGTCTTTTGATTTATCTTTATCAACAGTAAATAGTAATCCTCCTGAAGTTTGAGGATCAAATAAAATCATTTTCTCAGAATTCTTTAGAGAATTATTCCATGTAATATTTGTATTGAAAAATTTTTCATTATTTATTGCTCCTGATGACCAATTTTCTTCTATTGAAATTTCTAACAAACCTTCAATCAAAGGAATATCTGAAAAATTTAATTTAGCAGATATTTTACTTGCATTCAGTATATTTTTTAAATGGCCTATAAGTCCGTATCCAGTTACATCAGTGCAAGCTTTTACTTTAAATTCCTTAGCTACTTCAGAAGCAGATTTATTTAATTCCAACATATAGGAAATCCCATTAGGATAATCAGATAAATTTATATTTGAGTTTTTAGCAGCTGTTATTAAAATTCCATTTCCTAATGGTTTGGTTAGAATAATATCTTGATTTGGCTTAGCATTATCTAGCTTCATTAATTGCTTAGGCTCTATTTCTCCTATAACTGCTAGCCCATATTTGGGTTCATTATCGTTTATGGTATGCCCTCCAGCTATTATTACATTTGCTTCATTCGCCTTGCTAATACCTCCATTAATAATTTCTTCAATAAATTTTTCTGGAATATTATCTGAAAAACAGCATATATTAAGTGCTAAGGTAGGGTTCCCACCCATCGCATATACATCAGAAATAGCATTTGCTGCAGAAATTTGACCAAATAAAAATGGATCATCAACTACGGGAGCAAAAAAATCAGTAGTGAATATAATAGCTTTATCATCGGATATTTTGTAAACAGCAGCGTCATCTTTAGTTTTTTGATCAACTAAAATTTTGTCAGATGAAATTGATTTGTTTATCTGGCCCAGAACCCTGTCCAGTACTTCTATTGAAGCTTTTCCAGCTCAACCTCCGCAACTAGAAAAGTTTGTAAGTCTTATTTCTTTTTCCATTTAATGTTTTTTTTAATTAAAAGTTATAGAATTTATATTATTCAGTGAACAAAAAATAAGGTAAATTATGACAGAAAAGACCCAATTTTCAGGAAGTGAGATATTTCCTAATAACACTTTTGTAAATCATAAAAATAATATTTCAATAGGAGGAGTTGATTTAGAAGAATTGGCTGATACTTATGGTACCCCATTATATGTTTACGATGAAGATACCATTTTGGCAACAATTAAAGATTTTCAAGAATCTTTTAAGTATGAGATTGAAAATAGTGTGATTTCATATTCAACTAAAGCATTTTCAAACCCATACTTACTTAAGTTATTAGATGATAATGGTATGAATATAGATGTTGTTACTGGTGGAGAATTAGCAATAGCAAAACACATAGAATTTCCTCCTGACAGAATAAATTTTCATGGTAATAATAAGTCTCCCCAAGAACTTAAGGACGCTATAGATTATGGAATTGGTCATATAACAATTGACTCATTCAATGAAATTGAAAACTTAAAAAATATAACAGAAGAATTAAAAACTAATCAGGATGTAATGTTAAGAGTATCTCCTTCAATTGATCCCCATACTCATTTATTGACTACGACAGGCGTTCTAGATTCAAAATTTGGATTTTCTATTGAAACAGGCGATGCAGAGAAAGCAATTGAACAATTAATGAAAATTGACTCTCTGAATTTATTAGGACTTCATTTTCATTTAGGCTCTCCTATTTTTGAACTGGAGCCTTATTCAGAAGCTATCGATTATGTTTATGATTTTGCAGCACAAATGAGAGATAAATATGGATTAGAAATGAAAGAATTTAGCCCTGGAGGTGGTTTCGCAATAGGATATGAGGTAGATAAACAACCTTTGCCTATTGCCGATTATGCAAAAGTTATAGGTGATTCAATTAAGAAATCTTGTGACACACATGATTTTAGTATTCCAAAAGTAATTCTTGAACCAGGAAGAGCCTTGGTAGGAAGATCTGGAATAAGTATTTATAGAATAGGATCAATTAAAACTATTCCTGGAGTTAGAAATTATGTATCTGTAGATGGAGGGATGGGGGATAATATTAGGCCTGCTCTTTATGGATCTGATTATTCAGTTTTCTCTGTTACTAAAACATTAGAAACAGCAAATAGAATGAAATCTACAATCTCAGGTAAATTTTGCGAATCAGGAGATTATCTTGCTAGAGATGTAGAAATTCCTGATCCAATGATTGATGATTTATTGGCATTGCCTGCTTCTGGAGCATATAATTTAGCCATGGCAAGTAATTACAATATGCAAGTCAGACCAGCTGTTGTAATGATAAAAAACGGATCCCATTTTTTGATTAGGAGAAGAGAAAGCTATGAGGATCTTTTAAGTACATCTATACTATGACGATTATTCATCAAAAAGCTTACAGCATTTTAGAAAATTCAATTAAAAAAAATTCTATATCTCATTTTTACATTTTTCATGGACCAAATAATGTAGGGAAAAAAAATCTTGCAATATCATTTGTCAAACTTTTACTTTGTGAAAATCAAGATCTAGATTCTAAAACTACTGATAATTGTCCAAGCTGTAAAAAAATAGACGAAGAAAAACATTTTGATGTTGTTTTTATGGATTCTAAGTCCTCAGTAGATGGAATAGATGAAAACAAATCAGATCAAATAAGATTGCCTCATGTTCAAGAAATCAGCAGAATTGCTAATTTAGGCCCATTTATGAGTAATTATAAAGTATTTATTTTAGATGCTGCAGAAAAATTAAATAATGAAGCTTCTAATGCATTTTTAAAGCTTTTAGAAGAGCCTCCAAAATCTTCTATATTTTTATTTTTGGTTAATGATTTGTCTTCCATTTATCCAACTATTTTATCTAGAGCTCAAAAAATCAATGTTTTAGAAATAAGTAAAAAAGAAATTCATACACACATTTCAGGTAATTTTGATATAGATGATTCAATAATTAATAAAGTTATACATTTATCTCTAGGAAGAATAGAAGTTGCTGAAAAATTATCTTCAGATCCTTCATTGATTGATGGTTATTATGAATCTTATGATAGATTTGTTGAGTTTTGCAGAACGGATATAAGCGACAGAATGGATTTTGCTCAAAAATTTTCAACAAGATATAGAACTGATAGAAATGCAATATTTAAGGAATTAGATTTATGGATAGATTTTTGCAATATTACAATGAATAATTTATATCAAGATGAAAAAGACTCAATCTTTGAAACAAAGTTAAGTGATATGTTTGATACTAAAGAAATTAATCATATTGTAATAGAACTAATCAAAACAATTAGTAACTTAAAAAGTAATGCTAATCCTAGATTAGTGTTCGATGTAATGTCATTAAATTTACCTTTTTACCAGAAAGAAAAATCACATGGCGTATAAATCTATTGCTATTGACGGCCCAGCGGCATCTGGAAAATCTGCTGTAGGCAGACTATTGGCAGAGAAATTATCTTATGATTTTTTAGACACAGGTATTATGTATAGAGCCGTAACTTATATTATCCAAGAATTTCAAATAGAGCCTGTTAAAGCATCAAAATTATTTTTTGAATCTAAACTTGTAATAGATTTTTCAAACCTTAACAATAAAATAATTTATCAAGATCAAGATATTTCAGATTTTTTATTCACTGACAAAATTGATTCAGAAGTTTCTGGATTTTCAAAAATTAAATCAGTAAGAGAAAATTTAGTTTTTGAACAAAAGAAAATTTCCAATAGTACGAATATTGTAATGGTTGGAAGGGATATAGGTACAAAAGTACTTCAAAACAGTAACTTAAAGATTTATTTAGATGCATCAATTGATGTTAGAGCATTAAGACGATCGAAAGATGTAGAAAATTTATCAAAAAATGAAGTGAAAATTATGCTTGAATCAAGAGATGTTATTGATAAAAACAGATCAAATTCTCCTTTAGTTATTGATAGAAATGCATCTGTTATAAATACCGATAATCTTACAATTGATCAAGTAGTAAGCAATATATTGAATCTATATAAATATGAGTAAATTATTTAAAATATGTGATTTTGGATTACGCTTTACCTTTTTTCTTTTTGGGGACTTGAAAATTGAAGGATTTCAAAACATACCTAAAAATAAATCTGTTTTAACAGTTTCAAACCATCTTTCAATTATTGATCCTGCATTATGCGCCTCTGCTGTAGGAAAAGAATCAAAATTTTTAGCAAAGAAAGAATTATTTAAGTTCCCATTTAACATTTTTTTGAAATTTTATGGAGCCTTTCCTCTAAACAGAGGTAATCTAAATATATCTGCAATTAATTGGGCTAAAGATCAATTATCTTTAAAAAATAATTCTCTTCTTTTATTTCCAGAAGGAACTAGAAGTAAAAATCTAAAATTAAATAAAGGATTTAATGGGGCTGCTATTATTGCAATTGATACAGATAGTATCATTTTGCCTATATCAATTTCAGGGTCTGAAAAATGTAAAAACTATTTGCAATTTTTATTTCCTAAAATGTCTGTAAAAATAAATATAGGGGAACCATTTAAAATCAATTCACTTCCTGAAAATAAAAACAAAGATCTATATGACAATATAACCAAAGAGATTATGCATAGAATTTCAATTTTATTACCAACAAAATATGTTAATGAATCAAATAATCAAATAAAAAAATATAAGTATACGAGGACAATATAGCGTGGAATTAAATGATATTTCATCAGATTTTTTTTACTTGAATTCTGTAAAACAATCTCAATTATCAAAATTTGCAGTTAAGGAAGAAGATGCAATTAGGGCAATTGAAGAACCTAAGCAAGGCTTGTATAGAAACGCATTCCAGATTGATAGAGACAGAATCATACATACTAATTCTTTTAGAAGACTAAAACATAAAAGCCAAGTATTTGTAGCGCCTGAAGGGGATCACTATACTACAAGATTGACTCATGTAATTGAAGTGTCTCAAATTGGAAGAACAATATCTAGGGCATTAAACTTAAATGAAGATTTAGTGGAAGCGGCATCTCTAGGCCATGACCTAGGACATACTCCTTTTGGACATATAGGAGAGTCAGCACTTGATGAAATATTAAATACTGGATTTCATCATTCTATTCATTCAGTGAAAATAATTGAATCATTGGAAAAAAATGGAAAAGGATTAAACCTTACAAACTATGTAGTTGAAGCAATAAGAAGGCATTCCAAAAAACAGGGCAATTTTTTGACAGAGGAATCTGTTCAAGGAATGTCTATAGAGGCTCAAATAGTGAGAATTTCAGATGCATTAGCATACTTAAGTCATGACATTGAAGATGCTAAAAGGTCAGATTTTCTTAGCAATAAAAAGATTCCTGATAACATGGCTCATTTTTTCAATTTATCTAGATCTGAGAGAATAAATTATTTTGTTACCGATGTAGTGATTAATTCTTGGGATTGCGCAGGAAAAAGTTCTAATATTAATCCTTATATAAAAATGTCTAAAAAATGCTCATCTTCAATGACAGAACTTAGAAATTATATGTTTGAAAATTTTTATCTTCCAGTTAGCGATTCTATGCAAGGGCAATTAGCCAATAAAATCATAAAGTTTTTATTTAATTATTACTTTGAAAACTTTAAAAAAATTCCCACTAAATATCTTAAAAAAGAACAAAATAGAGAAGAAATTATTTCTGATTTTATATGTGGCATGACTGATCACTATGCTATTAAAATTGCAGAAAGCATTTCTCCTGGGATAGCTAAAAACTTAAAATTCGAAAATATTTAATTAAATAAATAAATAAAAAAAAATTCACTAAAAATTAACATTAAAAGCTGTCCAACTTTTATAATAATCTGTACACTAGGGTAAAGTGTATAGGAATTAATAAATGCCCTCAGATTTGAAAGACACAATTAAAGAAAAAATTGATCTTTTAGATTTTTTGGGTACCAAAGGCATTGTTTGGCAAAATCAAGGATCTATACCCAAAGCACTATGCATTTTTCATGAAGAAAAAACCCCATCATTTACGTTAAGTAAAGATCGAAAGAGGTATAAGTGCTATGGTTGCAACGAAAGCGGAGATGTTTTTGATTATTTGATGTCTGCAGAGAAGCTAACTTTTGTTGAAGCTATTAGGCAACTTTCATCATATTTATCTTTAGATTACGATGATAATACTTTTTCTGATGAAATTGAAAAACGGAAGAAAACTAATATTATCCTCAATGAAGTATTTGAAGTAAATAATCTAGCTCAAAATTATTTTTCTAAGCAAATCTTTGATGAATCTTCAGAGAACTCTGAAAATGTCCGCAATTATCTTGAAGAAAGAGGAATTTCTTCAGAATCAATCAAGAAAAACTTTATTGGTTATTGTCCAGATGGAAATATGGGTAGTTTGATGAATTTTTTTCAATCTAATAAAGTAAATAAAAGAGGAGTATTAAATTCTAATCTTCTTTCAAAAACAGATGATAACGACTGGATAGACTTTTTTAGAAACAGGGTTACTATTGCAATTTTAGATGAAAAATCAAATATAGTTGGTTTTTCCGGCAGGTCATTGCATGAAAATTCTAAAAGTAAATATATAAATTCTAGAGACAGTGAGGCATTCAATAAATCTGCTATTCTTTATGGGCTAGATAGAGCTTCTGAAAACATAAAACTTAAATCTCAAGTGGTAGTTGTTGAAGGATACTTTGATTGTATTTCAGGATATGATAGAGGTTATAAAAATTTAGTTGCAGCAATGGGAACTCAAATAAGTTCAGAAAATTTTGAAAAATTAAGAAGACTTGTTACGTATGATTCTGCATCTGGAGAAATAATTTTTTGTTTTGATAATGATTCTGCAGGAAAAAAAGCAGCCATAGATACAATTGATAAATTGAAAGATAATATTTCTAGTGCTACAAAAAATATAGATAAAAAAATACGTATAAAAATATGTTTTCCTTCTTCAGGTAAAGATCCGGATGAGATTTTCAGAACAAATCCTGTTGAATGGGAAGATATGATTAGTTTGGCTCAGAACTTTATTGATTATTTAATTGAATATTATTCAGAACTTTATTTAAAAGGACCTCAAAAAGACACATATAAATTTTTAGATTTACTTTTACCTTTTATTATTGAATCATGTGATGAAGTTCAGCAATCTTTTTATCTTTCTAAAATATCTAAGCTGACAGATTTAAGCTTTGATTTGTTGAAATCAGAGTCTTCTAATTTAAGTAAGTCAAAGTATAGGAAAAACACTAAAACTATAAAAGATGAAGATAGAATCAGAAGAGTCATATTCAATCCTGAAAAAGCACAAGAAAAACATTTTTTAGCTATACTAATGGATTCAAATGATTTATTTGAAAATGTTAAAGATATAGAAGATGTTTATTTTTCAGATTTACATTACAGATCCGTATTTAAACTATGGAAGCAATCACAGGAAGTAATTGATAGAAAAAGACTATCGGAAGACCTGATTTTTATTTATGATGAAATAGAGGATTATATAAAAAATGATTTTTTAGTTGATCCTGATTTAAGTAAAGATATTGAGCTTGAAAATGTTAAGAATAGACTTGCTATTGATTATCAAAAAAGAAAGCTTAATGAAGCTGAAATGCGCTTACTAGAGCTTGAAAATAATGAACATAAAGATGACGTTGCAATTACATCTTTGATGGATGAGTTGGTTAAGATAACGGAAAATATAAAAGAACTAGAAAGGAGCGAGGTAACTTGAAAGAAGATACTAGCGACAATGATAACTTAAATGACAATCTATATATTGATAATGTAGATACGAATGCAGGAATAGATAAGGTGTTAATTTCTACTTCCTCTAGTTTAGATGATGAGGAAGATTTATCTGCGGGTCCATCGGGAGATACCTATGCCCAAAACGATGACCTTATGAATATTCTTTCTAAGGGTAAAAAAGAATTTAAGGATACATACGAAGATCCTATTAGGATGTACCTGAAAGAAATTGGTGACGTTAAGCTTTTATCTAGAAAAGATGAAGAAGTTTTAGCCAGAACAATTGATTTAAAATATAAATATAAAAATATGTATGATGAACTGGATGAATCTAGTCCAGATTTAATAAATTCCATAGACTTGATTAAACAAATTTTTGAATCTTTAGTAACTTTAAAACCAATTTTAGAATCTATAGGCAAATTTTATGGAGTGACTAAAACAAACGCATTATCATTAAGCTACCTGGCTTCTCAGGAATCAGAAATAAATAAAATACATGGTGTTTATTCTGAAGATTTAATAAAATATGTCGCAGATGTAAATAATATTTCAAATGACGAGGTTACTCAAAAAATAAAAGAACTTTCAGACTTGCTAGGACTTATACCTCCTGACCTCACAGAATTACTTGATGATGATTTTACTAAATCTAATTTAAAAAATGCTTTAAAGCACAAGGATTTTATAGATCAATTATCAATGTATAAAATGATAATTGATAGTCATTTTAACCAAATCCTTTCTCGATCTGATCTAGCTCAAAATCATTTAGCTGAAGCAAATCTTAGACTAGTTGTTTCCATAGCAAAAAAATATATAGGTAGAGGACTGACTCTTCTAGACCTTGTCCAAGAAGGAAACATTGGATTAATTAGAGCAGTAGAAAAATTTGACTATAGAAAAGGGTTTAAGTTTTCTACATATGCAACATGGTGGATAAGACAATCAATCACAAGAGCTGTAGCAGATCAATCTAGAACTATTAGAATTCCTGTTCATATGGTTGAACAAATAAACAAAATACTTAGAGTGTCTAGGAGATTAGTTCAAGAAAAGGGAGTTGAACCTACTTCTGATGATATCGCTAAAGAGCTTGATATGGATACAGATAAAGTAAATGAAATATTGAAAGCTTCCCAAGATCCTATATCTTTAGAAGCTCCTATAGGTGAAGAGCAAGATTTGAACTTGGCCGATTTGATTGAAGATCAAAATGCTGAATCTCCACAAAATTCAGCATCAAAAAATTTACTTAAATCTCAAATAATTGAAGTACTTGAAACTCTTTCTCCTAGAGAAAGGCAAGTTATAGAATATAGATTTGGTATAAACGATAGTAGGCCAAGAACTCTAGAAGAAGTAGGCCAGACATTTGGTGTAACAAGAGAAAGAATAAGGCAAATAGAAGCTAAAGCTCTAAGAAAATTAAGACACCCTACTAGATCACTTACACTAAGAGACTATCTAGATTTTTAGTTTTTAGTTATTAACTAAACACTAATCAATTTGATTTTGTACTAAATATTTTATATATTTATAGTATATAAAGTTAAATACAAGGTTTATTTTTTGACACTTTCTGAACTAGAAAACTATTTGATGATAGCATTTTTGGCTATTTTTTCATTCTTAGGTATTTTTATAATAATTTTCTTAATATTTATATTGAGAAAAATTAATCAGATCAAAGTTCAATTAGATAGTGCCAATGAAAAAATAGGTTCATTTAAGGAATCCTTAAATGTAATCAACAAATCTTTAGATATATTTAGATCAATATTTGGGAAATCAAAAAAAAATAAAGAATAGGAAGTGATAATGTCTTCAGAAGACTCTTTTTATAAAGGCTTTTTTTATGGAGCAACATTGGGTTTCATTGCAGGCATAATATATGCTCCTAAAACAGGTAATGAGACTAGAGAAATATTAGGTGATAATATTAAGGATTGGAAAGTTAGGGCAAATGATCTTGTAGATTCTGCTAAAGAACGATTGAACAATGCTGTTCAAGAAGGAGCAGAGGAATCTAAAAGATATAGACAAGACTTATATGAAGAGTAGTTTATTTAGGGTATGAGCCAAGGACTTTAAGTAAAGATGTAATTTTTGATAATTCATCAAGTGCTTCAGAAATTACAACATCCTTTACGTGACCATCAAAATCAATTATAAAAATATAATTACCAATTTCGTTACCCTTGGGTCTGCTTTCAATCTTTGCTAGATTGATATTTCTTTTTGCAAAACATTCAAGTGCCTTAAATAATAAACCAGCTTCATCAGACACTTTGAAATCAAAAGCTATAGACGTTTTATCGTTTCCAGATCTATCATTTTGATAATTAGAAACAATAACAAATCTTGTAATATTATTTTTATAATCCTGTATCCCTCTTACTGCGATATTACAGTTATTGATATCAGCAGATCTAGCATTAGCTATTGCGGCAACACTATTGTCTAAATTTTTTAAATCTGAAACAGCTTCTGCTGTAGATGGATATTCAGTTAATTTAATATTTTTTATTAAGTTTTGTTTAATCCATAAATTACATTGATTTATTGCTTCAGGCTTACTGATAATTTCTTTTATTTTGCTTAGATCGCTTATTGTATTTTTTGTTATTAAACATGCCTCGATAGGCAGTAAAACTTCTTTGTTTATGTATAAATTTTTTGAGTTTATAAGAAAATCTATTGTTTCAAGTATTGTTCCTACTCTGGAATTTTCTATTGGAACGATCCCCTTATTATAATCTGAATTTTCTACATAATCTAACACGTCATATATTGTTTTTTTAGGAGATAATAAAAGTTCATTGTTCCTGGTGTAGATTAAAGCAGCCTCTTCACTATAAGTGCCACTAGGGCCTAAGTAACTTAAATTTGTTTCTTTGTTAATCATTATTTTTATAGTTTATAGTGCTTTGAATTAATATTTTATCAAGAGGATTTAATGTATTGCTAAAGTTATGAGAAATTGAACCAGAGGAAGATATGATTGCTATAACCTCAGTTTCTTTACTTAAATCAACATCATTAATTGTTTTTCCTACTAAGCTTGAGTCATTTCCCACAGAAATAACCCTTATTTCAGTATGGTTATCAGTATTTGTATAAATCAATTGATCAAACTTGTTTGATATAAAAGAATTTAATTTTTCACTTATCATTTCATCATAATCAATAGCAAAATCAAATTCATCTCCAGAAAAATATTGTTTGTTAGATATTTTATTTACTAACGATATGGAAACTACATCATTATTTAGGTGTTTGGCTAATTTAACTGATAAAAAATTCTTATCATCTTTTAAGTTTGATGCAACAAAAAAATTAGCTCTTTCAATTCCGGCTTCAATTAATGTACTTTTATTGCTAGAACTTCCTAGAATACTAACAAACCCAATTTCTTTTTCTATTATTTCAGATTTATTTTTATCTTGTTCTATAAAAGTTATTTCATTGCCCTCAGATATCAATTTTTTAGATAGATTTATAGTGATATTGTTTATTCCAGATATAATAATATACATACGTCTTTTAACCCTTCACCAAGTAAGCGAAATCTTGATTATCTAGTTCTGTAGGATTTATAACAGATATATTCATTTCTTTATATATTTCGTAAATTTCAATGTCATTAATCAACAATACTATTTTTTTATTAGGTTCGTTATGAATTATTTTTTTATGAGAGAATGAGTTGAAGGAGTCGGATTCTGTTAATAAAAATATAATTTCAGAAGATTTAGCTATATTTGGAATTTCGTCTTCCAAGTTATTTTTGGTTAATATTTCTATTTTTTCTTTACTCTTATTCTTATTTTCAAAGTTATAATCGTGTTTATCTGAATAAACGCTAATCTTTTCAGTGTGGTTTATTATTTTATTTATTACATAATCTGTAATTTGAGATGTTCCAATTATTGATATATCCATAAAAATTTAAACTTTTAATAGTTGTATTGTATCTGCTTCAGAATGCTTATTAATGTATTCAAATTTATAATTTGAATCATTTTTATTTTTTCTATAAAAAATAATATCCGCACTAAGTCTTTTTGATTCTTTTACTATACCTACGCCAGCGTTTCTTGATTGTAAAAGAATAAAATTTTCTCCATTTAAATCGTAGTTTATTTTTTTTGTTAGTAAGTATTTGTTCACATCACTCAATATATTTTCTCCAATATTTATCTCACTCCCTATTTCATAGTCAATGTCATATTTTACAGGCACTTCAATAACATACAAAAAATAAACATTTGTAGAATATTCTTTTATAAAAGGAACTACACAATCAAGAATTTCTTCATTTTTTTCCTTTTCTAGCAATAAAATTATTTTTTCAGGATTCATGTTACAGAAGTTTATTTATACTATTATTATTGCCTATTATGCATAATTCATCGTTTTCAGACAGAATTTCATCTGATGAAGGATAAAGTACAAGAGAATCGCCTCTTTTAATCGAAACTACGGTTAACTTTTGAGAGCCTGGCTTATTCTCAAATCCAGCCTCAGTTAATGTGAATCCTATAAGCCTGTCAGGAACTTTCATTTTACTTATTCCCAAGTTAGTCGATAGTTCTAAATATTCTTCGACTATTGGTGTGAATAAAGTATTTGCTAGTCTATCTCCCATTTCTTCTTCTGCAAAAATCACTCTATCACAACCTAGTCTGCTTAGTGTACTCTCATGCAAAGTTGAAGATGCTCTTGCAACTACAGTATTTAAATTTAAGGTTTTTAATAAAACTGTAACCATCACTGATACCTCAATATCTGCACCTATTGCAACTACACCTACATCAAAGTCTTGCACTCCTAGTTCTCTTAAAGCTGTTTCTGATGAAGCATCTGCTGTAACAGGATAGGTTACCTGTCCAATCATTGATTGCACTTTTTCCTCATCATGATCAATAGCCATAACATCATATCCAAGTTGATACATTTTACTAGCAAAACTTGTTCCAAATCTTCCTAGTCCTATAACAACAACCTGAGGTTTTAATTTCATTATCCGATCCTTACTATTTCATAGGCAGGTTTTGCATTTTCTCTTTTACTTTTTCCAACGAACATAATTGCCAACAACATTGGACCAAACCTACCAATTATCATTAAGAATGACATAAGCACTTTAGAAGAGTCATTAAGGCTACCAGTAATTCCTGTAGTTAGACCAACATTTCCAAATGCACTTACACACTCAAAAAGTAATTCTCTAAATATGGTATCAGGTTCAAAAGATGAAATAATCATAAAAGAAAATATTATTAGAAAGATAGAAAAAATAAAAATAATTAAAGATCTCCTAATAATATCATGGTTAATTGTTCTTCTAAAAATTGTCACTTCTTCTTTACCTATAATTGTAGATATTAAAGAAATAGCTATTATCGATAATGTGCCTATTTTTATTCCTCCTGCAACTGATAATGAACTCCCTCCTATAAACATTAGAGCGATAGTAGTAATACTAGTACTATTGTGGACCAAATTATAATCTATCAAAGAAAACCCTGCCGTTCTAGTAATACTATGAAAAATCGATAGAACAATTTTTTCTTTAATATTTTCTTCAGAGATTGTTCCTAAATTTGACCATTCTGAAAATAAAAATTGTACAGATCCTAATATCAATATTAATACAGTTCCAAACAGAATCACCTTGAAATTTAAAGTAAAGAAAATATCTTTATATTTAGATTGAAGAAAAAGTTTTCCGTTAGCGAATAATTCTAGAATGAAAGGATATCCTATGCTTCCTAAAATAATTAGAATCATTGTAATGTTAAGCAAATAAGCATTTTCTTTTATAGTTCCAATGCTTCCTCCATTAGAATCTTTTAAAATATCAAAACCAGCACCATTAAATGCTGAAATTGAATGAAATATTGAATTGAAAAAAGTCCCATAATCATTTCCAAAACTTTTTCCTTGCCAAAGGAAATACATAATGATAAAACCAATAAACTGAAATATTACACTCATTATAAATATATTTAGCACTAATTTAATTGAGCTCCCAGGGGCTATTTTAGAAGGAGTAGCATCTGAAAGACTCTCATTTATAAGAATTTTTTGTTCAAGATTTAATTTCTTCCCAAAAAAAATATAAATAATAAAACCTGCTCCCATCATAAACCCTAAACCTCCTATAAATGACAAAACCATTATTACTGAAAGTCCAAAAGTACTCCATGCCTCTTCTGATTGAAAAGGAGTTAGCCCTGTAACAGTTACAGCAGATGTAGCTACAAAAAAACTATCAACTAAAGATATATTTTGAGCACCTTTACTAGAGAAAGGTAAAAAAAGTAAAAAAGTTCCTAAAATTATGAATAAAACTAATCCATATAAGACTATTAAGGGAGAGTTAATGCCTCTGTTAGATCTTTTTCTAGATTCTATTTTTATAATCTCAGGTGCTAATTCAAGAGATCTTTTAATTTTATGGGTAATATTCCCATCTATATTAATATTTTTATTTTGATTCATTGATTAAATAATTTTTATTTATTCATATATAGATTATACTTGTATCACACGATTAAGTTTTTTATATATTTTTATGTCCATGCACTCACTTGAAATAGTTCCTAAACAATTAGATAGGTTAAAATTTCTTCCTGATAATAAGTTTGAAGATGTTTTTGTAGCATTTATTCCTGGAGATAATTATACAAATATAGTAAATGCTTCTAAGTCTCTTTTAGAACTAAATTATAACCCTATTCCTCATATTCCTGCTCGAACAATTAATAATGAAGATGAATTAGACAATTTTTTAAAAAACTTACATTCTATTGGAGTAAAAGAAGTTTTAGTTATTGGGGGAAGCCCTAAAAAACAAGAAGGTCCTTTTTCAAAAAGTATGGACTTATTCAAAACAGGACTTTTTGGAAAATATAAATTTAAAATTAATATAGCTGGACATCCTGAAGGAAATCCTGATGATTTAGATTCAGATATAAATTTATTGGAAAAATCTAAATGGCTTTACGAAAATAATTTTATTTTTTCAATAGTCACTCAATGGACACTTGATATTGATAAAACAAATGCATGGATACTTAAAATCAAAAATGAAATTATAAAAAGAAATTTAGGTGAAAATGTTAATATAAAAATTGGAATAGCTGGTCCTGCAAAACTCACCACATTAATCAATTATGCTAAAATTTGTGGAGTTTCTGCAACTGCATTGATTGTAAGAAATAAAAAATTGAGCCTCACAAAACTAGTAAAGCATAATCCATCTGAAATTATTTCAGGTCTTGAAAATTATGATCAATTACATTTTTTCCCTTTTGGAGGAATCAAAGAGTTAACTGGTTGGATAGAAAAAAAAGAAGGATAATATGTCGAATTTTAAGATAATAGGAGAAAATATTCACACAACAAGATCAATAAAGTTAGGTGGAATTAGAACAAAAAAGATTGATTCAAAAGATATTATTACATACCGAAAAAAAGGTGATAATTATTCTGTAATGGACATTCCTGAACACTTTGAAAAAACTCAACCGTACAAACAAGGGCAATTAAAGCATTTTATGATTGCTATTTGGCATGGTATGAATGGGAACACATCTCAAGGTATCGATTATATAAAATGGGAAATTGAAAGGCAGATATCTAATTCTGCATCATACTTAGACATAAATGTTGATGAATATAGCTATAAACTTGATGAACAAATAGTAGCTATGAAGTGGCTGGTAAACGTTATAAAAGAATTTTCTTCTGTACCAGTCTCTATTGATTCTTCTAATCCAGATATAATCATCTCGGGACTAGAAGAATATAACAATCACATGAGACCTATGGTTAACTCTTTATCACTAGAGAGAAAAGACTTGATTGACACTATATTGGATTATAATGCTCAAGTAGTAGTAAGCGCTGCAAGTGAGAGCAGTATGCCAGAAGATGCAAATGAAAGAATTGAAAATCTTATAAATCTTGTTGATTTATCAGTAAATAAAGGACTAAAAATTGAAGATTTATTCATTGATCCTTTAATATTTCCTATTTCTGTAGCTTCTTCTTATGGAAAAGATGCACTAGGTGCAATATCAATGATCAAAGATAGGTGGCCTGAAGTAAACATAACTGGCGGAATGAGTAATGTATCTTTTGGTTTACCTAAAAGAAGACTAGTTAATGATGTATTTATCAGTTTGGCTATAGAATGTGGAGCTAACTCAGGAATAATAAATCCTGTAGAATCTAAAATAGATAGAATTTTAAATATTGATAAAAATAGTGAGGCGTTTTCAATTACAAAAGATATGTTGGAGGGCAGGGATGAATTTTGTGTCAACTATCTTTCTGCATATAGAGAAAACAGAATCTAAATGTATATAATCCGTTTTTTTCTTTGGCTTTTTTCTCTAATAGCCGATATAACCAATGAATTTATTGACAAAAATGTTCCTCTTTTAAGTGCGGCTATATCTTTTTATGCTTTCTTCTCTATATTTCCTTTATTGCTAGCAATCATAATGGTTTTTTCAATTTTTCTAGGAATACCTGATTTTGAAAAAACTATTTTAGATTCTCTTAAAAACCTTATTCCAATATTTGACGAACAAGATGATGAATTTTTAATGGGATTTTTTGATAGTTTAACATCCAACAGATTAGCAACAAGTACAGTTGCTGCTATTGGGCTTATTTTTGCTTCAAGTGCAGTTTTTGGAAGCATAAGAAAAAGTATAAATTTTATTTGGGAAATAGATAAAAAAAGAAGTTTTTTTCAAGAAAGAGTAATTGATTTTACCCTCCTTTTTGTTGCATCTTCTTTATTGCTAATATCATTTATTCTAACTACAGGATTAAGTTTTCTTAGTGAATTAATTCAAATTAATTTTCCAGATTCACCTTATATTGATCCTAATATTTGGAATAGACTTGCTTTACTAGTTCCTCCTGTCCTTACATTTTCTGTTTTTGCTATTTGTTTTTGGTGGCTTCCAAATATTAAATTAAATTTCTTGAATATTTTACCTGTTGCTATTTTAGCTACACTTGCAGAAGAAATTAATAAAATGGTATTTATTCTTTATCTAAGAAATTATAGTGGAGTGTCAGGTTCAATTTATGGAGGTGTAAGTGCGATAATTGTGTTTATGGCATTTATATATATATCTTCTATAATTTTATTAATTGGTGCTCAAGTTTGCGCAAGATTTACTATATATTTAAATGTTAGAAAACAAAATCATCAAAATAAAATTTTAGAAATGAGTTTAGATCGATTAGATTAAATTTTTTCTATGGTTATATTTACTGATAATTCGTCTGATATTTTAATAAAGTTATCGTTTAGTTCACTAAATTCAATATTTTCAGCTAAAGAGTTGCTTGCAATATATTCTCCAAACTTTGAAACGGTTTCTTGAACAATATTTTCTCCAAAAATCTTAATTTTTATCTTATCTGATATATCCAAGTTTTCATCTTTTCTTTTATTTTGTACAGCTCTTAGAATATCTCTTGCAATGCCTTCAACTTTTAATTCATTATCAATATCTATATTTAGTGATACCACAATTTTCCCATCATTTATCTCTCTGGTTTCTGTACCTGGATTTGATTCTTTTTCTAAAATATACTCATCTTCTTCAAGGATTAAGTCTAAAATACTAATTGTTTTATTATCATTCATTACCCAATTAAAATTATTCGCAGCTTCCATATACTTCTTAGTATTCTTACCTAACTTTGGCCCCATTTTTCTTAGGTTTATTTTTATTTTATTTCTGTATAAAGAATCAGAATTTTCATCTAAAATCATCTTTTTTGCATTAACTTCTTCTAATATATAATTTTCAAAATTACTTAACCATGAAATATTGTCTCCTGCAATAGTAATTTCTTTTAGGGGTTGCCTTACTCTAATATTATTGGTTTTTCTTATTCCTAAGCCTGCTGAAGAAATATCTCTTACCAAATCCATTTGTTCTAAGAATTTTGCGTCATTTGGAAAGCTATCAGTATTGGGCCAGTCACATAGATGTACACTTTCTGATGAAGTGAGCTTGGTATAAATTTCCTCAGAAATTAATGGCATTAAGGGAGATAATACTTTTGTAGCATTTAATAAAACAGTATATAAAGTGTCATATGCATTTTTAGAATCAGTATCGTCAGCATGTTTCCAAAATCTTGGTCTACTTCTTCTTATATACCAATTATTTATAGCATCAATAAAATTTGGGACAGCTTGGCATGCAGATGAAATATCGTATTCTTCTAGATTTTTTTCGATATTTTCAATTAATTCTCTTGTTTTTAATAGTGCGTAAATGTCTAATGGATTTTTTGAGCTATAATTCTCTTTTGCTGAAATATTTTCTGCATTTGCGTATAAACAGAAGAAATAGAAAGCATTCCATAATGGAGTGATTATTAATCTTTGAGCATCTGAAATACCTTTTCCCTCCATGTCTATTTGTAAATTTTGACCTTTTAATACAGGAGAAGAGGATAAAAACCATCTTAAGGAGTCAGCTCCATATTTGTCCCAGATCATTTCAGGTTCAGGGTAATTTCTTAATTTTTTAGATAGTTTTACTCCATTTGTATCTAAAACTATTCCATGACAAATACAATTCTTGAAGGGGGGCCTATCAAAAATTGCAGTGCTAAGCACCATCATGGTGTAAAACCAACCTCTTGTTTGACCTATGTACTCAACAATAAAATCAGCAGGAAAATGTGATTCAAACCAACTTTTATTTTCAAATGGATAGTGAACTTGTGCAAATGGCATAGAGCCTGATTCAAACCAACAGTCAAATACCTCTGTTACTCTTATCATTTTACTTTTTCCTGTAGGATCATCAGGATTTGGTCTTGTTAGCTTGTCTATGTGAGGCCGGTGTAAATTATTTGGCCTTGTGCCAAAATCTTTTTCTATTTCATCAAGGCTTCCATAAACATCCACTCTAGGATATTTTGGGTCATCAGACTTCCAAACCGGAATTGGAGTTCCCCAAAATCTGTTTCTGCTTATTGACCAATCTCTTGCTCCTGCAAGCCATTTTCCAAAAGTACCATCCTTAATATGATCTGGAGTCCAAGAAATTTCTTGATTTAGCTCTACCATTCTGTCTTTGAATGAAGATACTTCTACATACCATGAGTTAACAGATTTATAAATAAGAGGTTCGTCTGTTCTCCAACAATGTGGATAATTATGAAGATAATTTTGTTTTTTTACTATAATGTTTCTCTGTTTTAAATCAGATATAATTTTTTCATTTGCATCAAAAACTAGTAAGTTTTCATATTCTTTGACTTCACTTGTAAATTTTCCTTGATCATCTACAGGACATACAATTGATATGTTATTTTTCTCACAAACAAGCTGATCATCTTCTCCAAATCCAGGAGCCATATGAACAATTCCTGTACCTTCTTCAGTATTTACAAAATCTGCTTCAAGGACCTTAAATGCATTTTTTGTATCTTTAAAATAATCAAAAATAGGTATATATTGAGTTCCTAATATTTCGTTTCCTTTAATTGTTTTTATAGTTTTATAGCCTTCCAAAACATCTTGAAAATTTTCTAAAACAGATGATGCAATTATAAGATTTTCATTATTCAATGTTATTAGCGAGTAATCAATATCTTTTCCAACTGCACAAGCTAAATTAGAAGGAAGTGTCCAAGGAGTTGTTGTCCAAGCTAGCAAATATGACTTATAACTGTTCTCAAAATCTATATTGCTATCATTGATTTCAAATTTTATAGTTACGGCAGGATCTTTTCTTTCTCTATATGAATCGTCTAATCTTGTTTCAAAGTTTGAAAGAGGAGTTTCAGCTTTCCAAGAATAAGGCATTACTCTATCTTTTTCGTATACTAATCCTTTGTCCCAAAGTTGCTTAAAAGCCCACATAACTGATTCCATGTAATCAAGATCCATAGTTTTGTAATCATTTTCAAAATCTACCCATCTTGCTTGCCTTCCAACTGTGACTTCCCATTCTTTTGTATATTTCATAACAGATTCTTGACAATGATTATTAAAATTCTCAACCCCAAATTCTTGAATCTGTTTTCTGCCAGTTATTCCAAGTTCTTTTTCTGATTCCATTTCTGCAGGTAATCCATGACAATCCCATCCAAAAACCCTATCAACTTTAGATCCTTTCATGGTTTGAAATCTTGGAATAATATCTTTTACAAATCCCGTAAGTATATGTCCATAATGCGGAAGTCCATTAGCAAATGGAGGACCATCATAAAATACGAATTCATTCGCACCTTCTCTATTTGATATAGATTTGTCAAATGTTTTTTCTGCATCCCATTTTTTTAATATAGATTCCTCGACTTTTGAAAAATTTACTGAAGGTTCTATTTCAGGATAGTATTTTTTATTATTTTCTTTCATGTTTAATGATTTTACATTTGAACTTGTTTTTTTTGACTATAAATTATAAGCAGATATTGAGTTATGTGAAAAAATATGACTTTTTTCTTCATTATCTAGGTAATCAGTTTCTGATAAACAACGCTTAATGTTTATTAGAGGATAATCAGAAGCAAATAATATTTTTTCAATTGATGAAGAGTTTATAGCATTTCTATAAATATTTTTGTTATACAAATAAGGCTGAGCAGAGCTGTCATAATAAACATTTCTCAAAGCTTTTTTCACCTCAGGCATTTGTTCATAAAAAACCAATCCGCCTCCAAAATGAGAAAATATAAATTTATTTGAAGGATTATTTTTTACCAGCTCATATAGCTTTTTAGGATGATTATTGCCTTTTCCGTTATATAGATGTCCAACAGGCTCTGATCCATGTATCAGAATTGGTAAATTATTTTCAGAGGCTATATTTAAGATATTTTTAAATATAGTATTTTTTTCTAATTTGTTATCATAATCGATATGCAATTCACCAATTCCTTTTACTCCTTTAGATATGCATTTTAATAATTCTTGTTCAGAAAACTTTGAATTTATATCCAATGAACAAAGAGGAATAATTTTCTCTTGATATTTATTACTTGCATCATATATATATTCATTTACTAAGGAAGCTAACCCGTAATCATTCCATCCAAATCCAGCAACTACAGATTTATCTATATTGTTACTTTTCATATTTTTTATAAGATCTTCTGTCTCAATAATCTTTGTTTTTTCATCAAACAAAGAATCAAATAATTGATCAATTTTTTTATATTTTTCTATATTTGATGAAACTTCTGTCGGTAGTATGTGTGTAAGTGAATCTATAATCATTTTTTTATTCTATAATTTAATTATTATGATAAATAGCTTTGATAAAAGTAAATTTGGTAAAGTTTATGTTCTTAAGACATCTCCTGAATATGTTATTGGTGACTATGCACGATTACTTGAATTATCATCGATAAATGAAAATTTTAATTTAGATATAAATACTTTATTAAAGGCTAATATTTCTTGGCAGCACTATTTTCCTGCTTGTTCTACTGCACCATGGCAGTTGGACGGGGTCATACGAGGACTTAAAAGTTTAAAATTTAAAAATATAGAAATTGCCCATAATGGAACGGTTGTTGTAAATGCTCATGAAGGTAAAAAAAATAACGGATATCTATCAATCGAAAAAAATTTATCTATAAAAAGCACTGTATTAGATGATCCAGGTCAAGATTGGATTCATTATAAACCTAAGCAAAAAATGATTGTTTTAGATAAGATTTATCCAGATGGAATAAATATTCCCAAAAAGTTAATTGGGACTAATATAATCCATCTTCCTACTGTTAAGACACATGTTTTTACAACTATTACAGGAGCAATGAAAAATGCATTTGGAGGACTTCTTCATCAAAATAGACACTGGGCTCATGCTGATATTCATAATACGCTTGTAGATTTACTAAAAATTCAATATGAGATACATGATAACGTTTTTGCAGTTATGGACGGAACCTTTGCAGGAAATGGTCCTGGCCCTCGAGCTATGTCATTTAAGGTCAAAAATTATATTTTGGCATCCTATGATCAGGTTGCCATAGATTCTATTTCTGCAAAACTAATGGGATTCGACCCATTGAGTATTCCAAAATTAAGAGCAGCTCATGAACATGGATTAGGAATAGCAAAAACGTCAGAAATAGAAATAATTGGAGATTCAATATCTAATCAAAATTGGAATTTTTCTAAGAATAAAAATACTTTTGCTAGTAGAGTTCAAAAAATGATATATTGGGGTCCATTTAAACCTTTGGAAAAATTATTATTAAGAACTCCTCTTGTACATTTGGCATATTTTGCTTCAAACATTTACCATAATTCTTTTTGGTTAAGATTTATAGGAAAAAATAGAATAAGGAATGCATTTAAATCTGATTGGGGAACATTGTTGGATAGATATAAAATTATAAAACCTTAATCTTTATTTTCTAAACAAAAATTATATGCGCTCAATGCTGATATTGCACCTTGCGAAGCTGCTGTAATAGTTTGTTTCAAATTTGAGCCATTAGTTAAGTCTCCTGCTGCATAGATACCAGGAATATTAGTTTTTTGATCTTTATCAACTATAACTTCATTTGTTTCTTTATCTAAATTTATACCCAAAGCAGTAGGGATTTCTACTCTTGGGTCTGCTCCGGCTTCTATCATTAAACCATCAACGATAAATTCAGACTCATTTTTGTATTTTTGTTCTAATTTGATCTTTTGCAATCCAGCTAAATCACTACCAATTAATTCAGTGATGTTATTATTCAGAATTACTTCAACATTTTTTGTTTTGGCTAATGTTTCAAGTAAGATAGGTTCTGGTCTCCATAGTTTTTCTCCTCTATAAACTAAAAAAACTTTTTTTGAGTATTTAGCAATTAATATAGCTCCTTCAACTGCTGCATTTCCTCCTCCTACAACTACGGCAAGATCTTTATTTTTGTATAGTGGAGCATCGCAAGTAGAACAATATGAAACACCTTTTCCTGTCCACTCATCCTCATTTTTCAATCCAAGCTTTCTTCTTTCTCTACCAATCGCTAATATTACAGTTTTTGTATCTAATATTTCTCCATTGTTCAACTCGCATAAAAAACGATTTTCATTCTTAGTAATTGATTTCAGGTTATCTTCTATAATTGGAACCTCTAGGTCTGTTACTTGTTTCTTAAACTCAAGCATAAGATCAAAACCATCTATCTCGTTATTTCCAGGATAATTTTCAATAATTCCCCCTATGGCAGTTTCACCACCAAAATCTTGACCTGCAATAGCTGTTTTCATTTGATACCTTGCGGTATAAAGACCTGCAGCAAATCCAGCTGCTCCTTGTCCTGCAATTAAGACATCTAAATTTTTTGATTGAGTCATTAAATAATTCTTTGATAATTTATGTATATGAAATAATAATAATAATTTTTATTTTTTGAAACAATTCTTTTTTATACTTTATTCGTTGGCATTTAAAAAATGAGGCTTTTGTTAAATTTGATGATTCCAAGAGTATATAATTACTTCTATATAGCTAATTCGTATTTATGTTAAATAAAATAAGTTGGTTTATAGGATTAATCTTTTTAATTATGACTATTAGCATCCCTATATTAAATATTTTTAAATAAATTCAAAAATTCTGAAGAATTATTTTTTGTTTTTGCTAAATTGGAAATCTCTCGAAAAAAATAAAACCATATCATTCCGCTTTTATATATAGAGTCATCTTAGGAAATATTATTATATTATTGTCTTTATAGCTAATATTTAATTTTATTAGTCGCTAGGAGTTTGTAATGGGAAATGAAATTAATAATATAAAAGATGGAAATATTTGTTCTCCGAAAGGTTTTTTGTCTGGGTCTATATTTGCAGGAATTAAGTCCCCTGGCCAAGACAAACGAGACATAGGAATCATTTTTTCTGAAACTGATTGTGTAAGCGCAGGAACATTTACTCAAAATTCTGTAGTATCACCCTCAGTAACTTGGACAAAAAAAGTACTACAAGATAATAATTTAAGAGCTGTTGTAGTTAATTCTGGATGTGCTAATTGTGCAGTAGGTGAACAAGGATTTTTAGATGCTAAAGAAACAGCTGAAATAGCGTCAAAATCTTTATCAATTGATGTTGATTCAATTGCTGTAGCATCAACTGGTATTATCGGAGTGGAGCTTCCCATGGCTTTAATGAGGAAGTTTATACCTCAAATAGAGCTCTCTGATAGTGATGGGCCTGGTTTTGCAAGATCGATTCTTACAACAGATAAAAGAACTAAAGAAATAGCTGTTTCTTTTGATCTAGAAGGCTCTAAGGTTACAGTAGCGGGTGTTGCCAAAGGATCTGGAATGATCCATCCAAATATGGCAACTATGCTAGCATTCATTACTTCTGATATTTCTATTGATGAAAAGATATTAAAAGATGCACTAAGTCATTCTGTAAATAATTCATTTAATCAAATAAGTGTAGATGGTGACCAATCTACAAATGATACTGTTCTTATAATGACAAATGGAAAAGCAAATAATAAAAAAATAACAAATATTGATGTTGCTGAAAAATTTATAAAAGCATTAGATGAAGTTTGTATTTTTTTAGCAAAAGAAATAGCAAAAGATGGTGAAGGGAATACCCGTCTTATCGAAGCTACCGTACAGGGAGCTAAAACTGAAGATGATGCAAGAAAAGCTACTAAATATATAGTTTCTTCTAATTTAGTAAAAACAGCTGTTTATGGAAGAGATCCAAATTGGGGCAGAATTATGATGGCAGTAGGAGCTTCCCAAATTGAATTAGATGAGTCTAAAATAGAAATTTTTGTAAATGATATCCAAATTGTAGCAGAAGGTATAGCTACGCCTTATAATCATCAAAGTGTGGTTATTGCTATGAATCAACCTACAATACGTTTAACTGTAAATTTAAATATTGGGAAATCAATCGCAAAAGCATGGGGTAGCGAATTAACTGAAGAATATGTTGTCTTCAACTCAGCATATACAACTTAATTTTTTGTAATGACTAAATCATCAGATATAACAGTAATAAAAATTGGTGGATCAACTTTGGGTGAAACTGATAGTACCTTCAAAGATATTATTACTTTGCATAAAAAAGGATGGAAGTTCATAATTGTCCATGGCGGAGGTAAAGAAATTTCTAACTGGATTAATAAACAAGGTATAGAACCTAATTTTGTTGAAGGATTACGTGTTACTGATCAAAAAACATTAGAAGTCGCAATTGCGGTTTTAGCAGGAAAAGTAAATTCTGAAATTGTTACTGAATTTCAAAATATGAATGTTAATGCTATTGGATTATCAGGATCATCAGGAATTTTAGAAGCCAAGCAATTAGATAAAAAACTAGGATTTGTTGGAGAAATAATCAATTGTAAAACAGAGGTATTAACAAATCTTTTAGATAATGGATTTTTGCCTGTAGTTTCTCCCCTTGCAATTTCAATAGATATCAAAAATCAGATTTATAACACTAATGCAGATACTGCTGCTGGGATAATAGCAAAAAAAATCAAAGCAGAAAATATAATTTTTCAAACTGATGTCCCTGGAATCCTAGATGCTAACAAAAGAGTAATACCACAAATGACAAAGGGTCAAGCAAATGAATTAATAGATACAGGAATTGCTCAAGGCGGTATGATTCCAAAGATAAGAGCATGCATAAATGCATTAGAATATGTAAAAACAGGAAGAATTATTGATGGAAGAGAATCTGGAGCCTTGTTATCCGCATTCACTAATGAGAATATTGGTACTAGAATAATATAAAGAACATTTTTTGGAGAGAAATATGAAGTCAACACAAGATTATAAAGATTTAGAAAAAAAATATTATATGCAGGTTGTAAATAGAATGCCACCTGTATTAGTTGAGGGAGAAGGAACTGTTGTTAGAGATAATGATGGTAAAGAATACTTAGATTTTACAGCTGGTTGGGCTGTATTAAACTTAGGTCATTCTCATGAATCTGTAACACAAGCTATAAAAGATCAAGCTGGAAAAATTTTACAAATGAGTAACCTTTACTATACTACGCCTCAACTTTCACTTGCAGAAACAATTGTAGAAAATTCAGCTGTGGATAGAGTCTTTTTTTGTAATTCAGGCGCAGAAGCAAATGAAGGCGCTACCAAACTTGCTAGAAAATGGGGTAAAAAGAAATTAAATGGAGCTTTTGAAATCATAACTACCTTAAATTCATTTCATGGAAGAACTCAAGCTATGATGGCAGCAACTGGTCAACCCCACTATCAGGATAATTGGAGACCTCTAATGCCTGGATTTGTAAATGTAGAGTACAACAATATTGATCAAATAAAGAATGCTTACAATGACAATACTTGTGCAGTAATGATTGAACCTTTGCAAGGAGAAGGAGGAGTTAATGTTCCAAGTGACGGATACCTAAAGGAAGTTCAAGAGTTTTGTAAATCAAAAAACATTTTATTTATATTAGATGAAGTTCAAACAGGAATGGGACGCTTGGGTACATTATTTGGCTACCAGAGATTTGATGGAGTGGAACCTGATGTTATGACACTTGCGAAAGCTTTAGGATCTGGAGCTCCATTAGGTGCTTTTTGTTCAAAAGAATTTTGTTCTGTTTTAGAACCTGGAGACCATGGCTCTACTTTTGGAGGGAATGCATTGACAACTGCAGCAGGTGCAGCAGCAGCAAAATTTATGGTTGAAAATGATATTCCTGCTTTAGCTCATAAATCAGGAGACTATATGAAGGGTAAATTATCCTTATTAATGGATAAATTTTCTTTTATTACTGAAGTAAGAGGAATGGGATTATTAATTGGACTTGAGATGAATCAAGATTTTTCTTCAAAAATTGTTGCAGAAGCGCTTGATGCAGGTTTATTAATTAATGCTGTTAGGCCAAACATGATTAGATTTATGCCACCATTAAATGTTTCTACACAAGAGATTGATTCTGCTGTAAAAATAATTGAATCTATATTAGAAGGATTGAAATAATATGTCAAAAGGTAAATGCGTATTAGCTTATAGCGGAGGGATGGATTCAACCATTTCAGTTGTTTGGATTAGAGAAAACTATGATCTTGATGTAATTACTCTAACAGTTGATTTGGGTGCAGGGCCTGAGATTGAAGGTGTGGCAGAAAAAGCTAAAAAGGCAGGAGCTATAGATTCAGTAATTTTGGATGTAAAAGATGAATTTGTAAATGAGTATGTTTTCCCAGGGCTTAAGGCAGGAGCAATGTATGAGGATGTATATGCTTTGTCCACAGCTTTTGCAAGACCTCTCATGTCAAAAAAATTAGTTGAAACTGCTAGAAAATATGGAGCAGAGTATGTTTCTCATGGATGCACAGGTAAAGGAAATGATCAAGTAAGATTTGATGCATCAATTATGACTCTCTCTGGTGACGGAGATTCTATAAAAATAATAGCCCCTGCTAGAGAATGGGGAATGACTCGAGATGAAGAAAAAGAATATGCTAATAAGGCAGGTTTAGAAATAAGAGAAGTTGGTAATAATAGAGTGTACTCTATTGATAGAAATTTATGGGGCTTAGCTATAGAAGGAGAAGACTTGGAAGATACTTGGGTTGCTCCTCCTGAAGATGCATTTTCTTGGACATCTAGTATAGAAAATGCTCCTAATGAACAAGAAATAATAGAAATTGGTTTTGAAAAAGGAATTCCTGTTTCTTTGAATAATAAGGAAATGTCAGGAGTAAAACTAATCGATGAATTAAATGTTATAGCAGGAAAACATGGCATTGGTAGAGTAGACCATTTAGAAAACAGATTAGTTGGAATTAAAAGCAGAGAAGTTTATGAAACGCCTGCAGCAGTAGTTTTATATCAAGCTATAGCAGCTTTAGAAACGGCAACTTTATCAAGAGAACAACAGAGGATTAAATCTTCTCTTTCCACAACATTTTCTGATTTGGTTTACGATGGAAGATGGTTTACAAACTTAAGAGAAAATATTCAAGCATTTATGGATGATACTCAGAAATTTACTTCAGGAAATGTAAAACTTAAGCTCTACAAAGGTAGTTCTACAGTAATTGGTAGAAAATCTAGATTTTCACTATATGATTATAATATGTCTACATATTCTACTACTGATAGTTTTAATCATGGATCAGCAGAAGGTTTTATAGATATATATTCATTACCAGCTAGAATGCAGGCAAAAAAACAAAAATATAATGATTTATAAATTTGAAAAAAGATAATAAAAATAAAACTTCATCTGTCCAAGGTGGGGAAATTTTCGGAGAATTTACAAGTTCTTTTGATACTGATATTAGAATGTATAAAGAAGATATATCTGTTTCAATTGCTTACTCCAAAATGTTGGAAAAAATAAATTTAATTACTTCATCAGAATGTAAGAGTATCGTTAATGGTTTAAATGAGATATTAAAAGAAATTCAACAAAAAAAGTTTAATTGGAATAGTAGTTTAGAAGACATACATCTAAATATAGAAAAAGCTTTATACGAAAAAATAGGAGATACAGCAGGAAAATTACATTTTGGAAGATCAAGAAATGATCAAGTAGCAACAGATGTAAAGTTGTACATGAAAAATAGATTAACTGATGTAAGAAATGAGTTGATATTATTTTTAGAAGAAACTATTTCTCTGGCTGATGAAAATATTTCAATAATTATGCCTGGTTATACTCACTTACAAAAAGGACAGCCAGTACTTCTATCTCAATATCTAATGGCATATTTTACTATGTTATCTAGAGATTTAGATAGAGTTGATCAATGTTTTGAAAACTTAGATATTATGCCATTAGGATCTGGTGCATTTGCCGGTGTTACTATACCTATTGATAGAGAATTTTTAGCTAAGGAACTAGGTTTTACTAAAATATCAAGCAACTCAATTGATGCGGTTTCTTCTAGGGACCACATTTTGGACGTTCATTATGTTTGCACCTCAACTATATTGAATTTATCTAGAATATGTGAAGAATTTATTATTTGGTCTACAGATGAGTTTGATTTTATAAACCTCCCAGAAAAATTTACAACAGGTTCTAGCATAATGCCTCAGAAAAGGAATCCTGATTATTTAGAATTAATTCGTGGAAAATCAGGAGGAGTGTTAGGGAATTTTATGGGTCTTATGGCAACTTTAAAAGCTTTGCCATTTACTTATAATAGAGATTTGCAAGAAGATAGAAGCGGCGTGATGTTATCTTTAGATGTTTTATTAGATAGTTTAAAGGTTTTAAAAACTATGTTTTCTGAAATTACTTTCAATAAGGAAAAAATGCTTGAATCTTCATTAAAATCTGATATCTTAGCAACAGATTTTGCAGACTACCTAGCATATAAAAAAATCCCCTTCAGAGAAGCTTATGAAATTATAAAAAAGGTATCTCAAAAACTATCTAGAGAAAAAAAATCTATAAATGAATTATCTTTAGATGAATTTAAGGATATTTCTGATCTTTTTGATGATGATGTGATGAATATAGACCTAAAGTATTCTATAAATAAAAGAAATTCTTTAGGAGGAACTTCTACTGATTCTGTAAAAAATCAAATAAAAAATGCAAAAATTTTTATAAGTACTAAATTAAATGCTTGATAAAGATATTATTATAAGTGCATCAATTTTATCTTCAAATTTTAAGAATTTAGAAAAAGAAATAAAATCACTCAATTTATCTGGAATAAATGAATTTCATATTGATATTATGGATGGCCATTTTGTTGAAAATATTTCTTTTGGACAACCATTAGTCCAGACAGTAAGATCATTGACTAAATTACCCGTAGAAGCTCACTTAATGGTGAATAACCCAATAAATCATGCAGTCAGTCTATCTGAAATAGGAGTCGATATATTTACTTTTCATATAGAATCTTCAGATAATCCTAAAGAAGTAATCGATATTCTTTGTAATACAAAAACTAAAATAGGAATAGCTATTAATCCTGATACAGAAATTAATGAAATCGTTCCATTCTTAGATTTTATTGATAGAGTGTTATTCATGACTGTTTATCCTGGAAAAGGTGGACAATCTTATCTTCCTTTTGTTGAAGAAAAAATAAAAAGTTTAGCTGAAATTGATAAATCAGGAGATTTACTAATAGGCGTTGATGGAGGAATAAAATCAGAAACTATTAAACGTCCATTTGAATGTGGAGCAAGAATGTTTGTTTCTGGGACAGGTATTTTAAATAACGAGTTAGGTTATTTGGGTGCTGTAAATCAGTTGCGAAAAACTATTTGAGAGCAATTCCTTTTTTGTCTAAAGTTCTTATTTCTCTTGCAGTTAATTTTACTGTATATTCTTTTTCGCCAATTGTAACTTTTCTTTTTTGAACGTTTGGTTTTGAAATTTTTTGAGTAGCATTTAGTGCGTGTGACCTGTTATGACCAAATAAAGGTTTTTTTAGTGGACCTAAGCCCAAGTGCTTTCTAGGATCGATTGACATTTTTCTCTCTCGGTAAATTTATTATCTAAATTATTTTTTTTTTTACGACTATAGTTTATCATTCAATCTTATAATCGGAAATATTATTTTATGAACACAAATAAAGAGATTTCACTCGAAAACCTAATTTTAGGGATTAATAATTTTATTTTTTGCTTGAATTTATACAAAGAAAAAATAAATAATTTAAATGTTTTCCCTGTTCCAGATGGAGATACAGGAACAAATATGCTTTTAACTATGAAAAGCTTAGACTTATCATATAAAGAGAATATGAAAATAGAAGATTTTTTATTTTCTTTAAAAAATTCTTCCTTGATGGAAGCAAGGGGAAATTCTGGAGTTATTTTATCTCAATTTTTTCTTGGTTTGCTATCAGCGTATGAAAAAAATAAAGTTTTATCATTCAAAACATTGGCAGATGCAATAGTTAATGCAGCCAGAACAACGAGAGAATCTCTACCAAACCCTGTTGAAGGAACTTTGCTAACTATTTATGAAGATGTTGGTACAATCGCAATCAGAAAATTTGAATCATCTAAGAATTTATCAGATTTTTTGAAAGAACTTTCTCTTGAATCTATTAAATCTGTAAAAGATACACCTAATAAATTACAAATTTTAAAAGAAGCAGATGTAGTAGACTCGGGAGGATTAGGATTTGCAATGATGATTAATTCTTGGTTTTTTTCAACACTTTACAAAAATCAAGAAGATATAGAAAAAAAACTTAATGAGGTATACCTTGAAATGATTTCAGGTTTATCTGACTCTGTATCTAAAGACTTTTATGATGATTCAGAAGAAATTGAATGGGGGAATTGTACTGTATTTACTGTAAAAGGTGAAAATATGGATATTTCAAAACATAGAAAAAAAATCCCTGAATTTGGGAAATCTGCTGTAATTACAGGCGATTCGTCTTTGATGAAAATCCATATACATGTTTTAGAAACTGATCCAATTATAGAATATGCTAATTCAATTGGTTCAGTAGAAAATATTTTTATACAAAATATGGATGAGCAAACTAAAGATATGCTTAATTCCAAAAAAGATTATAAAAATATAAATACATCTATTATTTCAATTTGTGAAGGAAATGGAATCATAAATTTATTTAATGAAACTGCTGGAAATGCTATGCATGTTTTGATTGGAGGACCTAAAAAAAATCCCAGTATAAATGATATTTTAGAAATAGTTAAAAATATAAAATCTAAAAACATTATTATACTGCCAAATAATCCTAATATTTTAGTAACAGTAAAAAAATTACTTGAAATATCTGATCGAGAAGGTATTGGAATTTTAGAAACAAAGTCAATTCAGCAAGGTATATCGAGTGTTGTATATTTTGATGACTCTAAAACTTTAGATGAAAATATATCAATAATGAATAAGGGGATTTCTTCAATTGAAGAAGCCTCTGTAACAATATCTACTAGAGATGTAAAAATTAGTGGAAAAAATATAAAAAAGAATCAATATATTGCAATTCTAAATGATGAAATTTTAGATTCTTTTGATAATCCCCAAAAAGCACTTGAATATTTATTAAATAATATGAGTTCAAGAAATGAAATTTTGACAGTTATAGTAGGACATGATTCTATAGAAGAATCCCACGAAAAATTAGAAGAATCTTTTTATGAACAAAACAATGATAATGAATTAACGATTGTAGAAGGCAACCAACCGTACTATAATTATTTCATATTAGGAGAATAGGTATATAAAATGTCAAAAATAGCAATAGTAACAGATAGTACTTGTGATTTACCAAATAAAGTAGTAAAAGAAAAAAATATAACAGTCATTCCATTAAATGTACACTTTGGAGAAGAAACTTTTTTAGATGGAATTGATATAAAATCAGATACTTTTTTTGAAAAATTAAGTTCCTCAGAAATTCATCCACAAACTTCTCAACCATCAGTTGGAAGATTTGTTGAAGCATATGAAAAATTATTGAAAACTCATGATTCAATAATTTCTGTTCATATATCAGGAAAACTTAGTGCTACATACAGCTCAGCATTACAGGCCCAAAAAGAAATAGGGAATGACAATGTGAAAGTTATCGATAGTATGAATGGAACACTTGGTTTAGGAGCAATAATATATAAGCTTGCAGAATTAAATCAAGAGGGAAAATCTTTTGAAAATATAGTAGAAGAAGCAAAAAAAATTATACCAAATGCAAAATTTATGGGCTTAGTACCTACTCTAGAATATTTAGCAAAAGGTGGACGAATAGGTAAAGCACGTGAATTTATAGGCTCCTTATTAAAGATCAAGCCT
Source organism: Chloroflexota bacterium (assembly GCA_002719295.1). Taxonomy (GTDB): domain Bacteria; phylum Chloroflexota; class Dehalococcoidia; order Lucifugimonadales; family Lucifugimonadaceae; genus TMED-70. The sequence goes on from PBHC01000012.1 coordinate 67,379, forward strand.
ATTTTAGGAGCTGTCGACGGAGAGATTCAATCTGTTGGTAAGGCTAGAACCCTAGTAAAAGGAATGGATTTTATAGTTGAAGAATTAAAAAACCATAATATAAAAACTCTTTTTATAGTCCATGCGAATCATTCAGAAAGAGCAAATTTACTAAAAGACAAAGCATCAGAAGTAGTTGATTCAAAAAACATAATTATTGCTGAGTTTGGGCCGGTTGTTGGAACGCATCTCGGACCAGGAGCCTTTGGGGTAGGATTTCTTTCTTCGGAGTAAATAATTGGATTCTTCAAAGAAAGTAAATAGGCTAAAAATATTATCCTCTATTCTTTCACAAGAATATGATTTGGGCCTAAATGATCAATCAATTGAGCTTGGTATAGATAATTTCATTCAAAATTCATTTAATGATTTAGATTGGATTAGAGATGTTTATCCAATGCGTTCAAGACAGTATAAAAATTTAGGAATAGGCGAAAGGCATATATGGGTTAAAAATCTTATATCTAAAATATATTATGAAATAAAAATTATTGAAGAAAAAATTTCACATGAGTTGCTCTTAAAAAATTTACCTCTTGAGACTCCTTTAGATCAACTTCCATTTATGGAAAAAAGAAATGTAATGAAATTTTCTAATTTAGGGATTTTTAATCTTGGGGATTTAGTTTTACACTTTCCTTTTAGATACAAAGATTACACAACAAAAAAACCTATAAAATTTTTGAAAGAAAATGAGGATGCCACAATTGTAGGCACCATTACTAAAAAATTATTAATCAAAAGAATGAACGCTCCACAAATTATGGTCTCTGATGATACAGGTTCAATCACAGCTACTTTTTTTAATATGGCTTTTTTAGTAAAAAAATTTAAAGTGGGTCAAAAAATAGCTTTAGCTGGATTAGTAAAAAGATTTAGAAATTCACTACAATTTAATAATCCTGATTATGAATTATTTGACACAAATATCAGAAGATTTGATTATCTTCAACCAATCTATCATTCAACGGATAAATTATCTCAAGAAGTAATTAAGACAAGAATTTCAAGTGCAATAAAATCTAATGTTTTAGAAAAATTTGAGGATTTTATTCCAAAAGATATTCTTTTAAGAAATGATCTTTTTTCACTAAGAGATTCCATAAAAAAACTACATTTTTCTAAAAATCTAAACGAAAAAGATAAGGCCTCTAGAAGTTTTGCTTTTCATGAAGTATTTGAGAATCAAATTTCTGTAAAATACAGAAAAAAACAGAGGGAAAAAAATATTTCTTCATATAAGTTTAAATCGTTTAGTGAAAACTATAAAACAATTATTAAACTATTGCCGTTTAATTTAACCAAAGACCAAAAGACTTCTCTTGGACAAATTGAAAATGACCTGTCTTCTAATCTACCTATGGCAAGATTGCTTCAAGGTGAAGTAGGTTCAGGAAAAACAATCATAGCTTTAATTTCTCTTTTATGTAGCGCAATGGAAAATAAACAAGGAATTTTATTGGCTCCGACAGAAGTATTGGCGGAACAACATTTTCTAAATTTATCTGATTTAGTTGATGCATCTATTGAATTTGGAAATGATGAGAATATACGAGTTTGTGAAATAAATAAACAAATAAAAATAGGACTACTAACAGGTTCATTGAATCAAAAAACTAAGGATAAAACTAGAAGTATGATAGTGAATAAAGAAGTAGACATTATTATTGGAACTCATGCTTTGCTACAAGAAAAAATTTCAAAAAACCTTTCAGGGCTTATTGTTATAGATGAACAACAAAGATTTGGAGTAGATCAAAGAAATTTACTATTAAAGCGAAATCCTATTCCAAATTTATTGGCCATGTCAGCTACTCCAATTCCTAGAACATTAAGTATGACTCTTTATGGAGACCTATCTTTATCAACGATTAAAACTATGCCTAATAGAAAAAGAGATGTCGAAACTTTTTGGATGAAGAATAATCAATTTGATGAAATTATATTGAATATAGAAAAAGAATTACAATCAGGATCTCAGGTTTTTTACGTTTGTCCACATATAGATACATCTGAAAAAATAGAAGTCTCTTCAGTTACTCAAGAATTTGAAAAATTACAACTTAGTAAATTATCTAAATATAAAATAATGCTTTTGCATGGAAGAATGAAAATGGACGAAAAACATAAAATTATGGATAAATTGAGAACAGGAGAAATAGATATTTTAGTTACAACTCCAATAATAGAAGTAGGTGTTGATATTCCAAATGCAACTCTTATAGTAATTAATTCCGCTGAAAGATTTGGGATATCTCAGCTTCACCAATTAAGAGGGAGGGTTGGAAGAGGTGAAAAAATATCCAAATGTATTATAGTTTCTTCTGATGAAATAAATGAATTGACTGCTAAAAGAATGGAAGCTTTGGTAAAAAGTAATAATGGATTTAAGCTTTCTGAAGAAGATCTGAAAATAAGAGGACCTGGGGAGATAGACAAAACTAAACAAAGTGGCTGGTCATCAGATTATAAAATTGCTGATCCATTAGACTTAGAATTGATAAAAGAAGTTAATATCGAAGTTGAGAAAATAATAAATCAAGATCCAAATCTAAATACTCATTCAAAAATCAAAAAAGTCCTAAAGAACCCTGCAATGGCAGACATAAATTTTGGATAAATTGTAATATTACAAAATTATGAGTAAAAAATACAAAGCGGTAAAATTTTGGGCTAAAATACCACATGGAATTTGGCTAAGAGAAGCAACAAGCGTTTCAATCGATAGTGATGATAATGTCTACATATTTAATAGAGGGAATATGCCTTTATTGATTTTTGATAAAAATGGCGATTTGATTAAATCTTGGGGTAACGAAGATCCTTATGGAGATATAAAAGTAGAAGCATTAAGAATTGATTATAAACTTCAAACATGGGCTGGCTCTAAGTTTGTAAGGCCTCATTCAATACTCTTAGATTATGAGGATAATATTTGGTGTGTAGATGATAGTGGACATAAAATTTATAAGTTTAATCAATCTTTAGAATTGTTACTTTCACTAGGTGATGGCAATCCTTCAGAAAGAGAAAGTGGAAAACCTTTTAATAGGCCAACTGATATTACTATAAATAAAGCCAATGGTGATATTTTTATATCTGATGGATATGGAAATTCAAGAATACATCATTACGATAGTGAAGGAAAACATATAAATAGTTGGGGAGAATCAGGCACTCAACCAGGTCAGTTCTCACTTCCTCATAATTTATGTATGATAAGTGAAGATGAACTTATTGTTTGCGACAGAGAAAATCATAGAGTTCAAATTTTTTCTACATCGGGGGAATTTATTAGAGAATGGCATGTTCACAAAGCAACAGCTGTTACGTCTGATAATAAAGGTAATATATATATAGCTGAGCAAGGTCCTCCTCCTGTTCAAACTGGTGTCAAGAACTTGGGGCATTCAGTAAGCATTTGGAATAAACAAGGGGATCTAATACAAAGAATTGGATCCGAACTTCCAGGAGAAGAAGCTGACCAATTTTTATGGCCTCACTCAATTTCTGTTGATTCTAAAGGAAGAATATTTGTTGCTGAAGTGTCATATGTTGAAGTAGGCAGGACTCTTTCTCCTCCTAGAGAAATGACAAGTTTCAGAGTTTGGGAACCATTACCTAACAACTAAATTGATCAATTTATTTTCAATATAAATTTCTTTTATTATTTCTTTACCTGAAATATATTTTTTTAATTTTTCAGATTGATCTAAATATGTTTTGATTTCTTCGATGCTTGCGTTTTTTTGCATTTCAACTTGATCTCTCAATTTACCATTGACTTGAATTATAAGAATAAAACTTGATTTCTCTATCAGGTGATCTTTGTAGGAAGGGTTTTGTTGTAGATGTACTGAATTTTTATGCCCCAATTTTTCCCAAAGTTCCTCTGAAATATGAGGACAAATTGGAGAAAGATGAATTAAAAGCCTTTTTAAAGCATCTGTCCAATCTGATTTAGAAACCTTTCCATCATTTCTTATTTTGGATAGAAAGTTGGTATATTCCATTAAAGAAGATATTGTTGTGTTGTACTTAAAGTTATTCATGTCTTCCAAGACATTTTTTGTAGTTAAATTGCTTAATTGAATTAATTTTTTAGATTCTTCTTTATCTAAATGTTTTTCTTTATAGTCAAAATTGGCTAATTCCCAGATTCTATGCAGCCATCTGTACACTCCATTTATTCCTGAATCTGACCAATCTCCTCCTCTATCCCATGGGCCTAAAAACATTAAGTAAGCTCGAACAGAGTCTGCACCATATTGTTTAACAAGAGGCTCTGGGTTCAATGGGTTATTTCTTTTTGAAATTTTCATATGTCGTGCAAGCATTACACCTTGGTTAAATAATCTTTTGTAAGGTTCGTCAAAGTCTACATATCCTAAATCTCGTAGAACTTTATTGAAAAATCTTGCATATAGCAAATGCATTACTGCATGCTCAGCTCCTCCCATATACTGATCGACTGGAGACCAATTAAGCACCTTTTGTTTTTCGAACGGTGAATCTAAAGAGCCTGGGCTAGTGAATCTTAAGTGATACCAAGATGAATCCATAAATGTATCCATAGTATCAGTTTCTCTTTTTAATCTTCCTAATTTAGGATGATCAAAATAAAGAAAATTTTCATCAAGAGTTAAAGGGGATTGCCCTGTTGGCATAAATTCTTTAACATCAGGCAAAACAACAGGTAGTAAATTTTCTTCAACAGGAATAATTTGATCGTTTTGATCATAAAACATTGGGATAGGTGTTCCCCAATATCTCTGCCTTGAAATAAGCCAATCTCTAATATGATATGTGATTGTTTTTTCGCCTACATTTTTATTTTCAATTAGGTTTGCAATACTTTTTTTTGCCTCTATATTATTTAACCCATCAAAATCTCCTGAATTAACTAAAGTTCCATTTTCTGTGTAAGCTTTGTTTAATTCGATGTTATTAGATCCATCAGGAGATATTACCAATCTTATTGGAAGGTTATATTTTTGAGCGAATATAAAATCTCTCTCGTCATGAGCAGGAACTCCCATAACGGCTCCTGTACCGTAAGAAGCTAAGACATAATCACCTACAAAAACAGGAACCTTCTCATTGTTTATTGGATTTATACAATAAATATCTGTTTTTACACCTGTTTTCTCTCTTACAGTTGAAGTTCTATCAATTTCAGATAGTTTTTGAGCATTAATAATATAATTTTCAACATCTTTGTTATTTTCTAATTTTAGTTTTTTTATTATTGGGTGTTCTGGCGCAAGAACTAAAAATGTAACTCCGAACAAAGTATCTACTCTTGTTGTAAATGTGCTAATTTTTTCTGATGACCCTTGAATGCTAAAGTCGATTGTAACTCCTTCAGATTTTCCAATCCAGTTTTTTTGCATTTGTTTTATTTTTTCGGGCCATTCTAGATCATCCATATTAAGTAATTCTTCAGCATAATCTGTAATTTTGAAGTACCATTGGGGCATCATTTTTTTTATAACTTCAGCTCCTGATCTTTCTGATTTACCGTCTACAACCTGCTCATTTGCTAAGGTAGTTTGATCTATAGGGTCCCACCAAACAGGGCCGTTTTTTCGATAGGCTAATTTATGTTTATACATTTCTAAGAAAAACTTTTGATTCCACTTATAATATTCAGGAGTACAAGTAACTAATTTTCTACTCCAATCATATGAATTCCCCATCATATCGAATTGATTTTGCATATTTTGAATGTTGTCGAATGTCCATTTTTTAGGATTTATATTTCTTTTTATAGCAGCATTTTCTGCGGGTAATCCAAAAGCATCAAATCCTTGAGGGTGCATTACATTAAAGCCTTCAAGTCTTTTAAATCTTGCATGAGCATCCGCAGGTGCAAATGCAAACCAATGTCCTATATGAAGATCTCCTGATGGATAAGGGAACATTGATAATGCATACCAATTTTTTTTCGAATCTACTTTATCCTGAGTTTTATAGATTTCTTCTTTATTCCAAATCTCCTGCCACTTTTTTTCAACCTTGCTTGGCATGTAAGTTTGTGTATTAGAATTTTCTTCTTTTTGCATTATTTATAATTGTTTATTTTCTTATGTACTATAGTATAAATGGATTATTTAAAATTTTAACTTTGGTGGATAGAATGTTTGATTTAATTATAAAAAATGGATTACTATACGACGGTAGTGGAGAAAAGCCAAAAAAACTAGATATAGCTATAACTTCAGATAAAATATCTCAAATAGGGAGTTTTAATGGAACTGAAGCAGATAAAATAATTGATGCTCAAGGGTTATCTGTTTCACCAGGATTTATTGACACGCATTCTCATGCAGATTTTGATATTCTAAAAAACCCTCAACATCTTTATGGGATTTCTCAAGGAGTTACCACTGAAATTCTTTCTCCTGATGGAATTGGAATAGTTCCTTTAAGTAAGTCAAAATCTCAAGAACATATCAAATATCTTTCAGGAATACTTGGACACCCAACTGAAGAATTTGATGGGACGTCNTTTGATGAAGCTAAGAAATATTATCATAAAAAAAGCAAATGTAATGTTGCTGTATTTGCAGCTCATGGNCCATTAAGATTAGAACTTTGTGGAATGGAAGATATCCCTTTNGATGGAGATCTTATGAAAAAAGCTAAATACAATCTAGAAGAGGCATTTGAACAAGGAGCGGCAGGATTTTCAACTGGCTTGGATTATTACCCTCAGACTTTTGCTACAACAGATGAGCTCATTGAATTATCTAAAGTTGCTGCCTCTAAAAATAAAGTTTACTCTGTTCACCTTAGAAGCCATGAGAAAGATAGAGCTTTNGCTAACGGGGGAATCTTAGAAGCTATTGAAGTTGCAAGAAAATCTGGCGTTTCTTTAGTTGTTGAACATTATAGAACTGTCGAATCTAATGCTGGAGAAATAGATAAATTACTAGAACCTGTTGATAAGGCTAAAAAAGAAGGCATAGACATTACTATGGAAACATATTCTTATCCAGTTGGATGTACCATACCATTGATTTTCTTTCCAGGTGCATTTCATTTAGGAGGCTTTGACAATGTTATGTCTATTTTAAGAGATAAAAAACAAAGAGAATATTGGGAGCAAGAATTATTAAAAAATTCTCCAAGACATGATATCGAAGGTGCAATGTGGACATCTATAGGAAATGATGATTTGAAACATTATGCTGGCTTAAGTGTGAAAGATGCTGCAGAAATGGATAATTTATCTCCTATACAGCATGTAATGGACATCATGTTGAAAACAGAACTAAATTGTGGTTTTAGAGTTATTCCTCCTGCCAGTATTTCTAAATGGAGAAAAGTTGAAGAAGATATTATGACNCTTCTTCAAAGGCCAGATTATTTAGTTGGATCTGACTCAGTTCCCGTAGGACAAGTTATTCATCCAAGAGCCTACGGTTGTTTTACAAGAATATTAGGGAGACTAAGAAGAAGATTCAATATCCCTCTTGAACTTTTAATTAATAGAATGACTAAATTCCCTGCAGATAAAATAGGGTTACAAGGCAGAGGTCAAATTAAAGAAAATAATTTTGCAGATTTGGTNATATTTGATGCAGATGAAATAAATGATTTAGCTACATTTGAAGATCCTGAAATTGTTTCAGTAGGAATTAAGCAAGTTTTTGTAAATGGGAAGCTTTCATATCAAAATAAAAAAGATATAAAAGAGCTAAATGGTTATTTTATTTAAGGCTTAACAACAGATCCATCGGCTCTTCTTACTGTGTCCCAAGCTCCGCCATATTCCCTTTCCTTAAAAGGATGTTTCTTAGCTAAGTTTTCATCAATATCTATTCCTAATCCAGGTTTATCATTTGGCCACATCATGCCTTGTTTTACCTCTGGACATCCTGGAAAAACCTCTTTTGTCTTTTCTCCAAAAATAGAATATTCTTGTATNCCAAAATTAGAANAACTTAGGTCTAAGGCTAAATTTGCTGCATGACCAACTGGGGACGTATCTCCTGGGCCATGCCATGCGGTTCTAATTCCCATTATTTCGCCCATAGCNGCAAGCTTTTTTGCTGGAGAAATCCCTCCAATATCTGAAATATGTATTCTAATGAAGTCAATTAGCCTTTCCTGTAGCATTGGAACTATCTCATGTGGAGAACTGTATAATTCTCCCATAGCAATAGGGGTAGAAGTTTGATTNCTTACCATTCTAAAATACTGATTATCTTCAGGGCTAAATAGATCTTCTAAAAAAAACAGCTGATATTTTTCAACTTCTTTTGCAAACCACACTCCTAGTATAGGAGGGATTCTTTCATGAACGTCGTGTAGTATTTCTACTCCATAACCGAATCGATTTCTAATATACTCAAACAAAGATAAAGCAGATCTCATATAAGGCTTAGGTTCGAAGACACCACCAGGATGTGCATATAATTTGTTTTTATCATATTCTTTTATTCTTTTAGTAATTGGTATTGGTCCATTTAAAGGATCTTTATTACTAGTGGTTTGGCTTCCTGTTTTTGCTGATTTATTGCCGTATGTTGAGTATCCCGGAGTTGATATTTGTACTCTTATATGATGAAATCCTTTTTCTAAATATGCTTGCATTTGATCACCGACTTCTTCTTCTGAATCTCCTGATGTATGCACATATACTGCAGCAGCTTCTCGAGTTTTACCTCCAAGTAAATCATAAACAGGCATGTTAGCCATCTTTCCTTTGATATCCCATAATGCCTGATCAATTCCTGATAAAGCATTATTTAAGACAGGTCCATTTCTCCAGTAGGAAGAAACGTAAGAAGATTGCCAAATATCTTCTATATTAGTTACTTCTGCTCCAATAAGAAAAGGCTTAAGGTAATCTTCTATTGCTGATTTCACAGGATTTGGCCTTTGTGTAAAAGTAGCACAGCCCACTCCATAAAGACCATCTTGATCAGTTAATATTTTTACTATAACCAAACGTATATTATCTGGTTCTGTGAAAATAACTTTTATATCTTTTATTTTCGGACTTGCCATATATAACCCCTAGTTTGTTTTATTTTTTTCTTCTTCTTGAGATTTCAAATAATCTTCTATGGATTGAATATCTTCTATTTCAACATAAAAATATAAAGTACTATTGCCTGGAATTCTTGGAGGAGCTCCTTGAGGACCATAGCCTAAATCTGGAGGAATTTTAATGAATATTTTTCCTGTTTTACCTANTTTAGTTATTCCTATTTGCCATCCTTGAATAACCCTAGAAAGTGGAAATACAGATGCTTCATTCCTTGTATATGAAGAGTCAAAAACACAACCATTTTCTAGCCATCCAGTATATTTTGAGGTGACTAAGTAATTTAAGTCTGGCTTTTCCGACTCACCTTCTTCAAGAATAAAATATTCAATTCCTGATTCATCTACTGTTAATATATTAGAAGCCAAATCTTCGAGCTGAGGGTATGACTCAACATAGTATTGATTTTGGCAATACATATTAGATGGAGTTGGTTCTATTATTGGTATNGATGCACTACTTGAAGGATTGGCGCCTCCGCCCCTACAACCAAAAAGAATAAAAATAAAAATAAAAAATATGTAGTATTTTTTATTCAAAATTAGCTTTCTCCTTGGTCTACAAATTGCTTTGCTCCATTTGCCATCCATTCNCCGGTACCTGCAAATAAAAATTGAACTCCCATTCTTGCAAATTTATTAGTATTTGCTAAATTACACATCGTACCTGCAGTTCTCCCCGAATCAATTATTTTATTAAGAGCATTATCAATAGTATTAATAACCTCTTTATTTCCGAGATCGTTTATGTAACCCATAGACTGTGCTAAATCGCTTGGNGCGACAAAAAATACATCTATATTATCAACTTCTAGTATAGAATCTAAGTTATTAACAGCAACAATATCTTCAATTAACACAACCAGTAAACTCAAATCATTGGCGACTTCAAAGAAGTTATTAACTCCAAATCCTTGCCTAGATCCATACATTCCTCTTTGACCTATAGGAGCAAATTTTCCNCCNGCTACTACATTTTCAGCTTCTNCTTTAGTATTAACGTGAGGNACAACAATACCTTGAGCNCCTAAGTCTAANGTTCTNTANATTTGTCCTTGAGAATTTTCATTTATCCTTACTACNGAAGTNAATCCCCAAAGATCNCANGCTCNAGTNAANTCNCCNACATTGTTNGGNNCNACTAANCCATGTTCTCCTTCTANCCATATNCCATCGATTCCTGATTCAACNGCNGCATGNCCAAATGCATCNATATCTGAAGCATGAGAATTTCCAGCTGCAATATANGCTCTNTCNCCNTTATTTAATTTATCTTTTACTTTATTTTTTCTTGGCATTTCCATNTTTTCCTCTTTATCTATTTATTTTTTATTATCAAATGNATGNTTGCTGTTTGTATATCCTGGTCCTTTACCTTTTTGCCATAGATGATTTTCTAACACCTTTGTATCAATATTAACACCCCAACCCGGNCCTTCNGGTATATCTACGACNCCATTTTTTATATTTAATGGGCCTCCTATCATTTCATCTTTCCAAGGGACATCATCTATATCTATTTCCATTATTCTTACATTAGGGACGTTTGCGCAAAGATTTAATGAAATCATAGTTGATAAATGAGAATAGTAATTATGGGGAGCAATGTTTATCTGGTGACTTGCAGCAAGGGCTGCTACTTCCTTAGAATTTATAAATCCTTGCCAGGGTATATCTATCATTGCTACATCCATTGATCTCTTGTCAAAATAAGGTCTGTAGTCTGTTATTCCTAAAAGGTTTTCTCCTGAAGTAATAGGGACGTCTGTAGAATCAGTTATTTCTTTCAATCCATCAGGCTCATACATATCTATTTCAACCCACATCATATTGTATTTTTCCAAAACCTTGCAAATTTTCTTAACTGCCTGTGGTTTGAAATTAAAATTTAGATCAAGGCCAATAGTTACTTTACCTTCAGATCCTTCTTGTAGGGCACTAATATGATCTTCTATTACGTCCAAGAGTTCATAATTTATAAAAGTTTGATTATCCGCTGTATATTCTAACCCTTGATCTGTTGTTCCATAACCTCCTCCAAAGCCACCAAAAAAAACATAAGTGCTTTCTGGTGGATTACTTAAAGGAGAATCAGGGCGAACAATAATATTTGTTTTAAGAGATGTATAACCTTTATCCTTGACTTCTTTACCTAGATTAATAATATCTTGTCTGGAATTTAGAGGGTCTACTCCCAGTTGTTCATAGCTTCTAGCCCTAGATGTTCCACAATGGGACCAATAAATTTTTTGTTTATCTCGAACCTTTCCGCCAAAAAGATCATAAACCGGAACTCCATGATGCTTTCCTTTTATATCCCATAATGCCAATTCAATTCCCGCAATAGCCTTAAGAGCTATTCCTCCTTTTGACTGTATTGCCATTCTTTGTAAATCCCAGTAAATCGATTGAATATTTAGAGGGTCTCTTCCTAGTAACAATGGTTTGAAATCTTCAACAGATCCGACTATACCCCATGGATTTCTTCCATCTGACATTTCTCCATATCCTGTTATTCCTGAGTCAGTAATAATTTCAGTGAATTGCCAAGGTCTCCATCCAGCATCTACTACATAAGTATTAATAGCTTCTATTTTCATATCTTTACTCCTTACTAGTGATATATGTAATATAGACATAAATTTATTTAAAGTAAACAACCTAAAGAAAAGACTATGTCTGAAAAAAATTGCTGTAGTCCAAACAGAGAAAAAAGTATTGATTTTGAAATCAAGAATGATTTTTCTATTAGTAATTTATCTGAAAAATCAAAAATAAGTAAAATGGTTAAGGTTTCTCAAGGGAGCTTTCTTATGGGTACTGATTATGAGAATGCTTTTGTAAATGATGGAGAAGGACCAGTAAGAGAAGTAGAGGTTGATACTTTTTATATTGATCAATTTCCTGTCACGAATAAAGATTTTGATGACTTTTGTTCTCAAACTGGCTACAAAACAGAGGCTGAAAAATATAAATGGTCCTTTGTTTTTTATCAACTAGTTTCAAATAATACAAAAAATAGTGTTACAGAGACTGTTTCAGGGGCACCTTGGTGGTGGAAAGTTGATGGAGCTTACTGGAGAAATCCAAACGGTCCTGATTCAAATCTTATGGATTTAGAAAAACATCCAGTTGTTCATGTGTCATGGAATGATGCTAATGCTTATGCAAAATGGATCGGAAAAGATTTACCTACTGAAGCAGAATGGGAAATGGCAGCTAGGGGAGGATTAAATCAAAATATTTTTTCTTGGGGTAATGATGATAATGATATTTATAATAAATGTAATATTTGGGATGGAGATTTTCCTGAAACAAATACGCTAAAAGATGGCTGGTTAGGAACTTCTCCTGTTGATTATTACGAGCCAAATAACTATGGAATTTATGATACTTCTGGAAATGTTTGGGAATGGTGTAAAGATTGGTTTTCACCTTCCTTTCATCAAGTTGAACGAAAAGACACAAGGATTAATCCTACAGGGCCAAAATATGGCTCCTCAAAAACTATGAAAGGTGGCTCTTATTTATGTCATAATTCATATTGCAATAGGTATAGAACATCAGCGAGAACTCAAAATACTCCTGATTCCTCTACAGGAAATTTAGGATTTAGGTTAATATATAGAAACAAATAGGAGGGTAATATGTTAGACAGATTTAAAGTTCCTGAGGAAGATAAAGTTTATGTTCCTGTGGAAAAAATTACTAAGGTTACAGAAAATATTTTAAAATCTTCAGGAGTTTCTGAGGAAGGAGCAAAAAATTCTACCTCAGTTTTGATTGGTAACGACCTAAGAGGCGTAGAGACTCATGGAGTATCAAACGGACTGAGGCTTTACGTAGAAAAGTACGCTTCTGGAGAGTATAACTCCAATCCTGACATTAAAATTGTTAGAGAATCTGCAACTACAGCTACCATAGATGGAGATAATGCATTAGGTGCAGAAATAGGTCCTATTGCAATGGAAATGGCTATAGAAAAGGCAGAAAAATATGGCATGGGATGTGTTGTTGTTAGTAATACAGGGCATTTGGCAGGTTGTGGTTATTATCCACTTCAAGCAGTAGAAAAAGATATGATAGGACAAGCTATGACTTCAGGTGGAGCAGGTTTGACAGTTCCGACATGGGGATCAGAGCCAATACTTGGTACTAATCCAGTTGCTTGGGCTGCACCCGCTGATGAAATGCCTCCATTTCTTTTTGATATTGCAACTACTCAAATTGCATCAAATAAAATAGGTCTTGCTTTAAGAACAGGGGCAAAAATTTTACCGGGATGGATAACAGATAAGGACGGAGAGCCAATTTTAGAAGAAGTTGATGCACCTCAAAGAACTGGAAGGCACGGAGAATCAAACTATCATCTTTTGCCATTTGGTGGAACAAGAGAAAATGGTTCTCATAAAGGATTTGGATTAGGGATGGTAGTTGAGATTATGACAAATGAACTTTCAGGAATGGGGCCAGCTCCTGTTTTACACCATGAAGGTTCTGATATGTTTGCTGCTTATTCTATTGATGCTTTTACTGATGTAAAAAAATTCAAAAAAGATATGGATCAATTGTTGAGTAAAATTATCAATTCAAAACCGGCTTCAGGGTATGACCGTGTAGTTTATGCAGGGCTTATGGAAAATGAGGAGTACTTAAAAAGATCTCAAGAAGGAATTCCTTATCATAAAGAGGTAATTGAATGGTTTGAAAATTATTGTAATGAAATAGGTATAGATTGTGAGTTAAGATAATGCTAGAAAGATTTAAGGTTCCTGATGAGGATAAAATCTTTGTTGATTCAGAGAAAATTTTTGACTTAACAAAAAATATATTAAAAAATATAGGAGTTTCAGAAAAAGGTGCCAATAATACGGCATCAGTTTTAATTGGTAATGATTTAAGAGGAGTTGAAAGTCATGGAGTTTCAAATGGATTAAGGCTATACCTCGACAGATATAAAGATGGTACTTATAATCCTAGTCCAAATATTAAGATATTACGTGAGACTCCTACTACCGCTAAAATTGACGGAGATAATGCTATTGGAACAGAAATAGGTCCTGTTGCAATGGATATGGCAATTGAAAAAGCTCAAAAATATGGGATGGGGTCAGTTTCTGTTATAAATACAGGGCATTTAGCTGGTTGTGGGCATTATGTGTTGCAAGCAGCAGAAAAAGATATGATAGGTCATTGCTACACAGGAAGCCCTGCTGGTCAAACTTTACCAACAGGGGGTTCAGAGCCAATACTTGGTACCAATCCTGTTGCATGGGGTGCACCTGCAAATGAAATGCCATCTTTTCTTTTTGATATAGCCACATCTCAGGTAGCAGGTAATAAAATAGAGCTAACTCGAAGAACTGGTGCCAAACTGCTTCCATCATGGATAGCTGATAAGTCAGGAAATCCAATAATAGAAGAGATTGAAACTCCTGGCAAGGGAGATTACCATTTGCTTCCATTTGGAGGAACTAGAGAAAATGGTTCACATAAAGGATACGGCCTAGGAATGGTAGCAGAAATAATGTCTAACATATTATCAGGAGCAGGTCCTGGATTATTTAACGACCATCAAGGCTCAGATTATTTTGCAGCATATTCTATTGATGCTTTCACTGATGTACAAAAATTTAAGTTAGATATGGATTCTTTGTTAACAAAAATAATTGATTCAAAACCAGCAAAAGGCTTTGAAAGAGTAGTATATGCAGGTTTCTTGGAAAATGAAGAATTTGAAAAAAGATCAACTAAAGGAATCCCGTATCACAAAGAAGTAGTAACCTGGTTTGAAAATTATTGCAAAAAAGTTGGTGTTGATTTCAATTTACGATAATTAGACTTTCATTGTTCTTTTAGTAAATTTTCTTCCAACTTCAGCTGCTTCAGGGTCTTGGCCTGCAATCACTCTTGCTCCTGACTTGATTACATCAATTATGTTATCAGGGGAAGCTACCTCTAAGAATTTCACCCCATTTTTATCGCATGCTTTTTTTACTCTTGCTGATGCCTCTTTTATTCTAGGGTCAACTTCTTTATCTCCTGGTTTTCTTCTTATTTTCATAGACATTGACATATCTCCGGGCCCCATTTCTGCGAAACCAATACCAGGAATACTTAAAATTTGTTCACAATTGTTCAAACCCCCCAATGTTTCTATCTTAAGTCCTAATAATAATTCTCCTTTAGGATTTAAGGGCCATGGATCTGCTTTATCCCTATATTCATTATCGTCCTCAATACCCCATTTTCTTTTGGCCATAAATTCTGATCCGACACCTCGTGTTCCATCCCTTAATCCAAATCCCACCCCAGTATCATTTATTTTATATCTACATGATTCCACAAAAGCTCTTACAGCATCTGGAGAGGTGGCTTCGCATAATAAAATCCCGTGCACACCTCTTGCTAAAATTTGCCTTATTTGCCAAGCGTTATACTGAATGATTTCTTCTGTTTCTCCCTGAACAGGCAATTCTACTATTACAGGAGGCGTAACATGACCTGAGTTAGTGGGGCCTCCTGCCATAAGGCCTTCCATGTATGCCTCTAGTCCAGTCATATCAAAAGCTCCATGCTCCATACCTATATTTATATAATCAGCCCATATTTTAGAATCTTTTTTCCCTTGCTCAAAAGTTAAAAAATCTTTTGAAAAAGTATGAAGCCCTGTATAGTAAATAGGCTGATCATCTTCTAATAATTCTATTGCTCTATTTATTCTATTTGGCATAACAACTCCATTAAATATTTTAGTTTTTAGTCTATTTATGAAAATATAATAGTAAAGCAAACAAAATAAAAGTATGAAAAAAATAGTATTAATAATATTTGGGATTATAATCTTAACTTTTGCAGGATGTTACGATCCTCCATCTAGAGAAAAGCAAGGATTGGATTACAATTCTTTAGAACAACTATTTAAAACATCAGACAGGGTCCTAAAATTAAAAAAATTAGATAGTGATTTAAGCTTTATAGTTGAAGAAAATGAATATTTTAGTTTTAAGTTTTTAGTTTTAGAAAAATTTAAGGGATCTTCAAGTATTGGGGATGAGATTTTTATCACTTTTCTTAAAAGTGATTTAAACGACTTATTTATTCTGGATGAAAAACTAGAAACTTTTGATCAAACCTTTGATCAAAATGATTATCTTTTCTTTCTTATTGGAAGGGCAAGAAAAAACGTTTTTCCAAAAGAACTAGGCGGAAGCTTATGGTATAAAAATGGAAATCCTTCAATTTTTCAAATCAAAAATAATAATGTAAATATAATTTCTAAAAAAAATCAACTTAATTCTCTTGATAAAAGTTTTGTAGAAATTTTAGAAATGTCAGAAACAAAATTCTTAAACTTAGTAAAATTGTTAAATGAATAGTTTTTTCTTTTTACATGGAAGAGTGGGATATTTAGACGAAGTATTGATTTTTTTTATCTTACCACCTCTATTAATAATAATTATAAGTGCATGGAGAAGAGGTACAAAAAGAAAAAATAGGATGAAATCTAAAAATTCTAAGAGATAGCTTTATTCAAAAACAATTTTTCTATCTTTTCATTTGAAAACCCAAAATCACTTAGAACTTTTTCAGTATGTTCACCTAATAAAGGTGAAGGAGTTCTTATCGAACTTGGTTTTTCTAAGAATTTAGCAACAACTCCGATATTATCAACTTCTCCAATTTTTGGATGTACAGTTTTTACTTTCATGTTTCTGTAAATAATTTGAGGATCTTCCCATACTTCATCGATTTTATTAATAGGTCCGCATGGAACACCCGCATTATCTAAAATTTCAATCCACTGATTTCTGTTTTTTTTCATAAATGTTTTTTCTAGTTCAATTTCTAAATCTTTTATATTTTTCATTCTGTTCGTGTTATCAATAAAATTTTTGTTTTCTTTAAGGTCATTTCTTTCTATTGCATCACATAATCTCTCCCAATTGCTTTGGTTTGGAGCTGCAACGTTCAGATATCCATCCTTTGTTTTTAATGCCTGGTATGGAGCAGAAACTCTATGTGCAGATCCTAAAGGTTCTGCAATTTCTTCATTATAAAAGTATCCTGTAGATTCCCAAACTGTATATGCTAAAGCAGATTCTAATAGAGAAACTTCAATATATTGCCCTTCTTTATTTTTCAATAAATTTATATATGCTGCTTCTATAGCTGAAAGTGCATACATGCCAGTATTTAAATCTGCTACTGGAACACCTACCTTTGCCGGTGGGTTATTAGGATGCCCTGTAATACTCATAAGTCCACTCATTCCTTGTGCGACTAGGTCAAATCCTGCTCTTTTAGCATATGGACCAGTACGACCAAATCCAGAAATAGAACAATATATAATTTTGTCATTTATTTTTTTTAAGTCTTTGTAACCTAAACCTAATTTTTCCATTGTTCCAGTTCTATAATTTTCTATTATTACATCACTTTTTTTAACAAGAGATTTCATAGTTTCAATCCCATCTTGATTCTTGAAATCTATTACTACAGATTCTTTATTGCGATTCAAGTTCATGAAACCGACCGACTCTCCATTTTTAAATGGACCCCATTTCCTAATGTCATCTCCTCCATTAGGTTTTTCAATTTTTATTACCCTTGCTCCCATATCGGCCAAAATCATTGAGCAAAATGGTCCGGCTAATATTTGACTGCAATCTAAAACAGTCAAACCCTTTAAAATTCCAGAATTATTTATCATGATCTTTCCTATTTATAGTCTTTCTTGCTTAAAAAACACATTTTATAAAGAATTTGCATAATTAAGATATAATGAAATCAGAAATTAAAAAATATTAAAAATAAAAAAAACTAAATAACTGGAGGTCATTATGAATATGATCATAGCGGTTATCATTAGTATTTTAGCATCAGGATTAGTTGGTGTTGCAGCAGGATACGTAGCAAGAGCATTTTTTGCAAATGGAGAGCTACGAAGAACAAAAGATGCTGTAGAAGGACAACTTAGAAGAGCGGAAGCTAGAAGTAGAGAAATATTGGTTGAAGCCAAAGAAAATGCTCTGCAAATAAAAAGCGATGCTCAGCAAGGTATAAGTAATAGTCTTAGAGATATTCAAAGACAAGAAACACAATTAGAAACAAGAGAAGACAATTTAAAAAAACAAAATGTTGATCTTAAGAGAAAATTTGATGAAGTTGAAAATAAGGACAAGTCTCTAGAACTCGAAAGAGATAAAGTTAAAAAAATTGATGCTCAACAAGTAGAGGCTTTAGAAAAGATTTCTAATTATACTGCCAAAGAAGCTAAAGAAATACTAATTGATAAGACGAATAAAGATATAGAATTTGAACTAGCTAAATTATACAAAGAGGCTGAAACTGAAATGTATAATCAAGCTGATGATAAAGCTAAAGAAATTCTAGCGTCTTCAATGCAAAGGTTTGCATCTGAAGTAGTTGGAGAATCTTCAGTTTCTTCTATAGAACTGCCAAATGAAGAAATGAAAGGCAGAATTATTGGAAGAGAAGGTAGAAACATCAGAGCCTTGGAAAATTTTACTGGTGTTGATCTAATTGTAGATGAAGAACCCAAATCAATTTCAATTTCATGCTTTGATCCAATAAGAAAACAGACTGCTATAGTAGCTATAAACTCATTAATCAAGGATGGTAGAATTCATCCAGCTAGAATTGAAGAATTAGTTGATAAAGCTAAAAATGAAGTTAATAGAGAAATAAAAAAAGCAGGTCAAAAAGCTGTATTTGATACAAATATTAAGGGTTTGAACGGAGAAGTAGTTGAGCTTATGGGAAGATTGAAATTCAGATACTCTTATGGAGAAAATGTATTGCAGCATTCAGTTGAAGTTGGGAGATTTGCTGGAATTATTGGTGCTCAAATTGGATTAGATGAAGAAATATGCAAAACTGCTGGATTTTTACATGATTTGGGAAAAGCACTTACTCATGAAATTGAAGGCCCCCATGCAGAAATAGGTGCAGATGTGGCAGAAAGAAATAATTTGCCATCTACTGTAGTAACTGCAATAAGGGAGCATCATGATAGAGAAATGAGTTGTGCTGAAAGTTATGTAGTCGCAGCCGCAGACGCTATATCTGCAGCTAGGCCTGGCGCTCGAAATGATTCATTGGAAAGATATATTGAAAGATTAACTGCTTTGGAAGAAATTGCCTTGGCCAAAGAAGGTGTTCAGAAATGTTATGCAATACAAGCAGGAAGAGAAGTTCGAGTAATGGTTGATCCTGATACCATAGATGACATTAAGGCGTCCTCATTGGCAAGAAGTATTTCAGAAGAAATTAAGCAAAAACTTAATTTCCCTGGCCAAATTAAAGTAATTGTTATTAGAGAAACAAGAGCCATAGAAACTACAGGAGATTTCAACTAAGGAGATATATTGAAAATTCTCATGATAGGAGATGTAGTGGGTAAAGGGGGAAGAAGAACTCTTTCAACTTTACTTCCTGAATTGATTGAAGAGCAAAATATTGATTTTGTTATAGCTCAAGGAGAAAATTCTGCAGGAGGTTTTGGAATAACAAAAAAAACTTCAAAAGAATTTTTTAATTGTGGAGTTGATGTAATAACTTCGGGGAATCATATTTGGGATAAACCTGATATTTTTGAAGAACTTGATGTTATAAATTCTAAAATATTAAGGCCAAATAACTATCCGAAAACAAAACCAGGGACCGGAATCTATTTTAATAACGAAATTATAGTTATAAATCTTTTAGGATCAGTTTGGATGGGAGAAATAGAATCCCCATTTGATTCTATTTCTTCAATTTTAGATGAACTACCTGACGTTCCAACTTTTATTGATTTTCATGCAGAAGCAACTTCGGAAAAAGCAGCTTTAGCATGGTATCTAGATGGAAGAATTTCAGCATTAGTAGGTACCCATACACACGTCCCAACTTCTGATAATAAGATTTTGCCAGAAGGAACAGGATTTGTTTCGGATCTAGGAATGGTAGGAGGAAAAAATACTATTTTAGGAATGGATAAAGATGCATCAATTAATCGTTTTTTTAACGGAAAAAGAATAAGGATGAACCCCGTAGAAAAGGGGGATATGGTATTTAATTCTGTATTAATTGATATAGATAAATCAAGTAAAAGAACCAAGTCTATAACTAGAATAGATAGAGAAATTCATATCTAATGTATGCAGATTTACATATCCATACAGATTTTTCAGATGGTATTTATTCTCCAAAAGAAATACTTTTAAAAACTGAAAAATCGAGATTAAAAAAAATTGCGATAACGGATCATGATAATTTCTCAGGAAGCATTCAAGCTAGTAATATTATTAAAGAGTCTAATTTTTCATTTGAATTAATACCTGGTGTTGAATTTTCTTG
Organism: Chloroflexota bacterium; assembly: GCA_002719295.1. GTDB lineage: Bacteria > Chloroflexota > Dehalococcoidia > Lucifugimonadales > Lucifugimonadaceae > TMED-70. Next base: position 87,839 of record PBHC01000012.1, read on the forward strand.
TTCAAATGGTGCTGAAGAGTATCATATTGTAGGTTTATTTATTGATTTTGAAAATTATGAAATAAACAATCTAATTTCAATGATGCAGCTAAAAAGATTGGATGCAATAAAAAAAATAGTAAAATTTTTAGATTCACAAAACATAAAATTATCATTAGAGGATGTTATTGCTAACTCTAAAGGATCAATTGGAAGGCCTCATATAGCATTAGAGCTAATAAAAAAAGGATATGTACGATCTGTGAATGAAGCCTTCGAAAAATTTCTTTCAAATAATCATATAAAAAATATAAAAGAGCCTCGTATGACTGTATTAGAAGCGATCGAAGCTATAAAAAAATCTAATGGTGTTTCTATATTGGCTCATCCAAATATAAAGGGAAAAAATTTAAAAAAAACAATCAATTCATTTAAAGAATTGGGCCTATCTGGTGTAGAAGTCCATTCACCAAGATATGGTTTGAATAGACAAAAAGAATTATTACAAATTTGTGATAATTTAAATTTAGTAATTTCAGGTGGAAGTGATTTTCATGGGATGCATAAAGGAATTGAAATAAGTAAATCAAATGCTATTTCTAAATTTGAGTTTGAATCAATACGTAACATAAAAAATTCTATTTAGCTTATAAAATGTTAATAACCATAATTTTCTCTATTATTTTTTATTTTCTAGGTTCTTTTCCTACTAGTTATATTTTAGGAAAAAAAATACAACAGATTGATATTCTAACTCAAGGTTCAATGCATTCAGGATTGTCAAATATTTATAAATTTTCTTCTAAAAAATCAATTCTTCTTATTTTATTTGTTGATGTACTAATCAAAGGTTTTGTTCCAACTTCCCTGCTTATTATTTTTTTTGATGAATTGATTTTTATTTCTGTTTTTTTAATTATTGGGCATAATTGGTCAGTTTTTTTAAAATTTAAAGGAGGTAAAGGATTATCTGTATCCATTGGAATATTAGCGGGTATAAATATATTTCTATTTATTATTTTGTTTGTATCTTTTTTGTTTTTTTGGATAATATTAAAATTTAAAGATAGCTCTATGCCTTGGATTTTTTCATTTTTATTTACTGTAGCAGCCATGATTTTTGACAGTTTATTTTTTAATCTTTTTTCAGAATCTATATTTAAAATGTCTAATTACTTAGTTATTGTTGTTTTTTTATTATTGTTATTTAGAAGAATTTTAGGAAACGGAGAATATAATAACCTTAATCGTAAAATTTTATTTAATAGATTAATATTTGATAGAGATGAAATGTAATGCAAAATTGCTATTATCATAAAAATAAAGAAACCGTTCTAACGTGTTCAAGATGTAATAAGCCGATTTGTAATGATTGTACAAGTGATTCATTAGTAGGAATTAAATGTATTGATTGTGGGTCTATAGGTAAGCCAGATATTTTAAATGTATCTATCAAAAATTTTTTTACAATCATAATCGGGAGTTTGATTTTTTCAATTTTCTCCTCATTTTTATACTCTTTTCTAATAGTTATAATTTTAAATATAGATATTTTAGGTAATATTCAATCTACTGCAATTATGTTCTTAAAAGTAATAACTTTAATACTTTTAGTTTTATTTGGAGTATTAAATGCTGAGCTTATAATTAGAATTTCTAGAAAAAAAATAAATAAAACATTCCCCATTATATCTGCAATAACTACCTTGTCTTATTGGATTTTTATATATCTATTTTTTTCTTCAATTTTTGCCTCTTATCAAGTATGGTGGTATCAGTTTTTCTATCAACCAGTTGCTATGTTAGGATTAGGACTATCAATATATTTATCATATTCAAGAGTAAAATGAGGGATTTATGAAAAGAACAAAAATTGAAAAAATTGAAACAATTTTATGGGATAGATGGCTTTTATTAAAAATTTATTGCGAAGATGGTACCGTTGGCATTGGAGAGGGAGGTGTTCATGGCTGGCAGAGACCAACTAAAACTATGATCGAAACGATGGAACCTTATTTATTAGGCAAAGATCCATCTTTAATTGAGCACCATTATCAGTGGCTATATAGATCAAGTCACTTTATGGGATCTGTTGTTCAGGGAGCTCTCTCTGCAATAGACATAGCGTTATGGGATATAAAAGGAAAAAGATTAAATGTGCCTATTTATGAGTTATTGTCTGGTAAAACAAGAGATAAAGTTCGTTGTTATATGCATGTAGGAATGTACAACCCAGATTCCAAATCTAAATTAGGAACAACCGATGCTTTGGTAGAAGATGCATTAGAAGCAGTTAAAAGGGGTTTTACAGCAGTTAGATTTTCTCCATATAACGATAAATTTTATCTACATAAATCTTTTAGTGAATGGGCAACTGAATCTGTTAATAACGTAGGAGCAGTAAAGGAAGCTGTGGGCGATGCAGTTGATGTTTGTGTAGAAATACATAGGCAAATGAGTCCAGCTGAAGGAATAAGCTTGGGTAAAAGATTAGAAGAATTTTCGCCATTTTTTTATGAGGACCCTATGCTTCCAGACTCACCAAACTTAATGGCAGAAATTCAAAACAATTGTAATATTCCTATAGCTACAGGAGAAAGATTTACTAGTATTTATGAATTTCAACAATTACTTGAAGCTAAGGCAACAAGTTATATTCGGCCAGATTTATGTCTTGCTTCTGGAATTAGTGGTTGTAAGAAAATTTCAGCTATGGCTGAATCTCATCACATAAAGGTAATCCCTCATAATCCTTTATCTCCCGTTTCTACAGCAGCTTGTGTACAGCTTGATGCCTCAATACCAAATTTTGCATTACAAGAATTTACTGGAGAAGATAAACCTCCTAAGAGTGATTTGATTGAAAATCCAATTAAGCTAGATAGTGGTTACTTAATTGTTCCAGAGGAGCCGGGGTTGGGTATTTCTTTAAATGAAAAAACATTAAAATTGGGTGAAAATCCAAAAATACTTGAAACACCAATTGGTTTTGATGGTTCAGTTCAAGATAGATAGTCTATTAGTATAAATTTTCTAAATCATAGGTTGATTTAGGGATATTCTCAGACAAATTTTTTGGACCAGATTTAGTTATAAGAATATCATCTTCAATTCTTATTCCTATATTTTTATATTTTTTTGATTTTTTTTGAGCCATATCTCCAAAATATAAGCCAGGCTCAATTGTAAGTATCATTCCTTCTTGGAATTTAGTGAAATTTTCATCTCTATCTTTGTATTTTCCTGAATCGTGTACATCAAGTCCTAACCAGTGAGAAGTTGAATGCATATAAAAAGGGACATAAAGTTTTTTTTCAATTATTTCATCCACAGATTCATTCAAAATATTAATTTGTTTTAAACCTTCTATAAGAGTTGTCAAAGCTTTTATATGTGGGTCATTTATAGTATTTCCTATTTTGCATTCTTCTATTGCTTTTATGTTTGCTTCCAACACTATTTCATAAATATCTTTTTGTTCTGATTTAAATTTTCCGTTTACTGGCCATGTTCTAGTAACATCTGCGGAGTAATAATCCCATTCTGCTCCAGCGTCTATTAGCAAAAGTGAATCTTCTTCTAATTCTTTATTATTTTCAATATAATGCAAAATGCATGAATTTTTCCCCGAGGCAACAATTGAAGGATATCCATTTCTTTTTGCACCATTCATTCTGAATTCCTTTTCCATGATTTCCTGGACTTCATACTCATAAATTCCTGGAGTGGAAAATTTAATAGCTTCGATAAAGCCTTTTTCGGTTAAATCTATAGCGCTTTGTATTAATTCGATTTCATTATTACTTTTAATTAATCTCATGGAGTCTATACGCACTGAAGGGTCTATAATTTGTGGGTTAGGATTTCCAGTTCTTGATTTAGTTCTATTAAAATCTTTAATACTTTTTAGAATTAATTTATCTATTTTTTCAGATGAACCAAGGTCATAATATATTTTTTCAGAACCTAATAATAATTCTGTCAACTTATCGATCTGGCTGTTGTTATATGTTTTATCGGCCAAATAGAAGGATTTAGCTTTATCTTTTCCTATTCTATAACCTGTCCAAACTTCTTCTTCTACTTTTTTTTCTTGAGTGAATAAAATATATTTTTCAGAATCTTTTTTTTGTAAAATCATTAAAGCTTCAGGTTCTTCAATGCCTGTGAAATACCAAAAATCTGAGCTCTGTCTAAACTCATAATTCACATCATTATTTCTAACTTTTTCTACTTCCCCGCTAATCACAAGAATTGAGTTTTCTTCCATACTGGAAAATAATTTTTTTCTTCTATTTTGATATTCTGTTTGAGAAATTATTTTCATAACTTAAAGTAATTTTCTTTGTACCATTTTAATTCATTTATACTTTCCCTAATATCATTCAAGGCAAGATGAGAATTCTTTTTTTCAGGTTCGTTTTTATCGGCTTGGTACCACCTTTTTATAACTTCCTTAAAAGAAGATACGTCAATCATCCTATAATTTAGATAATTATCTAACTTTGGCATTTCTTTGTGAATAAATCTTCTGTCTATATGAATAGAATTTCCACATAAAATACCCTTGTTTTCATCAACCCATTGAGAAATAAAACTGACGTTTATATCATCAGCTTCTGAAATACTAATTTTTGAGTTTCTAACCTTATCTAAAAGGCCTGATTCAGTATGAACCCTTAAAGGCCAATCTTCAGTTATTTTTAATTCTTCTTCTGTTCTTTTAATTACTATATTTGGACCTTCTTCTAAAATCTCTAATTCTTTATCAGTGACTATGCACGCGGTTTCTATTATCAGTTGGTTGTCTGACAAACCCGTGAATTCAAGGTCCATCCAAATTAAGTTATCTTTTTTTGCCATTTTAGTAAAATGTAATTATTTACTATAATTTTATCAACAAATGCTAAAAACATATACCATTCCTATAACTACTAAACAAATTACAAATTTATATGATTTATGGGTAAATAATGGTTTTGAAAATGAAAAAAATATTGATATTAATAAAAACTTATTATCTGGATCAGAAGTTAAATCAAATCAAATAAAATTATATGTTTATGAAAAAGCAGCAACTGTACTAAGTAGTGCAATAATAATAATTAATAATAATAACCCCTCAATATCAGGAGTAGGTGAAGTTTGTACCTCAGTAAATTCTCGTGGGAAAGGATTAGCTAATACTCTTTGTGAAAAAATAGTGGATGATTATTTTTTGAATAATCAAAGTAGAGCAATTTTTCTTGGAACTATAAATCCTGTAGCTGAAAAAATTTATAAATCACTAGGATGGCAAATGATAAAAAATACAAATGTCATGTTTAATTCAAAAAATCAGGATGATTTTGAATCATTTTTACTAACTTATAACAAACCTAATTCTACAAAAATTATTACGAAAGGTAATAGCGATTTTAGGATTTCAATTATCCCTTTTGTACTATCTCAAAGATCAAAAAATCAAATAGACTTAAACTCAAAAGTTAATTTAATAAATAAATTATCCAGTTGTTTGGGTTTATATAACAAATATGATTCCCTTTATGTAAAAAAAGGAAATTGGTTTTCTGTATCTGACAAAGAAAATAGACTTTTTTCAATTGTTTCTTATTTAGAAAAAGAAGATAAAAAATTTAGAATAGATGGTTTATTCAACTATTTATATTATGACGAGGCAAAAAAATTAGTTGAATTTGTTATAAATAAATTAGTAAATCAAAAACCTAATAAAATTTCTGTTGAAATTTATAAAAAAGATACTTCAAAGCTACAAATGTTTCATGAATTAGGTTTTATAGAGAAAAATAATATCCAAAAGAAAATTGACGGAAAAGATTTGGAGTTCAAGGAATTTATTTTATAATTTCATATTAAACTTTTCTTCTAAAATAATTTTGAAGAATTTTTTTTCTGTGTTTTTTGAAATTTTATATTTTTTATATATAGATTCTTTTTCTTTGATTAATATTCTTGCAATCCCCTCTCTATATTTTTTTGCAATTTTAAATAACTCTGGATCAACTTTATTTTTACTATAAATTACAGGAATTTCATTGTGTAATTTAAATGAAATGCCTTTAGAAATTAATAGTTTTAGAACTTCTTTTGATTCATTAATTGTAACCATAATTTATTTTGTATACTAAAGAGGTATACAATTCAAGGTAAATATTTTGTATTTTTATCAAAAGGATACAAATTTTTTCTAATATTTTTGTACTCAAAAAAAGAAAGATCTGAAGTTGTAACTCCAGGAGAATTTACTAAAATTATTTCTGCAGCTATGGGTTGGTAGGCAGGCCTTGGCGAGCTGACTCCTTTTGCTACAACTATTTTATAATTTTCTGGATATATGCCCATTGAATACATTTGTTCTCTGGCTGTATTTCCACTTCTTTTTGAAGTAATTAAAATCGTCATTCCATCATCAGTATCAAATCTCACTCTTTTACCGTCATCAAAATACCTAAATCCTCCATGATTTGGTCTATGTTCCTCATATTTACCACCGTCAATTTTTTTTATAGTTCCATGCAAATTAATTGGACTCCCGTGCATTTGATCAATTTTTCCACCCACTGAAATGGAAATATGTGAACCTTCTCCTGCTGATACACACTGATTTACTACATCTGGATCACATAAACTTTGCAAAAAGTCTTTTATATTTAATTCCTTTGCTCTCTTAAGTATGTGTGTTGAATCTGCAGTCGATCCTCCTCCAATATTATCTCCTACATCCATTAGAACTATAGGGCCTAAGTGTGAATGATCATTTTCTTTTGATTCCTCAAGAGCTTGACCGTCATTAGGGACAAAATTCTCTTTTCCTTTTGGCTTTGGTCCTATATAAATTTCTTTTGCTATTTTTAATGATTCATCTATAGTTGGCACAGGTTTGTTCAGTTCTTCTCTTTTCCCCCATGCTTTTTTTGAAAGCTTTTTGGAAATTTCTTTTGCTAAATCTATATTATTATCAGTTATAGTTATCCAAGACATCCCCATTTCTATTACATCAGCGTAGGGATATCCTTCAGAAATAGAAGTATCTAATACTTTTTCAATTAAATTAGCTTCGATGCAGTCCTCTACAAGACCTTTCATAGGTTCTTGTCCTGTAAATTGTTTGACAATATTTACTAACATTGGCGGAGTTTCTATGAATTGAGTTGGGATTATTTCTTTTTTTATAGCCTTTACAATTAATTCAGCACACTTGAGAGCTCTTGGTTTAGCGTCTAAATGAGGACAAGTTCTCCAAACTATGCACACATCTGTATTTTCAACTGTATCTTTTGAAATATTGGCATGCATATCTAAAGTAATACCGACAGGTACTTTAATTCCTACTATTTCCCTAACTTTCTTAGTGAAATCAGCATCCATGTCAGGATATTCTTCAGAAACAGCGGCTCCATGATTTGCTATTAGGACACCGTCCCATGGGCCTTCATTTTTTAGCATTTCTAACATTTCATTTGAAAGTCTCTTATAAGCTTCTTTTGTAATTATTCCGATTGGACCTGTATTTGCATACATCAATGGAACTAATTCGAAGTCAAATATCTTAGATGCTTCAATGTAACCGGCAATTGTATAATTTGATTTTTCAAAGTGTTTTATTATTTCTTGCTTACGTTTTATTTCTTTTTTTTCAAACTCTTCATAAGTTGCAGGGATTGTTGAAAAAGTATTTGTTTCGTGTGAAATACCAAGAGTTGCTATTCTCATAACTTTCTTTACCTTCTTTTTAATATAATGTATTTAAATTGTTTTAAATAATTATGTCCAAAGAAAAAAAAATTTCAATTGATATACATGGTTTTAGAGCTCTAGAAGCTAGAAATGCTATAGAAGATCATATTTTAGAGTGTGTAAATCAGAATTATTCACAAGTGAGAATTGTTCATGGACATGGATCTGGAGTTCTAAAAAGAATTACAGAGGAAGTATTATATTCTTCAGAATATGTTAAGGATTTTTATCCAGATCATACTTTTGGAGTTACAATTGGAAATTTGAAATATTAAGACTTAATAATAATTGCAACAATTGCACCTATTGCAAACCATAGAGTCCATCTAAACCACCAAAATTTATATAATTCTTTAAACTTTTCCATTATTTAATCCTTTTGTTTTGTTATTAAGGTCTTCTAAAGCTTTTTCTAGCTCTTCTTCAAGATCATTTACCACATTTTCAACTGATGTAATATCTCGTATCCTGCCTATTCCTTGCCCAGAGCCCCAAATATCTTTCCAGGTCTTTGGTTTTTCCGGATTATCAAAACTCATTTGATCTTTTGATCCTTCTTCTAAAGAATCAGGATTTAATCCAGAATTTTCTATAGAACCTCTGAGATAATTGCCATGAATTCCAGAAAAAAAAGAAGTATATATAACATCTTTTGCAGTGCTGTCCAAAATCATTTTTTTATACATTTCATTTGCATTTGCTTCTATTGTCGGTATAAATCTTGATCCAATATATGCAAGATCTGCTCCTAATGCTAAAGCAGATGCAATTGAATATCCATCTCCTATAGCTCCTGATAATAGTATGGTTCCTTTGAACCATTCTTTTACCTCTCTAAGCAATGCAAATGGAGATAGATTTCCAGCATGTCCACCAGCACCTGAGCAAACTAGAATTAGTCCATCTACTCCTAACTCAGCAGCTTTTTTTGCATGCCTTACACTGATTACATCGTGGTAAACGATTCCACCGTAACTATGGGCAGCTTCAATGATTTCATCAGGAGGCCTTAAGCTAGTAATAATTATAGGAACTTTATGATCAACACAAGTTTCCATGTCTGAAATAAGTCGTTTATTTGATTTGTGACATATTTGATTTACAGCAAATGGAGCCACTAATTTGTCAGGATTATTTGATTTATATTCTTCTAAATCTTCTTTTATTTGATTTATCCAATCATTTAGACTTTCAGGCGCTCTGGCATTAAGAGCAGGAAAAGAACCTATTATTCCAGATTTACACTGATTTGCAACTAACTTAGGGTTAGAAACTGTAAACATAGGAGATGCCACAATAGGTAACCTTAAATTAAAACTATTTATTTTATACATAATAATAGAATAATATATCTCATAATGTTAATGATATTCTACTTACTGCTTTTCTTAACAAAATCTTCATAAAACTAATATAAAATTTAATTACATATTATTTTTTGGAGATTATTTTGCAAAATTCGAATGATATAGATAAATTGATTGCAGATTCTCAAAGTAGATTCGGTAAAAAATTTATTTATGGTTTTAGCCTATTAGTAATTTTATTAATTGTTTTAATGTCAGGTTTTTATTTTTTTACTTCTGAAAATGATTCTCAAATTATTTCTTATGAAGAATATAAAATTCAAAAAGGAAGCATAGCAAATACTCTTATTGCTTCTGGGAGCACTCAAATTGATAAAAAGATTTCTTTAGCATTTGGTACTAGTGGGAAATTAAATCAAATTTTAGTAGAAGAAGGTGATATTGTAACGGAGGGACAGCTATTAGCGGAACTTGATTCTAATGATTTGAAAAATGCATTAGAAAGGCAGGAATTGCAATTAAAAAAATTACTCAATTATCCCTCAGAAGAAGATTTGAAAAATGCAGAATATCTGGTTAGTCAAGCTGAAAAATCTTTAAATGATTTGTTGGAATATCCAACATTAGAACAGTTAAGAACAGCAGAAGAACTATTGAGTCAAGCTGAGGCTAATTTTATATTAGCACAAGAGAACTTTGACGAATTGATGGTTCCAACTGATTCTCAATTTGATGCAGTAATAAAAATTATTGAACAAGCAGAGCAATCTTTATCAAATTCAAATTTGCTTCTAGAAAATGCAAAAAGAAGTGTTGATAATTCTAAAATTTCACTTACAGAATCAGTTAATAATTATTGTGATGTAGATTCTTTGCCAAGTAGAAAAGATGTATGTGTTGAAATTTCAAATTATCCAATAAATAAATCTATTACTGATTCAATTTTAGATGAAATTTTCAAATGTTGTGATGCCAATACGACGGAAATGAATTTATCAAAAGCATTAATTAATTCAAACTCAAATTACCAGTCTTCTATTGAACAAGTAGATGTTTATTTAGATCAAGTTGAAAGTTCTACTGCAAGCTTAAAGGACGCAAATAATACCTTAAATAATTTAAGAAATCCTTCAACCAATGATATTGAAAGATTAACCAAACTTGAAGATCAAGCTGAAAAAAATTTACAAAAAAGACTCTTTGCCTTATCTGATATGCAAAAAGGAGCTGATTCAGAAGACATTAAGTTAGCTGAAGAAAATTTAGCAAAGTTGAAATTATCTTTAAAAAGAATTCAGAACGGAACAGATGCCAATGATATAGAAATACAACGTTTGTTGGTTGACCAAGCTAAAGAGAACTTATCAAAGACGCAAATTACAGCCTTATTCGATGGGCAAATTTCTTCAATAAATTTTAAGCAAGGAGAATTTATAACATCTGGTCAAAGTATGTTTACTTTATCTGATCCATCTACAATGCAAATGGATATAATTGCATCAGAAGCAGAATTTGTAGAGATGAATCCTGGTATGTATGGGCTTGTGTCATTAGATTCTAAACCTTTCCCGCCATCTCTTATTCAAATAACATCTATTTCAAATGTTCCGAATGTTACTCAAGGAATTGTGACTTATCCAGTAGAAGCAAGATTTATTAGAGGTTTTGAAGTGTTAACTGTAATGCAGCAATTTACTCCATTATTAGATTCTTTTTCAGGAATGGATTTAAGTAACATTCCTGGAATTGGTGGAATACCTGGAATGGCTGGAATTCCTGGAATGGAAGCCCCTAGTGCGAATAGAAGACCTGGAATGCCTAGAATGGGAGCAAATAATCTAGGAAATAATGAAATACAAGAATTACAAGGTATGTTATCTACTTTGCTTTCTGAAGAACTTCCTGCAGAAGGTATGAATGGAACAGTTACATTGCTCAAAGATTCAGTCCAGGATGTATTAGTTGTACCTTCAGATGCTTTAGTTGTAGATAATAATAAAACAAATGTGATTACATCTATATCGGATACTGAAAAAGAATACACAGAAGTTAAGACAGGATTAACCGATGGTAAGCAGACAGAAATTTTAGAGGGATTATTAGAAAATGATTCAATTTACATTAAAAGAATAGGACAAATAATTCAAGAAAAGGAAGAATCAACTAAATCTATCGAGGAACTTACTAAGGGTAAACCCCCAATGCCAAGAGGTGGTAAAAAATGATTGAACTATCAAATATTTCTAAAATTTTTGATACCGGTTTTAATCAGGTAAATGCTCTATCAGAAATAGACATTAAGATAGATCAGGGTGAGTTTATTGCAATTAAAGGACCTTCTGGCTCAGGCAAAAGTACTATGATGAACATTATTGGTTTACTAGATCGCCCAACAACAGGTAAATATTTACTTGGTAATAACGATGTTTCTACTCTTAATGATAATAAAAGATCATTAATACGTAGAAATGTTTTTGGTTTTGTTTTTCAAAACTATAACTTAATTCCCAGACTTTCAGCTGTAAGGCAAGTTGAAATGCCGTTAATTTATAGAAAAGATAAAGATAAAAGAAAAAAATCTATTTTGGCCTTGAGTAAACTTGGATTAGCAGAGAGAATTTTTCATTCTCCTGTAAAACTTTCAGGAGGAGAACAACAGAGAGTTTCTATAGCTAGAGCATTAGTTGGAGAACCTAAAGTTATACTAGCTGATGAACCTACAGGTGCTCTTGATTCCAAAACTGGGGAGGAAATAATACAAATTTTTAAGTCTTTGTCTGATGATGGAATTACCGTAATTATGATTACACATGATCATTTAGTAGCTAGTAAAGCTCAGAGAATAATTGAAATGAAAGATGGAATGATAATTGAGGAGTAATTTTTGAATATTTTCGATGCAATAAATTTTGCCTTTAGATCAATTATTTCAACTCCACTAAGAAGTGGGCTTACTGCATTGGGTGTAATTGTGGGTGTAACCTCTGTAATCGTACTTGTTTCTTTGGGAGAGGGGATAAAAAGACAAGTAGAAGAAGAAATTACGGCATTAGGAACCAATCTATTATTTATTACGGCAAGTTCGGATGATTCTTCCACAGGAGTTTCTGGGGGCAGAAATTCAGGAATCTCTTTAACTTTAAGTGATTCGGAAAAATTACTTGAAAGAAATATTGAAGGTGTTAGAAATATAGCGCCTCAAATTGATTTTCCTGCTCAACTTATAGCAGGTAATTACAATACTGAAACTAATGTATATGGAACAACTCCAGAATATATAGATGTGACATCAACAGAAGCTATAGAAGGAGAATTTATTACACAAAAAGATGTTGATACTAAAGCTCTAAGAATGGTTTTAGGATCAGAAATCTCTGAGAAACTTTTTCCTGAAGGTAATGCTGTAGGAAAAATTGTTAGACTGAGTCTATTTAATAGATTTGATTTTAGATTCGTAGTTAGTGGTGTTATGAAACCTAAAGGTGGAGAAGGGGATGATGACTTTTCAGTTTTTATTCCTGTTTCCACTATGCAAAATAGAATAGCTTTTCTAAAAAATCCTACAGGTGATGTAAATGTTTTTAGAATTTTAGTTAGATCTGAAGATGAATATGATAAATCTATTATTTCAAATTTGCTTTCAGAAAACTTAAAAGAAATTCATGGCGTAGTTGAACCTGATTTTGAAATAACTAGTATGGATCAACTATTAGAAGCTGCGAATCAAGTTACAGGTGCATTGACTCTATTTCTTGGTTCAATAGCTGGCATTTCTCTACTAGTAGGTGCAATTGGTGTTGGTAATATAATGCTTGTTAGTGTCACTGAAAGGACTAGAGAAATAGGAACATTGAGATCTATTGGAGCAACTAAATCTGATATAAGGCTTCAATTTATTACAGAAGCACTTACCATTTGTTTATTGGGAGGATTATTGGGTATAGTAATTGGAATAATCATTAGCTTAAATATAAGCGGAATATCTTTTGGAGAAGAAGAAAATTTGACTGCAGTTATATCGTTATCTAGCGTATTGTTAGCTTTTGTTGTTTCTTTTTTAGTTGGAATTATAAGTGGGGCATATCCAGCTTACAGGGCATCAGAACTTGATCCTATTGAAGCTCTTAGAAGTGAATAAAATTTATTGTTTGTAAAATACGTTCTGAAGTCCGATGATGGTGTCCAGTTTTTCTTCTAAGGATTTTGAAGTATTTACGTTTGCAAAAGGAAGATTCAGTTTAACTTTTTCTGAACTACTTTTAACAATTATTGAAACTGGTATATTTCCTTCATTGTCTAGCAATATTCTAGTTAGATCATCCATAATATGTTTATTGCTTGAATGTTTTTCGCTATCTACAGTTATGATAACTTCTTTGACGGCATTAATATTTTCATCAGTTATTTCTTCAATTGGAGTTTTTTCATTTTTCATGTTTGGTTTATATTCCTCCTTGGTAATTATTGGTGTTTTATTTGTTAAGTTATTATTTATATTTGATTGATCTTCAAAAGAAAAAATTTCTCCGCTGTCATACCATATAGAATTCTCACCATTTCGGTTATTTATTTTTCCTTTTATTTTTGCAATTGGACTATGAAGCCAAATATCCACTTCGCTGATTTTATTTTGCCAGACCATTAAATCAATAGGCCCGTCAGTAAGTTCTAATTTTACTATCATAAATTCTGCGCCTTTTCGAGAAACTCTTTTTTCATAAGACTTAACTTCAGCAATTAAAGTTTGAGGTTTATTAATGTCAATAAAATCTATTTGTTGCAATGAAACAATTATTTCTTCATTAATCTCTTTTATTCTTAGCATTTTTTTATGATTAGGGTTTTCTGTAAAAGAAATCCCCATTACTTCTTGCTCCCAGTGCATTTTTTCATTGTCCTGAGTAGCAGTTTCTGCAATTTCTATTACATTTACAGGTGTTTCTACCTCATCTCCAAATAAATCAAACATAGTACTTTGATTACTATTTCTTAATTTTGTTAAGCTATTTATTTGTATAAGAATTCTTTCAACAGAATCTAATAATCCGCCGCGTTCTCCAAAATCATCAAAACTCCCTGATTTAATTAGACTTTCCAAAATCTTTTTATTAATCCAAGAAGAATCAATTCTTTTGCAAAAATCGCCTAATGATTCAAATGGGCCACTTTTTTTTCTTTCATCTATTATTTTAGAAAGAGATGCTGCACTAACGTTTTTCAGAGAAGACAATCCGTAGCCAATTATTTTCCCTTTTTCTGTAGATAAAATACTAAAATAAACATTTGAATTATTTATATTTGGTTTTATTATTTCAAGTTCTGTTTTTCTTATTTCACTTACACAGACCGAAATTTTATCTGTGTTGTTTATAGAAGAGTTTAATAATGCAGTAAAGTATTCTATTTTATAGTTTGCCTTAAAATAAGCAGTCCAGTATGCAATCATTGCATAGGATACACTATGAGCTTTATTGAATGCATAACCTGCAAAAGGTTCTATTAGCTCAAATACTTCATTACTAGTTTTTTCATCAAACCCTTTACTTAAGGATCCTGATATGAACCTATCTTTTTCTGCCTGCATAACCTCTTTAATTTTCTTTCCCATTGCTTTTCTCAAGATGTCTGCTTCGCCAAGTGTGTAACCTCCAAATGCTTGAGCAATTTTTAAAACCTGATCTTGATAGACTATAATTCCATAAGTTTCAGACAAGATATCTTTTAAGGCATCGTGAGGATATTTGATTTTTTCTTTACCATATTTTGATCTAATGAATCTATCAATGTGTTCCATTGGCCCTGGTCTATACAAGGCAATCATGGCTGCTATATCTGAAATACTACTAGGTTTTAAATCTTTTATATATTTTCTCATTCCTGCTGACTCTAATTGAAATACTCCAAAAGTATCTCCTTTTGATAACAACTCAAATGTCTTCTCGTCAGTTTTTGAAATTTCGTAAATATTGAAATCTTTGCCAGTCCTTTTTTCAATTAGTTCTATAGTTTTACTTATAATACTTAGGTTAGTTAATCCTAAGAAATCCATCTTAAGTAAACCAACATCTGCGATTGCTGCCATAGCGTACTGAGTTGTTGGAGGGGCATTTTCTTCCCCTGATGTTGATATTTGTAAAGGAACATCATTAGTAAGATCTTCTTGTGAAATAACTACCCCTGCAGCATGTGTAGAAGCATGCCTTACTGTTCCTTCTAATTTTTGTGCAAAATCTACAACCTTTCTATTATCAGAGTCATTCATTAATGATTTAAAATCATCTATTTCAAGAGCATCTTTAATTTTAGTTCCTGGTTTAGTTGGGATAATCCCTGCAAGTTTATCTCCTACAGAAATTGGTAAATCTAAAACTCTAGTTACATCTCTTACAGCAGCTTTAGCTCCCATAGTTCCAAAAGTTATGATCTGAGCTATATGATCTTTTCCATATCTTTCAACGCAATATTTCATCACTTCATTTCTTTTATCGTCCTCAAAATCCATATCAATATCAGGCATTTCTCTACGTTCTAAATTAAGAAATCTTTCGAAAACTAAATTGTGTTCCATAGGATTTATTTTAGTAACTTCTAAGCAGTAAAGGACTAAACTTGCTGCTGCAGAACCTCTGACTGCAGATAAAATATTCTTAGAGTTTACAAAATTAAAAATATCCCAGCAAACTAAAAAATAATCAGGGAATTTACTTTTTTCTATAACTTCTAATTCATAATCTAATCTTTCAATTAATTCAGGGTCATTTTCATTAAATCTTTTACTAAAACCCTTGTATGAAAGCTCCCTTAAGTATTCCATTGAAGATTTATTATCAGGACAGTCATATTTTGGTAGCAATGCTTTGGTAAAATCCAGTTTGATATTACATCTTTCGCTTATTTCTAGAGTGTTATTTAATCCAGAAGGCAATTCCTTCCATTGTTCCCACATTTCTTCAGAAGACTTTATATAATAATTGTCATCATCAAACTTAAATCTATTAGGATCATTAATATTTGAGTTAGTCTGCAAGCACATTAATAATTCATGTGCTAAATGATCTTGTTTTTCTACGTAATGATTATCGTTTGTTATTACAAGAGGGAGATTATTATTTTCACTTATTTCAAGTAATTTTTGATTAATAGTTTTTTGGTTTGGGACTCCTATATGATCCATTATTTCAAGATAAAATCTATCTTTGAAAACATCTGAAAACCATCCATAGGTGTTTTTTATTTTTTCATCATCATTACTTACGATTGATCTTGAAAGTTCAGATGAAGGGCACCCAGAAAGAACTATTATTCCTTCATTGTATTGCTCTAGAATT
Source organism: Chloroflexota bacterium (assembly GCA_002719295.1). Taxonomy (GTDB): domain Bacteria; phylum Chloroflexota; class Dehalococcoidia; order Lucifugimonadales; family Lucifugimonadaceae; genus TMED-70. The sequence goes on from PBHC01000012.1 coordinate 104,211, forward strand.
TTTTTATCTATTCTAGGCTTGTAATAAAAACCATTTAAGTTAGCGTGGGTTACCATTTTCATTAGATTTTGATAACCGGTTTCATTTTCTGATAGAAGAGTTAAATGGTATGGACTTTTTTCATCATTATTTTTTTTTAAGCTATCATCTATAGCACAATAAGCTTCTAATCCAATAATTGGTTTTATGTCATACTTTTTGGAAAGTTTATAAAATTCCACAGCTCCATACATATTACCGTGATCAGTAATTGCTATCGCAGGTTGATTATTAGACTTTACTCTAGATACCATTTTTTCTAGATTGCTCATCCCGTCTAGTAAGCTATATTCAGAATGATTATGTAAATGAACAAATGAATTCAAAAAAAATCTCTTTTACTAAAATTATTGAAAAAAAATTGAGTTAAATAGAGAATAAAATTTTCATACAAAATATTCATTAAATTTAGAGCTTTTTTTGATCAATTATTTTTTTTTAGTGAAATTACTAATGGGATGGAAAAAATCATCATAAAAGTCAAAATATAGTAAGCGTACTTGTAATCCCCTGTAAAATCTTTTGTTAATCCAATCAACAATGGAGATAAAGTTCCAAATACTGCACCAACAGTATTTAATATTCCCACCATAGACCCATAATTTTTTCTTCCAAAATAATCAGCTGCTAATGTAAGCCTTAAAGGAACAGAGGATCCAAATCCTAGACCAAAAAAAATTACAAAAAGAATAATTCCTAAATTTTTATCTAGATATTCATACTCATTTTGTGATCCTATAATACTTACTCCTAAAATCCCTATAGTAAGTAATGTAAAAGAAATAGTTAAAAGTTTTTTTCGATCGTATTTATCTGTTATAAATCCTACAATAATCCTACCTGAAATATCCCCCCACCATGAAAGTCCTATTATTGTTGCAGCAAAAGTGGTAGTCAATCCAAATTCTTTAAATGATGTTAGATGAAAAAGATTACTTGTAAATACAGATTGGCTAATCCCAGCAGCTATTGCTAATTTCCAAAAATTTCCATTTTTTAAAGCATCTTTTACTGAAAAGCCTGTGTTTCTTCCATCAATTGTTTCTTTAGAATTTGAGTTTAAACTTTGTTTTTCTCCATCAGGATATTGACCATAGTCTTCTGGATCTCCTCTCAAAACTAATGATGTAGGAAAGCCTAGAATCCAAAATCCTAAACCAACGGAGAAAATCATATTTCTCCAACCAAATTCTTCTATTCCTAAAACGATCAAAGGAATAGTAATGCCACCAAGTCCTGCTCCTGACATTAAAATTGAAATTGCCTTACCCCTATTTTTCTGAAACCAATTTCCAACTACTGCTAAAAAAATTATAAAAGTCCCAAAAGACATTCCTAAAGTTAAAATTGTTATTGCGCAATAAAACTCCCACAAATTTTGCATTCTACTCATCCAAATGAATGACCCGCCTGTTAAAAAAATCCCAAATGCCATAACTCTCTTTGGTCCAAACTTTTTAATAACTGTTCCTACAAATGGGGATATCAAACCACTTTCAGATCTTTGTATAGAAACTGCTGCCCCGGTTGCGGCTGTACTCCAACCGAAAGTACTTAGAATTGCATCAAAAAAAGGAGGGAAACCTCTCCAAAATACTGCAGAGGAATACCATTGCACTATTCCTGCACTTAATACTATCCACCAACCATAAAATATATTTGGTTTTCTTATTTTAGAGGGCAATTATTCCATATCCTCCGTCTACAGGAATAATGCTACCGGTGATTCCACTTGATAAGTCACTTATAAGAAATAGTGCAGTATTTGCCACCTCTTCATGAGTTATAGGTCTCTTTATAGGAGATCTTTCTTCATGAGCTTTTCTCATTTGTACAAATCCAGGTATGCTTCTTGCAGATAAGGATGGAAGAGGTCCTGCTGAAATAGAGTTAAACCTTATTTGTCTTGGACCAAATTCTGATGATAATTGTCTGTTGATATTTTCTAAAGCTGCTTTTGCGGTCCCCATTACGTTATAGCCAGGATAAACTCTTGTTGAAGCATCAAAAGTCATAGAAATCACTGATCCTCCATTTTTAGAAAAATATTTTGAGGCTTCTCTTGCTATAGTTACTAATGAGTAAGAGCTAGTTTCCAATGCTAATGAAAATCCATCTTTTGATAAGTTAGAAAAATCTCCTCCTAAGTCCTCTCTATTAGCAAAAGCTACCGAATGAACTATAAAATCTATTTCTCCGTATTTATCATGGAATGTTTTCATTACATTTTTCACTTCAGACTCATTATTTGCATCACATTTAATTAATAATGAATCATTATTTTCAAGTAGGTTATTTATATTTTTTAGAAGCCTTTCATCTAAATAAGTAAAAGCCAGTTGAGCTCCTGCCTCCATAAGCTTTTCCGAAATAGACCAAGCAATAGACCTTTGATTTGCTAGGCCAAATATTATTCCTTTTTTATTTGATAAATCTATATTTATTGCCATTTCTTCCTACTTTCTATAATTTTCTGCATTTTCAACAGGTTGATATCCAATTTTTTTATAGGCATTTTCTATATCCCAAAAGCGCCATTTATTATTCGAAACTCCATAGAATATTTCGAAACCAAGTTTAGAACTTAAGCTTTTTTCAACTAATTGAGCTATATCTTTATGAGAAAGCCATGTTGCAAAATGTCTAATTGAATTTGTTGGTGTATCTACTTTTTGAACAGTTCCAATTCTTAAGTTTATTGATTCTATGCCATGTTCCTCAAAGTAAAACCTTCCCATAGATTCACCATAAGCTTTTGAAATACCATAGTAGGAATCAGGTCTTATCGGGACATTATGATCAATTACAGGAATATTATTATGGTCAATATTTTCATAGTTTCCTTTTACTATCTGCTTATACGGATCATCATTTTCGAACAAGCCGACAGCATGATTAGAACTTGCAAAAATAACCTTTTTTACTTTATTTATTCTTGCTGATTCATAAACATTTCTGGTTGATTCAATATTATTTTTTAATACTAAATCCCAATTTGAATCTACACTAACTACAGCTCCTAAGTGAATTATTGAGAAAGAGCCTTCAGACCCTGATAATACATCATTATAATTATTCATATCTCCAACAATAGTTTCTGATGATTTTTTTGAATTATTAATATCTAGATTTAGGATTTCATAATCTTTTTTTAAATGATTATTTAATATAGATCCTATTAATCCAGAGCCTCCAGTAATAAATAGTTTTTTCATAAATGCCTTTTTGATTAAGAATCAAAATTTATAATAGACCTGCCTGTTATTTTTCCATTATGAAGGTCATCACATGCTTTATTGATTTCTTCTAATTTATATTCTTTAGTCACAAGCTTATCTAATGGGAATTTCCCTTCTTCATAAAGTCTCAAATACATTTGGAAATCTTTATCAGGATATGTTGCTCCTAATGATCCTCTAAATTGTCTTTGATGAAACATAAAATGTCCTGGATCTAAAGTCATTTCTTTCCCTGGCATACCTACTAGAACAGCCATTCCTCCAATATTTTCAGCTCCAGATCCTCCGCCTCTAACACTTGGTAAAATTTGTTCATTTGTTATTCTTAATCCAATCGTATCAAATGAGAAATCAGACCCTCCTGATGTAATTTCATGAATAGCTTCAACAGGATCTTCTTTTTTGGAATTAATAGTATGTGTAGCTCCAAATTTTTTCGCAAAGTCTAATTTTTCATCAGAAATATCTACCGCTATTCTTGGATAGGCTTCTAATATTTTAGCCATAATTAAAGATGACAATCCTACTCCACCTACTCCAAAAATTGCTACAGATTCTTCTGGTCTAACTTTGGCAGTATGTAAAACTGCCCCTGCTCCAGTTAGTACTGCACACCCAACAATTGATGAATTATATTTATCTGATGATTTTGGTACCTTCACTACATAACCTGATCTAACCAATACATGTTCCCCCCAAGTATATGTGGCACCATTTAAAGGAGCTTCGTTGTAAGTCACACCTGTTGGTGGAAACACAGGTCTACCTTTAACTGGCTCTCTGTTCACCCAAGTTACAATAGCCAAGTCTCCTTCCTCAAGATGAGTAACATCAGATCCTTTAGCTATAACTGTTCCAGTTCCTTCATGCCCTAATAAACTTGGAGTTGGACTATCAGGATTATGCATTTGGTGTAACTGGCTATGGCAAACTCCACTAGAATGTAGTTTGACTATTACTTGATCTGGTCTTGGATCTGGAATCTGAATGTTGTCTACAGTTAAATTTTTTCCGTATTCTGTATGAATTGCAGCTTTACTTTCCATAAAAAACTCCATATTAATTTGATTTAAATTTACTATGTTTTTTGGGAATTTACTATTTAGAAAAAGCTTTAAATTGATAAAATATTAGTATGAAAAGAATTTTATTAATATTTACACTTGTATTCTTTGTAGCATGTGCGCAAAACCAAGTAGATGACTCTGTAATAGATGACACTCCAATAACAGTTAATCCTATGGTGAACTTTAAGTCTTTCATTTTAGAATTACCAGAAGCTGAACAAAGCTGTTTTTATGAAAAATTTTCTAATGAAAAATCTGCTATTGATTTTTATTCAGAAACTTCCTTCCCAAATCCTGAAATATCAGATTGTTTGTCTCAAAATTCTAATTTTAGAATAATTCAAGGTATTTTAATTAATAGCAATATTAATTTATCTCAAGAAGAGTTGTTATGTATAAAGTCAAATAATCAAAATGAAAAATTCGATTATTTAAGAGAATCCTTTGGAACTCCTGTTTTTACATATTCTCTTGGAACGTTATTTTGCTTAAATGAAACTTCTCGAAATATTTATGATTCATCTAAAAATGGTAATTTATTTGAAGGAATTATTGATAATAAGCCTTTAGCATCTATCTTGCCAAAAAATATAAATGCTTTGGAGTGCTTTGCCACTACTTCAGGAGATGAAGATAATTCTTTTGAAAGCACTAAAGAAGCTCTTGGTTTTATATATTCAAGTGGAGGATTATTTCCTATTCAAATTTTTTCAGATATTTCAAACTTGGCAGATTGTATTGAAATTCCTAAAGAATTGGTTGAAATAGGTCTGAATGAATCATCTGCAGAATGCTTATCTTTTAAATTGGGAGATATTTTTTCAGATCCTTTGAATCCATCTTTAACGGACCTCCCTAATATAATTGTTGAATTAGAAAGTTGTTATATTGATGCTGAAGCATTGTTAAGATACTTCGAGTTTGATTTGCCAGAATCTGATATCACCATGGAAGAGCAAAATATCCCTGAGGAGGCATTAGCTGACGAAAGATTTATATGCTTTTCACAAGAATTAGATATAAATGATGTTTTAGAATTTTTATATACTAGAAAATTAACCTCAAAAGCATTAAGTTCAGCAGAGAATTGTGGAATAAGTAAAGAAGAAATTGAATCAATCGATCTTTCTGAACTTTTAGAAAATAATTAGTATAATTACGATATGAAAATCAATATCGATAAAAATTCCGATCTAGTAATTGCAGCAGACATTGGAGGTACTAATATCCGTGTAGCTTTAGTCGACTTATCTGGAAAAATATTAGATAAAACTAAAGTTGAATATAAGCCGTCTTTGGGAATAGAAAAAGCAGGAGATCTTATATCAGAAATGATTATAAAAATCTCTAAAACAGAATCTATTAGAGGAATGGGTTACTCTTCAGCAGGACCCCTTGACCAAATCACAGGAAAATATATAAATCCTCCTAACCTAACTGGGTGGCATGACAAATCATTGATTCCGTTTATAGAGAGAAATTTAGGAATTGTTTCAAAAGTAGGGCATGATGCTACATTGGCAGCATTAGCGGAAACAAAATTTGGTGAATTTACTGGATCTAAAGATATAGTATATTTAACAGTTTCAACAGGTGTCGGAGCAGGAATGATATCTAATGGAAATATGATTCAAGGCCATAATTGGTTCGCTGGAGAGGTTGGTCACATCATAATTAATCCTAATGGTCATAGATGCTCTCTTGGGTGTCCAGGATGTCTTGAAGGAAATGTTTCCGGTACTGCTATAGCATCAATTGCAAAACAAAGATTAAAAAAATATAAAAGTAAAATTTTAAATGATTATTCAGATAATGAAATAAATTCTAAGCTTGTTTTTGATTATGCAAGAAGAGGAGATTTATTGTGTAAAGAAATTTTGTTTGATGTCATAGAAAATTTAGGTAGAGGCTTAGCTTCTTTATTAGCGGTATTAAATCCTGAAATTATAATATTAGGAGGATCTGTTGCTGAGGCTATAAATAATAATTATTCTGATGTTCTTATAAAATCAGTCTCAAAATATTGCATTGAATTTTATAAAGAATCTCCTCCAATAAGAATGACTAAATTAGGAGAAAATGCATCTATTTTAGGAGCCTCAATAATTGCTCAAAATTAATCGTCAATATCAGGTTGGTCGATAGGTTTTTCATAATCAGCCAATGATTTTATAGGATCGTCAATATCGTCATCAATTGCATCTGGGGCAATGAATGATGTCCCATCAGCGTTTAATGATCCCCATCCTTCAATCTCAGCGGCGTTGTATTCATCAAAATCTTTTTCATAATCTTCTTTAATGTTTTTTTCAGTCTCCTCTGAAATATCATTTGGATTAGCAGAAATCAATTCTTCATCAGCCTTTATTTCAGATAGTTTTTCTTTACTTAGTGTCACAATTTCAGGTTCACTCGAAAACTTTAAATTATCCAAAATGCTTTTAGCGTAAACACCACCAATATTTGAAATTCCGTTTACAGCTGCTTTTTGAGTTTCTAATTCTTCATCCTCTAATAAATCTTTTATTTGATCTAAATTTTCTTCATTCCCAATTAAACTTAAAGAATTGCAAGCCTCTGACCTTATTTTAAAGTTGTCATGATCTAACATTTCTTCTATTAGAGGAATCCATTTAATATCTCCGTTATTTCCCATTGAAGTAATTGCACAAATCAAATCTTCATCCCCATTTGAACTATATTTTTCTAAAATCAAGGTTTCTATATCAGGATTTTTTATAAAACTTAAACTTTGAATCATTAAGTTCTTATGTTTTTCAGATTTTGATGATTTTACGAAGTTCAATCCAAATTCCATTAGTCTTTTTAACTGTTTATTTTTTGAAACATAATTAGAAATCCAATTTCCAAATATAATAATTGCTTGTGTTTTTATATCATCATCTTTTTCTAGTGTAATAATATTTCTAATTTTTTGTAGTGAAGAAATATCAGAACTTTTTGTAAGATACTTAGTACTAATTTTTCTGATTTTATTATTTTCATGATCTAAAAATTTCAAAATAAAATCTTCAAAATCATAACCTTTGTTTTCATTTTCAAAAATTATCATTTCTTCTAAAAAATTTATAATTTTTTCTACGTTAAATTTAATTATTTTTGTATAATTTTCTTCGTAGGTTTCGAAATTTACTTTTGAAAAATCTATTCCATATGTCATGATGAAATCTCAACATTACTAGTTTGTAAAAAAGGTAATTCTAATGATCCATACACAATTTCATTTTCTTTGCTTATACTATCAACTTTATTAAGAGCATTGAAAGAGTTTCCAGAAATCATCGTGTTTTTTACTCTTCCTACTAGTTTTCCTTTTTCAATTTTATATCCAAGTGATATGTTGGCACTAAAATCTCCTGAAAGTTCATTGCCTTGTCCTGCCCCAAGAAGATGATCTACTAAAATACCTTCATCAATTTGTTCAATCATTTTATTAAATGAGGTATCTCCGGTATTCATTATGAGATTAGAAATACTAGGGAAAGTATTTGAATGCACTGATCGTACTGCGGAACCTGTTGATTCGCAATTATACTCGTTGGCTGTTTTTAGATCAAAAATCCCTGAAATAAACTTTCCGTTTTTTATTAAGGTATTTATTTTACTTGGAATTCCCTCACCATCATAATTTCTAGATGATGTACTAAAATCTATTAATGGATTATCTACAACTGTTATTTTATTATCAAAAATATCTTCATTTTCTTTATTGGATAGCTTAGATAGATTTTTTGATAGATTGGTGCCATTAAATGAAACAAGTAAAGGGGATAAAATTGTTTGATAAAGTCCGTGGGGTGTGAAAATTATAGGGCAACCATTTTTAGGTGTTTCTTTTATGTTTTGTGCGATAGATAAGTTTTCTATCAATTTGCTGGTTAATTTATCTACAACTTCATCTTCAATATTTTTTACTGAACTTGCATAGTTATATATATTCAACATATCATTTCCATTTATAGTTTGTGCGGAAATAAAAAAACTTATTCCTGATTCATTTGATTCAAGACTTAGGCCATTAGAATTTTTTAAAAATGATTTTCCTTTACCTAGATCGAACTCTGCATCACATAATGCATCTGGAAATTTATTTAATATTTTTTTTATGTTTTTATCTAACTTGTCTATAAAAAAATTATTTTCTAATAAGAATTCTTCTTCTGAATAAATTAAGGCTTTATTTTCAGATAGTTTTTTCTTTGGAAATTTTATATTTGTTTTTGTAGGGAAATCACTTAATTCTAGAAAATTTGAACCAAATTTTTCTAAATCATAATTACTAGATGATGAGAAAGTTAAACCAGAGTCTTTTATTGCTCTGACCGCAAAGCCTTTTGACTGCTTAATTGAAATTTCTTTTAATTTATTCGATTCAAATCCTATGCTTTTATACTCATTTTCTTCTTCATAAATTTCATGTTGTTCAAAATGATTATTTAATAATTTTTCAATCTTTTTCATTATCCACTCGATACTAAACAGTTATTTATTCTTATATGAGGCGATCCATTTGATACAGGCAATGGGCTTTGTCCGCCTTTTCCACAGCCTCCACCTTGATTTATTTCTAAATCATTTGCGATTCCATTAATATTTTTAAGTGTAGTAAATAAATTGCCAGATAGCTTAACTGGTCTCAATGTCTCTTTTATTTCTCCATTTTCAATTTTATATGTTTCAGCAGATGAAAAAGTGAACATTTCATGTTCTGTCATCCCTCCATACCAATTTTTGACATATAAACCATCTTTTGTATCTTTAATGATTTCATCCTTTGTATTCGTGCTGTTTTCTATTATCGTGTTTGTCATTCTTACAATAGGGGGATAAGCATATGATATGGCTCTTGCATTTCCTGTTGGTTTTTCGTCTAGTTTGCTTGCAGTTTCTTTAGAATGCAATCTTCCCACAAGAACCCCTTCTCTTATTAATGGTGTACTAGTTGAGGGAGTTCCTTCATCATCATACTCATATGAACCTCTTAGGTTTGGAATTTTTGCACCATCTGTAATATTAAGATCTGGATTACCAAATTTTTCTCCCAGTTTTAATATCTCTTGCAATCTTTTATTTTCATACACATTATCTGCTTCTGAAAGATGCCCAAATGCTTCATGAACAAAAACGCCTGCTAGTATTTGATCTAATACAACTGTAGTTTCTTGGCCTGTTATTTTTGGAGCTTTAATTAAGTCTATTGATTTTTTACTGCATTCTAAAACTTTATTATCAAGGTTTTCTACAATAGAGTAATCACCTAAAGAGCCTATTGAAAATCCAGATTGAAGCATGTCATTACCATCTGAGCTATTAGCAGCAATTCTAAGTATTACATGAATAAAATTTTGCTCTATTTCGTTGCCATCACTATCCGCAAAAATCACTTTTCTTTCAGTATCACCATAAACAATTTCACATCCATGAATTCTTTTATCACTTAAAACTAATTCTTTGTAATGGTCTAAAAGAGTAATTTTTTCTGATAAAGAAATTTTTCTTGGATCTTTTTTTACTTCTGCTGGTAATACCACTTTTATTGGGGTGTTTTTTTGAATTTTAAAGGCTGTATTTTGGCTGTAGTTTGCTAATTCTATAGATTCCTTCATTTTTGTTGGGGCCAGATCTATTTCATTGAAACTAGTAAAGCCCCAACCGCCATTACTCATTGATCGTGCAGATCCTCCAAAATGTGAGTTTATAGATACGTTTTCTCTAGTTTTTCCATTGTAATTAATTCTTGTAGAAACAGTTTCTTCTACTCTAATCTCTTTATATTCTGCATTTTTGCAGTTTAAAGAATCTTGCATTATAGTTTTATAATTTTTTTCCACTAATTTATCCTAATTTTGAACTATCTGTTAATTTATTTTCTTCAAACCATTCATATGCATCAATTTTTTTACCATTATGATCTTTGATTCGACCTATAATTAATTTTTTATTTCCTAGCCCTACGCTTACTGTTTTATTTTTTATAATTAACTTTTTATTTATATCTATTTCGTCACTATTCATAAACTTACAATTGTATAGAAATACAGTTTTTGAATCTATTTTAGTCCAAGCTCCAGGTTGGGGGTCGCAACCTCTAATTAAATTATAGATATCATTAGGATCTTTATCCCAATTAATTTCTTTTTTTGAACACCAAGATTCATATGATGCTTTTTTTTCATCTTGTTTGATTTTTGGCGCCTTATCAGAAATCACAAGTTTTACTGATTCTACCAATGAGCTGACTCCTAAGGGAAATAACTTATTAAAATACAAGCTCCCAGTTGTATCATCAGTTGATATATCTAACTCTTTTTGCATCAAAATAGGTCCGGTATCTAATCCTTCGTCAGGCCAAAATATAGTTATCCCTGTTTTTTTATCGCCATTAATAACAGCCCAATTTATTGAAGAAGGGCCTCTATGTTTTGGTAATAGCGAAGGATGGTATTGAATGGTTCCTTTTTTTGGGTTATTAATTATTTCCATTGGTACAATATCAGTTACATATGCCATAACAAGAAGATCAACATTAAGTTTTTTAAATTCTTTAATAGCATTTTTAGATCTAAGTTTTTCATACCTTAAAATATTCATATTTTGTGTAATTCCATATTGATAAAGAGGATCATTATCTTGGTTTTGTGGGGTAAAAATCCCTACTATATTACAACCTTCAATTTTTGATACTTCTGAAGTAACCTTTTCTCCAAATGCAGATTGACCAATTATAGCTATATTAGTCATTAAAAAAATCCATTCTATAATAATTCCTTATATTTTCAAAAGACTGAACGATTTCGAATTGATTGAATTCATCTTTATTTTTTTTAGCATCATTTAAATGTTCTAATAAAAAATATGCCTCAGCTTCACTTAATTTTTTATACTCTTCATGTCTTTTTAATGTTTCAAATGATATCCCTAAGTCATAAAGATTTTTGTAGGATTTTATGATTTTTACTATTCCGTTTGGATGTAACTTTTCTCCTTCTACATCTTTTGGTGGTTTAATTAATTTGTTTTCTAATAAATCTTCATAAAATAATTTAGTTACATTTGATAGCCTTATAATTTCATCAATTGAATAGTTCTCCTTAATTTGTGAAGAAATAGTATTTATTTTTTTCTTAATTAATTTTAATGGGAAACCATCATTCTGTAATTTTTTTATTTCATTTATTTTTTCTAGATGAAAATTTGAAAAAGTAGATCGAGTTTTAGAAATTTTTTTAGGGGGCTCTAAAATATTTAATCTTACATAATAATTTATAGCTGAAGTACTGACTCCAGTTATTTTTGAGACCTCACTTATTGAATAGTCATTTTCATTCATAAAATAAATTCTACATTATTATTTTTTAGTTACTATAACTAATAAACTAGGAAGTACAAATACTGTAGATATAAGTGCAAGAAAAATCATAATTGCTGTTATTTGCCCAAAGCTTGCAAACATAGGCATTGGAGCAAATCCCATGATTGCAAAACCAATAATGCTAGATATTGCAGAGCCTAATAATGCAATTCCTGTTCCATTTAGAGTTTTTTGGAGAGCTATATCATAAGAACTTTTTCTTAATTCTTCTCTAAACCTTTGAGTTATGTGGATTGAGAAATCTATTCCTACTCCTATTGATATTGCTCCTATTGTAGCTGTAACTAAATTTAAAGAGTAACCACCAATGTACATAATTCCATATAACCAACTTACAACTAAACCAATAGGAATTACTGTTACTAAAGCATATCTTATTGATCTAAATGTTATTAGTAGTACTATAAATGAAGCAAATGCTGCAATTGGTATAGATCTATATAAAGATTTTGTTGCTGAGGATAATTCTATATCTCTAACAAAAGGAGAACCCGTTATTCCATATTCAGTAATGTATGGCTTATTTTTTAGAAATTCTAGTTCATTTTCTAAATCATTTCTTGCAAGAGTTGTAATATTTTGATTAGCTGAATCTGGAATTCCTACTCTAAAAACTGTAGAAAATTCATTTTCATCTTTGATAAGTGTAAATTTAATTCTATTTGGTGAATAAAATTCTTCATTGTTTTCATTTATCAGTCCTTCGTTTATTAAATTTTCAAAGGTTTTTCGATTTTCTTCTTTATCATTCCCAGAAAGGTTTTTCTGTTCTATTAAGGAAATCAAATTTGGTTCAATTAATAATAATTCCCCCATTTTGTCATGAGCTAAGAGCTCCATACTATCTAAATTTTCAAGTAACTGTTTCAAATCTTTAATAGCACTTGGGTTTGCTAAGTCCCCTTTGATATATATCACCCCAATTTCACCTGTGGTGTCTCCAAAGTGATAATCTAGCTTATCTAATCCGATCACAAACTCTGATTCTTCATTGAAAAAATCTGCGACTTCAAATCTTGCTTCAAGTTTAAACGCTAAAAAAGTAGAATAGACTGTTATTAATGAAAATATAAGAATTGTTAGATATGGTTTTTTTGCAAAAAATATAATGATTTTGCTAAACATTTCTTCAAATTTAACAAAAACATTTTTATTATTTATTTTTTCTTCTATTTCAATATTTTTTTTAGATCTGCTTGCTAAATATACAGGTAATAATAAAAACATAAGTATGTTAGTTAGAATCATAATTATCCCAATTAATGGAGACACAAGTAAGAAAACAATAACAGATCCTCCTGAAAGACCTGCGGATCCTATTGCTTCTATTGTCCAAAACAATTTATTTTTATTTTTCTTATTGTCAATTGAATCTATTTTCGAAAGAATGAAAGGTGCATATATTCCTAATACAATGTAAGATGCAAACGCTGCTACTCCTGCAGCAAGACCAAAATGCACAACAGATTCTATACCTGCAGTTATGTTAGATAAAAAAGCAATAGCATCACTTATAAAAGCTAATGTTAATGCTGACCCTACTCCTCCAAATGCAATAATAAACTTTTTATCAAAAGTTATATTATTACTTTTTTCTTCTTGGTATCTTCTAATGGAATGAACTGCAAAGTCTACTCCAAATGAAACCATAGCAATTGGCACAATTAAGTCAGAAATCAACCCTCCTTTAAGACCTAATAAAAATGAGATCCCTTTTAACCAAATCATTAGCGTTGAGAGCCCTATCCCTACTAGAACAACTGCCCAATAAGACCTTAGAGAAAGGCCGACTACTGCAATAGCTGCTATAACAGTTAGCGTTATGAATAAAGCTGAGGAGGTTCCTTGTCTTTCTCCTTCAGTATTTACATCAATTGCAATTCCCCATATTTTTAATGTATGCATTTCTTGCTTTAGAACTTCTAAAATATTAATATTGAATTCTTCTTTATCAAGAGTATTTTTATCTCCTCCAAGTGCAACTCTTTGAGAACCTCCTCCAAGAGATTCGTTATTTCCTAATACAACTATTAACATTGCAGGTGAAGTCCACCAATCAATTTCATTCCCATCTATATTTTTCTTTTCTATGTTTGAATGAATGCTTATGTTTCTCTTAATATCTTTTACTTGATCTCCTTTTAGAACTGTTGATATGACTTCCTTCACTTCTTCATTGGTAGCATTTTGAAGCGTTTTATTGTATCTAGGGTTTGCTAGTAATACATTGTTTACAACATCTGCTAAAGTAAGAATTCCATTAACTTCTATTGATGTTTCTGAATCCACATAGCTAAATAGATGATTTTGCTTCTCAATCGTACTTGGAGATAGTTCCTTTTTAGAATCAATTAACCTTAATTTTTCAGAGGCTTTAAATATTTCAAGTAAGTATTTTTTAGAAAGAATATCTTCGCCTTTTGGGACTTCAAGAAGATATAGTGCAAAATGCACTTCATCTGAAAACTTTTTTGATATTTCTATATCAAGATCTATGACGGGATCTTTTGGAGAAGTAGATGCATCTCCTCGATAAGGAATGAATGAGTATGAAAGTGCCAAGCCTACAGTAATAAAGATAAATAGTAGAAACAGCTTTCGGGGGTTATCAACAAAAAACTTAGAAATTTTTTCATAAATATTCATTTTTTAATATTATTATAATAATAAGATTTTTATGCATCTAAACAAATAATGTTAAATATATTTTCAATTCGATCAAAAAAAATTTATTATGGGTGGTTAATTGTTGGTGTTCTATTTCTTTTCAACGTAATTGGGATTGGAACTAGACAAGGATTTGGAATTTTTGTTGATATATGGGGATCAGAATGGGAAGTGAATGTATCATCTATTAGTTTGGCTGCAAGCATAGGTTGGCTAGTTAATGGATTGGCAAATCCTATAATCGGCCAATTATCTGATAAATATGGCCCTAAGATTGTGATGGTTTTCTGCTCTATAATTGTTTCTATTAGCTCAATATTAGTTGCTACTTCTTATAATGTTTTCACACTCTCTTTTTATTATGGGTTTTTGATTTCATTTGCCACTGGAACAGGAGGTCCTTTGGGCATTATTCTTTCAAAATGGTTTGCGAAAAGGAGAGGAGTAGCAATGGGTGCTGTTATGGCTGGAGGTTCAATAGGGAGTCTGTTTTTTATCCCATTATTGACTTTTATTGCTATAAATTATAGCTGGCAATTAGCATGGATTGTAGTTGGTTTATTTGGACTTATTCTTGTTGTTCCAACATCTATAATTGTTTTGAAAAATGAACCTAGAGATATTAATTTGACTATTGAAGATTCTGATCAAGATGGCAACCACTCTTCTAAAGAATCAGGCCCCTTGTGGGTAGATAAATGGACAACTGCTTATAACTCAAAGCCAATGTGGCAACTATCAATAGGATATTTTGTTTGCGGAATTACTACTGCTTCTATTTCTGTGCATTTTATAAAATGGGCTATTTCAGAAAACATTTCAACTTCTGAAGCAGCATTATCTTTTGGAGTTTTGAGCGCAGTGAATGGGGTCTCAGTTTTTTGTTCAGGTTATTTCTCAGACATTTTTCAAAGAAGGATAATTTTGGGTCTTGTTTATGCTACTAGAGGGATAGCATTTCTTGCATTATTGCTTTTAACTGGTCAATTAGCATTATGGGCATTCGCAATAGTTGGAGGTATGTCTTGGTTGGCAACTGTACCACTTACAACTGCTTTGACATCAGAAATTTACGGTCAAAAAAGACTTGGATCTTTAGTTGGTCTGATAAATATGTCTCATCAACTAGGAGGAGCTGGAGCTGTACTATTATTTGGAATGGTATACGATATTTTTGGAAATTATGACTTTGGATTATGGGTTGGAGTTGTATCTCTTCTAATTGCTTCAATTGCTTCTTTCTCGATAAGTGAAAAAAGATTTTCATCCAGATTTCATAAAAGACTTGCAAATTAAATGTTTCTTAAACCATTAAAGCAATCCGAAGGATTAAATCATCATGGGGATTCAATAAATCCTGATTTTGCAAAATGGATAACAGATTTTATATCTGGATTTTCTGAAAATTTATTAATTGCAATTTTTATAATTGGATTAGTTTTATTTTTTACTTTATATGCATTTATTTTGTTTTTTTCTCGTAAAAAGTAAAATATCTTAAGTATTTAATAACTAAAAAACTTAAAGGAGAAAATGTGACTAGTCAAAATGAAATCACTGCAGCTTTGGATGATGGAACTGGTGATTATATTGTTCAACAAATTCCTTTCCCAAATATTTTTAATGGAGCTGCAATCGTTAATATAAAATCTTCAGGAATTTGTGGATCTGATTTACATATGACTAATGAGAGATCGGAGCCTCAAGTAGTTCCAAGTGGTCATGAAATTGCTGGAGTGATAGAAGAGTTGCCAAAAACATATTCTGGAAATTTAAGAATAGGGGATAGAGTTGCAATAGATAATATAGGTGCAGGAAAATCTTGTAATAATTGTTATTTTTGTAAGTATGGTCAATTTAGGCATTGTACGAATCCCGCTGAAGAAACTGGTGGCGGATTTTCTCAATACATTACACGTAGGCCCAATGGATTATTTAAAATTTCTGATTCAATGGATTGGAAAGACGGTGCATTAGTTGAACCAATGGCTGTCTCAGTACATGGATTTAGATTTGCGCAGTTTTTACCCGGAGAAAGTGTAGCAATTGTAGGGTCTTCTACAATTGGTCTATCTGCAATTTCAGTAGCAAAATACTTTGGAGCTAAGACTGTTATTGCTTCAGCAAAATATCCACATCAAGCAGAAGCTGCAAAAAATATGGGAGCTGATATTGTTGTAGGAGCAGAACCTGGAGAGCTTGAAGAAAAATGTTTTGAAATATCTAATGGAATTGGAGTAGATGTTGTTGTAGAAACAATTGGAGGTACATCAGCAGGACCGTTAGTCCAGGCTGCAAAATGTGTTAAAAATACAGGTAAAGTGATAGTATTAGGCGGGTTTAGAAATCCTGTAGAAATAGACTTTTTGCAACCGATGATCAAAGAGATAAGTTTTATTCCAGCCACTTGTTATGCAAATATAAACGGGAAACATGATTTTGAAATTGCTGTAGATATTTTATCCTCAGGAAAGCATCCATATAAAAAAATAGTTACTCATGAGTATTCTTTAGAAAAAATCCAAGAGGGATTTAAGGTTGCTTATGACAAAAATTCAGGATCAATTAAAGTTCATATAATCCAATAAATTTTATCTTTTAGAGACTATATTTATAAGCCTTCTAAGTGTAACGCTCCATATGATTACTGAACTAATTGCTATTGATAAAGGTTCACCAGGGACCCCTCTTCTCCAATCATCGATATCTTTTACTGAATCAAAAAGGATAAATTTATACAGTTCATCGATTGTTCCTACTAATGCTGTAATAGAAATTAGACCAAAAAAAACAGTTCCTGCAAAAACTAAAATTTTGAACATAATATCATTTGTGTTACTTTGATTATTTGAAAGATCATTCCTTTTTTGAAGAAATACATGGACTAAATATATAATCCCACTAATTATTGCAGTTGTAATACCAGTAAAAAGACTTGCCTCTACACTTCCATCATACATAAGGTTAGTTTTTGGTATTTGTGATCCATTAATATTTTCTGTTACATTAATCATTTCATAGCTAAAGCTAGATCCAAATAATGAAGCAAATAAGCCTTGTAATATTCTAGAAATTCCTGCTAGACAAAAAACCCCACCAGAAATAAGCCTTACAAAATAGAAGTAACCATTCAATGATAAATCGAAACTAATTTTTACACCTGAGTTTTTTAATGAATACCCAATAAGAAAAATAACTCCAGATATAATAAGAACTGCAAATAAAATTCCAATTGCTACACCTATAAAATCAAACATACTCAATCTCAAGCTACTTTATGTTATGAATATTATACTATTACGTAATAATTTATAATTGAGATATAAAGATTTTTATTATAGTTTATGATGGCTTATGAAAAAAAACATTAAAGTTATTGATGATAAGAATAAAATAAATGATCCTTGGGAAGATTATATTAATCAAGGTTATGACAATCTGAGTAAATTTCAAAAAATACTTAGATTTAGTGTAATTTTTTCTATTATATTGATTTTATTTATAATTATAATTGGATATCTTTTAGTAAAAACTGGTCAGTGGTAAATTGAATGGATATTTTAACTCTTAATATAATTATTTTTGCAATTAGTGCTGTTTCTACAGTTATCTTTGGTAGTTATTTAGCAAAATATGGAGATGTATTAGCATCAATAACTGGATTAGGTCGCTTATTTATAGGAAGTATACTTGTAGCATTAGCAACATCTCTTCCTGAACTATCCGCTAATATATCTGCAGTGTTATTAGATCCTCCAAACCCAGCTCTTGCACTTGGAGATATACTTGGTTCAAACATGATCAACATGCTTATATTTTGTTCAATTGCACTTCTTTTTGGTGGCAAAACTGTAATTGATCAAATATCAAGTAGCCAAATTTATCTTGCAGCACTGGCTACATTTATGACTGTAGTTGTTTTACTAGTTACTTTTCTAAATTTTTCATATTCTTTCTATAATGTAGGTTTATCTTCATTCATTATTTTTATCTTTTATGTGATAGGACTTAGATATACATATAAGTTGAAACCAGACGAAGAAATAGAAGAGGACGATTCAGATATCACACCTTTCAAAGCTTGGTTTTATTTTATTCTTATTTCAGTAGGAGTTGTTTTTTCTGGATATTTTTTAGCTTATAGCGTAGATAATATTTCTCATGAAACAGGAGTAGCATCAAGTACCTTAGGCATAATTGTTTCATCCATAGTTACTTCCATGCCTGAAGCTTCATCATATATAGCTTCTGTAAGAATGAAGGCTACTGACTTAGGAGTAGCAGGCTTATTTGGAAGTTGTGTATTTAATGTGACTATTATTTTTTATACAGATATTTTTTATGTTGGAAACATAATTGAGCAATTTGAAAGTGCTCATATAATTGCCACAATAACAGGACTTTTATTGATATCAATTTCTGCATTATTGATATTTTTGAAAGGTAATTTATCTGGATATATGAAAAATGCTTTTCTTGTTGTTTTAGTTCTAATATATATAGCAGGAATCTTTTTTATAACCACATAAGTGCTTATATTGTAAAATCTATTATTCCTCTACCATCTTTTCCATTCTCTAGATCTTTATATGCTTCATTGATTTGATCTAATGGGTATTTTCTTTCTATAACAGAATTTATATCTAGTTTACCTGTTTTATAAAAATCAATTATTCTTTCAAAAGTTACATGAGGAGATACTGATCCATAGTATGAACCCACAAGAGTTTTATGATCTCTTACCATATCAACTAAATCTATATTTGCGGTCATTCCCATTGGAGCGAGTCCAATAATTACACCAGTTCCTCCTTTTTTCAAGGATTTCATCATCTGTTCTGTTGTAATAGAACTTCCAAAGGCATCAAATCCAAAATCTACGCCCTGTCCATTTGTAATTTCTTGAATTTTTTCTTGAACATCGTCAGTTTTAGAATTAATTGTATGGGTTGCTCCAAATTTATAACTAAATTCAAGTTTGCTATCTAGTATATCTACCGCAATAATTTTAGAAGAGTTCATTATTTGACCACCCAATATAGTGTTCAGTCCTACTCCTCCTGTACCAAAAACGGCAATAGTTGCACCTGGGAAGATGTTTTTTTGATTAATTACTCCCCCTACCCCTGTAGTAACAGAGCACCCAATTAAGCATGCAACATCTATTGGAACGTCATCATCTATCTTGAAACATGCATTTTCAGGGATAACAATTTCTTCAGCAAAAACTCCTAGTTTTGCCATCTGATGAATTTCTTCATTTTTTTCATCTTTTAATCTAAATGTTCCATCGTATTGCTTAGTTCCTGTAAGCCTATTAGTGTCACATAGATTCCCTAATCCATTTCTACAAGAAACACACGATCCACAACTAGCTACAAAAGATAAAATACATTTATCGCCTTTACTTACAGATGTAACATTTTCTCCAATATCTTCTATTATCCCAGCACCTTCGTGACCTAAAACAATTGGCATTGGGAATGCTGTTTCACCTTTCATGATATGGTGATCTGAAGCACATACCCCAGCAGCTAACATTTTTACCTTAACTTCATTGCTTTTTGGAGATTCTTGGTGAAGATCTTTTATGATCATTGGCTTGTTAGCTTCATATAGAACTGCTGCTTTAACCATAATTATTTTCCTTTATTAGGCTTTATTCTTACAAAAATAAAACTGATTATTGAAATTATTAAAATCAATTCTACAAGATTAAATGCTAAAGTATAAGTTTTATATCTATCAAAAATTATACCTGAGAATATAGGACCAATAATTATAGGTAATGCTATTGGCATATTGATAAAACCAAAAATTGAAGAATATTTTTTCAATCCAAATAATTCAGTTGTAATTGCAGGACCCAATACTCCCATAGCACCAATTCCTAAGCCCATCAATGAAGATCCAATCCACATTAACTCTTGTCTGTCAGCAAGGACAAATTGTATCCCAATCATTTGGAAAATTACTACAATTATTAAAATAAACCTTGATGGAATCAAATCGCTTAGCCAACCACTTATTAATTTACTTATAACCGCAAATATTCCAAATGCGGACATCATAGAGGAAGCTAAACCAACATTCACTCCTTTAGCTACAAAATGAGGGACCAGTTGTATTACAACTGTGGTTCTAGCAAATTGTTGTAAAGTCATTCCTGATACTAAAAACCAAAAAGCACTAGTTTTGATAGCTTCTGATAACTCATAATCTTTTTCAGAGCCTTTTTTTGCTTCATTTTTATTTCTAGATTCAAAATCATGATTTTTATCATCCCTTATAAATATAAGAACTAAAATAAGTACAATAAATGTTGATATACCTAGAGCATAAAAAGCAAATCTCCAACCTGATGCGAGAATTATAAAGGTCGCAATTGGTACAGTTACAACTGCTGAAAAATTATTTCCAGCCATTGTAAAACCGATCATCCTTCCTCTAATTTTTGGGAACCATAAACCCATAAGTTTACCTAGAGGAAGCTGTGTAGCTCCAGGAATCCCTACATATAGTAGTATGCTTGATACATAAAGTTGCCATAAGTCACTCATAGAGCCCCTCATAAAGAAACCTAAAGTAACAAGTAATAAAGAAAGTGACATTATTTTAGTAGATCCAAACCTGTCTAAAAACCTCCCTGCTACAGGGGCTATAAACGAACTGGCTATACCTAAAGATAAAGATAAGTTAATTTGAGTTCTTGACCATCCGAATTCTTCTTCTAAGGGAATTACAAAAGCCTGAAATGCATATTGTACAAATCCTATGGATGTACCAACAGAAAGAAATGTAGTTCCTGCAACAAGCCACCTTCTGTATTGATAACTAAATAAATTAAAACTCATGTTCTTATAATTAGGTCTTCCTTAATTGTTACACCAAGTCCTGATCCTTCAGGAACTTTGATTTTTCCATTAATTACTTCTGGGTTTTCATTGAAAATATAAAATTTATGTTTATAGCTACTTAAAGGAGGGTCATTTAGCATTTCACAATAAGGGGCATTTTCCCAAGTTGAAAGAAGATGAATATGAGCAATAACTCCAATATCTCCTCCTCCATGATGCGGAACAATTTCTTTATTATGTTTTTTTGATAAATCTCCAATTTCTATAAGAGGAGAAATTCCTCCCAAAACCATAGATTCGGGTTGTAAAATATCATAAGCATTCTTTTCAATCATTTCATGAAAATCTGACACTACTGTATTATTTTCTCCTCCAGCAATCTTTGTTTTTTTCATTGATACTAGTTCAGAAAGTTCTCTGTAATTAAATCTAGGCCTTGGTTCTTCAAGCCAATAACATCCAAGTTCATGCATTGCTTCATTTGTTTTTTTTGCTCTATCCATATCCCAAATCACCCCAGGTTGCCAAGGATAACTTGATTGTGCTTGATTTGCGTCAACTAAAATATCTAATTTTCCATTAGTTTTTGATACTATTTTTTCTATAGTTTCTATATCTTTTTCATAATCATTATGATGTAACCTAACCTTTATAGATTTCCATCCTTCTTTCAATAAATTTTCAGATAATTCAGCTCTCTCATCTGGATCTGAAAGAATAACAAAACTTGAATAAGGAATTAAATAATCTTTTTTCTTGCCTAAAATCTCTGAAATAGACTTCCCTTCTATTTTTCCTTTTAAATCCCACAAAGCTATATCTATCCCAGCCAATCCATTATATGGAATATTTCTAGTTTTATAGATCAAATACTTAAAATGACTAATCACATCCACAGGACTTTTTCCAACTAAGTATTCTTTTGCATCATTCAAAATTGATTGATCACATCCAGGTCCTATTCCAATAGTTCCATCATCTAATTCAATTTCTGTAAATGTTGTTCCTCCGATATTTGATTTTACTGAACTACCGGGACTCCAAGCTGGTTCAACATCTCCCAAATATTCTACTAATTTAGTTTTAGAGAGTCTTAAGTCTTTAATTTTCATATTTTCCTCTATACAATTTTTTTTTTTATTGGATATGATAATTTTCAAATGTTATATAAATTACAAACACTAAACTATACTCTAATGGGACAGAATTATGAAAATTAAATCAATCGAAGCTTTTACAATCGAATTAAAACCCAATATAAAAACTAAACCTAGAGTGCCTAAATCTAATGATCCTTATGACACTAGAGGAATGGTAAGCCCAATGAATAGATATCCAGGTATCCCTAGGTCTGAATGGACTGCTAATTGGAAAAGAACGGCATGTATAGTAAAGGGTGAAGATGGAACTTGGGGGTTTGGATTTACCCTATATTCAGGTGTTACTGAGTCAATAATAAATGATCACTTGGCTAAAATTTTAGTTGGTAAAGATTGTATGTCTACTGAAATGCTTTGGGATATTATGCAGCAATCAACAATTCCATATGGTACATCTGGATTATCAAGTTTTGCAATAAGTGCAGTAGATAATGCTATTTGGGATCTTAAGGGTAAAGTTTTAGATAGGCCAGTTTATGAAATTATTGGAGGGCCTCAAAAGGATAAAATATTTTGTTACGCAAGTAATACTAGTTTTGAATATGGGACTAAAAATAGCATAGAGTGGTTCTTAGAATTAGGATTTAAAGCCGTAAAACTCTTTTTAAGAGAAGGGCCAGAGAGTAATCTTGAAGGAATAAACAGAGCTGAAGAGTTAGTTGCTTCAACAAGAGAACAAGTGGGACCTGATGTAGAAATAGCTGTTGATGCATGGATGTCCTTAAATAATGAGTATGCTGTTAGGTTAGCAGAAGCATTAAGGCCATACAAAATTAAGTGGATGGAGGATTACTTAAATCCAGAAAATCTAGATGGTTATCAAAACTTAAGAAATAGAATACCTTGGCAAACTTTAGCAACTGGAGAACATTGGTATTCATTGTATCCCTTCGCTGTGGCTGCTAGTAAAGGAATCGTAGATATTTTTCAACCAGACTTGAATTGGGTAGGGGGAATAACAGCAGGAATAAAGATTTGTCACTTAGCAGAAGCGCATGGTCTTTCAGTAATTCCTCATGCTAGTACAAACTATCCATATGGACAACATTTGGCTTTTTCTATGCCATCAGTGCCTTGGGCAGAAAGATCAGAAGGAGTTTCTCCTCCAGGAGTTCCATTAGAAGAAATGGTTTTATTACCTGGAACACCTACAATTAAAGATGGCTATATTATTCCATCAGATGCTCCTGGTTTTGGGTTAGAAATTACAGAAGACTGGCTTAAGGAAAGAGCGGTTTAGTTAAAATTTAATATTTTTATATGACATTTCAAAATAATTGATATATTATATTTTTCTAAACAAGGTTTATTACAAATGAAATTATTGGAGAATTAAATGAATAAAGTAAAAGAGAATTTAAAGGCAGGAAAAACAGTAGTAGGCTGTGCAGGATCCCCTTGGGTAGAAAATATGAGCATATTAGCTGATTCTGATTATGATTTTATATTATATGACACTCAGCATTCACCATTTATGGTAAAAGAATTTATTCCAGCTATTGCTTCAATGGCGGGGAAAAATGCTTCTCCTATAGTGAGAGTAAGCGCAAATCAACCAGA
Source organism: Chloroflexota bacterium (assembly GCA_002719295.1). Lineage (GTDB taxonomy): Bacteria > Chloroflexota > Dehalococcoidia > Lucifugimonadales > Lucifugimonadaceae > TMED-70. The sequence goes on from PBHC01000012.1 coordinate 128,193, forward strand.
TCTTATATGTTTTGCTTTAGACGCAGGAGCTAGAGGAATAGTTGTTCCAATGGTAAATACAAAAGAAGAAGCTGAGGCAATGGTCAGAGCTTGTAAATATGCTCCATTAGGAGATAGAAGTAATGCCGGCCTTAGAGGTGATTGGGGAGTAGACGTTAAAGAATATTCTACAAAAGAAAAATATAGAGAATATTTAGATATGTATAATGATGAAGTTTTGATTGCTCCTATGATAGAAACTCAACAAGCTATTGACAACATAGATGAGATTTTAAGTGTAGACGGTATAGATGTATTGCTTATTGGTCCTTCTGATTTATCTATAGAACTTGGAGTTTCATTAGATTTTGAATCAAGTGAATACGAAAAAGGTTTGGATATAATTGCTGAGGCATGCAAAAGACATGGAGTCGTACCTGGAATGTATTTTATCCCTCCAACTATGGATCCTAACTTTTTTGTAGATAAAGGATATAAATTTTTCACAATGCCATGGGGTAATTGGGCAACTCAAGGAATTTCTGAAGGATTAAAGTCAATTAAAAGATAAAAAATAATTTATCTAACATTGTTTTAAGAATTTAGACCAGTATCAGTAGTAATAATCATCAGCTAGATAAGGAATTACTCTATAGAATTGAATTCTACGATTAAAAAACCGTAGAAAAATATGACTTCTTTTTTAGATTACAATTTAGCTGATGGTTTAATTAAATCATTAAAATATTTAAAATTTCATAAACCGACAGAAATTCAAGAAAAAACTATACCAATTGCTTTAAAGAACAATGACGTACTTGCAAGTGCTGAAACAGGTTCGGGGAAGACTGCTGCATACCTGATTCCGTTGATACAAAAAATAACTTCATCACCAAATACTTATGGTTTAATTCTTGTTCCTACTAGAGAATTAGCAAAACAAGTAGCAGATGTTGGAATTTCCCTCAAAGGATACAAAAGTAAAATTTTAATAACTCAAGTTGTGGGTGGAGCAAGCTTAAACAATCAGGTTTCTCAATTAAAAAAATCTCCAAAAATAATCATAGGAACCCCAGGAAGAATTAACGATCTATTACTTAGGAAATCTTTATCATTGAAAAACTTTAATTTTCTTGTTCTGGATGAAGCGGACAGAATGTTGGACATGGGTTTTGAAGACCAAGTTGAGAAAATCTTAAAATATTTACCTAAAAAAAGGCAATCCTTACTTTTTTCAGCAACAATACCAGAGAGAATTAAAAAACTTTCAACAAAATATTTAAAATCACCTCATAGAGTAGAAGTTAAAGAAAATAATGTTATAAAAACTCAAATTACTCAAAAAATCATACAAACCACACAAGAAAAAAAATATGATGAATTACTTGATGAAATAACAGAAAGACGCGGTTCAATTTTAATTTTTGTAAGGACAAAATACTTAACTGAAAAATTAAAGAAGAGGTTGAAACAAGATACAGTCAAAAGTTTGGCTCTTCATGGAGATCTAAGACAAAACAGAAGAAATAGAGTGATAGATGATTTTAAAAAATCTAAATATAGAATACTTATTGCTACTGATATTGCTTCAAGAGGCTTAGATATTCCTCATATTGAACACGTAATAAACTATGATATGCCTCAAGTTCCTGAAGACTATATTCACAGAATAGGTAGAACAGCAAGAGCTGGTTCAATTGGAGAAGCTGTCAGTTTTATTTCTCCTAGAGATGCAAAAATGTGGAAAATAATAGAGAAGCTTTTGGATAAAACCAAAAATCCTGACAAGAAATTTACCGAAGAAAAAATCGAAAAAAAACCAAAAGAAAATAGATTTAAAAAGCGAAGAAGAAATTCCAGAAAATACTATCAAAGATCTAAAAAATAAGTCTGTTACCAACTTTTCCTGATTTATTACCCAATTGTTTAAGTGAGATTTTTTTAATTTGAACTCAGAAGTTTGGTACCCCGTACCGGATTTGAACCGGTGATCTCCTGCGTGAAAGGCAGGCGTGTTAGGCCACTACACCAACGGGGCATATTAAGGGTAAATAGGCAAAGCTCCTATACCCATTGTTTCTTCAAAACCTTGCATTAAGTTCATGTTTTGAATAGCGGCACCTGCAGAACCTTTTACAAGATTATCCAAAGCGCTAATAACAACCAAAGTGTTTGTATCTTCCCTTACATAAGGATATAAGTATACAAAATTTGATCCCCAAGTATGCTTTGTTGCAGGAGGTGCATCTACTATTTTAATGAAAGGTTCGTTTTTGTAAAATTCTTTATATAGGTCAACAACGTCTTTTTCTTTGATTTCTTTTTTTAAAGTTGCGTAATTGGTACCTAAAATACCTCTTGTCATTGATACTAAGTGAGGCGTAAATAATACTTTGATTTTATTATTAGATAAAAAATTCAGCTCTTGTGCCATTTCAGGTTGATGTCTATGACCTTTAGTTCCATAAGCTGCACAATTATCATTTAATTCTGAAAATCCAAAAGCTTCTTTTGAAGTTCTTCCTGCTCCTGATATTCCTGTTTTTGAGTCAATAATTATCAATTCTTCTATTAAATTATTACTAACTGCAGGAGACATAGATAATATTCCTCCAGTTGGAAAGCAACCTGGGTTTGCTACTAATTTACTTGCTTTAATTTCTTTTCTGTGTAGTTCAGGAAGACCATATGTTGATTGTTCTATCAACTCAGGTCTTGGATGAGTGATATCATACCAATTTTCATAAGTAGATAAATCTTTTAGTCTAAAATCTGCTGATATATCAATAGCAGGAATTCCACTATCTACATATTGAGACAGTTTTTCAGCACTTGCTGCGTGTGGTAAAGCTGAAAAAACAAAATCTATGTTATCTGATAATTCTTCTTGAATTTTTATATTAGTTTTTTCCAAATGAGGAAAAACTTCATTTAAATTTAAACCTGCTTTACTTCTTCCTGTTGCAGATGCAAGATGTAATTCTGGATGTGAGTAAACGAGCCTAGCAATCTCTGCTCCAGCATATCCAGTTATATTTATAATCCCGACGTTTAACATAGCAATAAATAATTTATAAAATTTAATTTTATCTTAAATTTTAAAAGTTTAGATGAATGGTTTTATTCAACTTGCATTTATTACTAGGCTTTGTTTACTTTGAATGGGTTTTTTCTATTAGGAAAGCAAGTCCTACAAATTTCACATATAGTTCCATCGCATCCTCTAGCTGTACAATTGGACCTTCCGTAATAAATAAATTGCAAATGTAATTTATTCCAGCTTTCTTTTGGGAATAATCTTTTTAAGTCTGTTTCGGTTTTATTTACATTTTGCCCATTGGTTAATCCCCATCTTTGAGAAAGACGATGAATATGAGTGTCTACAGGGAATGCTGGATGTCCAAATCCTTGAGACATTACTACGCTTGCTGTTTTATGTCCTACTCCAGGTAAACTTTCTAAATCCTTGAAGTTTTCAGGAACAATAGAATTGAATTTATTCACTATTATTTTTGATAAATTAGAGATGTTAGAAGATTTTTGAGGAGCCAAACCGCACGACTTAATTATATTTTCTATTTTTGATGGATGTATTTTCATCATTTTGACAGGAGTATTTGCTAAATCAAACAATTCTGGAGTAACTTTATTTACTCTTTCATCAGTACATTGAGCACTTAACAATACTGCTATTAGTAACTCAAATATATTATGATGCGATAAAGGGATAGGAGTTTCGGGATACATCTCATTGAGTTTTTTGAGAATGTAGTTTGCTCTTTCTTTTTTTAACAATTTTTTCCCTTTTATTTATCTCTTTTCATTGAGTAATAAGCTAAATCTTCTAGTGATTCAGTATAAACATTATTTTTTTCAATCGATTTTATGTCTTTAATAGATGATTCAATTAGATTAGAAGCTTTCTTTTTTGATTCCTCAACATGACCAGCTTTTTTGATAGTATTTACTATTTCCTTTGCTGATATTTCTTTGTCTTTTTTTGGTAAATTGAATAATTCTTCTATGTCTTTTTTTATATTTTTATCTTTTTCTCTAGCTATTATGGAAGGATAAGTCATTATTCCATTTTTCAAATCACTTCCAACAGGTTTGCCCAATTGATTTTCTTCTCCCTCAAAATCTAGCACATCGTCAAATATTTGAAAACCTAATCCTAAGTTTCTACCATATGAATATAAATTTTGAATATTTTTTTCATTTGCTCCTCCCAGAAGCGCTCCGCTCATAGATGAAGTAGCAAATAAAGAAGCTGTTTTTTTGAAAATTACATCTAAGTAATCCTTTAAATCAATATTTACATCGTTACTGTTTTCTATTTCTTTCAGTTCTCCTTTAGCCAAATCAGAAATAGTAGAAGCAAATTGTTTAATTAACCTTATAGAGCCAGTATCACATACATATTCTGCACTAGTTGCAAAAAGAAAATCTCCAACCAAAACGGCTATATGAGGTCCCCAAATATTAGAAGCAGTCTTTTCGCCTCTTCTGGTATCAGCGAAATCAACAGTATCGTCATGAACTAAAGTGGCTATATGCAACAATTCAACAGCAGTAGCCATTTTTATCACTTTATCATCTACTTCTTTATTCCATATTTTTGAGCAAATAATTGTTAATGAAGGTCTTAGCTGCTTTCCAGGGATACTCAATACGTGATTTATAATATTTTCATTTAGATTAGATTCTGAATTATGCTGTTCGGAGATATTATTTAGTTCTAGCATAACCATTAATAATTCATCGTTTACTAAACTAGATAGTTCTTTTTTATCCTTCATTCAAAGATTTCCTATTCTCCATTAGTACTATTTCTTCGTCAAGCTTTGTAAACAAAGGCATTGGCTTTTCGAAGGTTTCTCCAGGTTTTGGCAAGATTAGATTCCATTCATTTATTTGTTTTCCAAAAAGAATTTTCTGTAATTTTTGAGCTGAATTTGGAAGGAAAGGTTCTAAAATTGAACTAAGCGCATGAATGATTATGATTGATTGGCCTAAAATTTCTCCTGCTTCATCCTTATTTTCCTTCATTTTTTTCCAAGGCTCATTTTTATCAAGAAATTGATTCCCATATTTTGATAATGCCATTAATTTGTTTAGGCTTTCTCTAAATTTTCTTTTAGATATAGATTTTCCAACTTCTAAAATAGATTCATTGCACTTACTAATAATTTCTTTTGAAATTTTTGAATTAGGGTCAAAATGAGGTATTTTTCCATCATAATTTTTATGAGCCATTGTTAAAATTCTATGAATAAAATTGCCTAGATTTGCGACTAGCTCATTATTATTTGAGCTCAAGTAACCTTCCCATGTGAAATCTGAATCAGATGCCTCAGGCATAATTGAAGTAAGGTAATATCGAAGTGAATCTGCGGAGTATTTTTCTAAAAAATCAGGTAGCCAAACAGCCCAATTTTTACTTTTTGAAAATTCTTTTCCAGAAAAGTTTAAGTATTCGTTTGCAACCACTTCTGTAGGAAGATTTTTCCCTTCAATGCCAAGTAAAATAGCAGGTAATATAATCGAGTGAAAAGGAATATTATCTTTCCCTTGAAAGTAATATGATTCTGATTTCTCATTTTCCCAAAATTCTTTCCATTGATCAGGATTATTTGAATCCTTAAAAAGTTCAACAGTTGCTGAAATATATCCTATTACAGCTTCAAACCATACATATATTTTTTTTTCTTCCCATCCATCAACAGGTATGTCTATTCCCCAAGATAAGTCTCTTGTTATTGCTCTGTCTTTTAAACCTTCTTTAATAAATGAAAGGCTTTGATTTTTAACATTTTGTCTCCAGTCATTTTTTGACTTTAACCAATTCTTTATTTCTTTTTCCATTTCACTTAATTTTAGAAAGAAATGAGAAGTATTCCTAAATTCTGGTACTGATCCGTCTCTTTTAGATCTAATATTGCCTAGATCAGAAGGATCTAATGTTCTTCCGCAAACATCACATTGATCTCCTCTAGCTTTATCATTGTTACCACAAGGACATTCTCCTTCTACTAGACGGTCACTTAAGAATATATTTTCTGTAACTGAATAAGGCATAAGTTGTTCTCTTATTTCGAGAAAGTTTTTTTCAAGTAGAGTTTGAAAAATTTCTTGAACGATTATTCTATGATTTTCTGTATGAGTATGGGTGTAAAGATCATATTGAAAATTCATTTGATCTAGAGATTTTGACCAAATATCATGATATTTTTTAGAAATTTCCTCAGGAGTTACTCCTAAATCATTTGCTAGTAAAGTAACAGGAGTCCCGTGCATATCTGAACCTGATACCATTGCTACATTATTTCCTATAAGCCGGTTATATCTTCCAAATATATCTGCAGGGATACTCATCCCAGCGATATGTCCTAAATGAGGAGGACCATTAACATAAGGCCAAGCAACGCAAACTAGTATATTTTTAGGTTTTGTTTCCATTTTTTCTTTTTATTTCCAACCATCTTTCATATAGAAAACTTTTATTTGTTCCACTTAAATCTGAAATCAGGTTTAATAAATTTTTGCCTTTTATGCCTTTTTCGTAACCTTCCATTAAAATTTTATCGTATTTCTCAATTAAAGATTTAGAATAGATAATTTTTTCGTGATTAAAAATAATTACAAATTCTCCTTTTTCATTACTAAACTTATTAATAGCTTCATTTATTTCACCATAAAATATTGTTTCATAAATTTTTGTTAATTCTTTTCCTATAAAAATATTTTCTATATCAAATTCATCTTTTAGAAATTTTAAAGTTGCTTTGATTCTTCTTGGTGATTCAAAAATAATCACAGGTAAATTAGTTTCATTGGATTTTGATAATAAATGTATCTTTTGCGAATTACTTTTTGGCAAAAAACCTAAAAATGTAAACCCTTTGGATTCTATGCCTGAAACAGAAAAAGCAGAAGTCAATGAAGATACTCCAGGAATTGTTATTATATTGTGATTGTTTTTTCTTGCTAGAGATACGAATTCTCCCCCTGGATCTGAAATACCTGGCATCCCTGCATCAGAAATAAATGCAATGTCATTTTGATTTAATAATTCTAAGAAATAGTCGGAATTTAATTTTTTATTTCGTTTGTAGATCGATACCAGTTTACTATCTACATCATATTTATTAAGGAGTTTTTTACTAACCCTGGTGTCTTCTGTAAAAATAAAATCCACTTCCTTGAAAATCTTTAAGGCTCTAAATGTTAAATCTTCTAAGTTGCCAATAGGAGTTCCTACAATATAAAGTTTTGACAAGTTATTGACTCTTTGATTGATTTATTAGTTTCTCTACTGCAGCATTATGTTGCTCATCAGCATGGTAAGAAGATCTTACAAGTGGGCCTGCTGCTACATGGCTAAATCCCATATCCATTCCTATTTTTTGTAGTTCAGTAAATTCTTTAGGGTTATAAAATTTAATTATAGGATGATGTTTTTTTGAAGGCCTAAGGTATTGTCCTATTGTTAACAAATCTACATTATTATCTAATAAATCTTGCATTGTTTGTATTATTTCTTCTTTTGTTTCTCCTAATCCAACCATCATGCCAGATTTAGTAGGCAAATTTGGATTTATACTTTTTGAATTTGATAGAAAATCCATTGAAAGATCATAGTCTCCTTTTGGCCTAACTTTTTTAAATACCCTTCGAACTGTTTCAATATTGTGATTCATCACATCAGGCTCAGCTTTAATAACAATTTTCAACAAATCTTTAATTCCATTAAAATCAGGAGTCAGAACTTCAACTTTTATATTTGGTGAGAGTTTTTTTGTTTGAGAAATAGTTTTTGCAAATATTTCTGATCCAGCATCATCAAGGTCGTCTCTATCTACGGAAGTTATTACTACATAGTTAAGTTGCATTTGTTTAATTGTCATTGCAACTCTAAATGGTTCAGATTTATCAACAAACCCTGGCCAACCAGTTTTTACATTACAATATGAGCAAGCCCTAGTGCAAGTATCTCCAAGTATCATGAAGGTTGCTGTTTTTCTATCCCAGCAATCAGCAATATTTGGACAAGCAGCTTCCTCGCATACTGTGTTTAATGATGCATTTGAAAACTTTTCTTTTAGTTCATGAAAATTTTCACCAGTTGGAAACTTTACTTTAAACCAATCTGGTAATTTTCTTTTTACTTTTACTTTCTGCATAATGATGAATCTTTATTCATTTAAATATTATCAGCAATCGAATATTGTTAGAATCTAATATATGGGTAAAAGAAGAAAAAAGAAATTTTATACGGGACCAAATTTAACCGAGGAACATAATTTTTATATTGATCAAAAACTAACTATTCTAATAGAAAAATATGATTCAAATGGAGTAGGGATGGGATTTTACAAAGAAATCCCTATAGTTGTTTTTAATTCTATTATAGGCGAAGAAATAGAAATAGCTATTGAAAAAATTTTTCCAGAAAAAATTATAGGAAAAAATTTAAAAGTTAAACAATTTTCAGATAAAAGAACCAAAATTGCTTGTGAATTCTTTGGGAATTGCACAGGTTGTCAATGGATGCATATAAATTATTCAGATCAACTTATTATGAAGAGAGATATTGTTGTAGACCATTTATCAAAAAATGATTTATTAATTGAAGATATAGTTGAAAAAACTATTCCTTCAAAAAAAACAATTCATTACAGAAATCACGCTAGGTTTACTGTTAGAAAAAAAGATGAAAATGAGGAGATAGGATTTGTTAATTTTCTAAATAGGCAATGGACAAATGTAAATCAATGCAAAATTATGAATAAAACCATAAATAATAGGATGGAATTACTCAGAAATAATTTACAAGGGAAAACTCAAGTAAGCATCAGAGCTTCAGATGTAACAAATTCTTATCTTATTCAACCAAAATTTGAAAATCTAGAAATAGATACAGGCCAAAAATATTACAAAGAGAAAATTTTTAATAATATCTATCAAGTTGCCAGCCCTAGTTTTTTTCAAGTAAATATTTCTCAAGTTGAAAAAATATTTAAAAAGTTATTTGATTCTGATGTTTTTTATAAAAATCAAATTGTTGTAGATGCTTACTGTGGTGTGGGTACTTTTACATGTTTGGTGTCCCCATACGTAAATAAAGTTTATGGTATTGAAGAATCTGCATCTGCCGTTATAGATGCCAAAGAGAACTCAAAAAAATATTCAAACATAGAATATTTATTAGGAAAAACAGAAGAAGTCTTATCTGATGTTAATGAAAATATAGATTTATTATTATTAGATCCACCTCGAATAGGTTGCGATGATAAAGTTATTGAAATTATTAATAAAGTAAAACCTAAGACTATTTTATTGATTTCATGCTCTCCGGAAAATTTTGCAATTGATATATCTAAACTTGTAGGAATCTCTTACGAGGTAAAAAAAATAATACCCTTTGATATGTTCCCTCAAACCCACCATGTAGAGGTAGTAGGAGTTTTGAATTTATTATGAGTGATTTTGTTTTTGCAACTAGTTCTCCTAGAAGAATTGAATTGCTAAAAAAAATTAATTTGAAATTTAAATTTGTTCCTCATGAGTTTGAAGAAAATAATGAACTAGATATAGGTCCGTATGAATTACTCGTTCTAAATTCTGAAAAAAAATCAAGAAGTATTTTAAAAAAATATCCAAAAGATACAATTCTTGCATCAGACACAATCGTTTATAAAGATCGTGTCATAGGGAAGCCAAAAAATAAAATGGAAGCATTGAAAATCATCAATTTCTTGAATGATAGTTTTCATACTGTAATGACTTCAATTGTAGCGATAAACAATCAGGGAATAATTTTTTCTGGAGTTAAGACATCTCTAGTAATAACTAATAATATTTCAACTGATAAAATAAATAAGTATATTGAATCTGAGTATTACGCGGATAAAGCTGGTGGATATGGTATTCAGAATAAAAATTTTGATTTTGTAAAAAAGTACTATGGTTGTTATGAAAATATTTTAGGTCTTCCCACTTGCCTAATTAAGGAATGTTTATCAATAATAAACATAGATAATGATTATAATTTTTCGAATTGTATAGAGAGAAATAGATGAATATATTTGGAATAGGCGGATTTGAATTATTATTAATTCTATTAATAGCATTCTTCATAGTGGGACCTTCTAATCTTTTGATTTTTATTAGAAAAACAAAAATTATATATTCAGAATTTAAGCAAAAAAGAGACGAGTTGATTTCAGTAGTAGAACAAACTATAGAAATAGATGATGATATTGAAGAGCTTAAAAATATAAAAGAAAGCTTATCGGATGTTTCTGATAAGACTACAAAATCAATAAATAGAATGAAAAAAGATTTGGAAAAATAACTTTTGATTGAAGATAAGCCTGTAAATATTTTAGATCATTTCAGAGAGATTAAAAAAAGATTAATAAGATATTTTATTTTTCTAGGAATTTTTATTGTTACTTCTTTGATCTTTTTTAAACAAATTATAAATATATTTATTGAACCTGCGAATAAAATATTTATCAATTCAGGTGTAGAGGGAAGTATAGTATTTGGTAGAGTCACAGAAGCTTGGGGCGCTGCTGCTAGAACCTCTATAATTTTGGGTTTTTCTTTGTCTATACCTTTTTTACTTTATGAAATAATTATGTTCCTACGACCAGGATTAATGGGGAGAGAGAGATTTTATGTATATTTATTAATTCCTTTCTGTTTTATATTTTTTATATTGGGGGCAGCTTTCGGTTATTTTTTTGTTATTCCTAGTGCATTGAACTTCCTAATTAATTTTGGAGATGATATAGCTCAACCCATGATTAATATTGGCCCTCTTACTTCTTTGATGTTTTCAATGATGTTTTGGATGGGTTTAATTTTTCAAATTCCTTTGATTATGTTTTTATTAGGAAGCCTCGGAATTATAACTAATGATTCATTATCGAAGTACAGAAGGTGGGTCATTCTTATATCTTTTATATTGGGAGCATTGATTACTCCTACGGTAGACCCTATAACTCAAATTACGGTAGCTTTACCTATAATTCTATTATTTGAGGTTGGTTTGGTACTAATAAAGATTACTTCACCAGGGAAAAAGTCAAAAAGATTTTATTTTAGTTTATTTGTAATAATCTCACTAGTTGTGTTAGCGATTTTAGGTATATTTTTTTTAAAATTAGATTCAAATAATTACTTCAGTAATATTTTAAGCTAATCTTTGTCTTCTTTTTTTTCAGATTTACTGATTGCAGTTTTGAACTCGTTTATTGCTTGCCCTAATCCTTTTCCTACTTGAGGCAACTTTCCTACACCAAATAGAACTAGAATCACAACTACAATTAATACTAACTGTAATGGTCCTAAATTTTGAATAAATCCCATACTTTTCCTAATGTTTTTTAGAATTATTTTAATGATAGCAAATTATCAAATAATCTATCAGGTCTCTTTGTTACCTATTTACCAGGCATATATCTCCACACAGCAACAACTTTGCCCAAAATACTAACATTATTTGATGGAAAAAACATAGGATCCATTAGAGGGTTTTCAGGTTGTAATCTAGTATTTTCTCCTTCTCTAAAAATCCTTTTAAGCGTTGTTTCATTTTCTGAATCGATTTTAGCCGCCACCATCTCTCCATTTTTAGCTTCATTAGTTTTTTCTAATATAATAGTATCTCCATCTCCTATTAATGCGTCAATCATAGAAAACCCGGAAACCTTAAGTGCAAAAATTTTATCTTCTATGTATGAAAAATTCTCAGGAAGTTCTATTGTATCTAAATCATCAATATCCCATCTGCTATCTTCAACTAAAGGGAATGGTTGGCCTGCTGTTATTGTTCCTAATACAGGGACCTTTATGTTCTGATTTTTTTCAATATTATTTAGGCTAATACTTCTTGAAACTTCTGAGTCTCTATTCATTAGCCCTTTTTCTTGCAATCGGTCTAAATTATATTTCACTACAGAAGTTGAAGAAATATCACAATTATTTTGGATGTCTCTAATTGAAGGTGGATATCCGTATTCTTCAATGTAACTTTGAATAAAATTTAGAATATCTATTTGTTTTTGTGTTAGAGGTTTAGAGTTTCTCATAATTTCAACATATGGTACATTAATGTCAACGTCAAATCTTATGTCCTCAATTAATGAGGATGATCTTCAAATGTTATTCCTTCAATATTTTGTGGAGGGCTATTTTCATCTTCACTGAAACCGAATCCTATAAAGTGTGGAGGTGGGTTTTTTACGGTCAATTGAGCCGGTTTAGTTTTACTTATTGATTCCACTCCACCTTTTACAATTACTTCAAGGCCATCTTGAAGGATTATCTTATCTGTTTCTACTATACCTCTTGGATTATTTAATTCTTTGGATTCTTTAGTATAAATGCCCCAGTTTATAAGACCTTCATATTCAGCAGGAAGTATTATTCTCCATTTAGAAATTAATCCAGAGTGAGGACTTATTGAAACTATAATACTTGATTCAGGATCGGAAGGATCCCCGTGATCTATTTCCCAGTTATATAAAGAACCGTTTTGCAATTACTTAGATTTATTGACTAATTGTTGAAGTCTAGATTTTTTTCTCGATGCGTTATTTTTGTGGATGACGTTCTTTTTAGCTGCTCTATCAAGAACTTTTGATGCTTCTCTAAGCAGTTTTTCAGTCTCTTCAGCAGAATCTTTTGCTGAAACACTATTTCTTAATCTAGTTATTGAAGATTTTATAGCAGTCTTTATCGACAAATTTACATTATATTTGTTTGATTGACTTCTATTAGATTTTAAGCTTGGCATGATTTTTACTTTTTCCTTTTAACATTATAGACTCCAGCAATACTTTCCATTTTTCCAAGAAGTCTAATAATTTGCCCTAAGTCTCTAGTATAAACTGTTAATTGAATTTTGCATGTACCATTTTTATCGTCTTCTTGAGAATTTATTGAATGTAAATTTGTTTTTTCTCCCCAGACAACGTCTGTAATGTCTCTTATTAGTCCAATTCTGTCATAAGCATCAATTTGTACTATTGTAGGATTAAGGTTTTTCAAATGACCCCATGCAGCGGGTTTAAATCTCTCGGTATTTTCAAATGTTCTTAATCTTGAACAAATTATTCTGTGGATAATTATGTCATTTGTAGTATTTTTGTATCCTACTATTTCATCACCATAGACAGGTTCACAGCAGTTTGCTAATTTCTTTTCAGAATCTTTTTCACCCATAATTATTACTGATGAAACTGAATCAAAATTTTGTTGATTATTTTCTTTGTTTGTAAGTTCCTCATTGCTTTGCATTTTTCGGACAGTTTCTTCTAATTGCCTCTCATTAATTAAATCAATAATTTTATGGTTTCCGATTTCTCCAGTTCCTACTTTATATGCAAAGTTTTCATATGAGTCATTTTGAGAAAGATATGGTAAAAATTGATCTGGATCATCTATGTTAGAAAGTCTTATTGTTCTTAAAATTTGTCTTTCTCCTCGCTCAATATTTTCTTCTCTCTCTCTCTTTTTGAACCATTCTCTAACTTTATTTTTTGCATTTGCGGTTTTTATGTATCCTAAACTATCATTCAACCAGTCTAAGTTTGGGCCTTTATCACTTTCTGATTTTTGTATTTGAACAGTATCTCCATTATTAAGAGTTGTATTTAATGGTTTTAAAACTCCATTTATAAATGATGCCTGACAAGCATGACCTAGCTCAGTATGTAAACTATAAGCATAATCTAATGGCGTTGACCCAATTGGTAAAGTGAAAATTTGGTTTTTTGGTGAATAAACAATTACTTTGTCGGAAAGTATATCGTTACTTACAGAATCTAAATAATCACTATCTTCAAGAACCTCTTTTTCAAAATCTATCATATCTTTAAGCCAATAAGTATCTTTTTCATTTTCAAGAATTTTTTCTTGCTCAATTGAATCTTTATATTTCCAATGAGAAGCAACTCCTTCTTCAGCAAATTTATGCATTTTTTCTGATCGGATTTGGAATTCAATTTTTTGATTATTTTCATTCATAACAACAGTATGAAGTGACTGATAATAATTTTCTTTAGGAGAAGCTATATAATCATCAAATGAACCTGGAATTGGTCTCCATAAGTCATGAATTTTACCTAGGGCAACGTAGCATTCTTCTTTTGACTTAACCACAATTCTAATTGCTATTAAATCTTCTATATCAGAGAAATTTCGTCCCATTTGTTTATATCTTTGCAGTTTGTTATAAACTGAAAATAAACTTTTAGGCCTGCCTGTAACTAATGCATTTAGATTATTTTTTTCTAAAAAAGACTCTATTTCTGAAATCATATTCTTAGTCGCTGCTTCACGCTCACTTCTTTTTTGGCTGATTAGCCTTTTTGTCATCTTAAACTTATCAGGCATTAAGTGTTTGAAACTCTCGTCTTCTAGTCTCCACTTAAGATCATTCATGCCTATTTTTTGAGCTAATGGAGCATGAATAGTCAAAGTTTCTTGAGCGATTTTTTTTCTTTTTTCTGGATCTAAATACCTTAAAGTTTCCACATTATGAAGTCTATCTGCTAATTTTATTATCATTACTCTTACATCTTTAGCTACTGAAACTAAAAATCTTCTCATATTTTTTTGATCAATATTTTCTATAAGGTTATTTTCATCTGCCGTAAGTTTTGTTAGAGATGAAACTATATTTGAAACTTCATTCCCAAAATTATTTTCAATGTCAGTAGAATTGAATGTAGTATCCTCAATGACATCATGAAGTAAGCCTGCAATAATTACAGTTGGATCTAATTCCAACCGTGCAAGATGAGTTGCTACTTCAACTGGATGAATAATAAAATCATGTCCTGATTTCCTTTTTTGTCCTTCATGGGCTTTTTCTGCAAAATCAAAAGCTTGAATTATTTTATCTATTTCATCTTTTGGGAGATAAGATTCCAGTTTGTTTATAAAATTATCTGTAAGCATTTATAATATTTTTATTATTTCGTCCTGATCAAATCTTTTTAGTTTTAAAGATTTACCTTTATTAATAATGATATTACCTTTTTCTTTTTTTGTCGTTTTTCCAATTATTGATGAAGGAATATTATTATTATTAAGCTCTTTAATTATGTTTTTAGAATTATTTGAATTACTGATAATAATAAGACAACCTGAACTAATAACTCCTAAAGGATTTATTTTTAATGATTTGCAAGCTTTTTCAAAATTTTCTACGAATTTAATTTTTTCAAATTCTATTTCACACCCAACTTCTCCATATTCAGTTATCTCATTTATTGCAGTTGAAATCCCTCCCTCTGTAGGGTCATGCATTTTTATAACTCCTCCAGACCTAATTGCACATTCGGAAATCTTTTTTACAGATATTGATAAGTCTTTACAGTGAGATTCTAATCTTTTTATTTCTTCCTTATCATTGCTTATATTGGAACAAATTATTTTACTTCCTTCAATTCCTACTAATCCTCCTATAATAATATCTTGATCTGGTTTGATTTTTTCGTTTTCATTAAAACCTTTGTTGTAAATACCAATAATAGTTCCTGAAACAATTATTTTATTTACTGAAGAAGTAACTTCAGTGTGACCTCCAACTATATCTATATGATTCAAATTAGCTTTGTGCGAGAGACCTAAAAGATTATTTCTTAATACTTCAAAAGATGTATTAAGAGGAACTAAACAAGTAACTAAAAGCCATTTAGGAATTCCTCCTGAAGCATATATATCATTAGAACAAATATCTACTAAATAACTTCCAATATTTTCTGTATCAAAAGTTATGGGATCTGAAGAAACTAATATTTTTTTATTATCAGAAATATTTATTTCTGTTGAATCTTCCCCAATTTTTGGGGTTTTTGAATTAGAATTATTTATATCGCTAAATAGTTTTTTTAGTAAATTATTATTAAGTTTTCCCTCTGGAAGAATATTCATCATTTAGGCATCCCTGGGAACTCTATTGTAGAAAGTATTTCTTCGACAATACTCAATATTGTGTTTCCTGAAGTTATACTTTCATCAACGTAAACATAATATGGGTTTTTATTACAATACAATAACATTTCAATAGATGAATCCTCTTTTTCAAATATAAGTTTGTAGTTAGCCTCACAAATATCAGATTGAGTAATCGTAATTTTTTTATTTATGGAATTAATAATGCTATTAATCCTTTCTTCGTTTTCTATAGTAGAAATTAGTTTTTCTTCTTTATTTAATCTGAGTTCAATTCTTTTTGTATTTGATAATTCATACTTTTCAACAAAGTTGAAATTAGCATTTATATTTGATTTTTTTATCTGAGTGCAATTAATATAGTTAGTTCTTAAATCAGTATGATATTCTTCTTTTTCATTGTTTTTTATAACATTTAACTTATATCCATCAGTAATTACTTCGGCATAGAACATTCCATTTACTGGGCATCCTAATGCACTTGAATTCCATGTTACTTCTTCAAAAGAATCAAAAGTAAAATTATTGATATCTATTTTTTCTTCTGAAATTATTTTTGCCAAAATCATACTAATATAATCTGGTATTTGTTCATCTAATTCAGATGAATTATTTGATTTATTATTTTCTTTTACTTGTTTTACTCTTTCTTGTATTATTTTTTCGGCTTCTTCTTCTGTTATTCTAGGCTTCTTTTCATTAGATTTTTGAGGAATCAGTTTTTCATCTTCTTGTTCTACTTTTTCTTTAGACTCATTAGGTTCGCTTATAAAGTGTTGGTTAGTGTCAAGAATTTGAGGATCATCTTTTTTAGGCACAGTTTCTTTACTTAAATCTTTGTTAGAAAGATTTTTTTCATCATATATATTGGGACTGCTTGTATAAAAATTATTCTCTAATATTAAAAAAACTATTGTTATAGAAAATAAAATGACAATTAGGACAGAAATTAAGTTTATGTATCTTATAAAAACGTTATAAATGAAATACCCCTTATGAATGAATAGTTATTGTATACTGATTAGGTAGAAATAATATTAAAATGTCAGCACTTTCATCAAATTCAATTATATACAAGAAATTTAAAAAATTAGATTTGGGACTTACTGTCATCCATTTTTCCTCCTTGGTTTTAGGTTTTTTCCTAGTTCTTCCTTTGCTATATTTGCTAGCTAAAATAACTTTTGAATTTAATTTATTCTTTGATTTTATATTTAATACTAATATATTGAAATTATCTTTTAACACCGTTTCATTGATAGTTCTAGTGGTTGTTTTTTCAGTTTTAATTTCATTACCATTGGCTTTTTTGAATGTGCGTAGTAATCTTCCTTTTGCAAAATACTTAACCTCAATTTCAGTTTTACCAATTGCATTACCTAGCTATGTAATGGCAACAACTCAGATTGAAATTTGGAGTAAGAATGGATGGGTTCATAATTTTTTAAAATTATTTTTCGAAATGAAAACATTTCCATCATTTTATGGTTTAATTGGTTCTGTTTTTGTATTGTCCCTAATTACTTACCCATATGTATATATTGGGCTTGCAGCTATGTTTAGAAGATTTGATTATCAGATGATTGATGCTTCTAAAACATTAGGAGATAATTCTTTTCAAACATTTACTAAAATTATTTTTCCTTTAGTTAGTCCTACAATTGTTGGAGGATCTTTGCTTGTTTCTTTGTATGTTTTAAGTGATTTTGGAGCAGTTTCATTATTGAGATTTAATACTTTTACAATAGCTATTTTTAACAGAATGTATAACAGTATTAGTAATTACGGAGTTCTAGAAATATCTCTTCTTGCAATTTTATTTTGTTTTGTAATTTTATTTATAGAATCAAGAACCAAAAATGAATCAAGGCATTTTTCAAACTCAAATTTATCTGATTACAAAAAATCAGATTTAGGATTATGGAAATGGGTTCTACTCCCAATATCTTTGATTCCATTGATTTTTGGATTTATCCTTCCTATTTCTGTTCTTATTTATTGGCTTATAATTGGGATAGGGGAAGATACTGGTTTTTCTGATGTCATTCAACCTACTATAAATACATTAATGATCTCTTCAGTATCAGCAATATTTATTACACTGGTTTGCATTCCTTTGTTGATCACTATTAAGAAAAATATAAGAGTACTTTCTTTTATAATAGATAAAGTATCTTATATTGGCCTGTCTCTTCCAGGAGTAATTGTTTCTATGTCTTTAGTCTTCTTCTGTATAAATTATTTTGATTACATCTATCAAACCTTTATTGTTTTGGTTTTAGGATATTTTATTTCTTTTTTACCTGCTGCATTAGGTCCAATCAAAGCTAGTATGACTCAAATAGATCCCAAGCTAGAAGATGCATCATTAACTCTTGGTGCAAGTAGAATTAAAACTTATATTAATGTGGTTGTAAAATTATCAAGCCCAGGATTTATTTATGGAGGTGTTTTAGTATTTATTCTTTGTCTAAAAGAACTACCTGCAACATTAATATTAAGCCCCATAGGTTTCCAAACTTTAGCAACTGAAATTTGGAGTAATGCAAGTGAGGCCTTTTTTATAAAAACGGCTTTGGCGTCTATCGTTTTAGTTATAATAGCTGGAGTCCCGTCTTATATTTTTATGTCTAATGATTTATCAAAAAGGCTAGGGAATTAATGACTAATCAAGAAAATACAGGAATTATACCTAAGCTAGAAATTGCAGATATGCATTTTTCATATACTTCAGAGCATGAAGTTTTATCAAATTTATCTTTAAAAGTGCAGGATAGAGAATTTGTCAGTGTAATTGGAGACAGTGGTGCAGGAAAAACGACTTTGTTTAGAGCTATTAATGGCTTGGAAAAAGTTAATGAGGGTTATATAAGATTAGATGGTTACCTTCAATCTGCAGCTTTTTTTCATATACCAGCTGAAAAAAGATCTATAGGAACTATTTTTCAAGATTATGCACTTTTCCCTCATTTAAATGTCGAAAAAAATATTAAATATGCTCTAAAAAGTTCTAATTTTGATAAAAATTTTTATGAAAACATTTTGGCGTTATTACGAGTAGAAGAATTACTAGATAGATTTGTGGATGAATTATCTGGGGGACAAAAACAAAGAATTGCGTTAGCTAGATCTTTAGTTAGAAAACCAAAATTATTGTTAATGGATGAACCTTTTTCAAATTTAGATAGAAATCTAAGAGTACAAATTAGAAGAGAACTTAAACAAATTTTTAAAGATATAGGCACAACAGTTTTACTTATAACTCATGATTCTGAAGAAGCTTTGAGTCTATCTGATAAAGTTGGATTCCTATATGCAGGAGAAATCATACAATTTTCTACTCCAGAAAAAATTTATGACAGACCTGATCATAGTATTATTGCAAAATCTATATCTAATTCAAATGTTATTTTTGGAGATGTTTATAAAAATAAAGTTTCAACTTTTATAGGCAATTTTATTTTGGATGAAAATTTCAATGAACAAAGTAAAATTTACATCAATGTAAAACCAGATCAATTGTCAATAAATCTTAACCAGAAAAATTTTGTCATAAAAGATAAAGAGTTTTTAGAAGGAAGCCAGCTTTTTGTTCTTAATGAAATTGACACAGGAATGGAGCTAAACGTTAAGATGCCTAATAGTAGTGATTATCAAATAGGTCAAAACGTTGGTATAGAAATTATAAAAAAAGAAGTAAATAAATTATTGGAATAGCGAATATATTAATATTTCTTGATTACAACGCAGGCATTTTGACCACCAAATCCAAAGCTATTGGATAAAGCTATATCAACGTTCTTTTTTATTTTCTTGTTTGGAACATAATTTAAGTCACATTCAGGATCAGGGTTTTCTAAGTTTATTGTTGGGTGTATTTCACCATGAATAGTAGATTGAATACAAGCTATGATTTCTAATGCTCCAGAAGCCCCTAAAGAGTGTCCGACCATAGATTTAGTTGAAGAAATAGGAATATTATATGCCTCATCTCCAAATAAATTCTTAATAGCTAGTGTTTCAATTCGATCATTTGTTGGAGTCGAAGTCCCGTGAGCATTTATATAATCTATTTCACTTTTTTCTAATCCAGCATCCTCAATAGCGAGTTTCATAGCTTTAGTTGCTCCTAATCCTTCTTTATGGGGCTGGACCAAATGAAAAGCATCAGAAGTGACTCCAAATCCTGCAATTTCAGCAATTGGTTTAGCTCCTCTATTAAGAGCATGCTCTTCTGATTCTAAAATTAGTATTCCAGCGCCCTCAGAAGGAGCAAATCCATCTCTGTTCGCATCAAATGGCCTGCTAGCCTTAGAAGGATCACCATCCCATGTTGATAAAGCATGCATTGTACTAAATCCTCCCATTCCTATTTCACAAATACCTGACTCAGCTCCACCAGTAATTACTATATCTGCTTTATTATTTTTTATTATTTCTGCAGCTTCACCTATAGCTTGAGTAGAGGCTGCGCAAGCTGTTATACAAGTATTGTTATATCCTGTAGCTTGATAAATCCTTGAAATGTTTGCAGAAGCCATATTTGATAACATTGATGGTATATAAAAAGGACTCATTCTCATTACGCCTTTTGTTTCCTTGATTGCTGCTTGTTGATCTGTTTCTGGTAGCCCCCCTGCACCAGTTCCAATTAAAACACCTATTCTATCTGTATCAATTTTACCTAAAAATTTTGATTGCTCTACTGCATCTTTAGCTGCAGCTACAGCTAGTTGAGAAAATCTCCCCATTCTTTTAGCTTCTTTTGGGTTCATCCATTCTCCTGGTTCAAAATTTTGGACTTCGCCACTAACTTTGCACGGGAAATCATCTGAACTAACTTGAGTTATTGTTCGAATTCCAGAAACTCCATTTGATAAAGAGGTCCAATAATCTTTTACAGTATTTCCTAAACAACTTTGTATTCCAATACCTGTTACTACTATTTTTTTACTCATAATTATATTTTTCTGGTTTGATTTCTTTAATTATTTCTATTATTTCTGATGCTATGTAAAGAGAACCGAATGCTACGATTACTCCATCAAAATCAATAATACTTTTTGCTATTTTATATGCTTCTTTAGTGTTATTTGTTAATTCTATTATATTTAATCTTAAATCTTTTATTTCTTTATGTATCTTTGTTGGATTTTTTGCTTTTGGAATTCTGCTTTTAGTAATAATTATTTTAGGATTGAATTTTTTTATAGGCCTTAATGTCTCTAAAGAATTATGACCTTCTGATCCACCATAAATCCAAATAATATTATCAAAATTTACTTTTTGGCCTTTCAAGACATCAATCAATGCTTTAGTTGATTTAATATTTTGAGCCCCATCAATAACATTTTTTATTCCACTTTTATTTATGATTTCACACCTTCCTATCATGTGAGTTTTTGAAATATTTTTTGTTATCAATTCCCAATTTGGGGTAATAGATTTAATCCCTAAGAACACATCAATGGATTTTAGTGCAGTCTTTATATTTTCTAATTGATGCTTTCCTAATAAAGAAGTAGTAAATTTATATTTATTTAAAAATTTTAATTTCTGCTCCATATTATTTATTGAATTAGCTTTGTTTTTAATTAATTCTATATTTTTAGAACTAAATAATTTTGCATTATTTTTTTTTGCTGAAAGTTCTATAACTTCGTGTGCATTTTTTACTTGATTTGAAGTAACAACAGGAATGTTTTTCTTGATAATCCCAGCTTTTTCATATGATATTTTTTTTATAGTATTTCCTAAAATTTTAGTATGATCTTTGCTTATTTGAGTTATTACACAAATTGTTGGTTCTATAACATTAGTTGAATCGAGTCTTCCGCCTAATCCAACTTCAATTATTGATAAATCTACTTTTTCATCTCTAAAAATAACTAAAGATAAAAGGGTCATAAACTCGAAGAAAGATGGTCGTTGGCTTAAGTCATTTTTCATTATTGATACAATTTCCCAAACCTTTACAAAATATTTATTAAATAATTTTTTTGATATTGGAGAATTATTGATTTTAATTCTTTCAGTAACAGAGTGCATATGTGGAGATGTGAATAATCCAACTTTGTATTGCATAAGACCATTTGATATTAAGTTTGAAGTAGATCCTTTTCCTTTTGATCCAGCTACATGTATAAAAACCTGATTTTTATTTGGATAATTAAATTTCTTCATCATGTACTCTACTCTTTCAAGATGAAATCCAGGAGGATTATTCTTACTTTTTTCATATTCAAAATTAGTAAGACTCATTAATTTATCTATATTTTTTACGTAAAGAGATTCTTCATTCATGATTATTTACTTTATGTTTTCTAATAAGCATTATAATTACTTAAATGTTATATTTTTTTAGAGGGGTTTTTTATGAAATTTTTATCCATTCAAGAGAGAAATTATGAAATTGATGACTTGTTAGTATCTACAGATTGGTTATTAAAGAATATAAATAATGAAAATTTAATCATTTTAGATCTAGATTCTAGAGAAGAATATCTTTCATCTCATATTCCAGGTTCGCTTAACGTAATTGATAACTATTATAAAACGTCTTTAGAAGACAGGACTCATGTTCAAAATCCAGATCAAATTACTAAAACCTTTTCGGACTTAGGCGTTTCCTCAGATTCCGTGGTAGTCGGATATGACAGATCTGCATGTTTGTATTCATTTAGATTAGCTTGGGTATTAAAATATTTTGGACATTCAAATGTTAAAGTTTTAGACGGAGGGTTCCCTAAATGGGATTTTGAAGGAAAAGATAAAGAATCCGAAGATAATCTTCCTAAGAATAAAGGTAATTTCAATCCCAAAAAACCAGTTAATGAAATTTTTGCAAATAGAGATGAACTGTTGGAAATTTTAGAAAAGAATAAAGATATTCAAATATTTGATGTAAGGTCAGATGATGAAAGAAATGGGATAAACCTCCGTGGTGGCAAAAGAGGAGGATATATTCCTACTTCACTCCATAAAGAATGGGTAAATTTTAATACAATTGGAGATGTTCCAATACTAAAAACTTCAGATGAAATATTGCAAATAACCCAATCATTAGGTTTAGACCCCAATAAGCCAACTATAACTTATTGCCAAGGAGGAATCAGAGCTGCTCATGTTTTTTGGACCTTGAAATTAGCAGGATTTAAAAATGTGAAAAACTATGATGCTTCTTGGAGGGAATGGGGACATGATGAAAGTTGTCCAATAATAGATATGACAAAATGACAAAAATAAAAAATAAAATCTTAATAGTGCTTGATGGATCCGAAGAACTTGAAAATTCATTAAATATTGTCACTGAAACTAATATTTTGAATTGTGATCAAATCGTATTATTCTTTATATTAAACCCTTTTAATCCAATTACTAAAGGTCAAGAAAGAGAAGTTTTATATAACGATTTTGTTCATGATCACGGAAGAAGACTTGCAACTTTATACATAGAAAAATTAGAATCCTTAATTCATTCAAAAAATATAGATATAGAAATTTCAAATAATTTAGTAAATTCTTATGAAAATATTGCTAGAAGACTAAGTTTAGGAGATATAGATTTGACAATTTTTTCGATAAAATTTTCTAACAAAATAGACTATGTTTTCAATAAATCAAAGAATCTCAACTATTTGCTAAACGTATCAAACAACATTTTAATATTACCTTATGAATTTATTCATAATTCAAGTAATAAAAATAACTTGGTTGTATCTTATTCAGAAGTAAATAATAAAAATCCTTTTGATATTTTTTTGAAATCATTTGATTTTGACAGAATAACTTTGTTGTATGAAAAACAAAAAAAATCAGATGTTGAAGAATTTATTGATCAAAATTCAAATAAAAACCTATCATTAGAATTATTGGAGAATGACTCTAAAGTCTTTAAAAATTTAGTAGAGTTATCTAAAGAATATAACCTGATTTTTTCTAAAGAACCAAATGGGAAAATGAAACTTTGGGACAGCTTCAAAAAGTTTTCTAACTATTCCTTTCTTGACAAAAAAATTCCTTTATTTTTTTATAAATAAATTAGTTAGATTTTGCTCTTGCAGCATAGCTTATTAATGCTCCTACTAAATTTCCAAACCAAGTATATGGGATTAATACAATGGCTAAAATCATAGCTAAAATAGGATCCATCCCTGCAACTTCAGATTGATTTGAACGTTGAATTAATGAGTATGCAATAATAAAAACACTTGGAATTGCTGTAATTCCCGTAGTTATAAAGCTAAAAAAGATAATTTTTTCTTTTTCAGCTTTAGCTATAGATCCTCCTATAAATCCTCCTATAAATGGACTTAATGGAACTGCAAAAAAATGAACTACAGGTATTGGAATAAAAATAAACATTAGAATTACTGAAGTTAGAGCACCTTTTAGCACGTTATTAGCCTTAAATTTATAGTATTTTAATTGTATTCTAAAAGTTAAATTGCACAAGGATCTAATTTGCCAAAAAATTTACCATTTAAGGATATAGTTATTGTAGGCTCAGGAGCTTCAGGAGGAGCTTGTGCATGGAGATTATCTAACAGTGGTGCGTCTGTAGTTTTATTAGAACAAGGACCTTGGTTTGATAAAGAAAACTATCCAGGAGATTCAAATTCTTGGGAGATAGATTCAAAAAATTCTTTTGATTTCAACCCCAATGTTAGAAAATTAGATTCTGATTACGAAATTTTAGATAAAGAATCAGATATTCACCCCTTAATGTTCAATGCGGTTGGAGGATCTACTCATCATTGGACTGCTCATACACCTAGATTTCATCCATCTGATTTTAGAGTTAAGGCACTTGATGGAGTAGCTGACGATTGGCCTATTTCATATTGGGATTTAGAAAAATATTATGATATAAATGATGAAATGATGGGATGTTCAGGTGTAAATGGAGACCCTGCAAATCCTCCTAGGACTGAAAGGCAAATGCCTCCTCTTCCATTGGGTCCTGATGGAGAAAGAATAGCAAAAGCTGCAGATAAACTTGGTTGGCATTGGTGGCCATCAGACTCATATCAAGCATCTGAGGATTATAAAGGAAGAGTTGGATGGAATAATCATGGTACATTTGCTTCAAAAAAGAAATGGCAAGCTATAGCATCTACAGATCATACATATATTAGACCTGCAATGGAAAATGGTTTAGAAGTAAGAGAAAATTGTGCTGTTCAAGAAATATCTGTTGATAATTCAGGAAAATTAAAAGGAGTTGTTTATGTAGATAATAAAGGGATACAGTATTTTCAAGAAGCAGGCAAAGTAATTGTAGCCTGTAATGGAATTGGTACTCCCAGATTATTGCTAAATAGTAAATCAAAAATTTTCCCAAATGGGTTAGCAAATTCAAGTGGATTAGTAGGAAAAAATTTAATGTATCATCCATATGCTAGTGTGAGTGGGATTTTTGATGATGATGAAATAAATTATTCTTTGGGTCCATTAGCAAATATAATTATTGTACAAGAATTTTATGAAACAGATGAGTCTAGAGATTTTGTAAGAGGATATTCATTTCAAATGAATAGATCTCATGGTCCAGGTCATACAGCGCTGGGAACAGGGAGTGGGGGAAAAATTGTTCCATGGGGAAAAGAACACCATCGAGAATTTAAAAGAAAATTCAAGAAGTATTTAGGAATGGCAGTCATCAGTGAAGATTTACCTGAGCTTCATAATAGAGTTGAAATAGATGAAAACCTAAAAGATAAAAATGGAATTCCTCTTCCAAGAATTTTTTACAAGACATCTAAAAATACTAGAAATCTTTTAGATCACGGAATTAGATCAGCAGAAAAACTACTAAAAGAAGCAGGTTGTTATGAAACGCATGTTATCCCTACCCTTGAGTCAGCAGGATGGCATCTAATGGGAACAGCTAAAATGGGTGAAGATCCAAAAACTTCTGTTGTAAAAGCAAATTGCGAAACACATGATGTAGATAATTTATATATTATAGATGGATCCGTGTTTACAACATCTGGAGCGGTGAATCCAACTCCTACTATTCAAGCCATAGCATTAATGGCCTCAGATAAGATATTAGGAGGTTAAGATGGATATTGAAAATAACGATATTACTAACTTGTTCTCATTTGTAGATACAATTATACCTTCTGATGAATCTATGCCATCAGCTTCAGAAATAATCTCTTCTGAAGATTTGAAATGGATATTAGAAAATAATAATAAATATATTGATTCAATAAAAGATTGCTTGAATTTTATAAAAAAAGAACCTTCAACTAGAGTTGTTGGAGGAATTCAAGAATTGAATGAAGATCATAGGATTGAAATATTAAATTTAATGCAATCAATTATTCCTGATCAGTTCAATTTATTAATAGAAGCTATCTATCTTCTATACTACTCAAAAGAAAAAGTTCATGAAATTATTGGATGGAATACAGATGAATCATCTGATGAAAATAAAATGATTCCTTTTGATAGAACTATTCTTGAAAATGTAAAAAAAAGAGAACCTTTTTGGAAAAAAGTTTAGTTTACTTGGGATCTTCTAAGAACTTTTCCGGGTGTTTTTTTTGTATGTTTTCCTTCAGAAACAACTAATTCTCCATTTACTAGAACATATTCAATTCCCTCTGAATATTGATGAGGATTTTCAAATGTAGCCTTGTCTGAAACTGTATTTGGATTAAAAATTGTTATATCAGCAACATAATTTTTTTTGATTACACCTCTTTGTTTTAGGCCTAATCTCCAAGCAGGAAAGCCTGTCATTTTATAAATAGCTTCCTCAAGTGATAACTTAGATCTATTTTCTCTTATATATCTTCCTAGAATTCTTGGGAAAGTCCCATAAAATCTTGGGTGCGGCTTCCCATCTTTATAGAATCCATTTTTTGAGACGGCATTCCCATCTGATCCAAACATTGCTAATCTATGATCCATAAAACATTGTATATCCTCTTCAACTCTATTATGAAAAATCACTGAAACTACAGCTTGCTCTTCCTCAGTAAGTTGCATAATAGTTTCACCTATATCTAAGTTTCTTTGTTTAGCTATTTCTTCTATAGAAAGTCCTATAATATTTTTATTTTGAGGATTTTTTACAGATGATATGACAATAGTTTCCCACTTCTGAGGTAATCCATCTATACCATCCATTGTTTCTTTTTTAATTTTCTCTCTTAGCTTAGGGTTTTTTAATCTTTCTAAAAACTCTTCAATTCCTCCTGAATGAGACCATAATGGCATAGTTTGATCTAAACCTGCGCCAGCTGCAGTGTATGGATACATATCATAAGTTATATCAAGTCCTTTTTTTTCAGCATCTTCAAAAACTTTGTGCATTTTAGAACCTTCACCATAATATCGCCAATCAGTAATGGCTAAGTGAGAAAATTGCACTGAAATATTACTTTTGATCCCTATTTCTACAGCTTCTTCTATTTTTGAAATATGCCTTCCTGCCCCTTCTCTGGCATGAGTAACATAAAAAACATTGTCATAATGTGAAATAGATTTACAAATTTCTATTATTTCTTCAGTGCTAGCAAATGCAGATGGAGGCACAGATAATCCTGTAGATAGTGAAAAAGCACCCTGTTCAATAGACTCATTTGCCAATTTTTTCATTTTTTTTAGTTCGTCTTCTGTAGCTCTTCTGTTTTCTACTGAACCTGAAGCAATTTGTAATGCGGCATAGCCAACTTGAGGGGCAATATTTAAGCTTGTTTGTTTTTCCTGAAGGTAGTTTGCATATTCATCAAAATTTGTCCATTTCCAAACAGTCGCAGGGTCATCAGCATTTCCTCTTTTCTCCCATAGTTCTTCTTTTAAGGTATTGGGATCATCATTTCCTGAAGGGAACGGCGAATAACTACAATTCCCTGTTACTTCAGTTGTAACACCTTGGTATATTTTACTTTCATTGTAAGGGTCATTGATAACTGAAATATCTGAATGTGTATGAATATCTATAAAACCAGGAGAAATTATAAGATCTGATGCATCTATTATTTTTTTTGCTGTGATATTTTCAAGAAAACCTATTTCTTGAATTTTATTATTTCTTATTCCGATATCAGATTTGAATTTCGGTTTATTTGTTCCGTCAACAATATTTCCGTTTTTAATTATTATGTCGAAGTTCAATATATTAGCCTTCTAATTTATAAGTTGATTTCTAATTTTTATATCTTTTTTTCAATTAATAATCTATATAGTTTTTTTATGGTTGTAAGAGTTTATTGTTGTAAAATTAAAGAATCTAAACTTATGCCCCTGTAGATCAGAGGATAGAGCTCCGGTTTCCTAATCCTCTTCTCAATTGCATATTTCAAAAGAGGGGATATTGTATTTTTTACTCTTACCTTTTGGTTTAGCTCTAACTCATCAAAGAATCTTTGAATAGTAGCTGTTTTTATTTTATTTTGTAATAAAGTTTTATAAACTCAAAAAATAAGTCATTAGCATAAAAAAAAATTAAAACGTAAATGTATATTATTAATAAATATACAAATCTTAGGAAATATGAGTAAAACAGGTATATCAGCCGTATGGCACGCATCAGATAAAAGCTGGGAGCTTAGAGAGCTTCCATTACCCAAACTTGAAAATGACGGAATTCAAATAAGAGTAAAAGCAACTAGTGTATGCGGGTCAGATTTACATGTATGGAGAGGCGATGGATTAGATAAAGATGCTCCTCCTCCTGATCCAATGGTATTTGGTCATGAAATGATGGGAGTAGTTGCAGCTTTAGGTGGAAAAATCAAAACTGATTCACTTAGAAGGCCTTTAAAAGAAGGAGATAGAGTTGCATATTCTTATTTTTTCCCATGTGCAAAATGCTATAACTGCATTAGAGGGGAATTTGGAGCTTGTAAATTTAGAATGGGGAGAAAACCTTTGGATGAATTCCCGTACTGTAACGGTGGATTTGCACAATATTATTACTTAAGAAGCCCTCAATACGTATTTAAACTTCCAGATAGTATAAGCGACGCTGCAGCAGCTCCGATAAATTGTGCATTGGCTCAAGTTTATGAAGCTCTTCATCTTGGAGGAGTAAGACTAGGGGACAATATTGTAATTCAAGGAGCAGGTGGACTTGGAGTTAACGCAACTGCAGTCGCAAAAGAATTGGGCGCATCTAAGATAATTGTAATTGATGGTCAAAAACCTAGATTAGACTTGGCTATAAAATGTGGAGCAACTCACACTATAGATATGAATGAGTTCCGTACTGCTGAATCTAGAATTGAAAGAGTTATGGAATTAACTGGTGGGATTGGAGCTGATAAAGTAGTGGAAGTTGTGGGATTCCCTTCTGCTGTTGAAGAAGGAATAAAAATGGTAAGAATGAGAGGAATTTACCTAGAAGTAGGACATATTTCTCCAAACTCATTTGCATCAATCGATGTTACAGGATTAGTTTCTAATCAAATAAGGTTTTATGGTATTCAACACTATGACCCTTGGATCATTCCAAATGCGATAGATTTTATAGAAAGAACTAAAGATAAATATCCTTTGACTAATGTAATTTCTCACGAATTTCCAATTGAAAAAATTGACGAAGCTTTTAAAACTGCTGAGTGGATAGGAACCCAATCAGGTAGTGAAGTTACCAGAGCAATAGTTACTCCATAAGTTATTTTCTAGACTTGTATTCATCAGTCTCATATGAATAATCGGAAAGTTCGCATACCTTCCCATTTGGAGTTTCTACACAATTAGTCTTACTTTTAGGAAGATCATATAGGTCATACATAAGAATCTGAGTCATAAAAAAATAAATAACAAATAATGCAATAGCTATCAATAAAATATTTTTTTTACTTAATGTAAATAAGTTAATCTCAAATAGGTATTTTAGATGTAAAAGGTTTTTTATCAAAAACTTTTCCTGATTAATTATTATATGTTTTAGGTACTACTTCTTCAAAATTTTTATGCTCATTATAAGGAATTATTTGAACATTATTTACTTTTGGGTCAATAATCACTTCTTCTTCGCCCAATTGATTCAAATATAAAAAGGCATCTTTTCTAGAGATCCTTAAGCTTAAAAATCTATTATTCTTTGGTTCAGATTTAGATGCTTTGTTTCTATTATAATACCAAATAGCGATACCTCTATTGAGAGTCCAGGAGATACCATCAATAGAGCCTGCTCTATAAACAATAAAGTTTCCTGTTGGTAAATATTTATAAAATTCCTCATTTTTTGGAAATAATTTGAATAAATCTATCCATTTATTAATATATTTGTGAAGTTTCAAATGGGAATTAATCCAAGTATCGGACAACCATTCATCTAAAAGCATTACTTCATACTGTTTTTCTGAAAAATAGGTATAAAAAAGCCTTTCAATATCAATATCTTCAAATGCTTCAGCAAAACTATCTACATTATTCATAAGACGTGTAAGTATAACTGTATCTCCAGACAGGTCAGCATTTCTTAATGCTTGTTCGCCTTCACTTGATTTATAAATAATTCCTAGCACAAGCAGTAAATCTAAGTGCTTTTCAATGGGCATACTAAGGAATAATTTCACCCATTCTTCAATTTCATATGGCTTCTGACTCATAAAATAATTATATATGAATAAAACATAGTAAATTTATCTATTTTTATCTCAAATAAACTTAGATATTAGATCTATATAAAATAAAAAATTATTTTATTTTTTAAAAAAAAAATGGTACCCCTGCCGCGACTCGAACGCGGGACACCCGGTTTAGGAAACCGGTGCTCTATCCTCTGAGCTACAGGGGCATAAACTCTAATAGCTTAATTTTATAACGAAAAATGTAAAAAACATGAGAAATTGTGTGGGAGTTAGTGTGGGATGAGAATTGAATCAAGATTAATAGAAGATAAATTAGAAGCAGTTTTACTAGATGGTGAAGAGATATTATGTATCTTCCCTAGAATCGAGGGCGAGGGAGAAACTAAAGTGAAAATTCCTGAGTTCATAGTAAATTACAGGTGGAGATGCAAAATAATGATTGATAAACACATAAAGCCACCACAAATAATTCTTCCTCCTAAACCTAAGAAGCCAGAGAAAGTTGAAGTTTACTTATTGGCAATATTTATTTTGATTACTATGACTATAACTAATAAAACTTTTATTATTTCTTAAAGTTTGCAGCTTCTTCTGATCCACCAGTTGCACTTCCTTTAGAATAGGAATGTGCTCCCATTCCAGCCAAGTCGCCATCCTCAACTATAAGATATTCATTTCTAATATTTTTTCCTTCAAAAAAACATTCTAGAATTTCTCTGACTCCAGCTGCATATCTAGCTTGAGCTGATAAAGATGTTCCACTGGTATGAGGTGTCATTCCATGATTTGGCATTTTTCTCCAAATATGATCGTTGGGAGCTGGCTGAGGAAACCAAACATCTCCAGCATAACCACTAATGTGTCCAGATTCCAACGCTTTAGCCATTGCTTCTCTATTCACAATCTTGCCTCTTGCGGTATTTATAACATACGCACCTTTTTTACACTTACTAATAAGCTCTTCATCAAAAAGGTTTTCAGTTTCTGAGTGTAATGGACAACTTATGTTAATAACATCACAGACTGAAACTAAAGATTCTACAGTGTCATGAAAAGTTAAGTTTAATTCTTTTTCTTTTTCTATAGGTAATCTATGTCGATCATTGTAGTGTAGTTTCACGTCAAAAGGGTACATCTTTCTTAAGACATCGTATCCAATTCTTCCAGCTGCAATTGTTCCTACATTCATTCCTTCGACATCGTAAGATCTCTTAACCGCATCAGCTATATGCCAACCACCATCATTAACTATTCTATGTTGATTATGATAATCTCTAACCATTGCTAGAATCATCATTACAATATGTTCAGATACTGATCTTGAATTACAATATGTAACTTCTACAACATCTACTTTATTATCAATAGCCGCTTGTAGATCAACATGATCAGAACCAATACCAGCTGTAATTGCCATTTTTAAGTTTTTTGCTGATTCAATTCTTTCTCTGGTTAGGTAATATGGCCAAAAAGGCTGAGAAATTACTATGTCTGCGTCTACTAACTCTTTATCCGCAATACACCCTTTTGAGTCTTTATCTGAAGTTACCACCAAAGTATGTCCATTTTCTTCTAAGAATTTTCTAAGACCTAACTCTCCTGAAACACACCCTAGTAACTCACCGGGTTTAAAATCTATAGATTTTGGATTTGGTAATGTCATTCCATCAGGATATTTATCTAAATGAGGAAGTTCGCTCATAGGATATGACTCAGGCATTCCATCTGTTGGGTCATCATATAAAACACATAAAATTTTCATAAATATTTCCTATCTAGCTATAAATTTATAAACCATTCCTTGGTCATAATGACCTGCAGTATTACAAATAAAGGCATATGTTCCTGCTGGAAGATCATTTATTACAAGTTCTGCTGTTTCTCCAGGCTGAATACCTTCTATTTTTCCTAAAATATCAAGCTGACTTTCATCTGCCATTGATCCGTCCTCAGTTAATGCTAAATCTTCGTGTTTATTGTTATTTAGCAATACCAAATTATGTTCTAAGTTCCCATCATTTGTAAGAGTTAGTGTAAGTTCACCAGGTTTTATATGTTTCCCCATTTTATAGTTTGGGTCAACGTCAACATCCCACTCACTCATTGATACATCAACTCTGCTTTTTGTGATTGTTTCTCCTTCATCACTTACTACCGTTTCGCCTTCAGTTGTGCTAGAGCAGCCAAGCGCTATTATTGAAATAATTGATAAATAACACAAACTTGATAAAACTTTTTTCATTTTTCTAACCTTTCTAATAATTAGATAAATTTTTTAGATTGATATTACTATTTTAAAAAATCTTTTTTTTTGATTTTTTTTTAATTTAAAACTGTCTTATTTAAAGTACTTTAATAAGACCCAAAATAGAGAATATTAATATCCGATATAATTGTCAACTAATTTGGTATAGAATTTTATTTTATTTTAATAATTGATGTAGTTCTAAAAAATTATTACATGAATAATTAAATTTGTTTTTTGGTTTTTCTTTAGCATTGCTTGAGTATTCAAATGGTCGATGAACATAAGCTGTTTTTAAGCCAGATTTTTCGGCTGCTAAAAGATCGTTTTCATGTGCTGCAACTAACATAACTTCATTTGTTTCAAGACCTAAATATTCTGTTGCTTTTTTATATACATATTCATTTGGCTTATATTTTAAGAACATATCTCCTGAAAAAATAAAATCCCAAGATAATTTAGAATATTTACTCATATTTAGAAGTAATGAAAAATTCCCATTTGAAAGCGTACCAATACTAAATTTATTTTTTAGTAATGCAAGTCCTTCAACTGAATCTTCCCACGGATCTAATTGATGCCAAATTTGATTCAATTTATCGATTGAGTGATCATTCATTTTATCGATTAATTTAAAATCTTTGAGTAATTTTATTAATTTGTTCTTATGAATTTCATCAACTATTTTCCAGGTTTGATTTTGATCATTAAATTCTTTGATGTAATCTGAGTATCCTTTTCTCCATTCTGTAGCAAAACTTTCTAGATCAGAATCTGATAAATCTTCAGGTAAAAAAGAGTTTAATCTTCTAGTTATTGTTTTTCTCCAATCAACTACGGTGCCAAAAACATCAAAAATCAAGGCTTTTATCTTTTTATCACTCATTTAAATAAATATTTCCTCTCTTGATCCTATAGAAGTTTCAACTTTTGCCATATTTTTTAGAATTTCTATTTCAACTTCATTTATTTTAGAGTATGATTCAACAGCTTTAATACCTTTTAAAAATAGATCAGGATCACCAGGCGGTAAGAAAGATGTGATATTACGAGATAATGCAAATCTAACTGCTAAATTAATATTTTTTATATCTGAAAGTGGTTTATACCAACAATTCTTATAACTTAATTCTCTTTCTTTTTGAGAATTCCATTGTCTATCTGCCATTACTTTTAAAGCTAAAACAGAAACTCCTAGTTGATTACATTCATCAATTATTTCCACTCCAAAATTATGATTCAATATTAATTTCCAATTTATGGGAATTAGTATTGAATCAAATGAAAAGGTTTTTAATAATAATTTAGCAACTTCTATGGAATGACATGAAAATCCTATATTATTAATTTTTCCTTCTTTTTTTGCTTTTTCTAAAGTTTCCAGCGCTCCATTTTTGCCAATTACTTTTTCATAATCTTCTTTTGTTTTCATTCCATGTAATTGATAAAGGTCAAAATAATCTGTTTTTAAGGTTTGTAATGAATCTTCTAAATCTTTATTTGAATCCTTTAGAGTTCTAGATTTTGTTTTACATGCTAGAAAAACATTATTTCTTTTATTCTTCAATCCTTCTCCCATTAGTTTTTGCGCATCACCATATCCAGGAGCGACATCAAAATAATTAACGCCTTTATCAAGTGCTAAGTTTATAATTTTTGAGGATTCTTTTAAACCTAAGCCTTTAATAGATATCCCACCTAATCCAACGACAGAAAGCTTTTTTTTATTTTTCCCGTAATTTCTATAAAGCATTTGATTTTCTTTTTCTTTGTTTAAAAAACAATAAACAATTTAATAATACTAATACAATCCCTAGTGCAGCTGGAAAATAAATTTCGTTTATAAATCCTATTATTGAAAAAAAAGAAATAACTAAAATAGATATGATCCTACTTGGGGTTTCTACTGTTTGTTTTGAAAAATTTAAAAGAATAAATATTGGAATGGATAAAATAAACCATCCAAGAAAATTATGATTTGGGATTGAGTAATATGGGCCTTCTTCATTCCAAATCCAAATTTCTAAACCATGCACTGCGATAGGATCTATTACTAAGTCAATGATTACCATTATTATTGAGCCATAAATTATAAAAAATTTATTTCTAATATTTTGAATGAAACTGAAGCTAAAATTTACTATTATTATCCATGCAGAAATCATTACAATAGGTACTGAAAAAAGTTTTAGATTAAATACATCACTATAATTATAAGAACCAAACAATATCCCTATTTTTACTCCTAAAACTTCGTAAAAAAATCCTATAATTCCAATACAAATAAGAAAACATAACAATTTTCCTTTTGAAAACATTAGAACCAATAAACTTCCTACTATCATAAATAAATTTGGAGCCCATGAAGGAGTATTTTTTATAATTCCTATTTCAGCTAAAATACCACCCATCAATAAAGTTATAAAAAATGAAAACCCTGCATATTCAAATATTTTTTTTATTTTTTTAGGCATATTTTTTTATAATTTCTCTGCTTACAATTTTTGAAGACATAACAACTATTGGAGTCCCACCACCAGGATGGACCCCCCCTCCAACATAATATAAGCCTTCTATTTTTCTATCCTTATTTGGCTGTCTAATAATACTTCCTAGTATTCCGTGGGAAACTTTACCATATATAGATCCATAAGGTGCTGCAAATCTTTTTTCAAAATCGTTAGGTGTTATTATTTCCATAAATTTAGAATTATCAATTATTTTTTCTAAATTATGTTTTTTTAAGGTATTTCTTATTTTGGAAACTGCATTTGTTATTTCCTTTTCCCCCCATATTTCTTTTGTTGCATGGGTATTACACATCAAAAAGATACTTTCTGAATTTTTTGGAGCTAAGGTGTTATCAGTTTTTGTTGGGCAGTTTATATAGACTGTTGGATCAGATGGAAACTTTTTTTTATTAAATATTTCTTCAAATTCTTTTTTATAATTTTTAGAAAAAATAACATTATGATGACGTATTTCTGGAATTTGCTCATTTAATCCAACTAGAATAACAAAACCAGACATAGACAAAGAATCTTCTTTTATTTCAAATTTGTTATTTATCATGGTTTTAGTTATTAATGGATCAACGTTACTAACGATAATATCGCAATTGATTTTTTCTCCATTACTCAAAGTTACAGATTGCACTTTTTTCTTATTATTGTTTATTTTAGAAACCTTTAAATCTTTTATTATTTTAATATTTTTCGAAATTAATATTTTTTCTATTTTTTCAATTAATTTATATAAACCTCCTGAAATATACCATGCTCCATAACTCAACTCCATATATGGAATAATAGACAAGATTCCAGATGATTTGTACGGAGATGACCCAACATATGTTGGGTATCTATTGAAAATTTTCCTTATTTTTTCATCAGAAAATTGATCTTCAATATAATTATTATATTTTTTAAAAAATAATTTAAAAGGACTTGCTAATAATAATAATAAATTTGAAAATTTTGGTTTTGAAAAAAGTCCTTCTTTGAAAAACGTTTTTTCTGAAAGATGAAATAACTTTGAACCTTTTAGTATAAGTTCATAGAATTTTTTTATTTCATTATTGAATACTTTTTCTAAATCACTTAGATCAGATGAATATTCGATTTTTTCTTTTTCAAACATATATAAAAAAAGAGGATTTATTTTTTTTAGATTTAAATGATCATATATATTTTCACCGCATTCCTTAAATAAATCTTCAAATATATGAGGCAAAGTTATTAATGAAGGTCCTGTATCAAAAGTAAAACCATCTTTTTTGAAGATATTCATTTTTCCTCCTAAATTAGAGTTTTTTTCAATGATTGTAATATCAAATTCACTTTTAGATAAATTTATAGCAGTTGCTAAACCACCCAAGCCTCCACCTATTATTATGATTTTTTTACGATTTTTCATATGTTCTGTCTTTCCAATCTAACCCTTTCCCAAATTTCATATTTTTC
Source organism: Chloroflexota bacterium (assembly GCA_002719295.1). GTDB lineage: Bacteria > Chloroflexota > Dehalococcoidia > Lucifugimonadales > Lucifugimonadaceae > TMED-70. Next base: position 164,912 of record PBHC01000012.1, read on the forward strand.
CATGAACTTATACCTAGTAGGAACATTGTCAATATTCCAAAAGGATGTGTAAAAATAGATAAAAAATTATACTTGAATTTTATGTTTATTAGAATTATGGGAATAAAATTTATAGATAGTAAAATGGCAGACAAATTTTCATGGAAATTTAGAATAATTGATGATGTGTAAATTATGGGAGCAATAAAATAACTTATTATAAAAATTGATTGAAAAAAGAAAAATGATGAATCTTTACTAAAGCCAGGATAGTAATTTTTCTTGAAACCATTCCATATTGATTTAAAAGAATCGTACATTTTTACAGAAATTATTTTTGATCCGTTTATACAGTAAGTATTCTCTCCTTTTTGTCTGAAAATTCTAGCTAATCTTGTATCTTCAAAAAGATCATTTTTTACTAAATCGTGACCACCTAATTTGAAATAAGTTTCCTTTTTGAATAGTATACAAGCTCCATGAGCTAGGCCTAAATTATCAGAGTTACTTTTTTTTGATATAAGCATTGGACACGTTGTAAAAACAATAAAGTTTAGCAATGGCATAAATATTTTTTCTACAATAGATTGCATTTCAATTTTTGGCCATGCAGATACCATTGTAAGTTTATTTTCTTTAGAATAATCAATTAGTTGACTTAGTTCCTGTTTAATAATAGTGTCGGCATCAATAAATAAAATCCATTCTGAAGAAGACTGCTTTGCAAGCTGATAACATGCAAAAGATTTTCCTGTCCATCCTTTTTCTAATTTATTAGTTTTTGCTAGTTTTACTTTTCTATTTGTTTGTATTATTTTTTTTATCTCTTCGCTTGTTGAATCAGTAGAGTGATCGTCATAAACTAGTATTTCGTTAAAATTTTTGTTTGTAGAAATTATTGAATCAATACAATTTTTTATATTTTTTTCTTCATTTCTTGCAGGAATCAGAATAGATAAATTTTTACTATGACTTTTTATCGAACCAAATTGAACCCAAGAAAGGTTGGAGGATACTATTAATATCGAATATAAAACAAAAAAGCTTAAAATTATGTAAATAATTTCAATCATATCTCTAAATCTTCTAAAATTTTTTCTTTTGTCATTTTTGAGCTAAGCACACACATTGGAACTCCTGTTCCAGGAGTTGTTGACGCTCCAACAAAATATAAATTTTTTATTTCTTTTGATTTGTTTGGATTTCTAAAGGGACCTATTTGATTGAAGTTATGAGAAGGGCCAAAAGCAGATCCGTCAAATAATCCATATTCGTTTTTCCAATCTTTTGGGGTAAATATTTTTTCGTAAACTATATCATCATTTTTTATATCTATATTATTTTCTTTAAACCTTTTAAAAACTAATTCTTTTAACTCTTTTGCTTTTTTTGCACCATGTTTACCTTTGAATTTTGAAATAGTTGGGCATGGTATTAGGACAAATATTGAAGATTGCCCTTTAGGTGCAAGTTTTGGATCTGTTTTTGATGGGATTGATATATAAAACGGAAGATCACTTGGAATCTTATTTTCAGTAAATAATTCATTGAAAGTTTTTTTGAAATCATCAGGTAAAAAAATAGTATGGTGGGTTAATGAATCTACTGTTTTATTAAGCCCCCAGTAGTAGGTGTATACTGATGGAGTCATTTTATTTTTATTTATATTTAGGCCTATTAATTCCTTGTATGTTGTTTCAGAATCAACATTTGAAATTATCAAGTCTGCGTATTTTATTTCTTTATCAACTAATACCCCTATAGCCTTGCCATTTTCTATGATAATTTTTTCTATTTTCGAAGATGTATTGATTTTTACTTTAGAATCTAGATTTAATTTTTCAATCCCTTTAACAAGGCCGTACATTCCTCCTTTTGGCATCCATAATCCATACTGTAATTCACCATAAGGAAGAATACTGAAAAACCCAGGAAGCTTATACGGAGAATCTCCTAGATACATACTGTATGAACTAAAAGCTTCTATTATTTTTTCTTCTACAAAAAATTTCTTTATTTCACTATACATATTGTTGGTTAAGCCCAACTTAAGTAGATTTTTAAAACCTGCGTTTAATAGCCAACTGAAAACATTAGAAGAATTTTTAGTAACAATATTCTTAAATGCTAAATCATATTTTTTTTGTGAACTTTTGAAAAAATTTATTATCCCTAATCTGTCTTTTTTTGAAAATTTACTTATTTCATCAGATAAAATGTTTAGATCAGAGCTTAGCTGCAAATTACTTTGATCTCTCCATAAAAAATTTACTGCAGGGTCAACTTTAATTAATTTAACATAGTCATAAAAATTTTTACCTAAACTAGAAAAATAATCTTCATAAACCCATGGATAATTTAACAAAGAAGGTCCTGTGTCAAAAGTGAAACCCTCTTCTGAAATTATATTAGCTCTACCCCCGACACTTTTTTGTGATTCATAAATTTCTACATTGAAATTTTCTTTTGAAAGTAAAGGAGCGATAGAAAGTCCTCCTATCCCTGCTCCTATAATGATTACTTTTTTAGGGTTATTTTTCATATATAAAGTAATATTAACTTCCATAATTTTTTGAAAGGTAAAAATGATAATTTTTCTTTTAACGTCAGGCTATAACGATGATCTGCGTCCATTTCTTTTTCTAAAATCTTAGAATTTAATTTCCTATATAATTTTAGGCAACTCTTGATTGCAATTTGGCTATCAGGAGAAAAGTTTTTCATCCCTTTCTCAGCTTTTTGATACCATTTTTCAGCTTCTTGAGCTAATATTTTTCTGGCTTCTATAACGTATATTGGAAGATCAGAAATTGTTTTAGGTTTTTCCAGCAAGTTTTTGGGAGTATAAAATCTACCTCTAAAATAATCTTCATAAACATCTCTTGCAAAGTTTGTAAGTTGCAATGCTATACCCAAATCTCTTGAAGGCTCTAGCAAGTCATTCACAGTTTTGTTTTGATTCGGCCCATAAATATAAGCTAAAAAATAACCAACTACTATTGCTGAACCATATATATATTTGTCTATTAGCGTATTCATGTCTGAATATTCATAAACATCTATATCTTTTCTCATCGCATCAATAAATGAAAGATAGTATTCATCAGGAATATTTTTTTCAATTGCAGCCATTCTGTATGCTGAGATAATTATAGGAATTTCATTAGATGTTAGTTCTTTTATATTGGAGTATTTTTTAGATTCTTGAAATTTATTTTCCCATTCATCAAGCATTGAATTTTTTTCTTCTGAAGTCATTTCAAAAGTATCTACTATTTCATCAGGGAATCGAACTGAAGCATAGATGATTTCTACCAAATCTCTTTTTTGCTTGGGGAGAAATCTTGTAACGGTAAAAAAACTATTGCTGTAGTTTTTTAGGATATTTTTTCCTAAATCTTTACATACCTTGTAAGCTTCTTCATCGTTTTTAGAAGATGTGATTTTCTGCAATGAAGCTTCTTCTAATTTATTCCATTGATTTAATTGCCATAAATTTTCATCAGAAGAATACTTGTAAAGATTATTATCTTTTTTTTTCCTTGCCATAACTTAATTCTAATCTAATTTTTTTTTCTTCACACAATATTAATAATCAGAGTTTACAATTATTATAACTATTAGTATTTAAAAGGTATTTTATGAAAAAAATAGCTATATTTATATTTCTACTATTTATTTTTTCTTGTTCTGATAATTCAGAAGAATCTATCAATAATAATTTAATTGAAGATAATACTTCCATACAATTAGAAAATGATAAAGCTGAAGAAAAAATAAATCAGAAAGACCCTAAAGATTATAATAAAAATACACCTTCGCCCTCAGATCATAATAATCAAACTTCAGAGACTAAAGAAATATATGATAAATCCTCTGTTATTTCGGTAGATTTCGGCCCTGAATCTGGAAATTATATTAGAGCAAATTATAGAGTAAAGGAACAATTGGCTAGGCTGCCTTCTCCAATTGAAGCTATCGGATACACAGATTCTATAACAGGAGGGATTTATATTGATGCACAAGGGGTTCCAAATAAAAACTCAATTATTAATATTGATTTATCTACACTAAAAAGTGATGAATCACGAAGAGATAATTATTTGAGAGGTAGCTCTTTAGAAACAGATAAATTTCCTAAGGCTGTATTTGAAATAAGAGAAATCGCAGGGTTTGATTTAAGTTCTCTGATTACTTTACAAAAAAATGATTTTCAGATGCAATTGATAGGTGATCTTACTATTCATGGGGTTACAAAAAGAAAAACATGGAATATTGATGCTACGTATGAATTGGGAAAACTAAAAGGTAAAGCTTCTCTTTCATTTCCATTTAGCGATTTTGATATGGATATTCCTAAACTTTTCTTTATTATTAGCGTTGAGGATAAAATTACACTAGAATTAGACTTTGATGTTTTATTAAGCTTAGACTCTACAATAGATCTTACTTCTAAATCAGTTCCTCAGTTTATTTCAGAGCAAATAGGTGCAAATAAACCAAATTCCTTATATACGAATGCTTGGCTATGCGCAGATGATAAAACTGTTTTAGTTGATGATCTTTCAACACAAATAGAGGAAACATGGAAATGCTATGTAGATATAGAACTATCCGATGATTCTGTCGTAGTTACTAGCACAGGTATCCCAAATCATGATTTTCAATCTGGATTAGGCTGTTGTGCAGAAGAAGTAAATTATCAATGGATTATTCCGACAAATCCTCAGATCAATGAAACTATTACCATGGCTCCTGATAGAGGAGCTGTGGCTATTACCGTAACGGGAGTCCCAATATTTGGCCCTGAAGAAGGACCTGGGGGTGATGCTGTTGCATTGCACTTTGATTATTTTGAAGAGGACAGGCAACCTATAGAAATTGGTGTGTGCGGAGGACATTCTGCTGGAGCTTATTTTCATTATCATTTTGATGCCAATTGTATGCATTGGCACCCTGAGGGGACAGGCTTAGATTGGGAAGATTGGGATTATAGGACCTCCTTAGATACTAGCGAACACTCTCCTATAATAGGATTTGCTTTTGATGGATTCCCCATTTATGGTCCTTATGGCTGGGATTCTTATAAAAATGTTATAGAAATCACGTCAAGCTATAGATTGAAAAAAGATTCTAATGGATATGGAGGTATAGATGATTGGGAATATATTGAAGGATTAGGAGATACGGATGAATGCAATGGGATTTCAAGTCCTACCCCAGAAGTTCCGGACGGGATTTATCATTACGTTAGCTCCATAAGAAATGGAGAAGGAGAAATTGGATTTCCTTATTTTTTACTTTGCTATCATGGAATTCCAGAACAATCTAATTTTGATAAAGGAGGAACACAGCAAGGACCTCCACTCAGAAATCAAATGCAAGGAAATCCAAATAGAAGAAGCCAATCTCCTGACTTTACTGAAGCAGCATCTAAATTAGGAATTTCTCAGAAAGAGCTATTATCTGCATTAGGAGGCCCGCCGCCTGACTTAGAAAAAGCTGCAGAAGTACTTGGTGTATCAATTGATGAACTAAGAGAAATCATCCCTCTTCCGCCTAGAAGGTAACAAATAAAAGAGATTTTTTTTAATAAATCTTGTAATTAATTCTGTTGACTTAATTAGAACACTTGTTCTAAAATGAACATATGTTCTAATTAAGGAGTTTATTAATGACAACGAAATTTTCAGAAAATGTTTTCAGTAATACTGAAGAAACTAAATTATTAACAGATAATAATTTGATAAGATCTATAGCCTCAAGCATAATCAATAAAAAAGAATGTCAATATGATGTAGGAGTTGAATGTTTTTATTGCTGGCACGAAGCAATGAATGATTTAAGAATATGGACATTAGTTAAGAACAATCATGAATATTCTAAGTGCGCTGTATTTAGTTCTTTGATAATAGAATGCTTGTATCCAGCTGTATTAAAGATGATTAATAAAGTCAATGAATTTAATAATTTTGATTTTCTTTTTTCAAAAAACCATAATGAAATATCATATGATAAATCAAAGTATGTTTTTTCTAATAAATTGGATCATTCTGATAAATTTTTGATAGCAGAAAATATTGATCTATATGGTCAAAACTTAGATTCAATAAATGCTTTAGTGAAAATAAATGTTCTTAAAAACAGGTACTCTCAAGAATATTTTTATGTTTCTAATAATTGTAATCATATTTAGGAGTGCTGTAATGACAATGATTGAAAATAATAATTCAGCTTCTAAAGATTTTTTTCTTGATGATGGCTGTGAATATTCAAAAAGTTGCTTAGAATGCCCTTTGACTCTTTGTAAATATGATGATCCTATCTTGGATAATTCTAAATCAAAAAATAATAGAAATATTATTATTGCTAATATGAAAAAAAGCAATATGACAAATAAAGATATAGCCGAAACATTGAATATTTCTACTAGAACTGTTCATCGAGTTTTGAGCCAAGAAAATATTATTAGTCAAAAATTTGTACTAGACCTCAAGAATCAAAATATAATCAAAAAAACTCATTTGATTAGTATGAGGAACTAAGTCAAATCTCTTCTTTGGATAAAGGTTTCTAAGAAAAGTTGTGTTCAAGATTTTACTCCCCAAAAAACATAAAGTTTTTGAAACTACAGGTTTTCTATATAAACTACCTCGAACGCTTTATTTAAAGAAGAGATTTTAATGTAAAATCAATTTCCTACAAGAAGCATTGATCTTTCTGCAATATTTACGCCTCTATCAGCAATTCTTTCCAGGTTATGAGCAACCCATAGTAGATATGTTGCTCTTTCTATCTCAAGGGGTTTATTCTTCATTAGTTGAATCAACCTGCCTCTAACATCAGAATTTAACTTATCAATAACGTCGTCCTGTTTTTTTATCTTATTAAATCTAGTTTTTACTTCCTTGGGGTCTTTTATTAAGAATGTTTCAGTACTCATTCGTAATATTTCAACTGTATTTATACTCATCTGAGGAATAATTACTAGATCTGTTGGAAGTGGCCTTACTCCCATTTTTATTGTTAGAACAGCTATTCCTTCAGCATAATCTCCAATTCTCTCTAATTCCTCAATAACATACATACAAGAAACTATTTCACGTAAATCTGATGCTAAAGGTGCTTGCCTTCTTAAAATTCCCATACATAGCTCTTCTAGGTCATCACACATTTTATCTATAACATCATCACCCTTTATTACATCTTTAGCCAATTCCATATTTTGTTCTAGTAAAGAATTTATGGATTTTTCAATTGATGATTCAACTGTGGATGCCATTATTTTAATTTCAGTTTCTAATCTTTCAAGTTCCTGATCAAACTCTACTCTTGCCATTATCCTATCCTTCCAGTCACATAGTCTTCTGTTCTTTTATCTTTTGGATTTCCAAAAACTGAGTCATTTGTACCATACTCTATTAGTTCTCCAATTCTTTCTTGCCCAGCCATCATAACAGCAGCATAATCACAAATTCTTGTAGCTTGTTGCATGTTATGGGTTACTATTACAATAGTTACATTTGTGGATAATTCTTTAATTAAGTCTTCTAATTTTGAAGTAGATACAGGGTCTAGAGCAGAAGCAGGTTCATCCATCAAAATTATGTCTGGATTGACTGCGAGTGCTCTTGCTATACATAATCTTTGTTGTTGTCCTCCAGATAACTCTAATCCATTATCATCAAGCCTGTCCTTTACTTCTTCCCACAATGCCGCTTTCTGTAAGGATGTCTCTACTATGCTTTCTATTTCATTATTCTTAAATCCATTTATTTTAGGCCCAAATGCTACATTTTCAAAAATGCTTTTAGGGAACGGATTTGGTTTTTGGAATACCATACCAATTTTGAATCTTATATATGTTGGATCTGATTTAGGAGAGTAAATCGATGTTTCGTTATACTTAACATCCCCTTCAACTTTGGCAGTTGGGATTAAGTCGTTCATTCGGTTAAAACAGCGAATCAAGGTACTTTTACCACATCCAGAAGGTCCTATTAAGGCTACGATTTTATTTCTAGGGACATTAAAAGATACTTTATCTACAGCTTTAGTTTTTCCATAATAGACTGATAGGTCTTCAGTTGTTAAGATCGCCTCATTCTGATCAATTGTGTCTATGTGCTCTTTTCCCATTTTATGAACAATCTGTATTTGTTTATTCTTATATATATTAACACATCATAATTTATAATTGTTAAGAGACTATTAATAATGTTATCCCAATGGAAGATATATATAACTTAACGAAAAAACAAATTATTGAACTTATGGAAAAAAATAATTTTCCAAAATTTCGAGTGGATCAATTATGGAGATATTTGTATAAAAATGATCTAAATAAATTTGATGATATGACGAATATTTCAAAAGAATTAATTGTTTTTTTAAAGAAATATTTTTATATAGGAAGTGTAGAAGAAGTTAGAAGTATTATTTCGAAGGACAAATCAACATATAAAAGTTTATTTTCATTAAAAGATCGCCAAAATGTAGAATCAGTATTGATGAATTATCCTTCAGATGATCATAGAAAACCTAGAAAAACTATTTGTATTTCAAGTCAGGTAGGGTGTGCATTAGGATGTACTTTTTGCGCAACTGGGCAACAAGGCTTTACGAGGCATCTATCTTCAGGTGAAATTATTTCTCAGGTACTTTATTATAAGCAATTAGATAATAAAGGTTTTTTTGATAAAGTCCTAGATAAACCAGAAAAATCCTATAAAGGGATAAAAAATATTGTTTTTATGGGAATGGGCGAACCTTTAGCAAATTATGAAAATACTATTAATGCAATTAGGATATTAAATGATAGCCAAGGCACAAATTTTGGTGCTAGAAATATCACTGTTTCTACAGTTGGATTAGTTCCACAGATCTTAAAATTAGCAGATGAAAAAATACAAATAAATTTAGCTGTATCTATCCATGCTCCTGATAATGAAACAAGATCTCAAACAGTACCAGTAAATAAAAGGTATCCAATAGAAATGTTAATCGATGCATGTAAGGAATATATAAAAAAAACAAATAGGAAAATATTTTTTGAATATGTTTTATTAAATCAACAAAATGATACGTTAGATCATGCTAAAAAATTAGGTTTACTACTGAAAGATTTGTTATGTCATGTAAATCTAATTCCGGTAAATCCTACTCCAAAATCAGATTTTTATAGATCTAAGTCTGAAGAAATAAAGCTTTTTCAAAATAAATTAAATTCCTACGGGGTTCCGTCAACTGTTCGAATGGAAAAAGGTATTGAAGTTAGTGCAGGATGTGGACAATTGGCAAAATCTAATTCTTATTAATAATCTATAGCTTCTGCTAAAACTTCTACTAGATATTTTGGATTTTTATTAGAAAGATCTTTTATTTGATCATGGCAAGATATTCCTGTAACAATAATCTCCTCGTTTTCGGAAGAATTATTTATAGTTGGTAAAAGTCTATCTTCGGCCATTTTTTTAGAAATTTCATAATGCTCTTTTTCCATTCCAAAAGAACCAGCCATACCGCAACAACCAGCATCAATTAATTTTGCATTAAATTTTTGTGGTAAGTTTAGAGACTCTAGTGAATTACTTGTTCCATTTAAAGCTCTTTCATGGCAATGAACAAAAAGCAATAGTTCTTTGTTTGAAGAATTCCATCTGATCTGCTGATTATTATCATCTTGAATTTGCATAAGTAAATCTTGTACAGTGAAAGTATTCTCAGAAATTTTTCTAGCCTTCTCTTTATCATCAGCTAAATCAGGGAATTCGTCTTGCATTGATGAAACACAACTTGCTTCAACTCCGACAATTTTTATGCCTTTTTTTACATATTCATACAGAAGATTTGTGTTGTAATCAACATTTTTTTTCGCATCATCAAGCAATCCTTTGGAGATCATAGTTCTCCCACAGCATTTTCTATTAGTGATTTCAACTTCATAACCTGCAGCTTCTAAAATCTTAACAGCAGATTTTCCAACTTCTGGGTGAATAAAATTTATGTGAGTATCATGGAAAAATAGGATTTTACCTCTTGATTTTGTAGTATTTGAGACTCTTTTCTTGAACCAAGATTCAAATGTATAAGTACTTATTTCGGGCATTGTCCTATTCTTATGAATTCCTATAATTTTTTCTGTTAATATTTTTGCAAAAGGCAGTTTATTTGCCAAATTAAAAAAATAGGCTTGCGGTCCAGCTATAAATTTATATAAAATGGGGACACTTCCCACTAATTTAGACCTTAAAGGAGTTTTGTGTTTCTTATAGTAGTTATGTAAAAATTCATATTTTATTTTTGCCATATCAACATTTGCTGGACATTCAGACTTACATGATTTACATTCGATACATAAATCCAGAACCTTTAACATTTTTTTAGAAGTTAATAAATCTTCTTTAAGTGCGCCAGAAAGAACTCCTCTTAATGCATTTGCTCGGCCTCTTGTTGAATGTACTTCTTCTCTGGTTGCCATGTAAGATGGGCACATTGCACCTGCATTTAGCTTTCTACAAGCTCCTACTCCGATACATTTTTCTACGGCACCTTCAAAACCACCTTCTTTACTGAAATCAAGTATAGTATCTATTGTTTTTAATTTATATGATGTACCATATCTAAGATTATCTCCCATCTTAGGTGTATCGAAAATTTTTCCAGGATTCATTATTGAATCAGGATCAAAAGCTCCTTTTAATTCTCTAAATGAGTTTATGATTTTTGACCCATACATTTTTTCTGACCAAACACCTCTTACTATTCCATCACCATGTTCTCCACTAAGAGAACCATCAAATTCTTTAACTAAATCTGAAATCTCGTCTGATATCTTTATCATACGATCTATACCTTCTTGATTTTTCAAGTTAATAGTTGGTCTTATATGAAGACAACCTTCAGATGCATGTCCATAGTATCCAGCTTCTGTACCATTACTTCGAACTATTTCATCGAACCTTTTTACGTATTCAGGTAATTTTTCAGGGGAAACTGCTGTGTCCTCAACAAAAGGGATTGGTTTTTTATCTCCTGGAATATTCATCATAAGCCCTAATCCAGCTTGCCTCATAGCCCATACCTGAGATATTTTTGAAGAATCAAAAAGAGTAGTTATGGCATATGAAAGATTCAATCTTTTCATTTTTTCAGATAATTTTTGTATCTTACTTCTTACCTCGTTATCAGTTGAACCATTCATTTCAACTACCAAAATATCAGTAGGATCTCCCTGTAAAAAATCTAAGTTTCTAGAAAACCCAAGTGATTGTTTTGCTTGGGTAATGATCATTTCTCCTATATGTTCTACTGCAGCAGGTCCTTCTTCAAGAGTTGCAACTGTGGCTTCCATTGATTCTATTAAATCTTTAAAGTGCAAAATAGCTAACCCAACATATTTTGGAAGAGGTTCTAAATTTAGTTTTGCTTTTGTTACTGCTGCCAATGTTCCTTCTGAACCTACCATGATGTTAACTAAATTTAATTTATTAGAATTTGGATGAACTAAGTCAAGGTTGTAACCACCAACTCTTCTATTTACTTTAGAGTATTTAGAATTTATTTCATCATAGTATTTTGAAGACATGCTCATTACATCTCTATAGATTTTTCCTTCTAAATTGTCTAGTGAAATTTTATCTTCTAATCTTTTTCCTGATATTTCCTCAAAGTAAGCTTTTGAGCTATCAGATAGAATTACTTCCATCTCTTTAACTTGATCTACTGTTTTTCCATAAATAACCGAATGTGCTCCACAAGAGTTATTACCCATTGCTCCTCCAACATTTGCCCGTGATTTTGTTGAAGGGTCAGGAGTAAAATGTAGATTTGTATGCTTAAGACTTTGATTTAAATTATCAATAGTTATACCAGGTTCTGTTATTACAAATTTTTCTTCTGGATTGATTTCTATTACATTGTTCATATATTTAGAAAAATCCATGACAACAGCAGAGTTTACAGTTTGCCCTGATAAACTTGTCCCTCCCCCTCTTGGAAGTACAGCTGTTTTATTTTTATTACAGATATCTATAATAGCGGATACATCATCAGGGTTTTTTGGGAGAGTAACTCCTATAGGAGTCATCTTATAAATTGAACCATCCGTTGCGTACATTTGTCTGTATACATCGTCAAAGTTAACTTCACCTTGTATACTGTTCTTCAGTTCGTGCTCTAGATAAGAATAAATATCATCCGATGTTTTTTTTCTTGCTAGAGTCATAGATTTATTTTATTGCATCTATTGTATATACCTGTTCTCCAGCAGGAGTAGAAACAGTAACTTCATCACCTGTTCTTCTACCAAGTATTGCTGCTCCGACTGGAGAAACGCTTGATATTTTTCCTACAAGAGGATTTGCCTCGTTGGCTTCAACTAGTTGATACTCTTGATTATTTTTACTTTGATGATTTTTTACAGTTACTTTAGAACCTATAACTATTTGATCACCTTGAGAACTACTATCTATTATATTGGCTACTTTTAGTATTGCTTCAATTTCATATATTTTGGAATTAACCATCTCTATTTTTTCTCTTGCAGCATCTAAAGGAGCATTCTCTCTGATATCCCCATCAGCTGCCGCTTTTCTTACTTCTTCAGCTAATGTCGGCATTTCAGTTTTGTAATCTTTAAGCTGTTTTTCATAATCTTTGTATCCAGCTTCAGTTAAATTTATCTCTAATCCTTTAGTTTCTTCTAACTTTTTAGTTATTTTACCTACATTTGATTTTTTCATTCTAAGGTGAGAAGCTAAATTTCCGCTTGATAATTCATTGATCTTAAGAAAGGTAAGAAATTTTTTTATATAAGCTACTTTTTGTGGAGCAGTATCTGTACTTGTTCTTTTTGCAAATTCATCAGAATAAGAGCCGATTTCAGAAGGTGTTATTGTTTTGATTTCTCTTTCGGGGCCAATCCACCTTACAAGTCTACCAATTTCTTGTTGAGCAATATTGTTTAGTTTTCTTGGTGAATTTTGAACGTAATATTGGAATGCAGATGTAAGATCAACTAAATCTAATTCCGTAATTTCTTCAGTATTTTTCTCTTCAGAAGTTGTTTTTTTAGTCAATTTAGCCCCCACAGATAAATTTCGTATCATTCTATTTTAAATCAAATCTTAGTTAAATGTGTTTCAAATAGTCATGTTTTTGTAAAGAAACAATTCTTTTTGGAGTTTTTTTTGATAATATTAAATAATTATTACAAGTAAAAAATATTAAAAAAGAAATTATCCAGAGAAGAATTTAACTCAAATGCCAAAAAGAACTTACCAACCAAAAAATAGAAGAAGATCTAGAGTACATGGATTCAGAAGTAGAATGAGAACTCCTAGTGGGAGAAGAGTTTTGGCTAGAAGAAGAAGCAAGGGTCGTGAAAGACTAACTGTATAAACTGAATTTTGGAAGTAAAAAGTCTAAATAATAAATCAGATTTTTCTAAACTAAGAAAATATGGAAAAAGAAACAATTCAAATTTTGTTACTCTGATTACCTTAACTTACAAGATAAACGATTTTAGACTCGGTTTTCAAATAAATACGAAAACAGGCAATGCAGTTTTTAGGAATAGAATAAGAAGACAAATTAAGCATATCTTATTCGAGTTGTTTGATAAGTATGATAAAGATCCTTCAAAAAAAGGATTATGGATACTGGTTAGCGTAAATCCTAAAATTGAAAAATTTGATTTCTCTGAATATAAATCTTTTTTAGAAAAAATAGATTTATAGGTTTATAAAATGAAAATTTATTCAGCAAATAAGTCGCTGAAAAATTTAATGATTCAGTTACTGACTTTTTATAAGTTGGCTATATCACCTTATATTAGTTCTCAATGCTCCTTTTCTGAGACTTGTTCAGAATTTTCTAAAAGAGCTATTTTTGAAAAAGGTATCCTTGTTGGCGTATTTATAACGTTTATAAGATTAATTTTATGTACACTTTTTCCATTTCTAAATTACTTTAGAAAATTAAAAATCAAATTAATATATTTATTTAGTCCTTTGCTTTTATTTTTATTTATATCTTGTATGAGCTTTTCATATGAAGGAGGATGGTCTGATATCGTTTATTTAGAAGAAGATGATTCTTATTTTGTAACTACTAATCAAGGTAGGTTGCATAAATTTAACCTTTCAGAAGGAATTCCTGTCACACAGTGGTCCTATCCTAAAGAATCTAAAAATACTTCTTACTCAAATCCTATTTTTTATGAAAATTCTGTGATAAGTTCAAATTTTTCATGTAGAGGAAAATCATGTGAAGGTGAGGTTTTTCAACTTGATATTGGCACAGGAGAATTAGAATGGAATATTAATACCTTATCTAAAATTAGTTCAAAAATATCTATCAATAAAGATATTCTCGTTTACTCAACTCTTAAGAAACAAACAGAAGTTTCAAATGATAAAGAAGCTGAGATACACTTTATATCATTATCAGGTAAAAATTATGAGAATTTAGGTAAAATTACTCTTGAGGGAGAGATTTGGACAGGAGTTGAATTATTTGAGGATAAATTCGTAGTTTCTACTTTGGATGGCTGGATATATATCTTAGATGCTAATATAGATGACTCAAAAAATATTAATCTAGAAAATTTACTTGTAGATTCAAAAAAGTTCCCTTATTCAATAAATTCTCCGATATCTTTTGATAATAATAAACTCTATTTTTCTGATGTATCAGGGACATTTTATTCTACAAATATTAATGACCTTGATGAATATAAATCTTCAGATATTGATAACTGGATGATTTCTTCTCCTGTTTTTTATAACGATAGTATATATGTTTTCACTGTAAATGGAGATTTGCTAATTCTTGATCGATCAAATCTAGATATAAAAGATAAATATTATACCGAAAAAATAATTGTAGGGGATCCAAAGTTAGTTTCTTATGATGGAAGAGAATATATTTTAATTCCTACAGAAAAAAAAGGTATAGAGGTATTAAGTAATAATAGTGTGAATTTTGCTGAAAGCCAAGGAAATTATCCTACTGATAAAAAAATATATAGTTCTCCTATTGTAAATAAAGATAATCTAATAATTCATTCACAAAAAGGAGAAATTTTATTTTTCAGATTAAAGTCTAGAGATCTATTTTATTGTTTGAATTTAAACGAAGGAAAAATTTGTGATTAATTAAAATGAATATTTTTAGCTTATTTTGGAACAATTTAATAATGAAACCTATGATCAACAGTTTATCTATACTGTATGATCTTTTAGGCGATAATTTAGGTCTATCAATTATTTCATTTACAATTATTATTCGATTTGTTCTTATTCCACTCACAATCAGGCAGACAAAGCAAATGAAAAAAATGCAAGAACTGCAACCTCAGCTTCAGGCTATTCAAAATAAATATAAAAATAAAACAGCACAAACTAGACAAAAAATCCAACAGGAGACAATGGCTTTATATAAAGAAGCAGGAGTTAATCCAATAGGTTGTTTAGGTCCATTAATAATTCAAATGCCTATATGGATTGGTTTGTATAGAGCAATATTTAAAAGTGCTCCATCTTCTCCTGAAGGTTTTGTTGAACTTTCAAAAAACTTTTATTCTTGGAATCAATCAATTTCAAAAGTTCCATATAATACTGAATTTTTAGGTATAGATCTTGTGGATTTTGTTCAATATGCTCCATCTCCCTGGCAATTTGCCTTACCGGTGATAGTTGGATTATCAATGTTCATACAGCAAAAATTTACAACTTCTCCTTCAACAGACCCTAGGCAACAGCAAACACAACAAATGATGCTTTGGATGATGCCAATAATGTTTGGGGTTTTTACATGGCAATTTCCTGCAGGTCTTGCAGTATATATTCTTTTTTCAAATATTATCGGTATTTTTATACAATATTTCGTCGGAGGAAAACAACCAATAATGCTTTTTGGAAAACTATTCTTTGGAACAGAAGAATCTAGAACAATATATCTTCAAAAATTAAGTGATCAAAAGAATAGTACTAATAATAAACAAAAAATAGAAAACAATAAGGAGGAAACTGATGAACCCAAGGATATTCAAAGGGAGAACAGTAGAAGAAGCAACCGAAGAGGCTCTAAAAACGCTAAACGAAGATCTAGAAAATCTTGAAATTAAGATTATTGATACGGGTAGGAATGGTATTTTAGGTCTAGGAGGGCACCCTGCTGAGATCGAAGTTTATATTTTAGGAGAACCTAAATCTGAGCCTGAAAAAGCAAAGAAACCTATTAGAAAAACTAATAAAGATACAAAGCCTAGAAAAAAAGCTGTATCAAAAAAATCTGATAAATCAGAAAAGAAATCTAATGAAGATTCAAAAATTAAAAGAGAATCTAAAAAAGATTCTGAAAAAGAAATACCTATGGCTACGGAAAAAGATCCAGAGATAGAAGAGGCCGTAGGAAAAATTTTGAATAACTTGATTAATTCTACAGGTTTAGATGCAGATGTATACGTAAGAGACCAAATGGAAGAAGGTTCAATAGTTTTTGAGCTTGAAGGTAAAGACTCTGGTTTGTTGATCGGAAGGAGAGGAGAAACATTATCTTCATTGGAGTATCTAGTAAGATTGATGGCTAGTAAAGCTTTGGATAAAAGAGCTAACATTATGATTGACGTGGAAGATTACAGGTTAAGAAGAAAAGAAAAATTAGAAAATATTGCAATAAAAACAGCAGAAAAAGTTTCTAAAACAGGTAAAAGAATAACATTAGAACCAATGTCACCTGCCGACAGGAGAATTGTACATATGACTCTTGCTGAAATGAAAAATGTTACTACTCAGAGTAGAGGAGAGGGTCTTCACAGGAAAGTAGTAATTAATCCAGCAGATTAATAGATGAATAATATTTTAGTAATAGGTAATCCAACTGTTGATTTTGTAAAAGGAAAATGCTTTGGACCAGGAGGACCTGTTACATATGTTGCAAATTCATTGTCAAAGCTTGGTGAAAAAAAAATACATATTCTTACAAGCTTTGGAGAAGATTTTTCTATAGAAAATTTTACAGAGAAGAGTAACTTATTTAGAATTGAATCTGAATTTACAAATAAGTTTAATTTTTTTTTTAAATCAGAAATTAGAGAAATTCACGCTAACTCTTATGGGAAGAAATTGAAAATTACTGATTTGAAATTAAATTTTACACCTGAAATTATTTATATTTCACCTGTTCTTAATGAATTTTCGATTTTTGAAACTAAACTACTGATGAAAAAATTCAAGAAATCATTTTTTATTGGAATGCCACAAGGTTGGATTAGAAAACTAAAAACAGATGTGGTGAGAATAGATTTTTCTGATATAAAAAAAATCCCTTTTTTTGATATTTTGTTTTTTTCAGAAGAAGAAATATTAAATACCAGCATAAATATAGAACAATTTAGAAAACTGGCGAAAATTTTGGTTATAACAAGAGGGGATAAAGGTTCTTCTATTTATAGCGGGGAAAATAGCTTTGAATTCCCTTCAAAAAGAGTTAAGTCATTAAGCACTATTGGTGCAGGAGATATATTTGCAACAGTTTTTTCTCACACATTCTTTCATTCAAAAAATATTTCATTTGCGGCACAGTTAGCAAATGAAATAGCAGCTAAAAGCACTATGTATAGGGGATTAAAAAGTATCAATTCTGATGTTTTTAAGATTGCTATGAAAAGAAAATAGAGATTAGATACAAAAGTACTGATAGTTGAATAAAAAAGTCTTTTGTAATTATTGTTTCTGGAGATTCCCCTCGAGTATTCCCGTTTGTGATAGAAAAATATCTTATAATCCCAGAGCTAAAAAATATTATTGTAATAATAAATATCAAGTTTCTTTGATCTGAAATTATTTCTGAAATTGCATATGTTAAATATAAAATAATATTTATTGTCAAAAGAAATGATTTTATCTTTATGTTTGCTAAATTATTATAAAAAATAACAATCTTATCATCTCTAAAATTACCTTTATTTGTTTCGCTTGTTCTTTTGATAATGATTAGAAATAGAGTAGAAAAAAAAGTTAATATATAAAGCCAAAGGGAAATATTTAATGTTATTGAATATGCTCCTGCTATCATTCTGATGATGTAGAAAATAGTAACAGAAATTGAGTCAATCAAGATTATTCTTTTTAATTTCAAACTATACAAAACACTCAAAGCCAAGTAAGTGAAGAACATATAAAGGACATAAAAATTTACTGATATAGAAAAGATTAAACCAAATGCAAGTAATAGCAGTATATAAATGTAAAATTCTTTTAAACTTATCTGATTATTTGCAATAGGTCTGAGTTTTTTTGCAGGATGCTTTTTATCATATTCTTTGTCTATCCAATCATTGATTTGATAACCTATTATCGAGCAACAAGAAAATGCCAAGAAGCAAAAAAAACTACTAACTAAAGAACTTAAAATTGCATTTGGAAGCCATTCTTCTAATGTAAAAATCAAGGGAATGAAAACTACGGAGTTCTTAAGTGTTTGTTTGGGTCTAGCAGATATGATGAATTTGTTCATAAATAAATTTCTCTGTTGATAAATGTTTTGTATTCTTTTCAAATAATTCAAAACTTACTATTAATCTACTTTATAATTTTGAATGAAAATGTCACTATTATAAGAGTGACAACTCTTCAAATAAAATATTATTGTTTATGGCTATAGAATCATTAAATGAGGAATGTGGAGTATTTGGGATTTACGATCCTAATGAATCTGTAGCTGAATCTATTTATTTAGGTCTTTTTGCTCTTCAGCATAGAGGTCAGGAAAGTGCAGGGATTGCAACTTCTGATGAAACTAAATTTTATACTAAAAAAGACACAGGCCTTATTGCTAATGTATTTAATGATTTTGACGTTAAAGAATTAAAAGGTGGGATTGGAATTGGACATACAAGGTATTCAACTACTGGAAGTGATTCTAAACAAAATGCACAACCTTTGATTGTTCAAGGCATTAATGGAGAACTTGCACTGGGACATAATGGGAACATTGTAAATTCAGAAGAATTAAAAGATAAATATTTATCTGAATTTGATATTGATTATATTACTACTGCTGATACTGAAGTTATTGCATATATGTACGTAAATTCAGTAGGTAAAGATTGGTTTGAAAAATCTAATTATTGTATGAGGTATATAAAAGGAGCTTTTTCTCTTGTTATGATGACAAAAGATGAATTGATTGGAGTAAGAGATCCTTTAGGTATAAGGCCGTTATGCTTGGGGAAAAAAAATGATTCTTGGATTTTGTCTTCTGAATCTTCAGCTTTATCTCATATAGGTGCAGAATTTGTAAGAGAAATTGACAATGGAGAAACTATAGTTATAAATAAATCTGGGATTAAATCTTCTAAATATAACTCAAGTTCAAAAGATCATAAAATGTGTATCTTTGAGCAAATATATTTTTCTAGACCAGATTCAGTTATTGACGGACAATTAACTTATGAATCTAGAATAAAAATGGGTAAAAGCTTAGCGAAGGAACATGCAGTTGATGCAGATATTGTGGTCGGAGTCCCTGATTCAGCTATACCTGCAGCTATAGGCTACTCAAATGAAAGTAAAATTCCTTATACTGAAGGATTGATTAGAAATAGATATGTTGGTAGAACCTTTATTTCTCCAAATCAAAAGTTAAGAGAACTAGGAGTCAAAACAAAGTTTAATGTCTTAAATGAGGTGGTTAAAAACAAGAGAGTTGTATTAATTGATGATTCTATAGTTAGAGGTACAACAACATCTAGAGTTATAGAAATGATAAAAGATGCTGGAGCAAAGGAAATTCATATGAGAGTATCTTCTCCTCCAATTACCTCTCCATGTTTCTTTGGGGTTGATATGGCTACAAGTTCTGAATTAATTGCCAATCAATTTAATGTTGAAGAAATTAGAAAAATTATAGGGGCTGATACATTGGGATTCTTGAGTATAGATGCTTTAGAAAAATCTGTTAATTCTAAAAAAGGTGATTATTGTAAAGCATGCTTTACTGGTAATTACCCTATGCCAGTACAGTTAGACTTTGATAAGTTTCATTTGGAAAAAATTAAACAAAAGTAAATATTATGACAAGTAATTATAAAAAATCAGGAGTCGATCTTGAAAAATCTGATCTTATTAAGGATAAATTGATCAAATCTGTTAAGAGCACACATAATAAAAATGTGCTTAATAATTCGGATGGATTTGGGGGGTTGTTTTCTCCTGATAATTTTGATAAAAATTCCGTTTTAGTTTCAACAACAGATTCAGTAGGAACAAAAGTAAAAATTTCTGCAAAATTAGGATTACACAAAAATCTTGGTATAGATATCGTAAATCACTGTATAAATGATCTTATTCCACAAGGAGCCAAGCCTTTATTTTTTTTAGATTATTTAGCATTTGCAAACTTAGATGAAAAAATAGTTTTAGATGTAGTTGAAGGAATTTCTGAGGCTTGTTCTAAAGTTAACTGTGCAGTAATTGGAGGAGAAACGGCTACTTTACCTGGTGTATATAATGAAGGTGATTATGATGTGGTGGGTTTTATGGTTGGGTCAGTAACTAAAGAAAATCTTATGCTTAAATCAGATACAAAAGAAGGAGATATATTAATAGGATTACCTTCAAGCGGTCTTCACACTAATGGATTTTCGTTGGTAAGATCAATATTTAATTCAGATGATGACATATCAGTCTTATCTCAGAATATAAAAGGAGAAACTAGGAATTTAGGAGAACTTTTAGCAGAGCCACATAGAGAATACCTTACATCTATTGATCCTGTTTTAAGTTTAATTTCTGGAATATCACACATTACAGGAGGAGGATTAAGCAAAAATCTTCCAAGAGTTTTTAATGAAAATTTAGTTGCAAAAATAAGTAAGAAATCTTGGGAAATACCTCCTTTATTTATGCATATAATGTCTGAAGGTAAAGTTTCAGAAAGCGAAATGTTTGATGTGTTTAATATGGGAGTAGGGCTAATTCTAATTGTTGACCCTTCTAACAAGAATCAAATCTTGAATGCTTGTAAAGACTCATGGATTTTAGGAGAAATTCAAACTAAAAAAGATAATGAACAAAATGTTCAAATAATATAGTTAGGATTTTTTATGAAAGCACTTATAAGCGTTTATGACAAAGAAGGGCTTGAACAGCTTTGTGACACTCTAAAATCAATCAATTGTGAAATTTATTCTACTGGAGGAACCTTAAAGTTCATTCAAAGTAAAGGATATAAAGTGCACTCAATCTTTGAAATCACAGGTCATGATGAAATTCTTGAAGGAAGAGTGAAAACTTTGCATCCAAATATTCATGCAGGAATCCTTGCTGACCCTGATAATCCTAATCATATTTCTGATATAAAAAAATTAAATTTAGAATTATTTGATATTGTTGTTAATAATTTGTATCCTTTTGAAAAAGTCTCAAATGATCCAAATTCTACTTATAGTGAAATTATTGAAAATATAGACATAGGAGGTCCTTCTATGTTAAGAGCTGCGGCTAAAAATTTTAAACGAATGATAGTTCTTTATGACCCGAATGATTATGCTTATATTTCTGAAAAATTGAAAAAAAACTCTATAGATCTTGAAACTAGAAAAAAACTCGCAACTAAGATTTTTAAAATAACCTCCGAGTATGACAAAAAAATATTTAAATTTTTAAATAATGAAACTAATTTGGATGTTATGCCAAATAAGCTAGATCTAACCTTAAATAAATTGATGGATCTTAGATATGGTGAAAATCCTCATCAAAAAGGTGCTATTTATTCAAATCAAAAAAATGGAATTGCCAATTTAAAATTGCTACATGGTAAAGCAATGTCTTATTTAAATTATTTAGATGCTGACGCTGCATTTTATGCTGCTAATTCTTTTTCAGATAAGTGTGTATCTATAGTAAAGCATACTAATTCTTGTGGACTTTCTTCTCAAACAACTCAATTGGAGGCTTATAAACTTGCTCTAAGAGGTGACCCTGTTTCAGCATTTGGAGGAATTGTAGGATTAAATACAGAGATGGAGCTTGAAACTGCAGAGGAAATATCTAAAACTTTTTATGATGTAATAATCGCTCCAAGTTTTTCTAAAGAATCACTAGAAATTTTAACTTCAAAAAAAAATGTAAGACTTATTTCATCTGATTTTGCTAAGCAAAATTTTGAGTTTAGAACGATAAATGGAGGCTTACTTTTACAAGAAAAAGATAATTTTATTGAAAATATAAACGATTGGAATTTTGTTACAAAAATTAAGCCTTCAAAAACTGATTTAGAGAATCTACTATTTTCATGGAATTCAACCAAGTTTGTAAAATCTAATGCTATTGTAATAACTGAAGGGAAATCAATAATAGGAATAGGGTCAGGTCAACCAAATCGAGTTAACAGCGTGAATTTAGCTGTAGAAAAGGCATCTGAACATATAACAGATAATTCAATTTTATCATCTGATGCTTTTTTCCCTTTTCCTGACAGTATTGAACTGGCAGTAAAACATAATATTAAAACTATTGTTCAACCTGGAGGATCAATTAGAGACAAAGAAGTAATAGAAAAGGCTAATGAATTGAAAGTAAAAATGATCTTTACAAATAAAAGGCATTTTTCGCACTAAATATTATGAAAATCGAGGTAATTTTTCCAGTATACAATGAAGCACAAACATTAAATCAACAAATAAAAAAATTTAATGATTTTTTTGATTCTGACTTTAGAAAAGACCTTTGCATAACAATAGCTGACAATGGATCAAATGACCCTACTCCTAAAATATGTAAAAACCTTCTAAATAATAAATTAATAGATAACTACTTATTTATACCTGAGAAAGGTAGAGGAAGGGCTATAAAAAAATCAATTAAGAGTTCTAAGGCTGATATTGTCTCTTATATGGATATTGATTTATCAACAGATTTGTCTCATTTTAAACCCTTAATTGAATCTATAGCCATGATTGGAAATGATATATCCATAGGTTCTAGGTTATCTAAAGAATCAAAAGTTATAGGAAGAAAAAAAATAAGAGAATTTACTTCCCGAGCCTACAATATATTAATTAAGTTTTTTTTTCCTAAGAGCAGAATTAGCGATATGCAATGTGGATTTAAAGCTTTTTCTAGATTGAAAATTTTAAAAATACTAGATTTTGTTGAAAATAATAGATGGTTTTTTGATACTGAATTGATTTTGTTAGCAAGAAAATTTAATCTAAAAATTGATCAAATCCCTGTAAAATGGACTGATGATCCTAATACAAGCGTCAATATAATTAGCACAGCGATAGAGGATATAGTAGGATTAACTAAATTGAGATTCAAATTATTTAAAAAAATAGATATTTAAAATGACTAATAACCCAAAACAACAAGTAGACAGATCTATAATCGTTGGAGAAACTTCAGAAATTTACCTTCACAGAACTCTCAATATTCTTAGAAATGAAGGATTGAACCCTTTTGTAACTTATGAAATTGAATCAACTAACTCTGGAATTATATGTGGTATCAATCAAATTATTGATTTGCTAGATAATGTATTGCCTGAAGCTGACAGAGAATTGTGGGCATTACAAGAAGGAAATGAGGTCACAGAAAATGAAGTTGTACTAAGAATTAAGGCAAGATTTGCAAGTTTTGGGCTATATGAAACTTCTTTATTGGGGACCTTGACTTCATGTTCATCTTGGGCAACTGCAGCTCATAATTGCGTAGTTGCGGCATCTGGAATTCCTGTAGTAAGTTTTGCATCAAGATCTGTACATCCATCTGTTGCGGGCCAAGTTGATTATTCGGCTTATGTAGGAGGCTGTTCTGCAGTAAGTTCTCTTATAGGAGGAAAATTAACCCAAACAACACCATCAGGAACAATGCCACACTCATTAGTTTTAATTATGGGTGAAACAGTAAGAGCAGCGCTTGCTTTTGATAGACACATGGAAAAAAATGTCCCTAGAGTTGTATTGATTGATACATTCAAAGATGAAGCAGAAGAAGCTATTCAAGTTGGAAAAGCCATGAAAGAAACACTAAGAGGAATAAGAATAGAAACCCCTATTGAAAGAGGTGGAATTACTCCACATCTCGTTGATGAAATAAATAAAAAATTAGAAGATGAGCAAATAACAGGCTGCGATATTTATGTTAGTGGAGACATGAATCCAGATGATATTAAGCAATTTGTCGAAAACGAGTCTAGTGTTGCAGGCTTTGCAATAGATAATTACATAGCTAGAGGCTCTAAAATTAATTTTAGAGCTGATATAAAAGAAATTGAAGGGAAAGCTATAGCTAGGCGTGGAAGGATGCCTGGGATGAATATTTCATCAAGGCTAGATAGGATTTTCTAATAATTTTATCTCAAGTACTTTTTTATTATTTTTTTCAACATAGGAGCTTATAGATTGTTTAATCCCAACAATCCATAAAATTTCATTATTTGATTCTAAAATTAGTGCATTTTTTTTATCTTTTATATTTTTATAATTTGATAAGACTTTTTTTACTCTTGTATAAATATTTGAGATTGAATTTATTCTGTCCCCATTATTCCTTATTCTTATATATAAATTTTGATCATAATACTTTTCATTGATGTAAATTAAATTTTTATTTGTTTGCTTTATATTTTGAGGTTTATTGATAACTCTAGTTATTATTTGAAAATCTTGGCTTAATATAGTTTTTCCAGGGATTGAAATTTTTTTATTTAATTCTAATTTGATTTTTTTTTCAGATAAATCCTCAAAAACCAAATTATCATCATTTCTAAATAGTCTTATATTTTCAGGTAGATTTTGTGATAGAGAATTACCTAAAAGTATATTCTCAAACATTTCATAATGAGTTCTTCCAAGAAAAGAATTTATTCTAAGTTTTGAATATTCATAAGATAATAATTTTATCCCTTCACTTATCTCAATCCCTTTATATTTTCCAAATTTAATTTTTTTTTTACTTTTTCTTTTTTTAATTAAATTTGACAGTGAATTTACTGAATCTAAAAACTTTGGATTTATTTTTTCAATTTCTGGAATTATTTGATTTCTTAATTTGTTTCTTGAATAATCATTTTTTTTATTTGATGAATCAATAACAAATTCAAGATTTTTTTTATTGCAGATTTCTTCAATTAAAGGCTTTTTGATTTTAATCAATGGCCTGAAAATTTCTAAAGTATTTTCTTCAATCCTGATTTTATTCTTAAATTTTATTCCTTCTAAACCATTTAATCCTGAACCTCTAATTATATTCAACATAATTGTTTCTACGTGATCATTGTAGTTATGACCTAAAAATATTTTGTTTGTTCTATATTTTATTGATAAATCTCTAAAAAAATCCAATCTTATTTTACGTGCTTTTTCTTGTATCCCTTTAGAGTTTTTATCTAGAATATGAACATGCTTTTCTAATAATAGATTCTCATTTTTACAAATATTAGTAACTAAATTTTCATCTTTATCAGACTCATTTTCTCTGAGCTTATAATTTACATGAGCAACAATAAGATTGTTTTTTGAATTTTTTATAGAATTGCTTAAAAAGTCTAGAAGTAATCTTGAATCGGGGCCTCCTGAAAAACCTAATATCACCTTAGATTCTCCTCTTAATATATTGTCAGGTAGATCTAATCTTAACTTTTTGTAAATTTCATTAATTTTCAACATTTTTTTTCGAAGTTATTGAAGGAACTCTAATTTGAATTTTTGAAATTTTATTTTTTTGGGTTTCAGTAATTGTAAATCTGATTCCATTAAAATTTGTTCTTGTATTTTTTTCTGGAATTGTTTGCAACCTATCTATTATAAAACCAGCAAGTGTTTCGTATCTTCCTTCTGGTATGTCTAAGTTCATTTCATCATTTATTTCATTTATTGAGATACTAGCATCTACTAAATACAAGTCATTTGCTGTTTTATTGATTTTGTTGATGCTATCTCTACCTTCTTCTATACTTTCTCCTACAATTTTTTCTAAACATTTAGAGAGAGTTAAAATCCCAGAAATTTCACCATATTCATCTATAGCTAAGGTTATTTTATTTCCAGTGTTCTGAAATTCTTCTAATAATTCGTCAAGTAATTTCATTTCAGGAGAAAATAAACCTTCTTTAATTAGCTGGTTAATCGAATTGTTTGTATCTGATGATTCATTTGATAAATATAGCATTACTTCTTTTACACTTATAATTCCCACTACTTCATCAAGAGATCCGTCACATACAGGGAACCTTGTATGTGGTGTTTTCTTATAAATTTTCAAAAATGTATTTATTGAAATGTTTTTGTCTACCCATACTATTTCTGGTCTTGGAGTCATAATGTCTTTGATTTGTATTTCACCAAATCTAAAAACGTTCTCTAGCATTTCTCCTTGTGAAGACTCAACTGTTCCTTCTTCTTCACCTAAATCAATAAGTTTTCTTAATTCTCCAGTTGTAACCATAGGATTTTCATCAATAGTAGATTTTAGAAATGTTTTTGTTATTATTTTTGGAACTAATGTGAATGACCATACAGCTGGACCTGAGACATACATTAGGCCTCTAATTATATTAATGACAAATAATGACCATTTGTCAGCAATTCTTGTTGAAATTGATTTAGGAGTAAGTTCTCCAAAGGTAACAACTATTATTGTAGAAATAGCAGTTGCAATAGCTACACTAGTAAATCCCCCTTCTCCAAAAATGTTTATAATTAGAGCTCCAACTAGGGTAGCAATAAGAACATTTAATAAATTTCCAAATAACAAAAGAGTTCCAAAAAACTTTTCATTCTCTTCCAAAGTTTTTTCTATTGCGCTTGCTTTCTTATTACCACGGTCAGATAAATTTCTTATTCTAACTCTGTTTACGGCTATTATTGAAGCCTCAGAAGCGCTGATGAATGCACTTCCCATAAGGGCTAAAACGATTATTATAATTAAAACTTCCACAATATGATTTTACAATTAAATTCATATATCAAGAAATTTTTTTTTAATTTTTGGCTAAGTAAGATCCTCTTCGTTCGTAGGATCTTCAATAGGATTTAATATTAAGTCTTCTATTTTATTAGAAATTTCTTCATTGTTTTTTAAGTATTTTCTTACAGATTCTCTGCCCTGTCCAAGCCTTTCCCCTTCAAAAGAATAGAAAGAACCGCTTTTTTCTATAATATTTTTAGTTACTCCTATGTCTAGAATTTCTGCTTCTTTTGAAATCCCTTCATTATATAGAATTTCCAGTTCAGCTTTTTTAAACGGAGGGGCTACTTTATTCTTGACTACTCTTACCCTTACTTTATTACCTATCAATTCTTCTCCTATTTTTATTGATTCAGATCTTCTAAGGTCTATTCTAACTGAACTATAAAATTTGAGAGCCCTACCTCCTGGAGTTACTTCTGGAGAACCAAATATTACACCAACTTTTTCTCTCAGTTGATTTATAAATATGCAAGTTGTATTTGTTTTATGTACAGTCGCTGTTAATTTTCTTAGGGCTTGAGACATAAGTCTTGCTTGTGCACCTATATGATAGTCTCCCATTTCTCCTTCTAATTCTGCCCTTGGAACTAGAGCTGCGACAGAGTCAACTACTATGATGTCTAATGCTCCGGAAGCTACAAGATGGTCTGTTATTTCCAAAGCTTCTTCTGCTGAGTTAGGCTGGGAAATTAGTAACTCTTTATTATTAACCCCTATTTTTTGAGCATAACTAGGGTCCATTGCATGTTCAACATCAATATATGCAGCTTGCCCTCCGTTTTTTTGAGCTTGTGCTAGGCACGATAATGCCAGTGTACTTTTTCCAGCACTTTCTGCTCCAAATATTTCAACAATACGGCCTCTTGGGACTCCTCCGATTCCTAAAGCTAAATCTAATCCCATAGAACCAGTAGAAATAGACTGTATTTTTTCTGAACCGTCAGTTGACTCATTCATTCGCATCACAGCGCCCTTACCAAAACTTTTTTCTATTTGCTCTATAGTTAGCTCTATAGCTTTATTCTCAGTTTTAACGGTTTTTTTGTTAGCCACTTTTGTATCTCCTAGATGTTAGTATTTAAACAATATAGCACAAATGTTCTAAATTTCTCAAGCTATATGTCTTTGGTGTTTTTTTAATCTGGTCTTGCCTGTAAGTCAACTTCTATATCCATGTATTGATAATCCCTTACTACTTCTATTTTTACTATATCCCCGGCCTTGGTGTTAAGTGCTAAATAGGACATTAAGTCTTCAAATGTATCTACTTTGTATGAGTCAATCTTAGTGATGATGTCACCATCAAAATTTAAATCAGGCTGAATTGAAGTATCTCCTTTTATGCCTGCTAAATGAGCTGGTCCTTCATTTAGAACATCTAGAATCAATACACCTTTAAAATTTTCTTCTACATCTGCTCTTATTCTTGAACCGTAGTCTAAGTTCAATGCATTTATTCCAAGGTAAGAATACAAATGATCATCACCATTTATAATACTAGGTACAACTTGCTTCGCTAAGTTTATCGGTACTGCAAACCCTACCCCTGAATTTTGCCTCGAATTGCTCTTGATTTGAGTATTTATTCCTATAACTTTACCTTTGGAGTTTAGTAAAGGGCCTCCAGAATTTCCAGGATTAATTGCAGCATCAGTTTGTATAACGCTAGGAATTTTATAAGGTGTAAATGTTGAATCTAGGGTTCTCCCTATAGCACTAACTATACCAGTTGTTAGTGTAAATTCTTGATCGAATGGACTTCCTATTGCAAGAGTCAATTCCCCTGGTGAAATAATATCTGAGTCATATAAATCTAGTGGAGTCGTTGTAGTTTTATTAATCTTTATAACTGCTAAATCCGAATATGAATCATATCCTTTAATTTCGGCTAAGTATTCATCATTTGTATATGTTCGTACTAAAATTGAGGTGTTTCGAGAAGATATTGCTGGTTGAATCACATGATAATTTGTAAGAATATTTCCTTCTTTGTCCCAAAAAAAACCAGCTCCAGCTCCAGATTTATTTGTTGGTATCCCCATAGAATCTTCATTATAAAGATTTATCTGAACTACTGATTCAACGACTTCAGAAAAAATAGTTTTGTAATGAGATTCAAAAATCTCGGAAATTTCTACTGGGCTATATTCTTTTACTGTTCCAGATTCCTCCCAATTTTGAGTGTCACACCCAAGTATAATAATTGAGGAAATTAATATTACAATTAATGATTTTTTTTTATTCATAGTAATAATTATAGTTTACAAATATGAATTTTTTATGAAGATTTATAATCTGTATAAGTGTACTTATGATCTGATGCTAAGGGGTACCTTCTGTCTTTCCCAAATGCTAAAGGAGTTATCTTGATTCCAGGAGGAGATTGTCTTCTTTTATATTCATTTCTATCAATCATTTTTAATATTTCTAAAATTTTTGATTCCGGAATAGTTTTTCTTATCTGTTTATTATTTACTATTTTTTTGAAACTTTCTTTTTTTTCTATGTAAAGTTCAATTATCATATCTAAAATTTCATAATCAGGAAGTGTGTCTTGATCAAATTGATCAGGTTTAAGTTCAGCTGACGGAGGTTTAATAATAATATTTTCTGGGATTATTTGTTCCTTTAAATTTATAAATTTTGATAATTCATAAACCATTGTCTTTGGAACATCTTTTAGCACTGAAAATCCTCCTGCCATATCACCATATAAAGTTGCATATCCAGTGGCAATTTCAGATTTATTTCCAGTGGATAAAACTAGCCAAGAGAATTTATTTGAAATTGCCATTATTAAATTCCCTCTAATTCTTGCTTGCAAATTTTCTTCAGCATTGTTTTCTTTAGTTCCATCAAAAAGACTCTCCAAACTAAATAACATTGATTTATGAGATTCTTTTATAGGAATTATTTCTAATTCAAGTCCCAAATTATTACATAAATCTTCCGAATCAGAAATTGAATGTGAAGAAGAATACTTTGATGGTAATGTTACTGCTTTTACATTTTTATTACCCATTGCTTTACATGCTATAGCTGTAACTAATGCAGAATCTATGCCTCCAGATAAGCTGACAAGGCATTTTTTGAAACCATTTTTATCAGCATAGTCTTTTGTTCCTAGAATTAAAGCATTTAAAATATCTTCAATATGTGAGGTTTTAATTATTTTTTTCTGATCAGTAAATCTTTTATGTGTTTTTATTGAAATATTTTTATCAATTATTTTAAATTTTTTTTGGTTAATATTTTTGAGTTTAGAATTATTGTTCACTTCTAAATCAATTTGAATTTCTTCACTTTTTTCTTTAAAGCTTGGTAGGCTGATTATTTTTTCTCCTTTGAAATTATAAACCATTGAACTTCCATCAAAAACTAGTTCATCTTGCCCTCCAATTGCGTTCACATATACCAAATGAGCATTACAATCCTTAGATACATTTGATAGTAATTTTTCTCTAAGCATTTTTTTGTTTTTGTCGAATGGAGATCCGTTTATATTTATTAATAAATTACATCCTAAATCAGCTTGAAGTTTACATACTTCAAAGTCTTCCCATATATCTTCGCAAATACTTATACCTATTTTTATGTCTTTATTATTGAGAGTGATAATTTGATTCCCAGGGGAAAAATATCTTTTTTCATCAAAAACACCATAATTAGGAAGCTTATTTTTTCTATAACTAGCAATAAGTTTTTTATTTGAAATAATTGCTGCTGAGTTAAAAATTTTATCATTTTCACTATCAATATATCCAACTATAGCTGTTATATTATCAGTGGAATCAATAATTTTATTTAAAGCAAATAAATTATTCTTAACAAAAGTCTCACTAAGAACTAAATCTTCAGGCGGATATCCTGTTATTGTAAGCTCAGGAAAACAAACTATGTCACAATCTTTTTTTTCGGCTTCTTTGATTTTCTGAACAATTTTTTTTGTATTGGAATGTAAAGAACCAACTTTAGTATTTATTTGATTAATTGATATCTTGATATTAGACATCTATGATTCCAGTTTTTATTTTATATTTCTAAAAAATCCTCTAACGTCAGGCAAGCTAGATTTTCCTTCAAGAAATATATCTATTTTTTTAGCACAACTTCTTCCACTAGCAATTGCATGAACTACCAAAGATTGACCTCTTTGCATATCTCCACACGAAAAAACTCCATCAACATTAGTCATAAGATTAGTATCAGTTTTAACATTCCCTCTTTGATCAAATTCTACAGCTAAATCATTTAACAAGCCTTCTTGTAAAGGATGAACAAATCCCATAGCCAATAAAACTAAATCCGCTTCAATGTCGAAGGAGCTATCCTTTATAGGCTTAAGATCTGGTCTGCCTGTTTCATTATTTTCTACCCATTCTACTTTTTCACAAATCAGTTTTTCTACTTTGCCATTTCCAGAGAAGTTTTTTGTTAATACATTATAATCTCTTTCTCCTCCTTCTTCATGAGCTGAAGAAGTTCTTAGAATCATTGGCCATTCAGGCCAAGGATTATTTACTTTTCTAGATTTAGGAGGTTCTGGCAAAATTTCAATTTGTGTGATTTTTTTTGCTCCTTGTCTTATTGATGTGCCTAGGCAATCAGCACCAGTGTCTCCTCCACCAATAACCACAACATTTTTATTTTTTGCAGAAATTGGAACTTTTTGGGATTCTCCTTCCCAGTTTGGTTGAGCTAAGAATTCCATTGCAAAGTGTACACCATCTAAACTTCTTCCATCGATAGGCAAATCTCTAGGTACAGTTGAGCCACCAGAGAGGCAAATTGCATCAAAATTGTTTTTTAGTTCTTCTGCCTTAATATCTATTCCTACATTAGTTGAACAAACAAATTCAATTCCTTCTTGTTCCATTAAATTGATTCTTCTTTGAACTACGCTTTTTTCAAGTTTAAATTCTGGAATTCCATATCTTAATAGTCCTCCAGGTTCTTCGCTTCTTTCATAAACAGTTACAGTGTGACCTGCTCTGTTTAGTTGCTGCGAGGCAGCTAGGCCAGCAGGACCTGAGCCGATAACAGCTATTTTTTTCCCTGTTCTATGTGTAGGTGGTTCTGGTTTTACAAATCCAGATTCAAAAGCTTTTTCAATAATGTTTTTTTCAATCATCTCAATGCTTACAGGATCATTGTTAATTGAAAGAGTACATGACGCTTCACAAGGTGCTGGACAAATTCTTCCTGTAAATTCGGGAAAGTTATTTGTTGCAGACAATCTTTTATATGCAGTTTCCCAATCCTGCTTATACACAAGATCGTTCCATTCTGGTATAAGATTTCCAAGAGGACATCCATTGTTACAAAAAGGAACCCCGCAAT
>PBHC01000013.1:0-20865 GCA_002719295.1 Chloroflexota bacterium
CTGCTGTAGCTTCTTCAGTTGTTTCTGCTGTAGCTTCTTCAGTTGTTTCTGCTGTAGCTTCTTCAGTTGTTTCTGCTGTAGCTTCTTCAACTGAGCTTCTAACAATTTCATGTTCATGAGAGATAGGAAGTAAAGCCATGTGCCTAGCTCTTTTTATAGCTGTTGTTAAACTTCTATGATCTTTTGCCGAGTTACCAGTCCTGTAAGAACTTGTAATCTTCGCTCTATCTGAAATATAAGAAATTAAAACATCAACATCTTTATAATCAACAGGTAAACCTTTTATAACCTTAGAAATAGGTTTTTTTCTAGCTCTAAAGTCGAAGGAAAAATTATTTCTTCTAGTATTTTGTCTATTTGTAGTCATTTTATTCCTTTTCTACCATGGTAATTCTTCAGCATCATCTGTCTCATTTTCAGGAGAAGTCTGTGCCTGATTCATTCCAATATCATTCGGTTGATTATTTTCTGCTGGAGGATTACTCATATTTTGAGTGAAGTTTCCAGCGCCTTCAGAGGATTCAGCATTTCTATCCAAAAAAATAACCCTAAAAGCTGTAACCTCATTTGATTGTCTTTGAGAACCATCATTTGCAGTATAAGTACTTGATTTAAATCTTCCTTCTACAAAACATCTAGAACCTTTTTGAAGAAATTGATTTACTGATTCTGCAGTTTTATTCCAACAGGCAATTCTAAACCATTCTGTTTCTTGAATCTGCTCTCCATCAGAGCCATTTCTGTAGGAATTTACAGCTAAGCTAAAGTTTACAACCATTGAACCATTTGGGGTGTACCTCATCTCTGGATCAGATCCACAATTTCCTATAAGTAATATTTGATTTAGACTCAACTTATCTCCTTATTTAGAACTAACTTTGTAGGGTTTGAATTTTTCTTTTGAAGTTATTAAATGACGTATTACATTTTCATTTTCTTTAAGAATGTTTTCTAATTGAGCAATTACCACTGGTTCTGCCTCTAATTCAGCTAGAAAATATGTTCCTTCTTCAAAATTATTGATTATGTAAGACAATTTTCTTTTAGCCCAAATTTCTGCTTTGATCACCTTACTTTTCTTAGGTAATGATATAGATTTAGTTACATTTGATAAAGATTCTTCAGCAGCTTGGTCATCTAAGATGCCACCTATAATCCACATTAATTCATATCTTTTCAAAATTTTCCCTTTTTCAATTGGTTTTCTGATGTATAAAATTATAACATTGATTTCTTCATAAATGCTCTAAATATAAATGATTTATTTATGGAAGTGGCAATTTATGCATAATTTTACTTACCTGATCTTTTATAGTAGAGCTATTTTTATCTGATGTTGTAAGAGTTTCATATATAAGATCTCCAATTTCCAATAAATCATTTTGAGATATTCCTCTAGTTGTAATTGCAGGAGTTCCTATTCTTATTCCAGATGTGATTTTTGGAGGTTCTGGATCAAACGGGATCGCATTTTTATTTACTATAATTCCAACTGAATTTAATTTTTCTTCAGCTTCAGCACCATTAAGATTTACCGATCTAGTATCTATCAACATTAGGTGATTATCGGTCTGATCTGAAACAATTCTTAAGTTCTTCTTCTTAAAAAAATCACACAATAATTTTGCATTACTAATTATATCTTTTGAATATTGAATAAATTCATCAGTGGAAGCTTCCTTAAATGCTACAGCTTTTGCTAGTACATTATTCATAATAGGCCCACCCTGTACAGCAGGAAAAATTCCTCTATCATATTTTTTAGAAAGAGAATCACTAATAATTGCAATCCCTCCTCTTGGGCCTCTAAGAGTCTTATGGGTTGTAGATGTAATTATATCTGCTATGTTTACTGGTGAAGGATGCTGTTTTGAAACTATCAAACCTGCTATATGAGCAATATCTGCCATCAAAAGTGCATTTACTGATTCAGCTATTTTTTTGAACTTTGGAAAATCAATAATTCTCGAATAGGCAGAAAAACCACAAATTATAATTTTAGGCTTAATTTCTTCTGCGGTTTTTTGAAGTGATTCGAAATCTATCATTTCAGTTTCTTTATCCAAAAAATAATTATGAATTTCGTATATTTTTCCAGAAAAATTTACATTATGACCATGCGATAAATGTCCCCCGTGATCTAAGGACAAACTTAGGATTTTATCTCCAGGATTTAGTAAAGCAATATAAGCTGCCATGTTAGCTTGTGAACCAGAATGAGGCTGAACATTTATATGATTACTTTGAAAGATTTTTTTCCCTCTTTCAATAGCTAAATTTTCAGCTTGATCTGCAAATTCACATCCAGCATAATATCTTTGCCCTGGATAACCTTCTGCATATTTATTAGTTAATATTGATGAAGTATATTTTCTAACTGAACTTGAAGCATAATTTTCAGATGCTATAAATACTGCTGAATCTCTTTGTCGTTTTTGTTCATTTTCTAAAATATTGTCAATTTCAAGATCAATAGTGTTCATTTCATATTCCCTAAGTTTATATTTCTACATATATTCTATATTGATTTTTTTTCTAATAGAATGAAATAATTGAATGATATAAAAAAGATTATTGATGAAAAATGAATGAATTCTTAGAAATACCTAAAACTGCAATGGTAGTATTTGCGCATCCTGATGATGCAGAAATTGGAACAGGAGCAACTGTTGCAAAATGGGTTTCTCATGGAACTGAGGTAGTTTATGTCCTTGGAACTACAGGTTCAAGTGGATCAAATGACGTAGAGATGACTAGTAAAAAAATAGTTGGCATCAGATCTAATGAACAAATAGAAGCTGCAAAAGTCATAGGGGTTAAGGAAATAGTATCTTTAAACTATATTGATGGAGAACTAGAATCAAATAGATCTTTATTATCTGATTTAGTCTATAACATTAGAAAATTTAGACCCGAAATTATATTTACTCACGATCCATTTAGAATGAAAAACTTTTTGCATAGAGACCATAGAAATTTAGGATTTTCTGTTATGGATGCTATTTATCCATATGCAAGAGATCATCTACATTTTCCTGAACAAATAGATAAAAATATCCAACCATATAAAGTGAAAAAATTATTATTTTGGGGCAGTGATGAACCCAATATTTGTGTAAATGTCACATCTTTTGAACAAAAAAAAGTTGAATCATTATCCAAGCATGAAAGTCAGTTACCTGGCTTGAGTCTAGGGTCAGAGTATGGGAAAAATATAATAAAAAGATTACAGGAATCGGCTAAAAGCATGAGCTTTGAGTACGGAGAATCTTTTAGAATGATAGAAGCAAGATCTTAATGATTGACATAAATAATAAAAAGTTTAATTTCTATGACCCAATAAAATTAATTGAAATGGAAAAAATATCTGAAAAATTCTTTTCGGATATTATTTATATACTTTCAGAGAAATATATTCCAAATAGAGAAAAAAATAAAATAAAAAACCAGTTTTCAAACCTAATCTTAAACTACTCAAATAAAAATTCAGAAAAAGCTAATCCTCAAAAGAAATTTTCCAGTTTTGAAAATATTTTGAATGAAGATCTAATCATAAGACTAGAAAAAAAATCATCTGAAGTAACACTTCTTAAATCAAATTTTATACTGATAGATATCAACAACAATAAAAATTTAAATTTTACTGAGGAAATATTAAATAAAATTTTGGAAAAAAGAATGATACCTATAATTTCTCATCCCGAGAGGTTTGAAATTTTTGAAAAAAATAATCTTAAAAGATTGAAAAGTAAAGGTGTTCTATTTCAATTATCTTTAGGTTCATTTTCATCATATTTTGGAGAAACCTCTATGATTAAATCTAAAGATTTTTTAGAAACTGGCATTTATGATTTTGTTGCGTCAGATACCAATAACTATCATCAATATAACGATGATATTTTTGAAGATCAAATAAATGAAATTTCAAAAATAGTTGGTTCAAGCAAATTGAACCAAATGCTTTATGATAATCCTAAAAATGTTATTGATGAAAAAACTTCAAACGATTATCAATTATTACATACTAAAGGAAGTTAGCCATTTAGAATAATCTGATTTCTTTTTAACTGAATCATTACCTATGACAATTGAAAAATATAGTTCTTGTAATTTCTTAGTTATTTCACCAATAGAACCTGTTCCTATTTTTCTACTATCTAGTGTCCCTACTGATGTAACATGAGCCGCAGTTCCTGTAAGAAAAACTTCGTCTGCCAAATATAATTCTGACCTATGAATTTTTCTTTCTGTGACTTTCAATCCTAATTCTTTTTCTGCAATTTCAATTATTGAATCTCTTGTAATCCCTAATAAGCAATTATCTGTTTCTGTAGGAGTTATGATTTCATCATTTTTAATCATAAATAAATTCTCTCCACTTCCTTCTGATACAGTACCGTCAAAGTTTAGAAGAATTGCTTCATCAAAGTTAGCTGAAACTGCTTCTGTTTTCGCAAGTATACTTGTTGTATATAGACCTGAAAGCTTTACTCCAGTTGGCATCATTGTATCTTCAGGCCTTCTCCATGAACTTGTTTGGCAATTAATAGGTTTATCGTTATCAATATAAGCACCAAAAGGAATAACTATTATACTTAAATCGTCCTCAAGCTCATGTAATTTTAAATTCGCTACTAATTCATGAGATTTATAAGCTAAAGGTCTTATATAAACATCCTGCTTATATCCATTAGATTTTACAAGATCAACAGTAATTTCAGAAAGTTCTTCTGCAGTATATGGAAGGTTCATACGAAGAATTTTTGCTCCTCGTAAAAGTCTTTCATAATGTTCTTTTAACCTGAAAATTACCATATTGTTATTATCAGAATTCCAGTTACCTCTAATTCCTTCAAATGCAGCAGTTCCATAATGCAATGCGTGAGTCATAACTCCAACTTTTGCATCTTTTAATAAAATTTTGTTCCCTTGATGAAATGCCATTCCTTCAACTGTCATAGTCATAACTCCAGTAATAATTTATTTTCTCTTTTTTTTAAATTCTTCATATAGTTTATACGTAAGCTCATTAAATGGGTAATATTTTCCTGGAGAGCCTGGATTTTTGATCAGTTCATTTTTTACTAATTCTTCTATTTCAACTCTCTCTTCCATTATTTTCAAGCATTCATCAAAGATTATATTTGGCAAAACAACAACTCCATCAATATCTCCTAAAATATAATCTCCAGGTCTAACAAGAATTCCTCCACAATTTATGGGTTGATTTACATAATATGGAAGCATGATTCCAGGTCCTTGTTTTGAGGTAAAAGAATGAGCATATATTGGAAAATTATATTTTTCCATTGCATCAGAATCTCTTACCGAACCATCAGTTATTAACCCAGCTATATTTTTTTGAGCTAGTCTAAGAAATTTTATATCTCCTCCAATCGATTCCCAAGGTCCTACAGAAGATGCTACTAGAACTGAATCTTCTGAACATAATTCAAATGCTTGATACTCTGGAGAATTTATTTCTTTAGGTAAATCTTCTAATAAATCTTCTCTATAAAAAACAAATCCAAGTGTAACAGCTTTACCCACCATTTTCTCTTTTTCAATTAATAATCTAGGCCCCTCTATCATTGATTGATTCCAACCTAAAACAGTCATAGCGTCAATGACATTCTGAGAACTAAACCTTTTCAATTTATCAATTTTAGAAATCATGGGTTATCCTCTCTTAAAGTTTTCCAATGAAGACACCAAAATAGAACTATGAGGTAAATAAATATCATGTTTCTTTGCTAGATTTACAACATGACCTAAAATACTGTCAATCTCCAAGGGTTTTTTATTTTTCAAATCATTAAACATAGAAGAAGTCATTTCATCTGCTTCTTCTTTTAGCCCTATAATAATTTGATCAATATCCACGGAACTCAATTCTATACCTTCAGCAATACCAATGCTTAATATTTCTTTCATAGTTTCTCTTAAAATTTTTTCTCCATAAAAAGAATCAATTAATTCTCTAAAAGACATTCTGAATGAAGTCATTATAGTTCCAAATGCACCTACTATAATCATTTTTTCCCATAATGTAGACAAAATATTTTCAGAGATTTTAAAACTTAAGAATTTAGAATCAAATTTTTTATGAATATCTAATAATCTATTAGATTTGGAGTTATCTAATTCTCCAAATTCTACCAATGCAGATGATCCCTGCTGAAGAATTACTCCTGGAGATTCAATTTCAGCTTCTATAAAAGTTGCAGCAGGAATAATATTTTTTTTATCAACAAATTTTGCAATTTCATTATGGCTATTTACTCCATTTTGAATAGTAATTATCAATGTATTAACATCAGATATCTTACCTAACATTGGAAGAGTTTCGTTGTTTGAATATAACTTTGGTGTATAAAATATCAGATCAAAAGAATTAATATTGTTAACATTGTCTGTCGCATTTATATCTAAATTATAGTTACCCCAATTAGACTTAATTGATAATCCGTTAGAAGATATTTGATTATAATGATCTCCTCTACAAATTAAAGTTACATCAAATCCTTTGTTTTTTAATACGGCTCCATAGTAACTTCCTACAGAACCTGCTCCTAACACTGCAATTTTCATGAGAATCTATCTTATAATCTATTTTGGTAATTAATATAAATTAGTAACAAACTAATTATTTTGTAAAATGATACTATGAGAAAAAATAATAGAAAACATGATGAGGCTAGGAATTTATCAATAGTTCCAAATTATCAAAAAAATTCCATTGGTTCAGTCCTAATAAAATTTGAAGATACCCAAGTTATATGCTCAACTAATATTTCAAATAATCTTCCCAGATGGCTAATGAACAAAAATCAAGGTTGGGTAACTGCAGAATACAATATGCTTCCAAACTCATCCTCTGAAAGAATTTCTAGAGATAGAGGGAATAAACTTAGTGGTAGAACACAAGAAATCCAAAGACTTATTGGAAGATCCTTAAGGCAAGCTATAGATTTAACGATGATTCCTGGAGTTATTGTTACTATTGATTGCGATGTATTAAATGCTGATGGAGGCACAAGAACTGCATCAATAACAGGTTCATACATTTCCACATATATTGCTTTAAAAAACTACTATAATACTAATCCATCAAAATTTTTCAAAAATCAAATCGCTGCAATCAGTTTAGGAAAGGTAGATGGAGAAATTTATCTAGACTTAGACTATTCTGAAGATTCTATAGCAGATTTTGATATGAATCTAATTCTTAACTCAAAATTAGAAATAATCGAAATTCAGGGTACTTCAGAAAATGAATTGCTTAGCTTTGAAGAATTAAATCAACTTATTCAAATAGGTTCAAATGGTATAAAAAATATACTAGATAAACAAAATGAAATAATAAAAAGCATAGACCTTAATTAGATAACTCAGAGGATAAAATGTACAAAATCAAATCGGTTTTAGGAAGAGAAATATTAGATTCCAGAGGCAATCCAACTGTCGGAGTGGAAGTTACACTTGAAGATGGTAAGGTGGGTCTATCATCCGTTCCATCCGGAGCGAGTACAGGTTCAAGAGAAGCACTAGAGCTAAGAGATAATGATTCAAGTAGATTCATGGGTAAAGGAGTATTAAAAGCAGTAGAAAATATTAATAATAAAATATCCAAGGCTTTAATTTCAAAAGATGTTCGAAATCAAATAGAAATAGATAACACAATGATTGATATTGATGGAACTGAGGAGAAAAAAAATATTGGTGCTAACGCAATTTTAGGTGTTTCACTAGCAATACTTTCAGCATCGAGTCAAGCAGAAGGTATTGAGATATATCAAAAAATCGCATCATTAATTCAAGAAAAAAACCCTGTGTTGCTTCCAGTTCCAATGTTAAACATAATGAATGGTGGAGCTCATGCAATAAATTCTACCGATTTCCAAGAATTCATGATTGCCCCTGTAGGATTTGGGACTTTTTCTGAATCTATTAGAGCAGGATCTGAAATTTATAGTACCTTAGGTAAAATTTTAGAGAAAGATGGTCTTTCAACAAATGTTGGTTTTGAAGGAGGATATGCTCCACCAAATTTATCAAATAATCAAGTATTAGATTATATTATGAAAGCTATTGAAAAATCAGGATACAAACCAGGAGAGAATATATTTATAGCTCTGGACCCTGCATCTTCAGAGTTTGGAAACAATTCAAAATACAATCTTTCAAAAGAAAATCTAGAACTTTCATCAGAAGAAATGATTGAGTATTATTCTAGATTAATTAAAGAATATCCAATCTATTCCATTGAAGATGGCTTATCTGAAGATGACTGGACAGGATGGAATAAATTTACAGAAAAACACGGTAAAGAAATTCAGATAGTCGGTGATGATTTGTTTGTCACTCAAAAAAAATATCTAGAAAAAGGTATTAATGATAAATCTGCAAATTCAATCTTAATAAAATTTAATCAAGTAGGAACAATTTCCGAAACTATCGAAACAATTAATTATGCAATAAAAAATAATTTTAGTTCAGTTATTAGTCATAGATCAGGTGAAACAGAAGATACAACAATAGCTGATTTGGCAGTTGGAACTAACGCAGGTCAAATAAAAACGGGGGCACCAGCTCGGTCAGATAGGGTTGCAAAATATAATCGATTGCTTAGAATTGAAGAGAAACTTAAAGATAAAGCAACTTTTGCTGGAAAATCAATTTTATTTTAAATTATGTCTACAAATATAGGAATTAATGGTTTTGGTAGAATCGGAAGGCAGATTCTCAGAATTATTGCTGAAGAAGATTTAGATATAAAAATAGTTGCAATAAATGGAAGATCTGAGATAGAAACTTATAAGCATTTACTGAAGTACGATTCTGCTTATGGAAAAATAAAAATAGATATAAAAAACGACAAAGATTTTTTATATTTAGGTGATAGAAAAATTAGATTTTTCAATGAAAACAATCCTGAAAATATCCCTTGGTCTGAAGAAAATGTAAAAATAGTTATTGAATCAACAGGGAAATTTAATTCGAAAGAAAAGGCAAGCGCTCATTTAGGCAATGGCGTAAAAAAAGTTTTGCTAACCGCTCCTGGAAAAAATGAAGATGCAACTATTGTATTGGGAGTGAATGAGGATATATATGATAATGAAAAACATCATATAATTTCTAATTCTTCATGCACAACAAACTGTTTGGCCCCAATAGTTAAGATTTTAGAGGATAACTATAAAATCAAGAGCGGCTTTATGACTACAATTCACTCTTACACAAATGATCAAAATATTTTGGATAATTCACATAAAGATCTAAGAAGAGCAAGAGCTGGAGCATCAAGCATAATTCCAACAACTACGGGTGCTGCAAAATCAGTGGGGAAAGTAATAAAATCAGTTGAAGGAAAACTAGACGGGATGGCATTCAGGGTTCCTACTCCAAGTTGTTCTGTAGTTGATTTAAATGTGATTCTTGAAAAAAAAACAAGCTCATTAGAAATAAATAAATTATTTACAGAATACTCTAAAGGTAAACTTAAAGGTATTTTAGATGTGACAAATGAAAATTTAGTTTCCATTGATTTTTTAGGTAACAAACACTCTTCAATAATAGACTTGAATTCAACGATGGAAGTTGGAGATAATATGTTTAAAATTGTTAGCTGGTACGATAATGAGTGGGGATATGCACATAGAACTATTGATCTGGTACAGATATTGTCGACAAAATTAGATTAAATAATGACTAAATCTAAATAATTTACTATTATAGTACATATACGGGTTCGGTGTCGTATAAACAAACAAAAAGCCGAGGAGATAAAAAAATGAGTACATTAAAAGACAAAAAATCAAAATCATGGAAAGAACAATCACTTCCTGAAGTAGGAAATTGGAGAGTCAAAGGCGGATTGGCGCAAATGCTTAAAGGAGGAGTAATAATGGATGTTGTTACCCCTGATGAAGCAAAAATAGCCGAAGATGCTGGAGCTGTTGCAGTAATGGCATTGGAAAGAGTCCCTTCTGACATTAGAAGAGACGGAGGAGTAGCAAGAGCTTCTGACCCAGAAATGATAACAGGAATTATTGATGCTGTTTCAATTCCAGTTATGGCAAAGGCTAGAATTGGTCACTTTGCGGAAGCGCAAGTATTAGAAGCACTAGGTGTTGATTACTGTGATGAATCTGAGGTTCTTACTCCAGCAGATAATGAATATCATATTAACAAGTGGGAATATAAAATGCCATTTGTTTGTGGAGCAACAAATTTAGGAGAAGCTTTGAGAAGAATTGGTGAAGGAGCTTCAATGATAAGAACAAAAGGAGAAGCTGGCACAGGTGATGTTGTTCAAGCAGTAACTCATGCTAGACAGATTCTTTCTGATATAAAAAAAATACAAAGATTAGACGATGAAGAACTAATGACAGAAGCAAAAAATTTAGGAGCCCCTTACGAATTAGTTTGTGAAGTAAAAAATACAGGAAAACTTCCTGTTGTAAATTTTGCGGCTGGTGGAATTGCAACTCCTGCTGATGCAGCATTATTAATGCAAATAGGAGTAGAAGGTGTTTTTGTAGGATCAGGAATTTTCAAGAGTGGGAATCCTTCAAAAATGGCTGATGCAATTGTTCAAGCAACAACTCACTATGAAGATGCAGATTTGATTGCAGAAATATCTAAAAATTTGGGTGGTGCTATGAAAGGTGATGAAGTTTCTAAATTAGATCCATCAGAAAGATTAGAAAAAAGAGGTTGGTAAATTCCAAAGTA
This sequence comes from Chloroflexota bacterium, assembly GCA_002719295.1. Taxonomy (GTDB): domain Bacteria; phylum Chloroflexota; class Dehalococcoidia; order Lucifugimonadales; family Lucifugimonadaceae; genus TMED-70. Next base: position 10,738 of record PBHC01000013.1, read on the forward strand.
AAAATTGGAGTTCTAGCATTACAAGGTGATTTTGCAGAACATATCGAAGTTCTTGAGAGCTTAAATATTGAATGTTCATTAGTAAAAAAAACCTCTGAACTAGACAACCTAGATGGTTTAATTATTCCAGGTGGAGAGTCTACTGCCATAAAAAAACTTATAGACAGGTATGGATTTGAATTAGCCATTAAAGACAAAGTTGATTCTGGAATGTCTTTATGGGGTACTTGTGCTGGATTAATTTGTATAGCAAATACCCTTACAGAATCTGATCCAATTCCTATGAAGTTAATTAATGCTGAAGTTTCTAGAAACTGGTTTGGCAGACAAGTTGATTCATTTGAATCAAATATTGAATTTAAAGGAATAGAAGAAAAAATAAAAGCTGTTTTTATTAGAGCCCCCATAGTTAAAAATATTTCTAAAAATGTTAAAGTTCTTTCCACTCTCGAAGATGGAACAATTGTAGCAATACAAGAAAATAAAATTATGGGGACTTCTTTTCATCCTGAAATTACAGGATCTTCAAAAGTGCATGAGTATTTCATAAATTTAACAAAGGGGTAATTAATATTTCACAAAAATATTGATATAAACTTAAATATTATGTTTAAAGAAAATTTAGAAATTTTAGATGATTTAGATTTATTTTTAGATATTTTACCGAAAAAAATCACAAAAAATATTGATCAACAAAATCAAGAACTTATAGAAGTGGTCATGGATATAGGAAGACCTCCTGTAATTATTTATTCAAAAAGTAAAAAGACCTTAGATAAGGAAATTGTTACAGATTTAGACCTTAGCTTTGTTCTTGAAAAATTAGGCCATGTTGGTGATGATAACAGAGCTGGTATAGAAAAAACTCTTCATAGAATTTCATTGATTCGCAATAGAGGAAGTAAAACAATTGGCTTAACATGTAGAGTTGGAAGAGCAATTTTTGGAAGTATCCAAGTAATAGAAGATTTTATAGGAAATGGAAAAAGTATTCTAATTATGGGGAAACCAGGAATTGGTAAAACTACAATGTTGAGAGAAATAGCTAGACTATTGGCTGATAAGGAAGAAAAAAGAGTAGTTGTAATAGATACTTCAAATGAAATCGCAGGAGATGGAGATATCCCTCACCCTGCAATAGGATCTGCTAGAAGAATGCAAGTAAAAAATACAGACCTTCAACACAATGTTATGATTGAAGCTGTAGAAAATCATATGCCTGAAGTAATAGTTATAGATGAGATTAGCACTGAAAAAGAAGCAATGGCATCAAGGACCATTGCAGAAAGAGGTGTTCAGCTAATAGCCACAGCACATGGTAATACATTAGATAATCTTATAATAAACCCTACTCTGAGTGATCTAATAGGAGGAGTAAAGTCAGTTACTTTAGGAGACATTGAAGCAAGGCGAAGAAAGACTCAAAAAACTGTTCTAGAAAGGGAGTTTGAACCAACTTTTGATATTTTAGTTGAAATAATCGATAGAAACGAAGTTGCAGTTCACTTTGATGTAGCAATGGCTGTAGATAAAAAATTAAGAGGAATTTCAACAAATACAGAAATAAGAAAAATCTCAAAAGGTAAATTAATTAAATTAAGCGATGAAAAAAATAGTAATGATTTATCAAAGAATAAAAAGAACTTATTAGAGAACAAGCAAAATCTAATAGTAGAAGAAAATGAAGAAAAACCAAATCAAAAAAAAATCAATGTTTTTCCATTTGGACTTCAAAAAACCAAATTAAAGAAGTTATCTAAATCTTTTTTTTCAAACATAAGGATTGTTTCTAAGCCTGAATCAGCTAAAATCATACTAACTACAAAATCTAATTATTCTAAAGAACCTAAACCAAAAATTATAGAAATGGCAGAAAAAGTAGGAATCCCAATACATCTAATTAAAAAAGGGTCAAGTGATCAAATAACTAGATTCTTAGAAAAAATAAGTGACGAAAAATCTTCAAAACAAAATTTTGTTGATAATAAACTTGACACAGATAACTCTGAAGCTTTAAATGAAGTTAAGATTGGTATAAAAAAAATCAAAAATGGAGAAAATGAAATAGAGCTATCCCCTCAAGATTCTTATATCAGAAGAAAGCAACATTTTTTTGCTACAAACGAAGGTATAGGTTCAATTTCTATAGGTGAAGAAAGCAACAGAAGGATAGTTCTTAAAAAAAGAAAATAATGGCTTCAACGAAAAAATCAGAAAGAAACTTAAAATTATTTAATTTCCCAGAAGACGGGAAATCTTCAAAAAATATTCTCTCTAAGGGATTACTAATTAGCTTTGAAGGTGGAGAAGGCTCAGGGAAATCTACTCAGTGTAAAAGGCTTGTAAATAAGCTAGTAGATGAAGGTATTAACTCAATCCTAATCCATGAACCAGGAAATACCGCACTAGGAGAACAAGTTAGAAAATGGGTTAAATCTAAAAGTATCCAAAATCCAATTGCCGAGACCTATTTATTTTGTGCAGCAAGGGCTGAGTTATGTAAATCTGTAATTGTCCCTGCATTAAATAAAGGGGTGACTGTAATTGTCGATAGATTTATTCACTCAACGTTAGCATATCAAGGATATGGAAAAGGAGTAGATCTAGAAATAATAAATAACTTAAATAAAATAACTACAAATGAATTGTTTCCAGACTTAACTATTTTACTTGATATAGATCCAAATGTTTCAAATACAAGAATTAATAAATCAATAAATATAGAATTAGATTCTCTAGAAAAATCAAAAAAAAGTAAACGCGAAAATTATGAAGGTAACAAGTATGAAAATATGGATAATAGTTTTCATAATAAAGTTAGAAATGGCTACCTAGAAATGGCTAATAACAATCGATCATCTTGGAGCATAGTTGGAGGGCATCAAACTGAATCTAGGGTAGCAGATTCTATTTGGAAAAGAGTAAATAGACTTATAGAAAGCCATAAAGCTACATAATTTTTTTCATTTTTCTCCAGCTAGAAATAATTTCTAAATCATGGTCAAATGCCAAATCTGGTAGATTATTGATTTCAAAAAAACCTACTTCTAATGTCTCATCTAAAGGTTTTATGTCTCCAGATATAAATTTTAAATTCCAAACTAGAAGAATGATAGGAGAATCAGTATTTGAGTAGACTCCAGATATCCAATCTGCTTTGACTATTATTCCACATTCTTCAAGAAGTTCTCTTTCAATTGCATCTTCAACTTTTTCAAATCTGTTTATATATCCTGAAGGCATACTCCATAAACCATACCCAGGCTCTATTCCTCGTTTGACTAATAAAATTTTATTTTCTTTTTCTAAAATCCCTACTCCTACAACTTTAGGGTCTAGATATTTTTGATGATCCATATTTATAATCGATTTATAACTTATATATTTAATAATATAAAATTATGGCAAAAAAAGATTTAGAAAGAATAAAGATAGTCAAATATCTTATAAATAGTGATAAACAATTAGGTAAATTTATAGATTTTTTTGAAAAAGAAAATTTTATAATTCAGGACGATTATAAAAAACAATCAGACTTCTTATCATTAGTTAGAATCATTATAGGACAGCAATTAAGTATAAGTGCCGCATCAAGTATTTATGTTAAATTTACTGATAGATATGGGGATAAAATAAATAACCTTACAATAAATGATTCTACTGAAAAAACACTTAATAATTTAGGTTTATCGAAATCAAAAACAAATACAATTTTAGAGCTTTCAAACTTAATTACAAATAATAAATTAGACCTCAATTTTGTTTCTAATCTCCAAGAAGAAGAAGCTAAAAAAATTCTTTGTGAAATCAAAGGAATCGGTCCTTGGACAGTTGAAAATTTCCTTCTATTTACTGGAGGTAATAAGGATATTTGCCCTGCAAATGACCTAGGAGTAAAAAAAGGCATTCAAAAAATTTACAAATTAGATAATATCCCATCTGACGAAGAGGTATATAAAATTTCTGAAAAATGGAGACCTTATAGATCTTTAGCTGTCAGGTATATTTGGGAAGTAGTTGATCAAAATATTAGCTTTTAATAACTTTTTTATTGCTTAATAAAATTGTAAAAATGATTAAAGCAATACCTGAAAAAATAAAAGCTATATTCACTCCAAATTTATCAGCGATAATTCCCATAGGAATTGCGCCTAGAGGAATAAATCCAAAACTCATAGCATAGAATCCCATAACTCTCCCTCTGAACTCTACAGGAGTTTTTTCAATAATCATTGAAGGATTTAGAGATCTTCTACCAGCATCTCCTATTCCTAAAAAGAAACATATAAAAATAGAAAAAAGAGTAAAAGATGAAAATCCTAAAATTAATATAGAAATACCTGAAATAATTGAAGTCAGTAAAATATATTTTCCTTTTTTTGAATCTTGAGGGATTGAAGCTGCGATTAAAGTTCCAAGCAATGCTCCACCTCCTATAGATGCAAGCATTAATCCGACTTGTAAGGCTCCACCTGAAAGTCGTTCAGATGCATAAGGTGCAAACAAGGTTCTTGTAGGCATTGTCAATAGAGTTGTAATTAGTGCCAATAAGATCAAATACATAAGTAAATTGTTACTCTTAAGAACAAGAAATACATCTTTGATTTCTCTGAACATTTTAGGTTTCTTAGTATTCTTTGATTTAGTACTTGGAATCATCGAAGTACTAAAAATAGCGATTATGCAGAATAAAGTTATTAATACATAGGTCATTCCTGGTCCAAAATAATGATATACCAATCCTCCTATTGCGGGAGAAATCATTGTGGTTAGAGACATACCTGCAGCATTTAAAGAAACTGCATTATTAAGTTGGTTATCATCTACTAATTCAGCTATTATTGACTGACGAGCTGGCATCATAAAAGCCCAAAATGTTCCTTGAAAAAAAGAGACAATAATTAAATGGTAAATAGTAATAGTATTAGTAAAAATTGAGATAGCTATAAACGAAGTTATAAAAATAACACCTAGCTGGCCTAGTTGAATTATATTTTTATTATCAAATCTATCTGAAACAACTCCACCAAAAACAGAGAATAATAACATTGGTGGTGCGAATCCTACTCCGACTAAGGTCACTGCAAGTGATGATGATGTCAAATCCCATCCTAGTTGAGATCTTGCTAGCATTTGTATATTCATACCACCTATCATCGAAATCATACCAAAAACTAAAAATCTAAAATTTCTATTTCTTAATGAATCAAAAGTATTAATCAAATTTCTGGACCAGACTAGTTAACAATAAGTTATAATTAAATCTCTCATATGAGTTAATCAATAACCTTAGTTTATAGGAATATGGAATCTTTTTTTCAGTTTGCTGCTTTAATTAGTGCCTTTACATGGACAACATCTGGCGTGATATTAAAAAAAATTAATTTTAATAGATATTTTAGTTTTCCTTTTTATGAAGCATTAATTTCATTATCAATAATGGTAATAATAATAACTTTTATACAAGAATGGTCAGCTATTTTTAATGAAAAGCCGTTAGATTTAGCAATGTTTAGCATAGCAGCATTATTAAGTTGTATAGGAACTGTTTTTTACGTTATTTCATTAAAAAATAATCCTATGGGAGTAACATTTACCTTATGTGCAGTATCTACAATTTTGATGAGCCTTACTTTAGATTTCGCAATAAATAACGTAAATTACAGTATTGCAGTTTTTATAGGTGCATTAATAGTTCTTATAAGTATTTTTATTATCAACTTTCAGAGCTTTAGAGAGTTTGAAAATAAAAGTCTTTTAGGGATCTTAGGTGGAGTTTTTGCAGGAAGTTTATGGGGAATTGCGGTATTTTTTAATGACAAAGCTCTTATAGAAAGTAGTATCTTAACAGGAGCTATTGTTAGAGCTGTAATCAGCGTAATTGCACTTGGTATATTAAGTGAAATCATGAGACAAAGATTAGAAACAACTAGCAACATAAAAGAGGTTTCAAAAGTATTAATTGCAGGTTCATTGATTACATTTTCAAGTTTATTATGGTTTTTGTCATTAAATACAATTACTGGTTCTTTGACAACAATTTTTGGAAATACAGCCCCTGTTTTCGCAATATTATTGGGGTTTTTCTTCTTAAATGAAAAAATTCATAAATCAGAAATTTTAGGAATTTTTTTAGCATTTATAGGGATAGTTATCATAATAATATCTAAAACCTAATTACATCTGGTTACTCCTAACCAGACTAAAATAAATGGTCCCACCAGCATAAAAATACTTATTATTCGTACAAACATAAATAAAAATGAAAGTTAATACTGATAAATTCTAACATCAGAAGAAAAAATAAGGATAGTTATTAATTATGCAAAGATTTACAAGTTTTTATAATTATTATTAAAAGGTTCTACTTAAAAAAACTGAAACTATCATAATAATCATAATTAAAGAAAAAATTATTTTAGCTTTTACTAACTTTATAAGCATGAAATCAATATAATTCAAACCTTTTATTAACATTATCTTCAAGCATCATTTCAGATTCTTTTTCCCTTACTTCAATACACTTTTTAAGAGTTTGTTCTGCGATATCTAAAGGAATTCTAGTTATACCATCTTCATCTGCAATTAATAGATCGCCAGGATCAATTTTCAATTTTGCTATTTCTACTGAAGTTTGTGTTTCTATAAGATTAAATGGTCCATGTCCAGGGACTCTTCCTGTACCCCATACAGGCATATTTGCTTTCTTTATTCCGGGAATATCCCTTATTGAACCCTCAGCAACCATACCGACTGCACCTAGCACTCTTGCCATATTTGCCATTACGTCTCCAATTATAGCTGCACGACCTTTTTCTTTTTCAATGTCTTCAAGAACAACTATCACGGGGAATTCACTGTTCTTTACATTCCCATATAAATCATTGAAATCTATTTTTGCATTAGGTTCATTTAAAGGTGTAACCTTTCCAGTTACAGCAATCCCTACAACAGGTTCATCAAAATTATAGGATTTTAATTCAGGAGAAGTATAATCAATATTTGCATCTACATACCCTCTTACTAAAATCATAGCATTTTGAACTGTTGCAGAATCATATTCCTTGAAATCATTTATTATTTTATTTAAATCCATTATTTAGTCCTTTTTATTTATAACCATCTTCTAGTATTACTTTTATATTCTTTATAGTCATTTAATTTAACTAATTCTTTTTCTTCTTCCAAAACAACATATTTATGTATTAATAATATTCCAATAATTGCTCCCAATAAAATTCCAAAAGAAGAAAAAATCGTAGATATTCCAAAAGCTGATACAAAAAAAGATACATACATTGGATTTCTTGTATACCTGAAAATTCCTGTTGTAATAATTTTTTTTGTCTTTATAAAAGGTGCAGGGGATTCATTATTAGAATAAAAGGCTCTTAGTGAAAAAAGCATTATGATAATAGCAAAAACAAAAATGAATAGTCCTAATATTACAAATATATTGTTGCTGAATTCAATTTTTCTGAAAATAAAATTTTCTATATTTCCACAAACAACACATGGCATAAAAAAAATAACTGGTGGAATTCTGAGTCTTTTTTTTATTAAGTATTTTTTACCAGAGTCTAAACTCATTTATTAAGCCCTCTCATCATTCCTCTTACATATGAAACCTGTCCCAAGTGTTGATTTAATTCTGTAATTAACCTTCCTAAAATAAAATAACCAGAAACTTCTCGTTTAAAAAAACTATATTTTAAAGATAGATCTTTTTCCGTAATTTCATCCAATAAATTAATTGTTCGATTCTTAACATCACTTGAATATTTAGATAAGAAATCAATTTCAATTATAGGGAATTCATCTATTTGTTTCTGAGTAAATCCAAAGCCTATTTCATTTTTCAATTTTGGATATTTTTCATAATAATTTTTGGATATCCATATTCTTTCTTGTCCTAATAAAACTTTGTTAACTAAATTATCTTCTACTAAAGCCATATGCCAAATCAAGAATATAATATTATTAGAATGAGCATTTGGTCTCCAGATGATTTCATTCTCTGAAAGTGAATTTAGTGACTTGTTTAGGATTTCATAATATTCATTAACTCCACTCTTAATAGCTTCAGCAAAATAATTCACAGTTCTCCTTTAGCAATTCTTTTATTTCTCGGAGAATTAATAGTTGGGATATTCTTAATTTCTTCTTCAGAAACAAACTCAATTTTTTCAAGATTTGGGATATGAACAACTTCATTTTCATTTCTGTGATTCTGATAGAAAAGAACATCTGTTTTCGATACGTTTAACTTCAAAAAATAGTTATATTCTTTTTCATTACTAATTAAGTTTTTATTATAAAACCATTTTGCAATTGAGATCTCAGTAGTCCAAGATAAACCCTCTTTAGTACCAGCTCTAAATATATCAAAGCTTTCATCCGGCAAATCTCCTTTGTAAAAAGATATTTTAGAAAAAATATACTTCCATTCATTAATATACTTATAATGAGAATTAACTTTTCCCCATTCATATTTTATAGTTTCTTCTAAATATCTTTCAGAAAATTTTGTAGATATTAATCTTTCAAAATCTAAGATAGGAATTTTGCTTTGTTCAAGTTCATTTATCCTGTTTTGAAATACTGCGCGTGCTAGTGATCTATCTTCATTTTTAATTTTGACTCTAAGTCCATTTATTATTTTATTTCGAGCAGCAATATTAAAATTAGGGTCTAAATTATTAATTAAATTTATATGAGCAATTAAACTTTCTTTTTCACTATCAGTTAATTTTTCATAATCTCTAGAGAATAAAATCAATTGTAATAATTGTGGAATATTAGATTCTGGAATTCTTGATAAAAAGTTTTCAAGATCATCTGGATTGTATGGGTTTGTGTTCATAAATTCGCTCTATAAAACAATATCATTATTCTTAAGAAAATACTTCATAGAAATGTTTATGTAAATAAATGAATTAAGAATAGAATGGTGGGCCCGGGATGACTCGAACATCCGACCTCTACTTTATCAGAGTAGCGCTCTAACCGACTGAGCTACGGGCCCTAGTGTTTTTTTATTCTTTTGTAATTTTATATCAAGAAAAAAAAAATAAAGCTTATTTCTAATAAAAAAAACACTTTGAAGACTGAACAGTGAATGAAAAAGACCTTAAATGTTTGTTCTTAGTTTGTACTTAATGTACGTTAACAATGATGTATTTTTTTGTGAAAAAGAAAGATTATTGCGAGCCCCTTCAACAAATGTGAATCTCGCTCAAGCATTAAGATTTCTTTTTTACATACACCAAACGACCATAATAATAATCATAAAAATGATTTTATTTATCCTTAGAAAGGAGGTGATCCAGCCGCACCTTCCGGTACAGCTACCTTGTTACGACTTCGTCCCAGTCATCAGTCCCACTCTCGGCATCTGCCTCCCAAAGGGTTAGCGCAATGACTTCAAGTGTTACCAACTTCCATGACGTGACGGGCGGTGTGTACAAGGACCGGGAACGTATTCAACGCAGTGTGCTGACCTGCGTTTACTAGCAACTCCACGTTCATATAGGCGAATTTCAGCCTATAATCCCAACTGAGACAAGTTTTATCGGATTAGCTCCCCCTCGCGGGTTGGCAACCGTCTGTACTTGCCATTGTAGCGTGTGTGTAGCCCAGGGTGTAAGAGCCATGATGATTTGACGTCATCCCCACCTTCCTCCCTTTTAAGGGCAGTATCGTTAGAGAGTGCAACTAACAAAGAGGGTTGCGCTCGTTGCGGGACTTAACCCAACACCTCACGGCACGAGCTGACGACAACCATGCAACACCTGTGTAAGCTCCCTTGCGGGTCCATCCCCTTTCGGTTCAGTACTACTTACATGTCAAACCCTGGTAAGGTTCTTCGCTTACCATCGAATTAAACCACACGCTCCGCTGCTTGTGCGGGGCCCCGTCAATTCCTTTGAGTTTTAGTCTTGCGACCGTAGTTCCCAGGCGGGATACTTAACGCGTTAGCTTCAGCACAGAAGGGGTCGATACCCCCCATACTCAGTATCCATCGTTTATGGCATGGACTACCCGGGTATCTAATCCGGTTTGCTACCCATGCTTTCGCGCCTCAGCGTCAGGTGTTCCCCAGAGAGCCGCTTTCGCCACTGGTGTTCC
>PBHC01000014.1:0-31498 GCA_002719295.1 Chloroflexota bacterium
TTTTAAAGAATACATCCCTAGTATTTTTTATCTTGGAAAAGAAAAAGCCTTTGAAAATGCGTTTGGATTTACCATGGACGAATTTTATGTAACTTTTGAGGAATTTTTAAATCTTCCTGAATCAGAGCAATTCAAGATTTTAAAACCTATAAATTAGATTTTTAATTGAAGGTAATAATTATGGAAAAAATAGCACTAGGAACAGTTCAATTTGGTATAGATTATGGTATTAATTCAGGTGTCAAGGTTGAGCCAAATGAGGTGAATAATATAATAAATTTTGCACGTAATAATGATATAAGAATGTTAGATACTGCGAAACTTTATGGATCTAGTGAACAAGTGTTGGGAGAAGTAAATACTCAAGATTTTGATATCGTAACCAAAACTAGAGGTTTTGATCAGGAAGCTATTACTGAAAAAGTGGCTAGTTTCGTAATCAGTGATTTATATCAGTCTTTAAGATTATTAAAACAAAAATCACTATATGGATTGTTAGTCCATCATGGTGAAGATCTATTAAAGCCTGGTGGCGAAATGATTTTCAAACAACTTCAAATTCTCAAGGATCAGGGTTTAGTTAATAAAATTGGTGTTTCTGCTTATATTGATAATCAATTAATAAAGATTATTGATAGATTTGATATTGATATTATTCAATTTCCAATGAATATTTTAGATAGACGATTATTTGATAATGGATTATTAAATAAAATCTATTCTAAAGGTATAGAGATACACACGCGTTCCATTTTTTTACAAGGTCTATTATTAATGGATCACAAGAAAAGACCCAATCAGTTTGAGAGATGGAGTAGTTTATGGAAATTTTGGCATGAATGGCTTGCTGATAATAAATTATCAGCTTTAGAAGCGACCATTAGATATATGATTTCAATACCTGAGGTATCTAGAGTTTTAGTAGGTGTTGATAATAAAGATCAGTTGCAAAAAATTATTAATTCAATCGATGGAAATCTTCCTTCTATTCCTAAAGAATTATCAATCGATGATACTGACTTGTTAAATCCAGGAAATTGGAGTAATTTATGAAAATCATAGATTTTAATAAAGTGTCCATAAGTTGGTTTGCTACTGGAGAAATGAGCAGTGTATCTAAGATATTATTGATCAAACAGTTTTTCATTTAATAAAAAAATGCCCTCATTCAAATCATCAAACTGAGGACATTTTAAAAAATAACTGCTATTTGATAGCACTCATATAACAGCTACTTTGATTAGTATATCTTATTAAACTTATTCAACGTTAGATTCTTGATTAAAATTTGGATTAGATCATTACAGACTAGATAATTTAGCTATAACCTTAACTTTTGAATAACTTAATGTCACAAAATTTCCTGAAAAAAAATCAACTTGATATACTTAATTAGGTCCTATTGATTATAAAATTTGCTTTATAACCAATGGGACGTCCATAATTTAGCCCTAATTTATTTGATATTTGATGAATTTATTAATATTTCTAAGTAAATTTCAGAGCAGTAAGATTTAATCGTAATTCCAATTTACAAAATTTACATTAACTCCATTTTTTTCTAATTCTTCTATACCACCATCTCTCATTAGTGCGTCCAATGCTGATCCCTGTACTTTTTTTTCTATAGATATTTCTTTTAATGATTTGAGTTTTAATAATGGGCTCAAATCAGAAATTTTTTTATTTCCTCCCAAATTTATATATCCTAAATTTGGGAACCCATGATTTTGAGAAAATAATTCTTTAAGTATTTTATTGTCTATTTCTAGTCCTCCAATTTGAAGAGTCCTAACATTTTCATTAAATGCTTGTTCCCAATTTTCTGATAATATAGGGTTTCTACTTATTCCAATATGAGTTAATTGTCCTGCGAATTCATTTATTGATGGTATAAATGGACCAAGTGATTGGATATTATTCCCATCTAACCATAAATGTTTCAAGTAGGGATTTCTTTGTGGGGTAAAAGCCCAAATGTCAGAAATTTTATTATCATACATATAGAGATGTTCTAGATTTCTCAAAAGAGCAATTCTTTCTATATCTTCAATATCATTACCTGTAAGATCTAAATGTTCTAAATTTTGAAGTTCTTCTATTCCATTTATGTCTTTTATTCCAGCTTCTCTAATAGTTAATTCCTCAAGGTTTTTAAAATATTTAAGATCATTTATGTTTTCCATACTAATTTTATTATTTAAATTCGTTTGACCAATTTGGCCCCCTATTTTTATCTCTTTAATTTTAGATATATCTTCTAAAGTAATATAATCCTTATCAATCTTTTCTCTTATATATAATTCAAACTCTAAACTTTCAAATACTATAGCATTAGCTGGATAAGTAGGTGTAGGAGTAGGAGTTATGGTAGGTATAGCAGTTGGATAAAAAGTTGTTTTTTTCTTATTTTCTGTAGCAGGTTTTACCGTTGGTAACAATTTTCTTTCGTAATTATTTTGTGTAGCAGGTTTTAAAGTTGCTAAAGGTTTTGAAGTTGCTAAAGGTTTTGAAGCTTTTGTAGGAGTGATTAACTCTGTTGCTACTTTTTTTTCTTTCATAGATACAGGAGTTTGTGTAGGAGAAATATTACCTTCGATATTTATAGATTCGTCTGATTCGTTTGATGAACAACTAATTGAAATTAATGCTAAAAATATAATTAAATTTATTTTCATAGAATTTATTATAATCTCTTGGCAAATAATTTATATTCTATAAATTATCGTTATAACTCGTAATATATTTTGTAGAAAATGCTTAATTCATACTGATATAGTTTCCTTCATGCTCTTAAACTTATTGGCAAAATATCAAATAACTAATAATCCCAAATTAGATTTTTTTTCAGGTTTGACTGTGGCTTTAGCACTTGTTCCCGAAGCAATAGCTTTTTCTTTTGTAGCTGGCGTAGAACCTTTAGTTGGATTATACGCTGCATTCATTGTTGGAATTATTACATCTTTATTTGGAGGAAGAAGCGGAATGATATCTGGTGCTACAGGAGCAATGGCAGTTGTGATGGTTTCATTAGTAGCAATTTATGGAGTTCAGTATTTATTTGCAGCTATTATTTTAACTGGAATAATACAAATTATTATAGGTTTATTAAAATTAGGAAAATTTATTCATATTGTTCCATCTACAGTAATGCTTGGATTTGTAAATGGATTGGCAATTGTAATTTTCTTAAGTCAGATTGGACAATTTAAGGATCATAGTGCAACCTCACATTCTGAAGGGAGTCATAGTGCCATAAACGTTTTATTTAACGGAGGTTGGCTGGAGAGTGGTCAGTTATCTATTATGGTAATTCTTACATTAGTCACAATGGGCATAATCTTTTTTATTCCTAAGGTTCCAAAAATTGGAAAGATAATTCCTTCTCCATTGATTTCAATAATTATTTTATCTTTAGTCGTAATCTTATTCAAAATAGATACTCTAACTGTTGGAGACCTAGCATCTGTATCAGGAGATTTACCTGCATTTACTATTCCTAGTGTTCCAATGAGTTTAGAAACATTATGGATAGTTCTTCCTTTTTCACTAACATTAGCTGGTATTGGATTAATTGAGAGTCTACTAACTTTAACGCTGATTGATGAAATTACAGATACAAAAGGTAAACCAAATAAAGAATGTGTAGGACAAGGTTTAAGCAACTTGACATGTGGTTTTTTTGGAGCAATGGGCGGTTGTGCAATGATTGGTCAATCTATGATAAATATTTCTTCAGGTGGAAGAGGTAGATTATCAGGAATTGTAGCTGCTATTTCTCTTTTATGTTTTATTTTATTTTTCTCAAGATGGATTGAAATGATACCTATTGCAGCACTGGTTGGAATAATGATGATGGTCGTAATTGGTACTTTTGCTTGGACTTCATTTAAAATATTAAGGAATGTTCCTAAGGAAGATGCTTTAGTTATAATTCTTGTAACAGCTGTTACTGTTTGGCAAGACTTGGCTATTGCAGTGATTGTTGGTGTTATTTTATCTGCTTTAACTTACGCTTGGAAATCATCAAACTTTTTAAATATAATAGAGGAAATTAAAATTTCAGACATTGAAGCCAACTATAAGTTAAAAGGGACATTGTTTTTTGGATCAATAAATAGATTTAATAATATTCTTAATCCTTTAAATTTTACTGAAAAAACTATTACTTTAGATTGTTCAGAATCTTGGATTTGGGATCAGTCTTCTATTGAAGCATTGAGTAAAATAACGGAAAAATTTAGACTGCAAGGAAAGGTATTAAATATAGAGAAATTAGGTCCAAGTAGTCTGAAGTTATTAAAAAATGCTGAAAAAATCTCCAAATTAAACATTTACGAATAAATTTATATAATTTGTTTTAGCTCTAAATCATTTCAACAAAATAATCCATTTCCATGAAAATTTATAGTAATCTCTTTATACTAAATAATTAGTAAATAAATTAAAATTAAGAGAGCTGTTAATGAATCATGATGAATTAGATAATTTAGCTGAAAAAAATGAGTCAGATCACCATTCTAAAAGAGCTGAAGAGTTAATGATTGAAAATGCAAAAAAAGGTCTATTTATTCTTCAATATTTTACTTGTAAAAACTGTGGTGATATTCCAGAAGAAGAAGGAAAAAGAGTAGATGTTTTAGCAAAAGTTATTGAAAATTCAAACGTTGGTATTTCTGGTTTTGCTATAGGTTGGACTGAAAAAGGCTTACAAGTATGGTGTGAAACTTGTGATAGTAATGTAATTAATCTTGATTTCAAAGGTCAAAAAGTTGGATTTGTTCATTAAGTTTTGAATTATAAAATCAATAAAAATATAATATTTGGATGATAACCTCTAGGAAGGATTAATAGAATGTCAAAAAAAGAAATGAATGCCGGATTAGATATGGCTGAAGGTAAATATATTTTTAAAAAAACAAAAATGCCGGAAATATTTGATGATCAAGCTCTAGTAAAGGTAATGTCATCTGGAATTTGTGGTTCGGATTTACACAATACTATTGAAAGGAAAAATAAAACTCATTTTACTGAAGCTGGTAATTTACCTCAGATTATCCCTGGGGGACATGAGGTTTCAGGAATAATTGAAGAATTACCCAAAAATTATTCAGGAGATTTAGAGATTGGAAGTAGGGTAGCCATAGATATGGGTGGAGCAGGAAGAGCTTGTCAAGATTGCTATTATTGTAACTTTGGATACACAAGACATTGTATAAATCCTGGACAAGATACAGGTGGAGGGTTTGGAGAATATGTAACTCGCAAACCTTTTGGTATGTATAGAATTTCTGATGAAATGACCTACAGTCAAGGAGCATTAGTGGAACCTTTAGCTATTTCTGTCCATGGGCTTAGATATTGTAAATTTGAGACAGGAATGACTGTTGCTGTGGTAGGATCAGCATCAATTGGATTAGGTGCAATTGCTTCTGCAAAATTTTTTGGTGCATCCAAAATAATTGCTTCTGCAAAATATCCTCATCAAGCAGAGGCAGCCAAATTGATGGGAGCGGATATTGTTGTTAGTGCAGAACCAGGGGACCTTGAAAATGCTTGTTTGGAAAATACAAGTGGAATAGGAGTCGATATTGCAATTGAGAGCGTTGGAGGAACTAATAATTCTTCATTAGTTCAAAGTGCAAATGTTGTTAGAAATGTTAGCAATGTACTAATTCTTGGAAGGTTTGGTGAAAAAATTGAAATGGACTTTTTACAACCTATGATGAAAGAAATTAATTTTATAAATACAACTTGTTATGCGAACATAAATGGCATCAGTGACTTCAAACTTGCGATTGAAATACTATCCTCTGGCGATCATCCTTACAAGGGAATAGTAACTCATACTTATGAACCAAAGGATATACAATTAGGTTTCGAAAAAGCTTATGATAAAAAATCAAAATCTTTGAAAGTACATATTAATTCATAAATACAATATTTATTTATAATCCCAATTGATCGTCATAAAATAACTTTAAAAAACTTTCTATTTCATTGAAATCTATATTGTTATAATCCTCAATAATATTTTGTTCATTGAATGGTTCTTCAATTTGCATATCATATGATTCAAAAATAATTCCAATCCTATTAAAAATGCTTTGAAATGGAATTAAGAATTTATCTATACTTATTTGTAATTGTTTAATATTGATTAATGGTTCTTTTTTTTCACCATATACTGACATAACTTCTTCATAATTACTTTCAATATTTTTTTTATTTTGATCTATTAAAGATGACTTTTTGGTAACATTTTTTATTAAAATTTCTAGGAAATTTACAATAGTCCCTGCAAATTCTAAAATATCCTCAGTTTTTTCATCATTGCTAAAATCTAAATCTCTTACTAGATCACTCAGAATTTTATTGTAATGTATAAAATCTTTATATCCAAAAGGTTCTTTTTCATCAGTTCCAAATTCAATTTCATTAATATTAATCTTCAGATATTGGTTAAGTTCAAATGTATCAGGTCTTATATCTCTGCCAGATTCTTGAGCATCAATAATTAATTCTTTAAACGCTTCAACACTTAAATCTAATTTTTTTATTAGATCGTTTTGGCTAGGAAACTGACCATTTCTATTCAACCCAATCCTCATATATCTATGTAATTTATTTATTCTATCTGACATACATTTAGGGATATTTAAAATATGAATATTTATATTATAGTTTTTTATATTTGAAATATCTAAGAAATCACTTAAATGCCAATCTATTTATTTCTAAATAAAATCATTTGAATATAATAAGTAAAAATCTTTTTACAAAATTGGGGAGATATAGTTGAACAAATCTAAAAAATTATCTGCAGAAGTCAAATTTAATAATATTATTACTCATCCTTTAGATCCTTTAAGTTTTGATGAAATTAATAAAATATCTGAAATAGTAAAGGCTAAGTCTGATCTTGGAAAAGAATTACTTTTTGAAACAATAATGCTTCTTGAGCCAACTAAGGAAAAAGTACTCTCTTTCAAAAAAGGGGATCATATAGACAGAAATGCATTTGTTGTAGTGCTAAATTTCAAAGAAGAAAAAATTTATGAGCTTGAAATAAATTTAATAAGTGAAAAAATTCATAGATGTGAATTTATTCCTAACGTTCAACCAGCTTTTATTTTTGGTGATTTAGAAATGAATTTTAATGAATGGGAATCAAAGATGAAAAAAGATCCTAAGGTAATTGCAGCTTTGAAAAAAAGAGGCATTACAGATCCAGATCTATTACAGATTGATCCTTGGCCTATATCTAATTTTGGAAATAAAGATGAAGAAGGTAAAAGATTAGCAATTGGAAGATGTTGGATTAGAAGGGAACCAGAAGATAATGCGTATGCGCGACCAATTGAAGGTCTTTCAATAATATTAGATTTAAATAAAAATGAAGTTGTAGATATTCAAGATTTTGGTACAGTTCCAATTCCTCCAAACGATGGGAATTATTCTCAAAATTACCAAAAGGAATTTAGAACAGACTTAAAACCTATTGAAATCACCCAGCCAGAGGGTCCAAGCTTTAAGGTTGATGGAAATGAGGTTAAGTGGCAAAAATGGAATTTGAGAATTGGTTTTACTAAGCGTGAAGGATTAGTTATTCATACTGTTGGGTATGAAGATAATGGAAAATTAAGACCAATATTATATAGGGCATCTTTATCTGAAATGATTGTACCGTATGGAGATCCAACTAATGACCATTTTAAAAAACAAGTTTTTGATGCAGGAGAAGTTGGTATAGGAAAATGTGCCAATTCATTAGAACTTGGATGTGACTGCTTAGGTGAAATAAGATATTTTGATGCATCTTTATTCGATATAAGAGGAAATGCAACATTGATTAAGAATGCTATTTGTATGCATGAAGAGGATTATGGCATTTTGTGGAAACATACTGACACTAGAACAGGAGAAGTTGAAACTAGAAGATCTAGGAGGCTTGTGATTTCTTCAATTGTTACAGTAGGTAACTATGAGTATGGATTTTTTTGGTATTTTTATCAGGATGGAGGAATTGAATATGAGGTGAAATTAACTGGGATTGTGAATTCTTCAGCTGTACCTCCTGGAGTTAAGCCAAAACATGGTACTTTAGTAGCTCCTCAAGTTGTTGCACATAATCATCAACATTTTTTTAATGTTAGGTTAGACATGATGGTTGATGGAATCGAAAATTCGGTATATGAAGTTGATACAATTCTAGATCCAATCAGTGAAGAAAATAAACACGGTAATGCTTTTTCTACAAAAAAAACATTAATTCAAAATGAAGGTGAAGGAGCAAGGATAGTTGATCCTTTTGCAGCTAGATATTGGACAATATCAAATAATTCAAAGAAAAATTATATGGGAGAGCCTGTAAGTTATAAGATAGCTCCTGGAGAAAATCTACTTCCGTTTAGTCATAAAGATTCTGTTGTAAATAAGAGAGCTGGTTTTATGAACGCACATCTTTGGGTTACACAATTTAATAATAAAGAATTATATGCTTCAGGAGATTATCCTCAACAGCATCCTGGAGGAGACGGACTCCCAAAATGGATTCAATCAAAAAGAGACACCAAAGATAAAGATTTAGTTGTTTGGTATACATTAGGGCATAACCATATACCAAGATTAGAAGATTGGCCTGTAATGCCAGTCGCTTACATTGGATTTTCTATTAAGCCTTCAGGTTTTTTTGATAAAAATCCAGCATTAGATGTCCCTCCATCTAATAATCACTCTTGCAGTTCAGTATGTAATTGCTGTAATTAATGTAATTTAGCCGATTTTACTGTGTACTTTTCGAGAAGCTCAGAATCAGGCTTTGGCAATACGTTTAATGGTTCAAAAATATATGGTGATTTAAACTTGTTTTCTGGTTTGCATAAATCATCAGTATAGAATCTGTCTGAAGGAAATAAATCTCCAGGATAAGTGAAGTTTTCTAGTGTAGCCAATGCAATACAAATACTTGCTCCAAGTGCGCTTTCAAGCATTCCTCCAACCCATACAGGAATGCCAGCATTTTCAGCAATTTTATTGATTTCTAAAGAATTAGTAATACCACCAACTCTTCCTGGTTTTATATTTATATATTTACATGCTTCTATCTCAATTGCTTGTACGGCTCTTTCTACCCCATTTATTGATTCATCTAAGCATATAGGGGTTTCAATTAATTTTGCTAATTTTGCATGATCAATTAGATCATCAGAATTTAAGGGTTGCTCAATAAATGCTAACTCATGCTTATCAATAGACTTGAAAAAATCTAAATCTTTTAGAGAGTATCCACCATTGCAATCTACGTGAAAAATAGATTTCGGAAAAGTGGACTTAACTGCATCTAGAACATCTTTATCCCAATCTTTTTTGATTTTTAATTTTATTCTAGGAGTTTTTTTATCTACTGCTAATTGTATTTTACTTAACAAAGTATCAATGTCTTTTTCAACTCCAAAATCTGCTCCAGCTACTACTTCTTTCCTTGTTCCACCTATTAGTTCGTGAAGAGGAGTATTAGTTATTTCACTTTTTAGATTCCACCAAGCTATATCTAGACCTGCTTTTGCAAATGGATTTCCTTTATATACTTTCAAGTCATCATTTAGATTTTTAGCATTTTGATAATCATTACCTATGATTTTTTTTCCAAATATTTCTGATAGATTATAAAAAATTGAATTTGCACTTTCATACGAGTATGTTGGTAACTCTAGTGCACAAGTTTCTGACCATGCTTGATAATCACCACTTTTTGCATTAATCAAAATAGAATGTATTTCATAGTCTGCTCCATAAGAAGTAATCCATGGGTCTATAAGAGGCATTGCTACGTGGTAAATATTTAATTCTTCTATTTTCATATTTAAAATCCGATAAAATTTGGTTAAATAAATATTATAGTAGTATGTTTGAGATTTTTTCACAATATTTCCCTCTTTGGGTTTTCATAACATTAATGGTGAGTACACCAGGGCCTGCAAACTTACTCCTACTTTCCACCGGTGCTCAATATGGATATTTAAGATCTATACCATTTTTATCTGGGTTAGTTTTTGGAAAATTATTACTTAATATATTATTTTCTTTGGGTTTAGGTTTATTAGTTCGAGACTATCCGATAATTATGGAATCATTTTCGTATATTTGTGTTATTTATATGATTTGGTTATCAATGAAAGGGTGGAATTCTCACGAAAAAAAGTATTCTTATGAGAAAATACTTAAGTTTAAAGAAGGTCTTTTTGTACATCCATTAAGCCCAAAAACATGGGCTATGTGCTTAATTGCTTTTTCAAAATTTACTGAAGGATTAAGTGGATCTTTTGAATTATATTTTTTAGTTCCTATAAGTTTTCTTTTTTTACAAATTATTTTTCATAATTTTTGGTGCTTTTTAGGTTTATCTATAAACAGAACCATTGGATTATCCAAATATACGAATAGATTTCTAATTTTTCTAACTATACTTACAGTAATTTGGGCAATATTTTTCACAAATTAAGATAATTATCTCAAACCTACACTTCCGTCACTTGAAATTGGAGGCGGTATTTTTGCAGGATCGAATGGATGCATAGCTGGAGCTTTTTCATTAAAATTAATTCCTAATCCAGGTTTTTCTGAAGGAAAATACCAGCCATTTTCTAAATTAATTATTTCATCTGTCATATCCCTTCTTGGTGGCTTATCTTCCTGAATAGATTCTTGAAGATCCCAGGATGGAGATGATATTCCTAATGCAACACATGCAGCTGTCGCGATTGGTCCTTGAAAATTGTGAGGACAAATTTTGATATGATTTGCTTCAGCTATTGTAGCTATTTTTTTTACACCTGTTATTCCACCAGCTACAGCAATATCAGGTTTGAAAAAAGCAGGTTTTGCAAGTTGTGCATACTCCCTAAATTCCCATATACCCATGTTTCTTTCACCTACAGCTAAAGGTAGCTTCATTTTTGCAGAAACATCTCCCATTGCGACTACAGAATCAGGAACTATAGGATCTTCAATGAAATATGGCCTTAATCTAGCTACTTCTTCACAAAAAGCTATCGCTTCATGAGGTTGCATATTCCTATGAATTTCAACCCCTATATCAAAATCCCATCCTACAGTCTCTCTTACTGCTTCAACCATTTCTACTGCAATTCCAATCATTTTTGAGTATGACAACTCAGCCCAATTATTAGGCATAGGGGTAAATTTTAGTGCTGTAAAACCATCCTCTAAGGCTTTTTTAGCCCCTTTAGCACATTCTTCTGGAGTATCTCCACTAACTCCCAAAGCTATAGCTCTTATCTTTTGTCTTACTTTCCCTCCTAAAAGATCCCAGACTGGGGCTTGAAGTCTTTTACCTTTTATATCCCATAATGCCATATCTATAGCGCTAATAGCCCCACCTATACTGTTGCCTCTGAATGCAGAATTATACCTCCAAAGAAAACTCCATATGTGTTCTATATCATTTGCTTCCATTCCTATTAAAGCATCTCTAAAACCGTGAATTGTAGCTTCAGCCGCCTTAGGGTATGACCAGTAACATGATTCTCCAATTCCTTGTACACCATCTTCAGTGGTAATTCTTACAACCAAAAACCTAGAAACAAAAAAAGTTTCAACTTTAGCTATTTTCATTTAACTTCTCTTTCTTTAAATTTTCCAATAATCATTAATAGTTGATTCATATTCAGAAGTAATTTCATTTTCAATTTCTTCAATAGTTACACTTCTGCCTAAGACAGAGGATTCAAGAGCAGCATTACAGACAGCTAAATCTTTTCTTCCAACGTATGCATCAACTTCAGGTTTTGTACCGTCCGTTATACATTGTCCTAATTCATAATATTCAAGCGCAACTAAAAATTTATCAACATCTTCAAATGGGGTTTTATATGAACCCAATCTTTCTGATTGAAATAAACGTGATGTAAGTTCATCTAAATGAAAATTTGGAACAAGTTCAAGAACTTGATCTCCAGAAATTTCTCCTATTCCATCAAGATTTAATCTCAAAGGATCACCTCTCCTTTGCTTAGCTGGAGTCATAGAACCTTTACTTCCATAAATCATTGCGTACTCTGTAATTTCACCATGAGCTGCATAAAAAGATGTCCATTGTCCGATGGCGCCATTTTTAAATTTCATAGTGGAAATGACCATATCTTCTGAGTCAGCATCTATCTCATTTGGTACAGAGCTAGCCCATTTTTCATAAAAGTTTGAGACTCCTATTTTTTCACCTTTATATCTTTTTGTTTCCCACAATTTTGACACAGCGTATACTTCTTCTATATCTCCGAGATAGTACATCATTTGATCTACAATATGAACTCCTGCATCAACAAAAATTCCCCCCATGTTTTTGTGGTGTCTCCATGGGAGAATAATTATATCTTTAGAGCCTCTGGCGGATCCATTTAGAAAACTGTAAGGATTACCTATTACTTCTGCATCTATTAATGCTTTGGTCAATCTACATATAGGGTCTCTTCTCTCTTGTTCGGCAACACTCAATACTTTTCCACTTTTTTTCCAAGCTTCTATAACTTTATTGCAACCTTTTATGGTTATTGCTAGTGGTTTTTCACATAGAACGTTGTAGCCTAAATTAAATGCTTCTTCGGCTACTTGATGATGAGAACCTGAATCTGTAGTTATATCAACACCCTCAATTTCAGGCATTTCTTTTTTCATTTTTTCAAGAGAATTAAATACAATAGGACGTTTCCCTAATAATTCTTTTGCATTGTCAGCTAGATGATTTGCATTTCCTTCATTTTTATCACAAACAGCTACTAACTCAACATTTGCCATCCCACTTTCATATAACGCTCCTAGGGCTCTCAAATGTCTTCCTCCCATTCCTCCTGCACCTACTATTGCTATTGGTATTTTTATCATATTTTTTTCCTCATTTTATTCTCGAGTTATTTTTTTCAATCATGAATTTTTTGTGAAGCTATCATGCCTCCGTCAACTAATAAAGTTTCTCCATTAACATATTGTCCAAGATGTGAAGATAAGTATACAACTGCGTTAGCAATATCACTAGGAAGCCCTCCAATCCCAGCAGGAATAAATCTCTTGAAATCTTCAGGCTTATGAGGAGGACCATCAATTGATTCATCTTCAATATCATCAGGTAAGCGGTTTGAAATGGCTCCAGGAGCTATACAATTTGCAGTAATATTTTTTCCAGCAAGATCTGCCGCTATTCCTTTGACCATTCTTCTCAGGGCCATCTTTGCTGTTCCATATGCAGTCCAATTGGGCATTGCTACATAAGAATGAACACTTGAAAGGCAAATTATTCTTCCTCCTGTGTCATTATTTATCATTTCTTTAGCGGCTCTTTGAGAAGCAAAAAAATATCCTTTCAATGATAAATCCATCATTCTATCCCAATACTTTTCATCAGTTTCAAAAAAAGGCCTTTGTTGATCTGGGAAGATGGCATTATTTATTAATACATCAATTTTCTTGTGAGCATCTATAAAAGAGTCAAATACGGAGTTTATATCTTCTATTTTGCTCACATCACCTTTGTGGAAAGTAGCATTCACTCCATGTTTTGAAACTATATCCACGCATTTTTGTGAAACTTCATCGTCTATAATATCGTTTAAACCTACATCTGCTCCTTCTTTTGCAAGAGTTATTGCTATCCCTCTTCCAATTCCTTTTCTAGCACCGGTTATTAATACTTTTTTTCCATCAAGTAATCCCATTTTTACCCCCTGTAAGTTATTTATTAAATTGTAGAAGAAATTTTTTCTAATGGTAGTTTATCTATGTCCGGGATTAATGCATCTTCTTTTGCAAACCCCACAACCAATAACAAAAAAGGTTTTTCATTTTTTGGTCTTTTAAATATTTTATTCAAAAACCCCATTGGACTTGGGGTATGTGTTAATGTAGATAGGCCAGCCATGTGTAATGCTGTAATTAAAATACCTGTAGATATCCCTACTGATTCTTTTGAATAATAATGCTTCACTTTAGACCCATCTTCTAGTATGCTAAAATTTTTTGAAAAAATTCCTATTAGATAGGGAGCTATTTCTAAAAAAGGTTTACTAGCATCAGTCCCTAGTGGTTCTAGTGCCTTTATCCATTCTTTAGGAGCTTTGTTTTTATAAAAACTTCTTTCCTCATTTTCAGCTTCTTTTCGAAGAATTTTTCTTACTTCATTTTTAGATGAAATTGCAAAATGCCAAGGTTGCATGTTAGCCCCACTTGGAGCAGTTCCTGCAGACTTAATACAGTTTTCAATTATTGATTTTGGGAATGATTTTTCAGAGAAATCCCTAATCGTTTTTCGCTGTCTGATATTTTCATAAAATTCTTTTGATCGCAATTCCATATCTTTTAAATTATGGTTCGGATTTCCTTTATATTCGATGAATTTTTTTTTCATTCTTTACCTCTTATAAAATTAATAATAATTTTTAGTATCAAAGATTAATTCTGTTTTTTCCCACTCTCTAGTTTCTCCTGACTCAAGTTCTTGAAAAAGAGATCCCATTAAGTTTTGCCATTCTTGAACTTTGCTGTTAAAGGGCTCTATGTGAATTCCGTCACTTAAATCAAAATCTATATCAACTTCTAGTAACATGACAAGCTTATTACTATTAATAAAAATCCTCATCCTTCCTATAGGTTTTTCTTCTAAGTCTTTTACAACTTCATTAAATGGCTTTGCATGAAAATCTATATATTTTTTTATTTTTTTTTCGTTGTTTTTTAGCTCATTGACTAAAACAATCAATTTGTTTTTTTTCATAAAAAATCTAAGAATTCTAAAACATAGTTTTGTATTCTAGTTTCCCTTGTATATCTAGTTTTACTCTATATAAATCACCACCTCTATATGCTTTGAAGTCATAATTTTTGGGTTCGCTGCCATTTGGATTTTCTCCTGTTCCAGAATTTGCAGTGGTAACATATAGCTCATTTAAGTCTTTCCCTCCAAACATTGGGCATGAGGTTTGCGTTGCAGGGAAAGTGATTTCTCTTTCTAGTTTTCCATCTGGGTCAAATCTCATAACTTTAGAACTAAACCAAATTGCAGACCATATAAACCCTTCTGAATCTACTGTCATTCCATCTACAATTCCTGTGTTTGCGTCATCTAATTTTACAAAAATCCTTTTATTTCCTAAGGACTTGTTTTTTTTGTTATAGTCCCATTGATAAATTATTTTTCTTAGAGAATCTGTACTGTAAAACGTGGTTTCATCAGGGGAAAACCCCATTCCATTACAAAGTTTTACTCCTTCATCAATAACATCTATCGACTTGTCAGGATTAATTCTAAAAACCACATCATTACTCCACTTAGTAGCATCTGTTCCACAATAAAAACTTCCATCAGGTCCTGATATCGCATCATTTACTCTTATGTTTACATCAGTCCCATCAACTTTTCCTTTTTTTATAAATTCCATATCTTCATCTGAATTCCATAGAATAATTCCTTCCCAAGATCCTAAGATTAAACCTCCAGATTTATTAAATCTAAATCCTCCTACTTGCACTCCATCGTGTATTATTTCATTAGTTTTTTTCTCAGGATCATACCTGAATAATTTTCCACCATATATGTCTGTCCAATATACTTTTTTTTCTTCTGGGCTCCAAACAGGCCCTTCTCCAACAACAGCATTAGGAGACGCTAATTTTTCAATATGATATTCCACTTTACACCTTTACTCCAATATGAAATTTATAATATCACCATAAATATAAATCGTGTATACTTTTTGAAGAAGAAACTTAGAAAGGATTAACATGTTTGATCATAAAGGAAAAGTAGCAATAGTAACTGGAGGAGCACAAGGTATTGGAAGAGGAATTACAGATGTACTTGCGGAAAATGGAGCTACTGTTTGTATTGCAGATATTTCAAAAGAACATGGTAATCAAGCAGTTAGAGATATCGAATCTATAGGCGGAAAGGCAATTTTTGTAGAAGCAGATTTTGTTAAGTCTGACTCCCCTAAAAAGGTAGTTGAAGAGTGTATTGATATTTTAGGAAGGTTAGATATTTTAGTAAATAATGTAGGGATACAACCTCCTTCATCTTACAAAAATGTTGAAGATACGTCTGAAGAAATGTGGGATGCAGTCATTAATGTTAATTTAAAAAGTTATTTTTTGATGAGTAAATACTCTATTCCTCATATGAAAAAATTAGGAAAAGGAATAATAATTAATGTTTCAAGTGTACAAGGATTACAATCCCAAAGATTGGTTCCACCTTATGCTGCTAGTAAAGGAGCTGTAATATCTTTGACAAGGCAGATGTCACTTGACTATATACAGAGTAACATTAGAGTCAATACCATTAATCCAGGTACATTTAATACTCCAATGGTTAGGACATCAATCACAGGTGATATAGAAGAAAGTTTAGAATCATTTGGTAAAGATATTCCAATAGGAAGAGTTGGAGATCCAAAAGAAATTGGTCAAGTAGCGTCATTTTTAGCTAGCGATGCATCCTCATTTATTTCTGGAGAATACATAAATGTTGACGGAGGAATAATGGCTAAAGGCGGATGGGATGCTGGTTTACAAGGAGAGTAATTACTAAAAAGGATTATTTCTTTTCTCTTCGATGTAATCTAACACAACTCCTGCTTTTATTTTTGCAGAAATTGTTTTACCTGCCTTTACTGAATATGCAGATCCATTTTTTTCAGCTTGTTCTACTCCTCCATTATGCCATCCAGTGCAAGGCTCCAATCCAGCGTTGTAACATCTTCCGTACCATGGGTATCCATATCCTCCTCCAAAATTTCTCCAATACCAAACATACTTAAATAATTCCTTAGGAAATTCTAGTCCCCAAGAAATATTTAAATCATTATTTTTTATTACGTACCAACCTTCATTTAATTCAGTGAAATATGCCATATCCAATGATCTATCAGATTTACCAGGTATTTTTCTGAAATCAGATTTTGTTCCATCTTTTAGATCAACCATAGGCCATTCTCCAGAAAAAGCAGGCTTTAATTTTGACGATTTATCAACATCTTCAGGATGTGTAAGTATTTTACATTTAGGTAAAGTAAGAGTACATTTTTCTGATAAAAAATTTCCCCCAATGGCAACATGTTCCAGCCAAACAATATCTAAATCTTCTTCAGCAAAGTTTGTAACTTTTTGGTCAATTTCAAGGAAAGAATCTTCTGCTTTTAAAGAAATTGTTCTGGATATTTCAAAAGGACTTCTAACACTTCTTCCTCTAAATTCAATAGTACAAATCTCTGGAGTATCTGTAATTATTTTTGCATCCCATGGTATATTATTTACATCTCCATGGATTCCAAAATCTGCGCCAAAATATTCGCTTGGATAACCTCCATGTGGAATAACTGTTTGCCAACCCCCCTCATAATAATCTAGCCAAACTGATGCGGAATCACCAGTTGATGGAACTGTAAGGCTAGGGTTTCGAATTCCCCAAGGGGTTTTAAACATAAATTCAGTATCAGTAGGTTTGTAAACAAAGCTTGAAATATCTGCTCCTTTATCTGAAATGATTAGAACTCTTATATTTTTATTTTCTAAAATTACAGTCTTTAGTCCTCTAAACTTCCAAGCATCTGATATTCTCACACCATCTGATCTTTCTTGCTGATAATTTGTAGCCATTTTTAATCCTTGAAAAAAATAATTATTAAAAATATTATATGCGAATAATTTATATGTTAAATTTATAAAATTTAGTATCTTAAACTTTAATATAATTTCAAAAGTCAGGATTATGCATGAATAATATAAATAATTCAAAAAAACTTTATACTAAGGCAAAAAAATATATAGCTGGTGGTATTTCTTCTCAAATAAGAGTTTTAGAACATTCTGAGATTCCTCTTTTTATAAAAAATGCTAAAGGGTCAAAAATTTGGGATGTTGATGATAATGAGTATATTGATTATATTCAAGGGATGGGTCCTAATATTTTTGGGCATGCACCTGAATTTATTAATAAGCAAGTTTCTGAGGAAATAAATAAAGGAATGATTTATGCTGCACAGTTTGATAAAGAAATTGAAGTAGCTGAAAAATCATTGAACATTCTTAATACTAATGATTGGACAGTTAGATTTGCATCAAGCGGAACTGAAATTGATCAATTACTTATTCGATTAATGAGAGGTTATACAAATAGGCAATTATTTGTAAAATTTGAAGGTCATTATCATGGTTGGATGGATTCGATTAATTATTCTGTTCATCCTGATTTAGAATTAGCAGGAGATAAATCTAGCCCAGAAGCTGTTCCTGAATCTAAAGGAATGGATGAGAATACAAAAAATAGCGTGATAATTGCTAGATGGAATGACATAGAACACCTAAAAGATATTTTCAAGAAATACGATCATCAAATTGCTGGAGTTTTAATGGAACCTATACTTGCTAATACAAATTGTATAATTCCTGATGAAGGATATATAGAATCTGTAAAAAAACTTTGTGAAGAAAATGGATCTTTACTAGCATTTGATGAAGTTATAACTGGATTCAGAATATTGGGAGGAAGTGCTAAAGAATATTTTGGAGTAAATCCTGACTTAGCTACTTTTGCAAAATCATTTGCAGGAGGATTCCCAATTGCAATGCTTGCAGGTAAAAGAGAAATAATGGATTATGTTGGAGATGGCACTGTTTACCATGGAGGTAGCTTTAACTCAAACGTTGCTTCAATAGCAGCCGCAAATGCATCGCTGGATCAGATGATTAATAACAAAAACTTCTTTGAAGATTTGGATAAAAAAGGAAAAAAATTAATCACAGGAATTAATAAACTTTCCAGAGATATTGATATAAATATACATGCTCAAGGCCTTGGATCTGTTTTTTCTATTTCTTTTACAGATAAAGATCATATTAGAGACTGGAGAGACCATTTTATCAATTGTGATGAAAGCAAGTATAAGTATTTTTGTGAAATAGCTTTTAATAAAGGAATTAGACTTTCTTCAAATGGTAGAGTTCATTTAGCTACTACTCATACTGAAGATGATATTGAAAAAACATTAGAAATGTTTAAGGTCTCATTATTAGAGATGAAAAAAAATTAGCTAGATAGCTTTTCTATGATTTTCATATCAAAATCTATACCTAATCCTGGTCCTTCAGGAATTTCAAGTAATCCATTTTTAATTTTTATAGGCTCCTTTAATATTGGAAAGTTATCTCTTATTGAGATGTTTTCAATATTATATTCTTGAGCATATGGAAAATTATCACTAGAACAAACGAAGTGTGCATGAGCTACAGTACTTATGATTGGTTGGGTATTGTGGCATGTTAATGGTATTCCTAAAATATCTGCTAATTTAGAGATTTTTATGAAAGTAGTGAACCCTGGTGTTTTTACTATGTCTGGTTGAACAATATCGACTTTTCCTTTTAGTATCAAATCTTTATATTCATATTCACTGTAAATATTTTCTCCAGATGCTATAGGTATGTCTAAAGATTCTGAAATTTTTCTCAAACCGTCGAGATCATAATGAGGTCTAGGTTCTTCAAAATGGAACACTCCTAGTTGTTCTAGCTGTTTGCCAATTTCTATTGCATGATGGACTGAATAAGCTCCATTTACATCAACTAAGATGTCAAAAGAATCTCCAACTGCTTTTCTTACTTCTGTTACCGTTTCTATAGTCTGATCCGCATCATCATCAATCTTTCCAGGAACCGCGCTATGAAGTTTATATGCCTTGAATCCTTGTTCAGCATAATAAACAGCTCTTTTAGCTTCATCAGTTGGACTAAGATCTCTTTTCATAGAACTCGCATAAACTGGCATTTTTTCTTTTGTTTTCCCTCCAAGTAAATTATAAATTGGTTGATTTAAAGATTTCCCTTTTATATCCCATAAAGCAATATCTATACCAGCTATTGCAATCCAAATAGCTCCACCTATTTCCAGGGCATTTCCTGCCCGAATCATGTCCTTAAATCTTTGTTCTGTGTTAACAGGATCCTTCCCTATTAAAGCAGGTTCTAGGAGATTTTCAACAATAGATTTTGTAATCCTAGGTTGACGCCTGAAACACTCACCGTATCCTATAATACCTTCGTCTGTGGAAACAAAAATAAAAGGAAAGTTGTTATCTAAAATTTCACACTTAATTGATGTAATTTTCATAAATTTATTTTATAAACTTTTTTCATTCATTTTATACCTAATTTTATATTTTAAAAAGTCTTCATAAAATCTTCACATTTTACAAGGTATAGTTCAAAACTAATTAAATTGAAAAATGATAAGAATATATGACAATATTGTATATGCAATGCAAAGAGTTTCTTATAAGCATATAATTTAAATGTCTATAAAAATCTTGAGGAAATAATGAATTTAAAATCCCTGACTTCTTTTTGCGCTCGTAAACCTTATCTTGTTATATTAATTTGGGTTATTTTATTAGGATTATCTGGTTTCTTATCTCAAAATTATCTTTCTGAAGCTTTATCTGGAGGAGATGGAGCAACTATTGATACAGAATCAAAGCTTGCTAGTAAACTCAAGAATACAAAAATGGATTTATTAGAATCCAATAAACCTAAACAAACTGTTTCAGAATCTCAAGATGAATCGTCAGATAATCTGCTTGTAATAAATTCAAATACTTATCAGTTTCCTTCTGATGAATATGCTAAAGCTATAGGGGAATTTTTTGTATTAGTTCAAGATGAAATAAATAAAGCAGGTGTAGATCAAAATATTGGAACCGCTAAAGATTATCAGATTAATCCATCTCCTGATGGCACTACAGTCATGATGGCAGCTCCATTTGTATCTGGTGAACTAGTGGGACCGCTTGTACATTTACTTGAAGAACATTCAAATGATGATTTTAATTTTTATTTTATTGGACAAGAATCAATAGAGCATGCATTTTTAGAGCTTGCAGAAAAAGATCTTGTTACAGGTGAAACTATAGGTATTTCTGTAGCAATCATTATTCTTGCTTTAGTTTTTGGATCTGTAGCATCAGCATTTATACCAGTTATAATCGCAATAGTATCAATTACTATTGCTGTTGGGTTGATTTCTATAATTGGGCAATTTGTCAGTCTTAATGAATTTGTTCCAAACATAATGTCTATGATGGGCTTAGCTGTCGGTATTGATTATTGTTTGTTTATACTTTCGAGATATCGAGAAGAAAGAGAATTGGGAGTAGAAAAAATACAGGCAGTTATTAATTCTGGCTCAACTGCTGGCAAAGCTGTAATGTTTAGTGGATTAACTGTTGTTTTCGCTTTAGTTGGAATGTTTGTAATACCGGAAAAAACTTTTCATGCATTAGGAACCGGAGCTATAGTAGTAGTGTTTGTTGCAGTCTTTGCAGGAATTACTCTTTTACCTGCAATAGTTGGACTATTAGGAGATAGGGTTAATAGTTTTGAAGTTCCTAAATTAGCCACTATAGTATTATTTGTTATTGGATTTGCAATTATTGCAGTGACACAAGAGCTAGGTCCAAAACTTCTAATAGTATCAGGAATAATTATGCTTATTATAATTTTGGTTTCTTTTTTGAGAAAAAAAGGAATTTCAATTAGATTCTTATCACCGAACACCAAATCAAATATTGATGAAGGCGGTTTCTGGAATGCAATAACAATTCAAGTAATGAAAAGATCTGTTCTAAGTATGTCTTTAGCCGTTTTGTTTCTAGTTATTCTTTCTTATTTTTACTTTGATTTAGAAAAGGGTACTAGTGGTATTTCTGCATTACCTGATGATGAACCAATGAAAGTAGGATTTGAACTATTAAATGAAAAATATGGTTATGGTGCAGATATGCCTGCAAACATTGTAATAGATGCTAATGTAAGTACAGAAGAAATAGCTAATGCAATTTCTAGCCTTGAGTCAAAGTTATCTGAAGATGATTTTTTCCTTCCATCTGAAGTATTGGTTGAAGAAAGTATAAATTACGCTGAATTGACATCTATGATTCCAGGAGATCCCCAGAATCAACCTGCACTTAATGCAATCAAAAGACTTAGAAATGATATGATCCCTAGTTCATTTGAAGGAATTCCTGAAAGCGAATATAAAGTTTATGTTGGAGGGATTTCTGCTGAAGT
Organism: Chloroflexota bacterium; assembly: GCA_002719295.1. Classification (GTDB taxonomy): domain Bacteria; phylum Chloroflexota; class Dehalococcoidia; order Lucifugimonadales; family Lucifugimonadaceae; genus TMED-70. Next base: position 22,129 of record PBHC01000014.1, read on the forward strand.
AGTAGATGCAGTCACAATGACTGATGATTATTTCCCTTTAGTACTTGGAATTGTTCTTTTGCTCAGTCTGTTTTTACTTTTATTAGCATTTAGATCTATAACTATTTCAATTGCTTCAATAATTATGAATCTTTTATCTGTTGGAGCAGCTTATGGTCTTCTTGTTTTAGTATTCCAAAAAGGATTTCTAATCGAAGTAATTGGATTTCAGCAAGTAGACCAACTAGAATTTTGGCTACCGTTATTTATGTTCAGTATTCTTTTTGGTTTATCAATGGATTATCACGTATTTATGTTGAGTAGAATAAAAGAAAATTTTGATGAAACTAAATCAACTGACGAATCAGTTGCTTTTGGACTTAGGAAAACAGCAAGTATTATTACTGGTGCTGCTTTGATAATGGTAGCTGTTTTTGGAGGTTTTGCTTTAGGAGATATAACATTTTTTCAATCTATGGGATTTGGTCTCGGTGCAGCGGTTTTGATTGATGCAACAATTGTAAGATCAATTTTAGTACCTAGTGTATTGAAAATACTTGGTACAAGGGCGTGGTATCTTCCTGGTTGGTTAAATTGGATACCTAATATTTCTATAGAAGGATCTACTGAAAAAGAATAATTGTTTTTTTTGTGAAAATTATTATGTAATCTATCATTTTAGATTTATTATTTAATTATGAAAAATAACAAAACAATTCAAGTCGCTCTTCTTGGTGGAAAAGGCACTGTAGGATCAGGTTTAAGGAAATATTTGCCTGTATTTGACTCAAATTATAATTTTACTATTTTTGATTTAAGTGATTCTATAGATAAATTAAAAAATAAAAATATATCTGAGAAATTTGTTGATATAGATATATTAAATGAAACTCAAAAATTAAAAAAATATTTAAATGACAAAGATTTAATTATTTATTTAGCCAGAGTTGATCCTCTATATAAGATGAATCAAATGACAGATATCGTCTTTAAGTCTATTGAAGAGGTTTGTCCTGAATCTCTTGTAATTGCATCTAGCTCAGTACATGCTACTGGAGGTGCATATTTCCCTTTTGAAAATGAACCATACTATTCTATTTCAAAAAGAAATTTTGAAAAATTGAAAAAATGGCCTGACTTATTAAGTTCAAATTTAGAACCTTGTCCGACTGGTGATTATGGTTTAGAAAAAGCATATGTTGAATCTTGGTGCCAAAGGTTTGCAGCTACAGGAAAATCTGCGATTGCTACAAGATGGGGTGGAATTAATGATAATAATCAGATGATAGATGAGGTTGCATATTTTTCCGTTTGGTGTCATCAAGAAGATTCAGCTCGATTCGTTGACAATTGTTATAAAACATTTCTAAAAGGAAAAATTAAATCTGGAGCTCATTATTATGTAGTATCTAATAATACTTATAATATTTTTGATATCGAAACACCAAAAATTGAGATAGGATATGAACCAAAACACGATTCTGAAATATTTTATAAATAGAAAACATAAAATTCATAAAACAATATTATAGAAAATGAGGATTTAATGGAAATAGGCATAATAGGCTTAGGAAAAATGGGTGGACAGATAGCAGAGAAGTTGAACAAAAGCGACTTCAAGGTTTTTGGCTATGATCAGGATGAGAATATTTCAAATAGTGATACTTTTTCTTTTGAACTAGCCAAAAGTTTAGATGATTTATCAAATAAATTTCAAGGAAGAAAAATTCTTTGGGTAATGGTTCCAAGTGGAATTCCTACTGATAATACGATCTCTGATCTAATAGAATTACTTGATGAGGGAGATGTGATAATTGATGGAGGGAATAGTTATTATAAAGATTCAATCAATAATTCAAAAAAATGTGAAGAAAAAAATATTGAATTTTTAGACTGTGGAACAAGTGGGGGAGTCTGGGGATTAGAAAATGGTTTTTGTTTGACTATAGGTGGCAAAAAAGAAACATATTCAGATCTTTCAAAACTTTTTAATACTCTTTCAACCCCTGAATCTCCAAACGGTTTGTACGTTGGAATCGCTGGATCTGGTCATTATGTAAAGATGATTCATAATGGAATTGAGTATGGAATGATGCAATCTATAGCTGAAGGTCTTGAAATATTAAAAAAGAAGGAAGAATTTAACCTAAACCTTGATGAAATTTCTCAGAATTGGAGATCAGGTTCAGTAATTCAATCTTGGCTAATAGATCTAATTACTGATGAATTGAAAAATGACACAAAATTATCTAAATATAGTTCTATGGTTAGTGATTCTGGAGAAGGAAGATGGACGATTAAGGAATCTATAGATCTATCTGTTCCGATTCCAAGTATTTATGCTTCAATTTCACAGAGGTTTAATTCAAAAAATAAAGACTCATTTTCAGGTAAAATTTTATCAGCAATGAGAAACGCTTTTGGAGGACATAAAGATTAAAGAAATAAGTACTGAAAATCTAATAATTGGAGCTGGAGTATTTGGACTTTCAATAGCTAATTATCTTTTAGATTTAAATGAAGAAGTTATTTTGCTTGATAAATCAATAAACCCGAAAGAAGCTTCGCATTATGCTCTAGGTAGGATTGATCCAGTTTTGGGTGGAGCAGGGCATGGAAATGAAACTAAACCATTAGATGTTGCAAAGATTAGTACTCGAGCCTACAAAAAATTTTTAGATTTAGATAGTTCATTCAAAAAAAATATTGATTTAGAAATTAAGCCAACCTATCACTTTTATAAAAATAAATCTGAATTTGAAGCGATTAGAAAAGTAATAGATGAAATAGATTTAGAAAAAAAATACTTTTCCTTGGAACATAAAGATATTTCTGATTTAGAATTTTTAAGTCAAAAATCTAATAAAATGGTTGCAAGATTTGAAGGAACAATATTTATAAATTCCAAGAAATATAGAGAAGAATTATTTAATAAAGTTTCTAAAAATTATTTTATAAATGATGAAGTAAAAAAAATATCTGAAGAAAAACATACAACCAAAGTTTTTGGTGAAAAAAACATCTATAATGCCAAAAAAGTTTTTATAGCAGCTGGACCATGGACTAATTCAATTAAAGGGATGAATTTAAAAGAAGAAATCATCCCATCTAAAGGTCAAATAATTAAGTTTCTTGATAAAGAAAATATGTTTACAAATTTCCACCTTCATGGCCCTTGTTCTATTGTAAGAAAGCAAGATGGATTGATTTGGGTAGCTGCTACTGTGGAAGATAAAGGCTTTGATAAAAATATAACTGAAGATTCTAAAAAAGAACTTTTGAAAAAAGCTATTCAAATATACCCTAAAATATCTGAATTTGAATTTCATAGTCAAACAGCTTGTTTAAGGCCAAGTATTAAGAGTGATTTACCTTTCATAGATAAAGTTTCTAATAAAGAGATTTATGTAGCTAGCGGGGGAGATGGATGGGGGATAATGATGTCCATACTAGTAGGAGAAATTTTATATAAAATTTCAAATAAGGCTTAAATTATTTTTATAGGATCATTTACATTTATTGATCCGCCTTTGGATATCAGCTTTAGTTTTATCCCAAAAGATGGTTCATTTATGCCATTTAAATCAGGCAATACTTTTAATATGTTTTTATCATACTTGCCTTCATTTGGATTGCAATTTACAGCAGCACATCTAGTTATAGTTTTTTCCACATTGAATTGTAGTCCATTTATAAGAATTTTTTTTCCTATCCAATTTAATTCCTCAAATGCATCACAACCTTCCAAGATTATGTTACTTCTAAATCTTATTCCTTCTACATCATTAATTTTTTTATTTAATTTTTTTTCACTTGCCATAGAATGTAGACTTATAAGCCCGTCTTTAGTGTCGTGAAAACTGGTATTTTCATTATTTGGGAATATAAATCTAAATTTTTTTTTATAATTATTTTTATGTAAAAAAATCGATATTTTTTTTTCAATTTTTTCTTTTTCGGAAATATCAACTTTAATTTCCTTTTCATTAGGGATTTTTATAATTATATTTTCAAATTTTTCATCAAATTTTATATTTATAAGAGATAAGTAAGGTACGTGCATTAATGAAAGATAATTTGTCTTTTTCAGCCATTGATCATACTCATTTGAATCCTCTCCTAATCTGAATGCCCCAACTCTGTCTCCAATTATTTTTCCTGAATCATTAATTTCAACATGACTCTTTTTTTCTTCTGTAAATGACTTAATTGGAAATCTAAATAGTGAATTTATTTTCATATTAGCTACCACTTTCATTTAGAGAAAAAATTATAAAATAAATTGAAATTATAGTAGAGCCTATAGTTATTATTGAAAAAAAGATCCATTCTTTTTGAGTATTAGGAATATTTACAGGGATATTCTTCCATTTAAAATTTCTCATTACTAAATGCCTTCTACAACGAAACTTTCACTGGTAGATGCTTTTAATCTAATTGCTGCAACAGGTTTATAATCTTCAGAATTTCTAAAATCGTTCATGTCTTCTGCAGTTGGGAATTCAAGTATAACAATTCTTTTAGGTTTCCAAGTTGTATTATCAGATAAAATTTCTCCTCCTCTTACTATGTATTTCCCACCATATTTTTTTATGACTGAAGGAACCAGTTTCATGTATTCTTTGTAAGCATTCCAATCTTTCACTTCTATACTACTTATGGAGTAAACGGACATATTATTTCACCTTTTTTCATTTGTATTACCTGTATACCATATTCTATTTTCAATTATCCCTCTAATATAGTTTATTTGTCCCCAATGTTGAAAAGTTCCTGTAACCATTCTCATAAGTTCATGTCCAATAGAATTTTCAGTTTCAGCAATTTTTTCATCTAAATTGATTGATTTACTATCAAAAAACCTAGTCATTTTTAGATAAACAGAATTAAAATAATTGGTCATATCGGAAACTTCGGAAGGTCTGATTTTAGAAATATCTTCTGAAGTATGCCCAATGCCTAAGTCTTTGTCAGAAGCAGGTAAATTATATTTTTTATACCACTGATCTATCATCCAAATTTGATCTTTCCTATCTAATAAAGAAATTCTTCTATCAAAAGCTCGGGTTGTATGCCATACAATCCAAGCGATCGAATTAGAGTTTTGAGAAGGTTGATAACAAACTTGATCTATTGTAAGACTTTCCAAATATTCATGAAGAAGACTCTTTGCTCTTTCCATGCACATTAAAATGTAATTTTTTTCATTCATTAATAATTTGTTAGATTTTTGCTGCAACTCCACCGTCAATATTGATAATTTCTGAGGTTATAAATCTTGATTCTTCACTTACTAGAAACAAAACTAAGTTAGCAACATCTCTTGGATAACCTGGACCTGGAATGATTTGAGTTAAATCAAACATTGATTCAAATACATGGTGTCCACCATCTGCGTCACTAAGAGTACCTCTAGTAGCTCCAGGTGTCATTATTTGACCTGGTCTAATACAATTTACTCTAATGTTTTTATCTCCTCCAACACCTGCCATGTACCTAGTTAAGGCATCAATTCCAGCCTTAGCAACATAATAAGATGGTGCAGTTGTTCCAAAAACTTCTTTCATTTTTGGAGAAAAACCTCTTTGAGCAGCTAATGATGACATATTTACTATTGCTCCTCCACCTGATTTCTCCATAATTGGCCAGACAGCTTTAGATACAAAAAAAGTACCATTTAAGTTATCGTTAATTACACTATTCCAATCTTCAGTGGTAGACTCTGGGAAATCTCCTGCGGCTCCATGTCCAGCATTATTAAATAGGATATTAATTTTCCCATATAAATTTGCAGCTTCTTTTACTGCAGATTGGACAATGTTTTCGTCTCCTACATCACATCTTACAAAATTAGCAATACCGCCGTTTTCTTTTATCTCATTTTCAACTCTTTTACCTTCTTCTTTTCTTCGCGCCATTATAATTACTTTTGCGCCTTCATCAGCAAAAAGTTTTGCGGTTGCTTCTCCTATACCACTATTGCCTCCAGTAACAATAGCAATCTTATCTTTTAGTCTTTGAGTCATAATCTATCCTTTCTATTGAGGAATCCCTATAGGTCTTTTTTCTGGGTCAGATTCGTATGATTCTTCACTCCACCAAATCCAAAGTATTATCCATCCAATAATAATGAACAAAACAAGTAATATTTGTAATATGACGAATACAAAAGGTAAAAGCCATGGAGGTTTTATCTTCCAATTGCCTTTTCCTGTATCTAAGAGCCTTCTATTGTTTATTGAAAAATACGGTAGCAAGTTAAAAATTATCCAAATTGCACCTAGCCATCCGAAATCAGAATATGGGTCCCAGATTATAAAACCAAAAAGTAAATAGTCAATTATACTCCAAATTAAAACTCCACCCCAGAAATATAATTTGAACCACCAAAATTCAGAACGCCCCGTTTTTCCAGTAAAGTCTAAAACTCTTTTGTATGCTTCTTTTACAGAATGAATAAATTCCATTTTAAACCCTTTTATTTATATAAGAATAATATATTAATATTAGTGTCTTTTTACCTCTAAATCTTCTAGATTATGTGTTTTGTCTAAGTATGATTTTGTTTCAAAATTTTTAAATCTACTAGGCAAATAAGTATCTGAATCAATGCTTGTTTTACCAAATAAAATATGTTCAGTTACTAGTAATCCTGCAACAGGATTATAAGCAAAGCCTCCAGAATGAAAATTAGAACAAAGATAAAAACCTTCTATATTAGGAACAGGCCCAATAACTGGCGTAGCATCAGCAGTTACACTAATTAGACCAACTGTATGATAATCCCACTTTTTATTTTTTATAATTGGAACTCGATGTTGAAAAGACTCTTTAAGAAAATCTAATGCATTATCATAAGGGGCTAATTCTTTAATATTAAAATCCTTATCGTTTATTTTAAAGTTTTCTGGGTTATGTTGGGATGTACCGACTAATATTCTATTATCTTCAGTTCCTCTAATATAACTCTGATATACCCTGTCATTTATTGCAGGAAGGTTTAATTCTCTATCAAATTGCTCGGTAACAAATCTTTCATGAATAAAATTTTTCATAGGTATTTTAAAGTCAAGATTTTCTAAAAGAACATTTGTCCAAGCATTTACTGTGCAAACGACATCATTTGCTAAATATTTTTTTTCTGATTTTTCTTCCCTTGAATAAGTTACGATTCCTGTAATTTTATTTCCATTAAAAATAAAATTATTTACTATCTCATTTTCTTGGATTTTAACGCCCATACTTTCTATTTTTTTTCTTAGAGCAGGAATATAAGTGTCAGGTTCACTGTATCCTCCTCTAGGATCTAGTACTCCATATTCATCATCTTTTGTTATAACATCAGAAAATTTATCTGTTAATTCTCTTCCAATGTAAGTCTCATATTTAGCTCCTAAATTATCATGTAGCTCACGTAAACTTGATCCATCTTCAAAATCAGATTTTGTAGATAAATTTAAACACCCAACTTGTTGGAATGTATATCCATCTAATATTTTGCTAAAGTTCTCAAATAAATCCAAAGTTTTCATCCTAGCAACAACTGAAGTGGCATTCCATTGTAAACAAGTTACTATACCTGCAGCTTGAGAACTTGATCCTGCTCCAATAGAATCTTTTTCAATTATTGTTATGTCTTTTACACCTTTATCTGCTAAATGAAAAGCTGTGCTCATACCCACAACTCCTCCACCTATTATTACTATTTTTTTATCCATTATTTATTTCAATCCCATCTGAGTATTCAGTCTTTGAGCTTCACTTGGTGCTCCATATTCTGAAATCCATTTTTCTTCAATTTGATTTCTCCACTCTTGTGCTAATTTTGTTAACTCTTTAGTAATTTCTGGTTCTTTATCAGCAAGGTTTGTTGATTCACTAATATCCTCTTCTAAATTTGCAAGATGAACTTCAGGGACTGGCCCATAGGCATCAATTAATTTCCCTTTAAGTACTAATTTCCATTTTCCTTTTCTTACAGCTGTTTGATCTAAATATTCCCAAAACATTACTCTTTCTGAATGAGAATCCTTTCCATTGGCTAATTTTATTAGACTTTTACCATCTAAATAATGATCTTGTAAATTCACCCCCACAGCTTCTAAAATAGTCGGGGCAATATCCATAGATGCACAAGGTTCACTAGAGACAATTCCTGTTTGGATTTTTCCTGGCCAATGCATTATTCCAGGTTCTCTAATTCCACCCTCAAATAAACTTCCTTTATGTCCTTTAAATTTTCCAGCTGTTCCTCCGTAATATGGATCTAAAGTACTATCTAACCAATTTCTAGTTTCTCTTGAAGGTCCGTTATCAGATGTAAAAAATGTTAAAGTGTTTTCATCTACACCTAGTCTTTTTAGCTCATCCATTATATTACCTACTGAATCATCCATTGCACTAAGCATTGCTGCCATTACTTGTCTATCCCATGGAAGATGTGAAAATCTATCCATATATTTTTTAGGTGCATGCATAGGATAATGTGGAGCATTAAATGGTACATATAAGAAAAAAGGTTTATCATCAGATGTCATTTTTCTTAGATATTCTATGCATTTCTCTGTAATCATTTCTGTAAAATAATCACCATCCATCCATACTTCTTCCTCATTTTCCCATAAGTCATGGGTAGGGTTTACTTGAGGTAAAATGTTATCTTTGGTGTTGGCTCCATAGTAGTAAATATGAGAATAATAATCAACATTTCCAGCTAAAAAACCAAACCAGTCATCAAATCCATGATTATTAGGTCTAGACTTTTTTTCAAGTCCCAGATGCCATTTTCCTACCATAGCAGTATTGTATCCTTCTGATTTTAAAATTTTAGGAAGAGTTGGTGTAGACTCAGGCAAACCAGCTGCCTTTCTGTGACCAGGCAAAATACCTCTAATTCCCGTATTCCCAGGATACCTTCCTGTTAGTAACGATGCACGAGCTGGGCTACATACTGGACAGTTTGTATACCAATCAGTAAATCTAATTCCTTCTGAAGCTAATTTATCAAGAGAAGGAGTCTTGAAATCAGTTGCTCCCATACATGAAAGATCTCCATATCCTTGGTCATCTGTTAGAAAAACGATAAAATTTGGTTTTTTATTAGACATATTTTTTTTTCCTTTTTAGAAATTACTTTTAGGTTTTTAAAGATATTATGAAAGTTATAATTTATTTTCTATATTCTTTGAGTAAAAAATTATTAATTGATTAATTTCCACCAGCTATTCTTGAAATATTATCTGACCAACCACCACCCCATGGCCAATCAGCGTCTGTATAAGCATGCGCATTCCACTCATTACTTGGTAGTACGGGTTGTAAAACCCAAGTTCCATCATCTATTAAGCTTCCATAATTATCTCTTGCTCCATTAATATCTTGATACCAAAAA
>PBHC01000015.1:0-26058 GCA_002719295.1 Chloroflexota bacterium
ACCTGGAATGGGTGCACCTGGAATGGGAGCACCTGGAATGGGTAACCCTGCTGCTGGAATGCCTGGAATGGGTGATCCTGCTGCTGGAGCTACGCCTGGAATGGGAGCACCTGGAATGGGTGATCCTGGAATGGGTAACCCTGCTGCTGGAATGCCTGGAATGGGTGATCCTGGAATGGGTAACCCTGCTGCTGGAATGCCTGGAATGGGTGATCCTGCTGCTGGAGCTACACCTGGTGGAGATGTGGCACCTCCTCCTGGTAACCCTGCTGCTGGAATGCCTGGTGGAGATATGGCACCTCCTCCTAATAACCCTGCTCCTGGTGGAGATATGGCACCTCCTCCTGCAGATACATATACACCACCTGCGGATACATATACCCCGCCTCCACCTGAGCCAGTTTATGAGGCCCCGCCTCCACCTGAGCCAGTTTATGAGGCACCACCGCCTCCACCGGAGCCGGCTTATAGTCCTCCGCCTCCTAGCGCGCCACCGCCAGGACCACCGCCTCCTATGTTCCCATAAGGATGCGCTAATAGAACAAAATAAGTAATAATAACCTTGAGAAAATTTCTCAAGGTTATTATTTTTAAAACATATGAAAAAAACTTTATTACTAATTTTTTTAATTCTGATTTACAGCTGTGGAAAAGAAGAAGAACCAATTACAATACCAGAAACAGTTAAGATCATTGAAACTGTAACTGTAGAAGTAACTAAAGTAGTAGAAAAAGAAAAAATAGTTTACTTAGATGCTACTTATAATCCAGAGCCAACTTGGACTCCTACTCCAGTACCTTTATCCATGCCAACTTGGACTCCTACTCCAGTACCTTTATCTGTCCCAACTTGGACCCCTACTCCCACTCCAATAGCTGATGCAACTTGGACTCCAACTCCTACACCAAAGCCAGCTGCTACATGGACCCCAACACCTACACCTACTCCAACTCCAATCCTTTGGGAATATTTTCAAGATGGAGTCTTGGTAACTCCTACTCCTACTCCAGCTGCTACATGGACTCCAACTCCTACACCAAAGCCAGCTGCTACATGGACCCCAACACCTACACCTACACCTTTGCCACCTGGAGATTTAGGTTATGAACTTGTCAGGCATACCTTCACAGTAAATCTTACAGATTTAGGACAAGTTACCACTGTAGGTGTACCAGCTTATATGTCTCCAATTGTTGATTCAAATAGAAATGATGACTTATTGGATGAAATTGCTATTAAAACTGATCCACAAAACTATACTATTCTAAAAGTTTCTCAAAATAGAAACTCTATTTCGGAAATAACTTTTGTATCAATAACTCCAACGGGAAATACAACAATATCTTTTGATTTTTATACTACTAAGAAATAACTAATTTTCAACTTTAGCTAGAAATTCATTAAACTCATTAAATCCATAATTTATCCAGTCTAAGGCTCCAGATAAGAAAAATCTAGCTCCAGTTTGCATTGCCCACTCATAACTACCTATATTTGCTACCGTACCCGCAACTCTTCCTTTTTTAGTTATTCTATGAATTGTTTCTTGAACTAATTTATCTACCTCTGGATGATTTTGTTCTCCAATATGGCCAAGTTCCTGAGAAAGATCTCCTGGTCCTACAAAAAAAACATCTATATTATCTACCTCTAAAATTTCATCTAAATTTTCTATAGCTTCTAAATCTTCAATAAAGACCAAAACAAAGGTTTCATCATTAGCTTTTCTAAAATAATTATCTACACCTATCCCTTGTCTGCTAGTGAACATGCCTCTTTGACCTATAGGTGCAAATTTTGCAGCTTTTACAACTAATTCAGCATCTGCTTTAGTTTTCACATGAGGGACAGCAACTCCTTGTGCTCCCAAATCAAATGCGTGGTAAATAAGCTGATATTCAGGCCTTGGAACTCTAACTATAGAGGTTGCATTGATAAGATCTGATGCTCTTGTCAAATCACCTATATTTTGAGGATTTACAATAAAATGTTCTCCTTCAAACCAGAAACAGTGAGGATCATTTGGGGCAAATTGCTCTACTGTATCAGCGTCATTTAAATTTTCTATTGCAATTACGTGTTTACCATCTCTTAATCTTTGCTTTATTCTGTTCTTTCTAATTTCCATTATTTTACATTCTTTCTAGCAAATTCTTGATACTTTTGAAATCCTTCAGACATATAGGGCCTAGGATCACATAGGAAAAACCTAGCGCCATTATCATATTGATGTTTAACATTATCTTTATTAGCAATAGCACCTGTAATTTTTCCTCTTTTTGTTATTCTTCTCATTGTTTCATCAACTACTTTTTGAACATCTGGATGGTTTGCTTGACCTGGAAGCCCCATTGATTGGGCCAAATCTCCTGATGGAACCATAAATACATCAATATAGTCAACATCAAGGATAGAGTCTAAATTTTCTACTGCAATAATATCTTCTAAAAGAACGATTAACATTGTTTGATCATTAGCTAAATCATGATAATTTTCTATTCCAATGCCTTGCCTACTGGTGAAAGATCCTCTTTTGCCTAATGGATAAAATTTCCCTCCTTCAACAACGTTTTCAGCTTCTTCTTTATTATTTACGTGTGGAACAACTATTCCTAATGCTCCTAAGTCTAATGTTCTATAAATAACTCCTTGATCATTTTGATTAATCCTTACTATTGGAGTTGCTCCTATAATGTCACAGGCTCTTGTAAAATTTGAGATATTTGGAGGATCAACATTTCCATGCTCTCCTTCCAAGAAAACTCCATGAGGCTTCAAAGGCCCTAATCTTTCAATATGATCTGGACCAGAATATCCCCAAGCAGCAATACATGAAACAGCTTTTCCCTGATAAAGCCTTTCTTTTGAAATATTTCTTCTTATTTTCATAATAATTAGTAGTAAACAGCTCCTTTCCATCCCCCTCCAGCCGGAATTGGTTCTCCATTTATTGATTTAGATATTGGTGACGACAAGAAAGCAACTATGTTAGCAATATCATATGCAGTAATAACTGTATTTATTGAATTGTTAGACAACATCTTCTTTTTTGCATCATCAATTGAAATATTTTCTTTTTTTGATAATTCTTCAATTTTTTCATCACTTCTTTCTGTATAAGTTAGTCCCGGATGAATAACATTAACGTTTATACCGTATTCACCAAGGTTATCAGCAAGATTTTTTGTCAATGAGCTAACAGAAATATTTCTCATGGATCCTATAAGATTTGCAGACGATCTGGCATTCATACCACTAATATTAATAATTCTTCCCCAACCATTTTTTTTCATTATTGGAGCTACACTTTTTGCACACCTAATATAACCTGCAACTTTAACTTCTATTTGTTCGAATAGTTTTTTATCATCAAAATTTTCTAAAGTACTATCCTCTGGAAGTGCAGCTGCGCAATTAACTAAAATATCAATTGTGCCAAAAGCTTTTTCAATATCTTTCACTGTTTTTTGAACTTCATTATTATTCTTAGTATCACATATAAAATAATCAACTTTTACTTCTGGAGAAATATTTGAGATCTCATTTTTTGTTTGGAGCAACAAGTCTTCATTTCTAGCTAATAGAGCTATGTTTACTCCTTCTTTAGCTAAAGTTATTGCTGATGCTTTTCCTATTCCTCTATTAGAGCCTGTAATCAAAGCAACTTTTCCAGAAATTTGCAAATCCATATTTTATAATCCCTTTAGTTTTTATTTATAATTCCAGCCTTAATATTTAGGCTTCCAGATCTAAATCCTTTATTTTCTAATTCAATTTCTTTATATCCATATTTTAATAATTCTTTAGATATTTCATTATATTTACTCTTAAATTTATTAAAATCATCTTTAGGGATTTCTATTAATGCTTTTGATTCATAATGCCTTACTCGAACTATCTTAAATCCTAATGATCTTAAATATTTTTCAGATTTTGATACCATAAGAAGTGCTTCAATAGTCACTTTGGTTCCATAAGGCAGTCTAGATGAAAGACATGGAGATGCTGGGCGATCCCAAGTTTCTAAATTTCTTTTACTAGCAAATTTTCTTATATCTTCTTTTGTAAAATCATTTTCAATTAATGGTGATCTAACTTTATGAAGATTAGCTGCTTTCATTCCAGGTCGATAATCACCTTTATCATCTAAATTCGAACCATTTACCACCCATTCAAAATCTAGATCATCGGAAATTTCAACTAGAGTACTATAAAGTTCATTTTTACAAAAGAAACATCTATTTACATCATTCTTAACGTAATTTTCATCTTCCATTTCTTTTGTTTCAACTATTTTATAATTCCATCCTTTGGATTTTGCTAGCTTTATAGCATCATCTCTGTCATCTTGCGCAACACTAGGTGAAAATGACATAACTGCTAACGCATTTTTGCCTAAGGTTTCGTTTGCAACATCCATTAAATAAGATGAATCTACACCTCCAGAATATGCAACTATTACACTTTTCATTTCAAAAAGTGTTTTTTTCAACTTGTCTTCTAAATTAGAAATTTTTGTAATCATTTAGCAGAATATTAGCGAATTTTTTAAATTATTTCATTCAATAAAGTTATATTTTGGATGTTATTTTAATGGGATTATGATAAATATATAGAAATTTACATAATAAATCAGGAGTTTATTGTAAGTTTCAGATATTGAGAAGAAGAGGAATAAGATGGAAAAACCTAATGTATATTTTATGGATGCTAGGAGTGAATCACCTGACACTAGCTTGATTAACAAAACTGTGACAGTTTTCGAGGCTGCAGGTTTTGACAAAATGATAAATGAAGGTGATGTCGTCGCTATCAAAATGCATTGTGGCGAATTAGGATCTAGTGCTTATATTAGACCTGCATATGTTAGAGCAATTGCAGATAAAATAAAGCAACTAGGTGGAAGGCCATTCGCATGCGACACAACAACTCAAACTTATGGAACATGGGGATCAAGAGTTACTGAGTTAGATTTAATTGAAACCGCTGAAAGAAATGGATTCTCATCAGCAACTCTGGGGTGCCCTTTTATATCTGCAGATGGATATGTTGGAACAAGTGATTACAGGGTTGATGTGCCTGAAGGTTACTTATTGAAGGAGGCATATATAGCTCAAGCTATTGCAGCAGCAGATAAAGTAATAGTATTAACTCACTTTAAGGGACATGGGATGGGTGTAATAGGTGGTGCTTTAAAAAATCTTGGAATTGGATGTCAATCAAAAAGGGGTAAATTCAACGTTCACATGGGGCGTCATCCAGAATATGGAATTGGAGATTCAACCGTTTTTCATCCAGAAAATTTTAAAGGAAAAGAAGCTGATCCTGATTGGGAATTATTAGAAAATTGTTGCCCATTGGGATTATTTCAAGTAACTGATGACGATAAATTATTATGGGAAAGAGAAAAATGTATTAATTGCTTAGGTTGTGGGAGCTGGATGAATCCTAGAGGAATCTTTGAGCCTAATTTAGCAAACTTTGATGCTACTGATATTGCTATTGCTGACGCAGCTTTAGGTGTAATAAAAGCAGTAGGGAAAGAAAATATAGGTTTTATAAATGTAGCAGTTGATGTCTCTCCAAAATGTGATTGTGCAGGTTTCTCTGATCTTCCTTTAGTTCCTCACTTAGGAGTTTTTGCATCTAAAGACCCTGTTGCTATAGATCAAGCTTGTGTTAACGCTGCTATGCATGCACCTGGAACACCTGGATCTCTTGCAGAAGAAATGGGAATTGACGCACCAGGAGAAAGAAAATTTGATTTGGGCGGAGGAGCAATTGAAGGATTAAGTGAACAAACAACAATAAATACTGCAGTAGTAAATGGTTTGGGAAGTAGAGATCATGAAATAGTTCATGCTCAACCGCTAGGGAGAGATAGATTTGCATTCCCACCTGATCCAAGACCAACTAAAGTTAGATTTGCAAAAATGTTTGAAAAATTTCAACCTTTTCCATTTGATAGACATGATGGACGTGGTTACAAAAGACTTGATAAAGTAGATATTGATGCAGTGAAGGGTGACAACATAACGGTAGATCCTCATTCACATCAAGATGCTGCTTATCATGGAGATGGAGGATGGCATCCTGGAGACGATGACCCTAGTTATCACCCTAAGGATAATGGTTCAAATAATGGTAAGTCATCTAAAGATTCAAAAGTAAAAAAAGATTAAAAATCATAGGAGAAAAAAATGGGAAGAGCTCAAGATTTGTTAGAAAAAGCAATGCAAAATATTAAAGAATTATCTAATAATGTAGACTTCTCAGAAAGATGTAATGACGGGCTAAGTAGGTTAGATGTACAAAAAGACAAATTCTTTTTTCAGTCTTTAGCAGGACTGCCTTCAGCAAATAAGTTATTCAAGGCTACTGAAAAAATGATTTCAGATCCAAATGATACAAATATGAATGAAATTGAAACTGTCATTCAAGAAATAGACGATAAAGCTGATGCTCCAGGCACAGTCTTAACCTAGTGAGTAATATTTTAGTTACAGGTGGCGCTGGCAGCATGGGACGGCTAGTGGCTGAAAGTCTTATTAGCAAAGGCCATTTTGTTAATATATTTGATATCCCTTCAGCAAATTATGATGGATTCGAATCTTTAAAAACTAAAATATTTAAAGGCGACTTAAATGATGAATCTGTAATAGATGCTCTTAAAAACATTGATACTATAATACATTTAGCTGCAATTTTACCTCCTACTGCAAATACAAATCTAGAGCTTACTAAAAGAGTGAATGTTGATGGAACTAACAATCTTTTAGAAAAAATTAAAAAAATAAATCCAAATGTACATTTGATTTTTAGTTCATCTGTAAGTGTGTATGGAAAAAATACTAATAATACACTAATTGATATAAGTTCATCAGTTAATCCAGATGATAATTACGCTCAAACCAAATATGATAGTGAAGTTTTAGTTGACACATCTTCTGTAAAAACTACTATCTTAAGAATTTCTGGAGTTTCTATACCAATTTTTCAAGAGCCACCATCAGAATGGCCATTTTTACCTAATCAACATATAGAATTCGTTCATAGGGATGATGTAGTAACTTCAATATGTAACTCAGTAGGAAACGAAGAATCCTATAATAAAATATTTAATATTTCCGGAGGTGAAACATGGCAAATAACTGGGGAAAAATATGTGAAAGATTATTTTGAAATTTTAGAAGTTGGTATGGAAAATGCAATTTATCAAAAAGACGAAGGGCATTTTTCGTGGTATGAATCAAAAAAATCAAATAAAATATTACAATATCAAAACAATACTTATGAAAATTATCTAGAACAGATTAGACAGGATTTAAGTAAATTAATGGGAGAATGATTTGAAAAAAATAGAACAAACTTATGGATACGATGATGTAGCTATAGTCCCTGGAGAAATAACTCTAAATCCTGAATTAGTAGAAACTAAAACAAAAATAGGCGAATTAGAACTTGATGTTCCAGTACTTGCTTCAGCAATGGATAGCGTAGTAGATCCTAATTTTGCACAAGAATTATCAAGTCTAGGAGCAGCAGGTGTCATAAATTTAGACGGAATACACGTCAGATATGAAGACACTGAAGAAATATACCAAGAAATCATATCTACTCCTCAAAAAGATGTAACTTCTCTTTTACAAAAAATTTACAATGCTCCAATGAAAGAAAATTTAATTGGAGAAGTAGTAAAAAAGATTAAAGAATCAGGAGGCAAGTGCTTTGCTTCATTTATTCCTGCCTCTACTAAAAGATTTGCTCCTATTGCAGTTGAAGCTGGATGCGATGCTGTTGTTGTTCAGTCAACCGTAACAACTGCTAGACATAATTCAAAAAGCTTAGAAGGTCTAATTCTATCAAAATTAGTCGAGTCCCTAAATGTTCCTATTATTGTTGGAAATACAGTAACTTATAATGTCACCAGAGAGCTAATGGAACAAGGTGTTCATGGTATTTTAGTAGGCGTAGGACCAGGTTCAGCATGTACAAGTAGAGAAGTTCTAGGTGTTGGTGTCCCACAAATTTCAGCAACTCTCGAATGTTCAAGCGCTAGAGATGATTACTTCAAATTGACAGGTAGATACGTTTCTATAATTACCGATGGCGGGATCAGAACAGGTGGTGAATTATGCAAATCTTTTGTTGCAGGAGCTGATACTGTGATGATTGGATCTCCATTCTCAAAAACATTTGAGTCTCCAGCAAAAGGAAATCATTGGGGAATGGCAACTCCACATGGATCTCTTCCAAGAGGAACAAGAATAGTAAATAATCAAGAATATAGTATAAAAGAATTATTATTTGGACCATCTTCAAAAACAGATGGGACAAGAAACTTAGTGGGAGCGTTGAGAGTATGCATGGGAATGATCGGAGCAGAAGACATTATTTCAATGCATGATGCAACTTTAATATATGCTCCAACCATTAAAACAGAAGGTAAAAGCTATCAGCTATCTGGATTAGGTTCGTAAATTTGGAATATAAAGCTCAAAGAGGAACAGTAGACATTCTTCCAAAAGATGAAAATCTTTGGAATTATGTTCAGGAACAATGTTTTTCAGTTTCAAAATCATTTGGTTACAGATATATAGAAACCCCTATATTTGAAGATTCAAAAATATTTGAAAGAACTGTTGGTGAAGATACAGATATAGTTGAAAAAGAAATGTATACATTTACTGATAAAGGTGGAGACAATGTTAGCCTAAGACCTGAAAATACTGCTGGTGTTTGTAGAGCATTTATTGAAAATGGATTACATAATGAAACCCTTCCTTCAAGGCTCTTCTATTACGGGCCTATGTTTCGATATGAAAGGCCTCAGTCAGGAAGATACAGACAATTTCATCAATTTGGAATTGAATGTATTGGAGATAGCTCATTTGATAATGATTTTGAGGTCATAAAATTAGCATGGAATATAATCAAGAGATTTAAAATTCCAAATACTGAACTAAATATTAACTCATTAGGTAATAAGGAAGATAGAGAAGTATATTCATCAAAATTAAAAGAATATTTTTCTAAATATATAAACGACTTACCAAAAGTAGATAAACTCAGATTTGATAGAGCACCTTTAAGATTATTAGATTCAAAAGAAGAGATAACAATAAAAATATCTCAAGATGCTCCAAAAACATTAGATTACATATCAAATGAAAGTAAAATTCACCATGAAAATGTAATTAATAATTTAGAAGAATTAAGTAAATCAGATGAAGATTTCAAGTTCAGAATAAATGACAAATTAGTTAGAGGTTTAGATTATTATAATAAAACTGTTTTTGAATATGTTAGTGATTCTTCTGGACCCCAAGGTGTACTATTAGGAGGCGGCAGATATGATCCATTAATCAAAATCCTTGGAGGTCCTGATACTCCTGCCGTAGGATTTGCAATGGGTATTGAAAGAATTGTTAATGAATTAAAAAAAGTTGAAATTAACAGCAAAAGCGATCTTGATATAGTCATAGTAGTATTAGATGATAATTTTAGAATTAATGCAGAGAAACTTTCTGATTTATTAAGAAATAATCAATTAAAAACTATTATTGCACCTAGAAGATCTATGAAAGGTCAACTTAGATTTGCAAATAATATGAATTCAAAAATTTCAATTATTTTAGGAAAAGATGAAATAAATAATGATTTACTTACAATAAAGTTTCTAAATTCAAAAAAAGATCAAATACAAATTAAAAATAATGATATGGAAAAAATCAAAAGCCTAATTATTTCTGAGGTATAAATGGAAGATTGGATATTAAATAGATTAGATGAAATAAAAAATCGGTTTGGAGAAATCGAGGTCCTTATGACTAAACAAGAAATTGTTTCTAATCAGTCAGAAATGAAAAAACTTTCTAAAGAATATAAAAATTTAGAAAAAATAAATAAGTTATGGGATGAGTACAATAAAACATCTATTGAATTAGAAGAAACAAAAGAGATGATGGATTCAGAAGACAATGAAATCTCTGAGTTAGCGAAATTAGAAAATGATACTTTAAGCAAAAATTTAGAAATACTGTTCAGTGAGTTGAATAAAGAACTAATTCCAAAAGATGCTACTGACGAAGCTGATGCTATAGTTGAAATTAGAGCTGGAACTGGCGGAGATGAAGCAGCTATTTTTGGAAATGATCTTTTAAGAATGTATACAAGATATTCTGAAAATAATAAATGGAAATTAAAAATACTAAGTTCTAATTATAGTGAATTTGGGGGTATCAAAGAAGTTGTTCTAGAAATATCAGGAGAGGGGACTTTTTCAAAACTAAAGCATGAAAGTGGGGTTCATAGAGTTCAAAGAGTTCCAAAGACAGAATCTCAAGGTAGAATTCATACTTCCACTGCAACTGTTGCAGTATTGCCAAAATCAGAGGAAATAGATATAGAAATCAAAGATGATGATATAAGAACAGATGTTTTTCATTCAGGTGGAGCAGGAGGGCAAAATGTCAACAAAGTGGCGACCGCTATAAGATTAACTCATAACCCTTCTGGGATTGTTGTACCATGTCAAAATGAAAGATCCCAGCTTCAAAATAAAATGCAAGCGATGGAAATACTTAAGTCAAAATTATGGGATTTAGAATTACAAAAACAACAAGATGAAATTTCAAAAGCTAGAAAATCTCAAGTTGGTTCAGGTGGAAGGTCTGAAAAAGTTAGAACATATAATTATCCTCAAAGTAGAATTACAGACCATAGAATAAATGTAACTGTACATAATTTATCAGAATTTATGGATGGCTTAATAGATGAGCTTATAGGACCCTTAATGAAAAATGAGCAGGCTCAAAAAATGTTGTCACAAAATCCTTCTAAATGATCACAATTGGTGAAATCAAGAAAAAAATTATAACTTTATTGAATGATAACAACATTCTAGATTCACAATTTGAAGCAATTTCCATGATTTCATTTTCACTAGGAATCAATAACCAAAAAGCTATAATTGAAAACGATTTAGAGATATCAAATGAAGAAAATAGAACTATAAATAAGCTTCTTGAAAAAAGAATAAATGGTTATCCTTTAGCTTACTTAATAAATGAAAAATATTTTTTTAATGAAAAATTCTTTGTAAATAAAAATGTGCTAATACCTCGGCAAGAGACGGAAGAATTAATTGAATATTTCTTTTCTTTGAATAGCAAAGAATCTATGAAGAATAGAAATATTTTAGATATTGGGACTGGAAGTGGTGTTATTTCAATAATATGTAAAAAGAAATATCCTCATTCTAATTTACTTACTATTGATAAAAGCCAGGGAGCAATTGAAGTAGCAAAAAAAAATGCTGATATAAAAAATGTTTTCATTCAATTTTTTCTTGATAAAATTGAAACTTGCAAAATAGATAATATAGATTTTGTTATTAGCAATCCTCCATATCTGAAGCAATCAATATTAAAAAATTTACAAACAGAAGTCTTGAAAGAACCTAAATATGCCTTAGATGGTGGAGTTGATGGACTAAAAATCATAAACAAAATTTTTGAATGGGAAAAAAATATCAACAAAAATAATGCTTTACAAATAATCATTGAAATTGATGAAAATATTAAGCATGAATCTAAAAAACTAGCTGAAAGTTTTTATCCAAACAAGAAAGTCCAGATTATAGACGATATTGCAAAAAAACCAAGAATTCTATCTATAATATAATTCTATCTCTTTGTGTATTGAGGAGCTTTTCTAGCTTTCTTCAAACCATACTTCTTACTCTCTTTGACCCTTGAGTCTCTAGTAAGTAATCCATGAGATTTAAGTTTTGGTCTTAATTCTTTATCCATCTCACATAATGCTCTTGCAATACCTAGTGAAATAGCCCCTGATTGACCTGAAGCTCCTCCACCATGAATTTTAATTTCAGCAGATATTTTTTCTTTATCAACAATTTTTAAAGGTAGAAGCGCAACATTGACCAAATCATCCATTAATAATACTTCTTTTATGGATTTACCGTTCACTTGAATTTTTCCATTTGTATTAAATATTTTTACTCTAGCAATTGATGATTTTCTTTTACCTGTTCCGTAATAATATGTTTTTTTTGTTGTCACTCTTTACCTCTTTTTATTTATTCTCAATTTGAGCTTGATGAGGATGTTCACTTCCTGAATAAATTTTCAATCTCTTCAACATCCTTGCTGACAATTTATTCTTTGGAAGCATTCCCTTAACTGCTTTTGTAATAATATATTCTGGTTTTCTATCTATAAGGTTAGAAAAAGTTTTCACTTTAGTACTACCAGGTCTTGTTGAATGGGTTATATACTCCTTGTCAGAATATTTTTTTCCAGTCACTTTTATTTTTGATGAATTAATTAAAATAACAAAATCACCTGTAATATCATTAGGGATATATCCGGGCTTATTCTTCCCCATTAGAATCATAGCAATTTTAGATGCCAAGCGACCTAATGTTTCGCCATCTGCATCAATTAGAACCCAATTTTCTGAGTTATTTTTTTCTTTTATAGAATAGTGTTTTAATTTATTAATCATTTTTTTTTTACTAGGTTTCCATTTTACACTTTTTTTTTACTAATCAACTAGTTCCAATATAGCTATTTCAGCATTGTCACCCTGTCTTGTTCCCAAAGGAACAATTCTTGAGTACCCACCATTTCTTTCTGTAAATTTTTCAGAGACATTTTCAAACAGATGATCAACGACCGCTTTGTTTAAAATAAACTCAGATACTTTTCTTATTGAGTTAAAATCTTTGGTTTTAGAAAGAGTTATCATTTTTTCAAGAATTGGTCTTGCTTCTTTTGCTTTAGCTTTAGTCGTTCTTATTCTTCCATGCATTATCGCATCAGAAACTAAATTCCTCAACAAAGCTTTTCTTTGATTGGATGGTCTGCTTAATTTATTTTTAGATAATCTATGTCTCATTTTATCCTCGTATATAACTGAATTATTAACTTTGCGGAAGCATATTTCTTTCTGCTAGAACATCAAATAATTCATCTAAAGATTTCCTTCCAAAATTTCTAATCTTCAACAAATCACCTTCAGGCATAGCAATGACTTCTCCAACCCTATTTATTCCAGCCCTCTTTAGACAATTGAGTGTCCTTGCAGACAGATCTAACGTCTCTACAGGAGTGTTATAAATATCAGGGCTAATACCAAGTCCTGCTGCAGGATTTTGTTCTTCAGCAGCTTGATCAAATTTACTAAATACATAAAAGCTATCCATCAATGTTTCTGAGGCTTTTTGTAAAGCAGATTGAGGATCTATTGTTCCATCAGTCCAAATTTCTAAAGTTAATCTTTCCCAGTCAGATCTTTGGCCAACTCGTGTAGGTTGAACTGAAAAATTTGCCTTTTTAATAGGAGTAAAGACTGAGTCTATTGGCAATATTCCAATATTGGAATCAAATTCGTCAGATGCTCTTCTATAACCTTGCCCTTGCTCTACACTAAATTCTACTGATAAATGGGCATCAGGGGAATCTAAAGTTGCTAAATGATGGCCTGGATTAACAATTTCAAAATCAGCAGTAGCCATTATATCTCCTGCCTTAACTTCACCTTCTCCATCAACTTCAAGCCTAAGACGACCTGTTCTGTCAGATAAAGATCTTAATCGTATTCCTTTGGCATTCATCAAAAATTCATTTACTTCTTCTCTCATACCCTTGAGTGTTGAGTATTCATGTTGAATTCCTTCAATTTTAACCCAGTTTATTGCTGTACCAGGAAGTGCTGATAATAGAGCTCTTCTTAAAGGGTTACCCAAGGTTACTCCCCAGCCTTTATCAAGAGGTTCTGCTATGAATTTCCCATAGGTTTCACCGCCCTCTATCATTCTGATAGAAAGTTCAGGAACCTCAGGTTCAGAAACAGAAATATTGTCAATTGGCGATAACCCAAATTGTTTTTCTAACATTTATTACCTCCTTGAATAGTATTCAACTATTTGCCTAGTATCAATCTCAAGCTCAGCGTCAGAAGCAGATGGAAGATTGTTTATTTGTACAGAAAGTGCTACTTTATCGAAAGATAACCATTTAGCACATTGATTGTTTTTAATATTTTCACTTGCTATTTGAAATAAGCTAGAATTTTTAGATTTTTCTTTCCAAGTAATCTTATCTCCCTGCTTAATTTCATATGAAGGAATATTTACTTTTTTATCATTGATCAAAAAGTGGCCATGATTGACTGCTTGTCTTGATTGCCTTCTTGTGTTAAACATTCCTGTTCTAAACATCACATTATCAAATCTTTTTTCAAGTAATATTAGAAGTTCATCACCAGTTGAACCTTCTATATTTGATGCTTTATCATAATAATTTCTAAATTGACGTTCAAGAATTCCATATAAAAATCTTGCTTTTTGCTTTTCTCT
Organism: Chloroflexota bacterium; assembly: GCA_002719295.1. Lineage (GTDB taxonomy): Bacteria > Chloroflexota > Dehalococcoidia > Lucifugimonadales > Lucifugimonadaceae > TMED-70. Next base: position 14,385 of record PBHC01000015.1, read on the forward strand.
CAATTGTAGACCGTATGGAGACAGCCTTCTTCTTGGAGACATTCTGTTTTTTCCAGGTTTTGTAGCCATTTCTAAGCCTAAAAACCTCATTTTTTTGTTAACTGGACCTGTGTATCTAGCCATAAAATTTCCCGTTCTAAATTATATTTAAACTCTTCTTTTCTTTGGAGGCCTGCATCCATTATGCGGAACAGGAGTTACATCTTTAATTGAAACAACTCTAATGCCTGCATGTTGAATAGCTCTAATAGCAGCTTCTCTTCCTGCCCCAGGACCTTTTACGAAAACATCTACAGTTTTCATACCAAGTTCAACTGCTGTTTCTGCTGCTGTTTCTCCTGCTTTCTGAGCTGCAAAAGCAGTGGATTTTCTTGAACCTCTAAACCCTTTAGCTCCAGCACTACTTTGCGCAATAACATTTCCACTATTATCAGTCATAGTGATTATAGTGTTATTAAAAGTAGCTTTCACATATGCGTTACCTTGAGGAACGAAAACTTTTTCTTTTTTTCTTGTTCTATTTCTAGCCATTTATACCTTCTATACTAGTGAGTTAATTTCTTTTTATTGGCAATTGTTCGTCTCTTACCTTTTTTTGTTCTTGCGTTAGTTTTAGTTCTTTGACCATTTGCAGGCAAACCATTTTTATGTCTCAATCCTCTATAGCTACCTATGTCACCTAGTCTTCTGATATTTAATTGAACTTCTCTTCGCAAATCTCCTTCTATTCTTATTTGAGATCTTTCTATAGCACTTCTTATTCTTGCTATCTCATCTTCTTGAAGATCTTTAACTCGTGTATTTAGGTCTATGCCAACATCAGAAATGATTTTTTTTGATGTTGATCTTCCTATACCACTAATTGCAGTTAGTCCTATTTCAACTCTTTGAGAATCAGGTATATTTACCCCTGCCAACATTGCCATTTGCTTATCCTTGAACTTGTTTAAACCTTGGGTTTTTTTTATTTATAATTCTTACTCTGCCTTTTCTTCTAATTATTTGATCATCGGCACTTCGTTTTTTTATAGATGCTCTTTTTTTCATATTTTTCTCACAGTATTATTTGAATCTGTATGTTATTCTTCCTCTTGTTAAATCATAGGGAGACAGCTCTACTAGAACTCTGTCTCCTGGTAATATTCTTATATAATTTTTTCTAATTTTTCCTGACGCATGTGCCAAAACTTCATGTCCATTAGCTAACTCAACTTTAAAAGTAGTATTAGGAAGAGCTTCCTCAACCTTCCCTTCTACTTCTATTGCTTCTTTTTTTGCCATTTATATATTTGCCTTTGTTAAAACCTCAGGACCATTCTCTGTTATCAAAATCGTGTCCTCAAAATGAGAAGATAACTTCCCATCTTTAGTAACAACTGTCCATTTATCATCCAATACTTTTGTCTGCCATTTCCCTTGAGTAACCATTGGTTCAATTGCAATTGTCATTCCAACTCTCAAAAGCGCTCCTTGATTTTTTTTACCAAAATTAGGCACACTAGGAGGTTCATGCAACTGAGTACCGATGCCGTGTCCAACATATTCCCTTACTACATCAAAACCTTTACTTAGAACATATTCTTCTATTGCATTGGACAATATTCCAATTCTATTTCCTGCAATAGAATTTTCAATACCTATTCTCAATGCATTATCCGCAACTGATATAAGTTCATTTTTATCTTCATCAGTTGAATCTTCAATTGTAAAAGTTCTTGCATGATCACTATACATGCCATCAACAATCGCACCACAATCAATAGAAATAAGGTCACCTTTTAATAATTTACGTCCCCCTGGAATACCGTGAACAATTTCTTCATTTAGTGAAATACAAGCGGTTGCTGGAAACCCATACAAACCTAGAAAAGCAGGCTTAGCGCCCTCTTTTTCTATGTATTCTCTAAGAAAACTGTCAATTTCTCCGGTTGTAACTCCAGACTGAAGCTTTTTACCACAATTTATCATAGCACGAGCTACTATGTCTCCAGCCTCTCTCATAGAGGAAATTTGTTCTGGAGTTTTAATGGTCCCCTCAGTAAGCAATTATTTAAGCATCTCCCATTAATTTAAGTACAAACTAATATTATATATCTAAATAATGCAAATTGTACAGTACCATCATTGTAAAATTTTGTCAATTTGCAATGACACTTCTAAAATTGAAGAATTTGCTCTAATTTTACTTAACAAAGATTTTTTTTCATAAAATTCTAAAAGAGGTTCAGTTAATTCTTTGTATGTTTCCATTCTTTTAGAAACTGCACTAGGTTTATCATCTTCCCGTTGATACAATTCTTGACTTGAACAACCATCTAAACAAATATATTCTTCATCACTTTTAGAAAAAGTTTTGGAACAATTTTTGCAAGAGACTCTTTGAGACAATCTGTTAATCAAATCATCGAAAGGGACATCAAAATAAAGAACATAATCAATTGATTTGTTTAAATTTTCCATTTCTTTTTCCAAAGACAACGCCTGATTTATTGTCCTAGGGAAACCATCTAATAAAATAGATTCTAGATTTTTTGTTGTTGATGAAACCATATCTATTATTAATTGATCAGGAACGAGTTCACCTTTATCCATATATTTTTTTGCTTCTATTCCTAAAGAAGTTTTATCAGTTATTTGAGACCTCAAAATATCTCCTGTAGAAATGTGAGATAAAGCATATTTTTCCACTAACTTATAAGATTGAGTCCCCTTACCTGATCCAGGAGGTCCTAAAAGTATGATATTCATTACTAATTAACAAATCCTTCATAATTTCTCATTAAAAGTTGAGATTCTAACTGTCTCATAGTGTCTAGTGCGACTCCTACCATAATTAGCAAACTGGTACTTTGAACAATACTAGTGGTTGATTCTAATCCTGTAACAAATGAAGCTATAGATGGAATAACAGCTATTGTTCCTAAGAATAGAGCACCACCCCAAGTTATTCTAATTATAACTCTCATCAGATAATCTCTAGTTGGAGGTCCAGGCCTTATACCTGGTATGAATCCATTATTATTTTGAAGAGATTCTGCTAAGTTTTGCTGATTATGGACTACTAATGTATAAAAAAATGTAAAAATCACCACAAGTATAAAAATTGCAATCCAGTACAAAGTTCCAGTAGGTCCAAATTGTATAGTCAACCATTCAGCTATTTGCGGCACAAAAGAATCAGATGCAGGATCTACAAAATAGGAGGCAACAACCGCCGGTAAAGCAAGTATTGAAAAAGCAAAAATCAAAGGGATCATTCCAGCAGAATTCACTCTAATCGGAATATGAGAAGAACCTTGAGATCTATACATTCTATTTCCTCTGAAGACACTTCGTCCGTATTGAACAGGAATTCTTCTCTGAGCTTCTGTAAATATAACTATTGTAAAAACAATCAATAAAATTAGAGCAATTAACAAGCCTACTTGAAAAGGTTGATCTCTAAGAAGCCATAGTTCAGCTCCAATTGAAGGAAACGTGGATACTATTCCTGCAAAAATTATCAATGAAATACCGTTCCCTATTCCTTTTTCCGTAACCAATTCACCCAACCATACAAGAATCATCGTACCTGCAGTCATAGATAGCAAAATGGCTAATGTATTAAGACTTTGACCTCCTCCAAAACCAATTCCTGTAAGAGCGCCTTGTCCTAAAGCTCCTGAAAATAGATTAATCTGTCCGTATCCTTGCAGGAAAGCTAATGGAACTGTTAGATAATGTGTATATCTATTAATTGCCTTTCTTCCCGCTTCTCCTTCTTGAGCCAGCTCTTTTAATTGAGGAAGCAATGGAGTTAGAATTTGTATTATTATAGAAGCAGTAATATAAGGATAAACACCCAGAGCAGCGATAGATAAATTTCTCAAAGCTCCCCCTGAGAAGATATCAATAAAGCCTAGCAAAGGGTTGGCATCAAAGGCTGCTTGCAATGCCTCTTTGTCTACACCAGGAACTGGAACATGAGCAAAAAACCTAAAAATAACCAGTATTAGCAAAGTAAATAAAATTCTTGATCTTAAGTCAGAAATCTTAAATGCATCAATAATAGCCTGAATAAGAGCTGGTCTATTAGATTGTGCTGTAGTTGTCATAATATTATTCTATTACCTTTACTGCTCCTCCAGCTTTTTCAATTTTGGATTTTGCAGAAGATGATATAGCATGAACTTCTATATTTAATGATTTAGAGATATCTCCACCTCCAAGAATTTTGATCATTTGCTTACTACGTATCACGCCTTTTCTCTTGAAATCTTCAATAGTTACTGAGTCCTGTGGAAAAATATTTACTAAATCTGAAATATTTAAAGCTACATAATCTTTCTTAAAAACATTAGTAAAGCCTCTCATATGAGGAAGTTTTTTTACTAATCTTAATTGACCACCTTCAAAAGTAGGGTTTAAGTTTCCTCCACTTCTTGAAAGCTGACCTTTCAAGCCTCTTCCAGAATATGTTCCTTTAGAACCATTTCCTCTTCCAACTTGATTAGCCTTTGGGGTATTTTTATTTTTTCTTTTTATGTCATGTAATTGAGGCATAATTTCACCTATCTATTTTTTTTCTTCAGTTGATATCAAATGATCAACTTTTTTAATCATCCCTTCAATTTGAGGAGACAAATCTTTTTCAACTTTAGATCCAATTTTTCTTAATCCCAAAGCTCTTAGAGTATCTCTTTGTGCAGGAGATGCTCCTATTTTACTTTTTGTCTGAAAAATTATAACTTTTTTCATTTTATGCTCTTCGCTTGCTTATTTCTTTTTTAGGATTTTTCATCTCTTTCAATGCTTCCATAGTTGCATAAACAACATTTATTGCATTTGTAGAACCAAATGTTTTAGATACTACATCCTTAACTCCTACAGCTTCAAGGACAGCTCTTACTCCCCCTCCAGCTATTAGACCTGTTCCAGGAGCAGCAGGTTTTAACATTACTTTTGATGAACCAAATTTCTTAAATGATTCGTGAGGTAATGTAGTATTATTTAAGTTCACGTTTATCATTTTTTCTTTAGCATATTTTACAGCTCTTTGAACTGCATCTGGTACAGCAGTTGCACTAGCTAAAGCTACTCCAACTCTTCCCGCACCATCCCCTACAGCTACCATTGCATTAAATGATAAATTTCTTCCACCTTTAACAGTTTTTGAAACTCTTCTGATTTTTATGACATTTTCCACTAAAGAAAATTCATCGTTATCTCGATTTCTTCTTGATCTAGAATTTCTTCTATTCTGGTTATTTCTATTCTGGTTATTTCTATTTTGGTTATTTCTATCTTGAGTTTTGTTCTCAGGCTTATTATCAGTTGTCATTAGTTATACCTCTATTCCAGATTCTCTAATTCCGTCTGCAACAGCTGCAACTTTACCATGGTAAAGATTGCCTCCTCTGTCAAACACAACTTTTTTGAATCCAAGTTTTGAAATCTTTGCGCCAAATTCAATCCCCATTTTCTTTGAAATATCTTTGTTTATGGAATTTGATTCAGACTTTAAGCTAGAAATAGAAGTCAATGTAACTCCTTTAGAATCATCTATTAATTGAAGATAGATATTTTTATTTGATCTATATAAAGATACTCTAGGTCTTTCATTTGTTCCAGTAATTTTTTTTCTTACTCTCAAATGTCTTTTACTTCTTCCTAATGTTCTAGTCTTTCTTGTAAATTTCATTTTTATTCTCCTGCTCCAACAGCTGCTTTACCTGATTTTCTTCTTATTACTTCATCATCATACTTTATACCTTTACCAGTAAATGGATTAGGTTTCCTAAGAATTCTTATTTTTGCAGCTTGTCTTCCAACATGCTCTTTATCTGTTCCTTCAATAGTTAATAAAGTTTGATCTTCTACAGAAAATTTATTTTCTCCAATTGGATCTACAGTTATAGCATGGGAGAAGCCTAAACTTAATTCTAAAGACTTTCCTTTTAATTGAGCCCTATAACCTGTTCCAATCAATACTAATTTTTTTGAAAATCCATCAGTTACTCCTGTAACCATATTTGAAATAAGTGCTCTATATAATCCATGAAAAGACTTTGTTTCGATCTCATTGTTTTTTCTAGAAATAGTTAGATTATCATCAGACAGATCAAATGAAATGTTTTGATTACTAATTTTCTGCTCCAGTTGACCTTTCGGTCCTTTAACTGAAACTAGATCTTTTTCTATTTTAATTTCAACTCCAGATGGAACCTGGATTGGTTGATTTCCAATTCTACTCATAATTTCCTCTTACCATACATAAAATAAAAGTTCTCCTCCCAGAGAATTCTTTTTAGCTTCGAATCCCGTCATTATACCTTTGGGAGTAGATATTATGGCAACACCCATCCCAGAAAAATAAGTTGGAATTTCATCTTTTTTGATATAAATTTTTAGACCTGGCTTAGATACTCTTTTCAATCCAGTAATAGCCGAAGATCCATCTTCAAAATATTTTAGTTTAACTGATAAATTAGAAAACTTATCAGAATCATCTTCTGAAAACTCTGATATAAAGCCTTCATTGTTTAATACTTCTAAAATCTTTTGATTTACTTTAGATTTCCCAATTGAAACCCTTTCATGTTTTACCATTACAGAATTTCTAATTCTAGTTATCATATCTGATATTTGATCTTCAATAGTCACAGTAACCTCTATAAACTTCCTTTTCTTATTCCTGGCAAATGCCCTCTAAGAGCTAAATCTCTCATTGAAATCCTACTAAGTCCAAAAAATCTCATATAACCTCTTGGTCTTCCAGTTTTTTGACATCTATTTCTAACCCTAACAGGGCTAGAATTTTTAGGTAGCAAATCTAATTTTCTTCGAGCTTCCATCTTTTCCTCAAAAGTTGCTTTTGAAGAATTAGCAATATCTTTCAACTCATTTCGAACTGTAGAATATTTTTCTACCATTCTGATTCTTTTATTATTTCTTGCAATTGCAGATTTCTTAGCCAATTAATTCTCCTTAATTATCTTCAAAGGGCATTCCTAATAGTTCTAACAATTTCTTAGTTTCGTCGTCACTATTAGAAGTTGTAACAATATTTATTTGCATACCTCTTAGTTTATCAATTTCGTTGTAATCAATCTCAGGGAAAATAACTTGTTCTTGTAATCCAAGTGAATAATTTCCATTCCCATCAAATGACTTTTTTGAAACTCCTCTAAAATCTCTTACCCTTGGTAATGAGACATTAAATAATTTATCTAGAAAAAACCACATGTTGTAAGATCTAAGAGTTACTGACAAACCAATAACTTGCCCTTCTCTTAATTTAAAGTTAGCAATAGATTTTTTTGCTTTTCTCTCAATTGGTTTTTGTCCTGTAATCAATTGTAAATCCCTAGCAACTACTTGAACAACATTAGAAGATGCTAATGCCTCTCCTAAACCTACATTTACAATTACTTTCGTAACTCTAGGGACTCTTAGTCTGTTTGTAAAACTAAATTCGCTCATCATTTGAGGAATAGTTTCTTCATTATACTTAGACTTTAACCTAGGTATTAATTTTTCTGTATTTGAGTTTTCTTTTTGCTTAGTAGTCAAATAATTCTCCAGTATCTATTTCTTAGACTTTCTTACTATTCTGTTATATTTTCCTGAATCAAGCTGTTCGTATGAAACCCTTCCAGATTGTGAACTTTCTGGGTCAATGAACAAAACGTTTGAAATATTTATAGGTGACTCTTTATCGACAATTCCAGATTGAGTTACATTTGGTGTGTTTTTAATATGCTTTTTTGAAATATTTACACCTTCAACTATCACTCGAGAATTCTTTTTATCAACACTTATAATATTTCCTTTTTTACCTTTATCTTTACCAGCTATAACTAGCACTTCATCACCTTTTTTAATCTTAAATTTCTTGTTCATAATTATATTACCTCCGGCGCTAAAGAAACTACTCTCATAAATTGCTTATCCCTAAGCTCTCTTGCAACAGGACCAAAAATCCTCGTTCCTCTTGGATTATTATCTTCACCTATAATGACGCATGCATTTTCATCAAATTTAATATATGAACCGTCATTTCTTCTTAATTCTTTTTTCGTTCTTACTATTACAGCATTCACAACTTGATGCATTTTCACAGTTCCACCTGGCTGAGCATCTTTTACTGCACAAGTAATAACATCTCCTATACCTGCAAATTTAGTGTGACTATTACCATTAATATTTATGCAAAGAACTTCCCTTGCACCAGAATTATCAGCAACTTTTAATCTTGTTTCTCTCTGTATCATTTTTAAGCTATTACCTCAACTAATTTCCATTTCTTTGTCTTAGATATAGGTTTTGAAAATTCAACAACTACACTGTCTCCTACTTTTGCCTCTTCCTTTGGATCGTGAGCTACTAATTTAGTCAGCCTTCTAGTAGATTTTTTATACAATCTATCTTTCTGTGACCAAGAAACTCCTACAATAATAGTTTTTTCAGGGGTGTCAGAAATCACTTTTCCAATTCTTCGAGTTTTTTTTCTATCCATCTTGTTTATCTTTCTCATCGTTTTCTAATTGAGCAATTATTTTTCTTTCATTTATAACTGTGGAAATTCTAGCTTTGTCTTTTCTTAATTTTCCAATTTGGCTAGTATCACTAAGTTGCATAGACTTATGCTTAAATCTATTTTCCATTATTGACTTTAGGATAGATTCTTTTTCCTTAATCAATGCATCGTTATCTAATTTTCTTATATCTTCTATATTCATTTAAAATGCCAATTCTTCTCTTGAAATTATTTTTGTTGAGATAGGGAGCTTGTGCCCAGCTCTCTTTAGAGCTTCTTTTGCTATATCTTCAGGTACGTCTCCTATTTCAAAAAGAATCCTACCTTTTTTAACAACAGATACCCATCTATCAACAGCTCCTTTTCCACCACCCATTCTTGTTTCTGCAGGTCTAGCACTTACAGGTTTATCTGGAAATACTCTAATCCAAATTTGACCACCTCTTTTAACATGACCGGTGATTGCTCTTCTAGCAGCCTCAATTTGACGAGCTGTAATCCATGAAGACTCTTGAGCTTTTAAGGCAAAGTCTCCATTAGAAATAGTTGAACCCCTAAGAGCCATGCCTCTCATTTTACCTCGTTGCTGTTTTCTAAATTTTGTTCTACTTGGCTGTAACATTTAATCTATCCTTCAGAGCTTGATTGAGTATTTTGATCTTTCGGTGCGTTTCGTCCAATTCTAGCAGTTTTTATAGCTAGAAGATTTTCTGGAGTAGGAATAATATCTCCTTTATAAATCCAAACCTTTACACCAATAACTCCGTATGTTGTATTTGCTTCACTTATTTCATAGTCTATTTCTGCTCTTAATGTATGAAGAGGAACTCTTCCTTGCATATATTTCTCTGTTCTAGCAATATCTGCTCCGGCTAATCTTCCAGAAATAACTACTTTAATTCCTTCAGCTCCTACTTGCATTGTTCGTTGCATAGCAGTATTTACAGCTCTCCTAAAGGCTACTCTTCTTTCCAATTGTTCAGCTATTGATTCTCCCACAAGTTTTGCGACTAATTCAGGAACTCTGATTTCATTAATATTTAACCTCACAGAATTCTTAGTTTTTTCCTCAAGGAATTTTTTTAATTCCTCAACTCTAGTACCGCCTCTTCCAATTATGATTCCAGGCCTAGCTGTATAGACAGTAACAGAAATATCTTGAGAGCCTCTTTCTATTTCAATTTTAGAAATAGCTCCATTTTCTCCAAGTTCTTTTGTTATTACATCACGAATATATCTATCTTCATTAAGAAGGTTTGCATAGGATTTACCATTATTAGCATACCACTGTGATTGCCAATCAATAACTCCGCCTAACCGAAACCCTGTTGGATGTGTTTTCTGTCCCATTTATACTTCCTCTGAATTTACTTCTATTGTTATGTGTGATGAAGGTCGATCAAAGGCTCCAGCTCTTCCTCTAGCTTTTGGCTTAAATCTCTTCATACTTGGTCCTGAGTCTGCAAATACTCGAGTAACAATCAAATCATCTTCATTCGCAGAATCTTTATTAACAGCATTTGCTATGGCAGAATTTAATATCTTAAGAATTTCTAAAGCAACAGGAGATCCTAATAAATCAAGTTGTATTTTAGCATCAGAAACAGGCCTTGACCTTATAAGATCAATAACACGTCTTACTTTGTATGCTGAATGCCCAACATTCTTATTATGAGAGATTGCCATTAATTGCCCCTTGCATGTCCTCTGTAGGTACGAGTTGGAGAAAACTCTCCAAGCCTATGCCCTACCATATTTTCACTTACAAAAACCGGTACAAACTTCCTTCCATCATGCACAGCAAATGTAACTCCAACCATTTCTGGCATTATCATAGATGACCTAGACCAAGTTTTTATAGGCTCTCTACTTCCAGATTCTTTTATTTTTTCAACTTTCTTCAAAAGCTTAGGATCAACATAAGGACCCTTTTTTATAGATCTTGACATATTATCTATCGTACCTTCTTCTTAAAACCATTTTATCTGTTTTTTTGTTTCTTCTAGTTCTTTTTCCTAATGCAGGTTTACCCCATGGAGTTTTTGGATGCTTCATTCCTACTCCTGCTCTTCCTTCTCCACCACCATGTGGATGGGCATTAGGAGACATTGCTGAACCTCTAACAGAAGGTCTTCTTCCAAGCCTTCTTGATGTTCCAGCTCGTCCTAATTTTTTGTTTTTATTGTCAGGGTTAGAAACTTGTCCAATAGTGGCAGTACAATTACTTAGCACTCTTCTCATTTCACCTGAAGGTAATCTCAATAAAGTATAACCTGCTTCATGAGCCATAACTTGTGCTGAAGTTCCAGCAGATTTTACCATTACCCCTCCTTTACCAGGAGAAAGCTCAATATTATGTACAACGGAACCTGTTTGAAGAGATCCCAATTTTTTTGTGTTACCTATTGAATTATCTGCATTTTCACCATTTTCTATGACATCTCCAAGCTTAGCATTATTCGGAGTTAGAATATATTTTCTTGTACCATCCTCATATCTAATTAATGAAATTCTTGCTGATCTATTTGGATCATACTCTACGGACTCAATAACCGCTTTCCCAACTTTTGATCTCAAAAAATCTAGCATTCTATATCTTCTTTTATGACCACCACCTCTATGACGAACAGTAATTCTTCCTTTATTGTTTCTACCGCCCTTTTTGGTTAAAGGAGCTAAAAGTGATTTATATGGAACGTTGGTGGTTAAATCTGAAAAATCATCAACTACAGCGTCTCTTCTTCCAGCAGTTGTAGGTTTTAATTTTTTTGTTGCCATTTTTTATGCTCCCTCATAAAGAGTTATAGAATCACCAAGCTTAAGAGTAATCAATGCTTTTTTCCAAGCTGGTGTCAAAACTCTATTTCTTCCATAAGTCTTATTTTTTCCTTTTACTTTAATCACATTTACACTCTCGACCTTTACATCAAAAACTTCTTCAATAGCATTCTTTATTTGAATCTTGTTTGAATTTTTGTGTACCTTAAATACATACTTGTTACTCTCTTGTAATAAGGAGCTTTTTTCAGTTATTATTGGTGAAATTAGAATCTCTTCGTTATGCATCTTCTTTTACTGTCTTTCTAGTAGCTTTTGCTGGAGCTTTCTTTGCTGGAGCTTTCTTTGCTGGAGCTTTCTTTGCTGGAGCTTTCTTTG
>PBHC01000016.1:0-87532 GCA_002719295.1 Chloroflexota bacterium
AGTTGCAGTAGGTGGAATTGATGTTGCAGTAGGTGGAATTGATGTTGCAGTAGGTGGAATTGATGTTGCAGTAGGCAAATCAAGAGTATTATTTTTATTTGTTTTTTCCTCTGAAGTTTTTTCAGAATTTAAGTTAGAAGAAATAACTTCTTCTGTTTCTTCAATAAAAGAACAACTAAATAATACAATTACTAAGCTTGAAAATAAGATCTTTTTCATTTTTTCCCTAAATAAAGTTTAATTAAATTATCATTCTCCTGTGGTTGGATCACTGATACCTTTGATTTCTTCTATCTTGTCAGCAGGAGCACCTAATCTTTTTGCATGTTCCAATACTAGATCTGGACTATCTGCTATATAAACACAATAAATTTTATCTTGTGTTGAGTAACTATGTTGCCAATGAATATTTTTACCCTCATCATTCATTTCTTTTAGTACTTTATTTGAATTAGTGGCTCCTGAGTTATCTTTTCTATCTCCAGCTCCAGGTATATTTCTTTCAATAATATATTTAGGCATTATAGTTTCCTTTCAATTCGTCTCTATATATAACTTATGATTATTTTTCTTATGGAATATACTTTAAAGTAATATTCCAAAAAAACATATGCAAAATAACTTAAAAAACTATAAAACTCCAATTCTAATAATTCTATCTTCGATTTCATTTTTTATATTAGGTTTTTTTATAAGTATTTTTTATGGAGATTCAGATAACCCAGTAAATGAAATAGTTATTAAACAAGCTACTAATTCAAATTCTCCTAATGGTTTGTCAACTTTATATGAAGCTTATAATTTTATAAATGACGAATACTATGACCGCTCAAAAATTGATACCGATAAAATGAATGATGAGACTATAAAATCTCTTATAAAAACTCTAGATGATAAGCACTCAAGCTATGTTTCTCCTGAAAAATGGCAAATAGCCAGTTCAGATTTAACTGGATCATATCAAGGTATAGGTGCCTACGTTGACATGGCTAACGATCAATCTGGAATTATAATTGTTTCCCCTATTGATGGAGGGCCAGCCGAAGCTGTGGGTATAAAAGGTGGAGATAAAATTATTAAAGTTGATGGTGAAAGCATTCTTGGGCTTTCTTTGAACGAAGCAATAAATTTGATAAGAGGACCTGAAGGTAGTTCAGTATTATTGACTATTGATCGAATTGGAGAATTTGAACCGATTGAAATCAAGGTTATAAGAGAAAAAATTAATCAACCTAGTGTTCAAAAAGATTTAATTCCTGATACTAGCTACGCCAAAATTAGAATAAATCAATATACAGAAAGCACTCCAGATGAACTTTTAGAAGCTTTAGAAGAAGCTATCAATGAAGATAACTCAAAAGGAATTATTTTAGATATAAGAAATAATCCTGGAGGTCTTTTGGGTTCAGCAGTCAATGCTACAGCATTATTTTTAGAAGAAGAATTAATTACTTTTGAAATAGACGCAAAAGGGAAAAAAACATTGTGGAAAGCAGGAAATGAAGTAGGGAAATTTTCAAAAATCCCACTAGTTACTTTAGTTAATGCAAATTCTGCCAGTGGTTCAGAAGTTATGGCTGGGGCCCTTCAAGATTATGGGAGAAGTGTACTTATTGGAGAAACAACTTACGGAAAAGGTAGTGTTAGTCTTGTTAGGAATTTATCAAATGGTGGAGGAATGTTTTTAACCAATGCCCATTGGTTTACACCAAATGGCAGAGAAATCCATGAAGTAGGAATTGAACCAGATGTTGTTATTGAGCTTCCAGAAGCTTCTTCTAAATCCTCAGAATTTTATGATACTCAAATAGATGCCGCAATTACTCAATTAAACTTTGAAATAAAAAATTAATTTATGACTTTTGCAAGAAATAGAAAAGCTTATTACGATTACGAGATTCTTGATAAATTTGAAGCAGGAATTGTATTAAATGGACCAGAAATAAAATCAATAAGAAATAGTAATTTATCAATTTCTGAGTCTAGAGTGATTATAAATAAGGGTGAAGCATGGCTTATTGGTTGTCATGTAGCCGAATATAAGTTTGACTCTAATACTGCATCATATGATCCAATTAGAGATAGGAAATTATTACTGCACAAAAATCAAATTGATAAATTAGGCGGAGCTAAAACTCAAAAAGGATTAACTATAGTTCCACTATCTGTTTATATGAAAAGAAACTTCATAAAAATTGAAATAGCTTTAGCAAGAGGGAAAAAGAAATTTGATAAAAGAGCATCGATAAAAGAAAAAGATTCTAACCGTTCAATTAGTAGAATTTTGAAAAGTAAAAATAAATAAGTTAAAATTGAAATATGGGGACGAGTGGGTTCGACAAGAAATGGATTTCTAAGTTGCAGGTCGTGTTGTCATACCACGTATGAAATGGCAAAAATACGATTGGCGAACGAAATAACGCTCTCGCTACAGCTTAATATAAGCTAGTGACGTTCTTTAGTATCTTTGCTTAGGGTGATATTAAGGAGCGACGAATTACCTAGGCTGAGCAACATCATTGCTAGAGTGGTGTTGCAAACACTTTTCTAGATAAGCATACATAGATGGTTTGTCGATTGCGCCTTTGTTGACGAAAATATTAATATCGACTAAGCCTGTAGAAGCTTAGAAAGAAAATTTCTTGGACGGGGGGTTCAACTCCTCCCCGTCTCCACCATAATTTTTTTTAATTGTTAGAATTATAAAGATGCAAAAAGGATTCATAACCAAATATCATGTTATACAATCTTTCCTTGCAGGGATATTTATCACCATAATTATCCTTGTTGGAGAAACTTTTTCTAATAATGTAATCAATGCTGCTATAGGGTCTAGCGTAGCATTACTTTTTTTACACCCTAAAAATAGACAAAACAGATTTAAAAGCTTAGTTGTAGGAAATTTGATAGCTATTATAACTTTTATTCTTTTACACTATATATTTTTATTATTTAACCAAGATTTATATATATCAATTTCAGATAAAAACTTTCATATTTTTTCAGGTCTTTCTTTTTTTATTTGCTTGCTTGTAATGACTATAACTAATTCTGAACATGTCCCAGCTGCTGGAACCTCAATAGGATTATCTGTAAATGTCTTAGATTTTAATCTGATACTTTTTGTGATTTTTTCTGTTTTATTCTTGTACGTATTTAAATTGATTTTAGATAAGTATGGAAAAAATATTATTTAACTACAATCTTGACAGATTATATAAAGTTCTAAATTGTGTGATACAAGTTCTCCGCTAAGGTCTTTCTCATACTTTCGAATAGATTTTTCTAAACCAGATAGATTTATTTCTTCGATTTTGTTACATTTTTTGCAAATAGTGTGATGATGATGATCTGAAGATGAAAGAGCGTAGTAACTATGATCGTCTACTATGTTAATTCTACAAATCTTCCCTAGTTCATATAACAATTTTATTGTTCTATATACTGTAGCTCTTCCAATATTTGGAAGATCTTTTGTTATTTCTTCTGAAGTAAATAAACCGTCTTTTCTAACTATTTCTGCTATTATTCTTCTTCGAGAATTGGTTACGCTGTTACCCGAACCTACGATAAGGTCTACTATCGAATCTACTAAAACTACTTGATCTTGTACCATACATCCAATCTACATAAGTCTGAAAGCTCATTAAGAAATTCTGTTCTTTGTAAATAAGCCATTGTGATTATTATAATTAAAAACACGAAGCTAACAATAAATAATTTGGATATATTATTTCTATTTATGCTTACTAAAATTGAAGATTCATTAAGAGAATCAGGTAAAACAATTAATTGTTTTGCAGGACTGAGTAGCCATCCAATCGCAAATCCACAGATTAGACCTGATACATGTGCAACTTGGTCAATATTTGTAGCCGTTGCTCCGTAAATAACATTTATAAAGA
This sequence comes from Chloroflexota bacterium, assembly GCA_002719295.1. Classification (GTDB taxonomy): domain Bacteria; phylum Chloroflexota; class Dehalococcoidia; order Lucifugimonadales; family Lucifugimonadaceae; genus TMED-70. The sequence continues at coordinate 3,906 of PBHC01000016.1, forward strand.
CTAAGATTCCTATTGATGTTAATGATTCTTTTGCATTTCGACCTAAAGCATTTTTATTAATCATTAAGAATGCGGCATAACAACCCAAAAGGCCAAAAATGGCTCCACTAGCTCCAGCTCCTACCGCTCCGAGTCCTTGACTACAATTTTGTACTTCAGAAATACTTATAAAAGCAGATCCTGACCAATAAGAAAAAATAGAAGAGGAAATTCCGCAAAACAAGTAGACAATTATGTATCTAAATCTTAAGAGTTCTTTTTCAACTAATCTCCCAAAAATAAATAATCCAGCGAGATTTAATATCAAATGTATAAAACCTATGTGTAAAAATGTAGCTGTTAATAATCTCCAATACTCTCCTTGAGCAATTCCGTAATCAAACTTAGCTCCTAGTCTAACTAAATTTGCAGTATTCGTACTCCCTCCTGTAATTGTTTGAATAATGAAGTATAGAATATTTAATAAAACGATAGTCCAAGTTATGGGATAACTTTCAAAAGTTGGATATTTTCGGATGAAATTATTCATTAATTAATTCTTCAATCTTTTTTCTATCAATTTTTCCGTTACTTAATTTAGGGATTCCAGATTTAGAAATGTGTAATACCTTTGGTATCTTAAATGAATCTATATGAGATAATGATTTTTTTATTTCCTCTAGCTCTAATGATTTATTATTGTCAATTAAGCTAATATATAAATTTACTTTTTGCCCCCAATAACTATCATCTGATCCAAAAACATAACTCTCAGCAATTTCTGGAATCTTATTTACTTCTTCTTCAATTTCTCGAGGATTAATATTTTCCCCCCCTGAAATTATCATCTCATCTATTCTTCCTTCAACAAATAAATATCCGTTCTTATCTAAATATCCATAATCTCCAGTTTCTAACCAGCTATTATGTTTTTGATTTAAATATTTTGCAATATTTGCTCCCTTTATTTGAATTTCTTTTATTTTTGAAAATCTTATGTCTAAGCCACTTAAAATTTTACCTACTGAATTATTTGGTCTATCTAAGTCTTCAGGGTTAGCAGTCGCTATTTGAGAAGAAGCTTCAGTCATTCCATATGTTGGTAAAACTTTTATATTAGATTTTTTTGCTCTAGAAATTAAGTTTTCAGGAATTTTAGCCCCTCCACATAAAACAAAATTAAAATCTTTAGGAGCGGATATTTTATTTTTTTCCATGATATCTAAAATTTTATTTAGCATCGTTGGAACTAGAGAAACTATAGATACTTTTGATTCTTTTATAAGATTCATTACTTCATAAGCATCAAATGTATCTAAAATATAAAAGATTTTAGAAAGAATGATGCTTCTATATATAATTGATAAACCTCCGGCATGATAGGGAGGCATACATAGCAACCAAATATCTTTATCTGTAACGTTTAAGTTTTCTTGAGAAGCTTTACAACTGAATTCTATGTTTTTTCTTGTTATAGATACAGCCTTAGGGTGACCTGAACTACCAGATGTAAACAATATACAGAAAGGATCGTTTTCATTAGGCCAATTAGTTTTTAGGTTATTGTTAGAATTTTTTCTTTTTTGAGATTTTAGATAAATAAAACCTTTGATTTTCTCTAGATCTATACTATCGTCATAAATTATTTTTTTTGAACCAATTAAATTCATTTTTGATTCAATTTCATTCTTTGGACTTTTGGGATTTAGAGGAACAAATATTCCTCCTATCATTGGAATAAGATTAGAAAAAACAGCATATTCAATTACATTGTTTGAAATAAAACAAATCTTTTCTTTATGCTTTATGTTTTCTCTTGCAAAATCATAATATTCAAGAATTAAATTACTATAATCTTTAAAACTATAATCTTTATTTTGTGTAATAAGGAATTTTTTATTATTTTTTGTGTTTTCTATCCAGCTATTATGCATTTTTTAATTTTTCTATTATTTCTAAATTGACTATTTTTTTCCACTTTGTAGTTTGATATGTACTTAAATTTTTTATATCAATTTCACTAAATTCAGATTCTATATAACCTTTGTTCAATGAAATTCCTTCCAATAAAGATTTTTCTAAAAAATTATAAGTTCCAAAACCATGTATTATTTCTTCGTTGTATAAATCATCCAAATATTTAGCTAGAAAAATAGATTTATTAAATCCTATTTGCGTTTCGAAAGTTGAACTTATATATGACTTAATATTATTTTTTTGACATTCTTTTGCAAGCATTTGAGTGTTTCTCTCATCTCCTAATATCTTAGGCTTGATTGCAATAAAACTTAATAATTTTTCTTTAATTATTTTATCTATGTCTAATAAATTTTTTGAATTTATATCTAAGCATAAATTATGTTTTGAATCTTTTAATAATCGATAATTTTTGATTGATTCTATATTTAGAATTCCTTCAATAAATTCAAAATTATAATTTATATTATTTAGTATATTTATAGAATCTTCAGTTGAGAATTCATTATTAAAATCAATCCTAATATTAATGCTTGAATTAATTGACTTGAGTAACTCTATTTTTTTAAGATAGTCATTTTTAGAAACTTTGATTTTAAAAGTATTGAATCCCAAGTTACAAAAATTAGAAATATTTTTCATTATATCTTCATTATTTGCAATTAAAATTGATGATTTAACAGAAATATTATTTTTATCTGTTTTTTGGTAATTACTTAGTGCATATTCAAAAGAAGGATATTTTGAAATATCGAAGGTTTTTTTTGATATTAGGATTTCTTCGATTTGCTTTACTGATTCATTATTAAATCCTTTTAAAGGCGAAACTTCTAGTAAGAATTGAGACTTTTTTGATTTTATAAGAATGATATCTTGAAACTTATATTTAGTCTTTGAATTTTCAAGATTATAGATAGGGATTTTGTAATTACTATATTCGTACATCTAATAAAAAATCCTTTTATTTATTTGAAATTTCATTATATTAATAAAACGGCACTTATAGTAAGACATAATATAAAATGACTTGCAACTGTCTTGATAAGAGTAGAATTTAATTCACCAGATATTTTAGATTCTTTTATGTTAATTTCTGGGAATAAATTTTTCTTTTTGAATCTATTAATTCCTAGGTCGCTTAGAGGAAAAATAAGATAAGTCATTATCACTGTTATATAGATATAATTATTTTCAAAAGTAACGGCATTAATTGATAGTAAAATCATAATAATAATTACTAAAAAGTAATATAAGAGTCTTGATTTTTTTTCTCCTAAAATAACAGCAATAGTATTTTTTTCTCCTTTTTTATCGTTTTCTATATCTCTTATGTTATTGATCAGGATAATTAAACTAGCTGATATTCCAGGAATTATAGATAGTAGCAAAAGTTTTGATGTAGGGTTTATATCAAAAATATATAAGCTTCCAAGAACTGTCATAGGACCAAATACTATTATTACTCCTAATTCTCCTAAACCCTTATATCCGTATGGTTTAGGTCCACCAGTATATGAATAGGCTAATACAAACAAAATAAGCCCTGCAAGTATCGTTAAAAAACTACTAATTAAGAATGCAATAAATCCTAAAAATAAACAAATAATAAATATGACCAATGTTATCCAATTCATTTCAGACTTAGAAAGATTACCTATTTGAGATGCTCGTAATGGACCTACTCTATTTTGGTTATCTAATCCGTTATTAAAATCCTGCATGTCATTTAAGAGATTAACTAAAACTTGTAAAAAAACTCCTATTGAAATGACTAATGCGATTCTAAGTATTTCTACTGAATTATTTATACTAATTGATACTGCAATAAGAATTGGTCCCAATACTGCAGGTAATGTTTTTAGTCTAAATCCAATTAATATAGAGTTTATTTTATCCATGGAATGGAGGCTTGGGAAATTTAGTGAAATCTGGATCTCGTTTTTCAACGAAAGCATTTTTTCCTTCTTTAGCTTCTTCAGTCATGTAATACATCATAGTTATATCTCCAGCCATATTTTGTAGACCAGCTAAACCATCTGATTCTGCTATAAATGTATTTTTTAAGAATCTAATTGCAGTAGGACTTTTTGATAGGATTTTTTTTGCCCAATTAATACCTTCACTTTCAAGATCATCATATTTTACAATTTTATTGATCAATCCCATATCAAGTGCTTCTTCAGCATTATATTGATCACATAAAAACCATATTTCTTTAGCTTTTTTTGTTCCCACTAATCTTACTAACTCTGAACTCCCAAAACCAGCGTCAAATGATCCTACTCTGGGGCCAGTTTGTCCAAATATAGCATTCTCTGAGGCTATAGTAAGATCACATATAACATGAAGCACATGTCCCCCACCAATTGCGTATCCGCTTACCAATGCGATAACTGGCTTTGGCATATATCTAATAAATCTTTGTAATGGTAGTACTCCTAAGCTTGGATTACCTTGATCATCATTATATCCTCCATGACCTCTAACTTTTTGATCGCCGCCAGAACAAAATGCTTTATCTCCTGCCCCTCTAAACAGAACGACTCCTGTATTATCATCTTCTGCAGCTTCTTTAAAAGCCAAAGATAATTCTTCAATAGTTTCTGGCCTAAAAGCATTTCTAACTTCAGGTCTATTGATTGTAATCTTAGTAATGCCTTCATAATAATCTACTAAAATATCTTGATATTCTTTTTTTGTTTGCCAATTAATTGTCATTTGTCTCTCCAAGTATAAAATCCTTGACTTCCCTAGATACAAAAATAGGGTTCTCTAATATTATATTATGTCCAGATTCTGGAACCATTATAGTTTTAGATTTTCTTATTGAATTAGAAAGCTTTTTTGATATTCTTTTGTATTTTTCATCATTTGATCCATACAAAATTAAAGTTTTAGTATCAATTTTTTGAAGTTCAGGTAAAAGATTATTTTGCTTTCCTTGACCTTGATTTTTTAGGTTCATAGCTAGTCCTAAAGGATTATTTTCTAATCTTATTTTTTTGTGTTTTGTTCTTTTTTCTAATGGCAATTTATTTTCTGATTCCCACAAAGGGATAGATTCCCAATAATTTACAAAATCTTCAATGCCTTTTTCTTCAAGTAAACTTATTAATTTTTGATCAGAATTGATTCTTTTTTTCTTTTCTTCTGGATTCTCTAATCCATAAGACGCGCTGCATAAAATAAGATTATTGATTTTTTTTTGAAAAGTTGATGCTATGTGCATAGCTATTCTTCCACCAAGTGAATATCCAAGAATATTTACCTTTCTAAATTTTAATTTATTAATAATTGAAATTATTGAATTAATTGAATTTTCGAAAGAATAATCTGATTCGTTGTACGTCATAGATTTTCCATGCCCAACCAAATCTATTCTTACAACCTTAAAATATTGTTGCATATATTTAGAAACAATATCAAAAGATTTATTACTGCCTGTAAATCCATGAATTAATAATAAAGGCAAACCATTTCCTTCTACCTTGTAAAATAAATTGCTCATCTAACTTATTTCATCTATAACTTTTTGAAGATCCGAATTATATTTTAAGTAGTCAGTTTTAATGAAATTCATCTCAACAATTTTCACATTGTTTCCAAGCTTATTACAAATTACATCTTTAAGCTCTTCTTTGTTTTTAGGATTGAAATAATCACAACCTAAACTTCTGCTTAATTCTCTAATATTTAAGTTTTGATGAGGAGTAATAAACCAGTCTTCGTAAATTTCACTTAAATCTTTAGATTGAGGGAGTAAATTGAAAATTTGCCCCCCACCATTGTTATTGATAAAGATAGTCAATTTTTTTGCATTTCGTTTTGCAGTAATGAGACCTCCAATATCATGTATAAATGCTAAATCTCCTAAATCAAGGAAAACGTTATTTTCAGTCATGGCGCTTACTCCTGATGCAATCGAAATATTTCCATCTATTCCTGATAAACCCCTATTCCCTATAAATTTAATCTCATCACTTTTAGTAAGGATAATGTCTAAAATTCGAATAGGTAAAGAATTGCCAGAAATATAAAAAGAATTCTTTGGTATATTACTAAGAATTATATTTTTATAATTTACTTCTTTGATATTTAAGAAGTTTTTTTCTAAACTTTTTCTTGCTTTATAATTTATATTTTCAAAATATTTTTTCCACTTATTATCTTTTTGTTCTTCAATTTCTGTATGATTATCTAATGCAAGTACTAAAGAATCTAAGTTGTGAAATTGTAAATCTAATTTAAAAAAACCATGAGATATCCTATAAGAAGGTTCTATGAAAATATGATTTTTGGCTTTCTCCAATTTTTTTGAAATAAACTTCGAAACAGGCAATGAACCTATATGAATTACCGTTTCTGGTATTAAGTCTTGATCTTCACTTCGAAATATAATGTCTCCAGTATCAATAATAGTATTTTTTTCATAATTTTCTATGTCTCTTAAATTTGATAATGGATCTGCTATGATAGGCCAATTAATCAGTCTTGATAATTTTAGAATTTTACTGTTTTGAAATTTATGAGAACCAACTAGAATTAACCCATTTTTATTTTTAATCATTTTTAAGAAATGATTAAGTTTATCTGAATCTAAAATTAATTCCTTATCAGAGGAAATATTATTAATTATATTTGGCTTTATTTCTTTGTACTCTTCTTTTTCAGAAGTAAAAGGTTCTTCAAATTGCCAATTAATGTGTACAGGCCCTTGAGGAGAATTTTGTGATTGATAAATTGCCTTGTAAGCAATATTTGAAATGAAATCAGTCTTATTTGTTATAGGGATATCAAAAAACCAGTTAATGTTGTTTTTGTAAATATTGTTTTGATCTAAGGTCTGATTTGATCCAGTTTCTCTATAATTCATAGGTCTGTCTGATGTAATTATAATTAGTGGTACCTGCGAATAAAATGATTCAGCTATAGCTGGGCTGTAATTTAAAGTAGCTGTACCTGATGTACAAATTAGAACACTAGGTTTTTTTGAGATTTTAGATTTTCCTAGAGCAAAAAACGCAGCTGATCTTTCATCAAGGACTAAATGTAAGTTAAATAACTTTTTATATTTTAGAAAATTATTTACTAATGGTGTTGATCTTGAACCAGGACTAATGACAATATCCTTTATTGAATATTTCACTAATTGTTCTATAAAAATATTTATTTGTTTATTATGAGTAAGCATTTAATCTTCTAAAATAGATTTGTTTATTGCATCAAATTTTGAATTTAGTTCGTCTATTTCATATTTTATTTTTGAATTTTCTATGATTCCGTTTCCTGCAAAAGAAATTATTTCATTATATTTATTACTATACTTAGCACATCTTAATCCTGCAAAAAAATATGAAGAATCATTTTCTACATAACCTATTGAACCTGTATACAACCCTCTATTAAAAGGCTCATTGTTTTTTATCCATTCTTTGGCTTCATTAACAGGGTATCCAGCTAGTGCTGGAGATGGATGCAGTAGATTGATAAATTCAAAGAAGTTATTATTTTCAATAATAGTTTCTAGTTCTAATAAAAGATGATTAATATTACTCAAAGATTTGATTTTTGTTTTTGATTTGCTTATTTTATTGTTTGAAAGTTTTTCTAATTGTTCTTCTAAAAATTCAACTACAATTTTATGTTCTTCAACTAGAGTTGTGTTATTAAAGTTTTTTTCTATTTCTTTTTTGTTTTGTCCATAATTTGGAATCGAGCCTGCAAGAGCGTCTGTAGTTATTTTTTTGTCCTTATATTCAAAAACTTTTTCAGGTGTAGATCCAAAGAAATAATCATCTTTATTTTGATAAAGAAATGTGACACAATCAGGATATTCATTGGTCATATTTAGCAATGTTTGTTTTATATTTATTTTTATATTTGAATATTTCTTTGATTCTCCAACAACAATTTTTTCTAATTTACTTTTAGAAATATCTTTTTTGGCTTTTTCAACTAGATTGATCCATCTTGTGTTTTCGTTTTGTTTTTTATTTATAAATCTTTTTTTATTGTAGTTAGATTCGGGAGAGCTATCTAATATTTTTTTATATAAATGTTTATCAGAACCAAATTCTTTGATTTTGTTGTTTTCAAAAATTATGGAATAAGATGGGAATAAAAATTCAGCGCTTGGATATTCTTTCCAAATTGATTCTTTTGAACTACTAGAAATATCAAAAGAAACACTAGCAAATCCTATTTTTTTTTCTTTTAAAGTTTTTAAAACTTCAGATTTAAAATTATTGTAATTAGTGAAATCTTCAAGTTTTATACTTGTAGATTTACCAAATGAAGCTACTATCTTATTCTCTGAGGGAGAAATTAATAAACGATTAGGCTGGTTATCTAATATGGACGATAATAACTGAAAATAATTTAGCATATTTTTTGAATCAAAAAATTATTAGATTCATTCTTATTATACTATCTTCCAAACTGATTTGTAATATCTTCATAATCTAATTTTATTACTGCAGGCCTTCCGTGAGGATCCCAAGGGCTTTCTGTTTTTTCTAAATCATTTATTAGCTTATTACATTCTTCGTTTGTTAATGAGTCCCCTGATCTAACGGCACTATGACAAGCTAGTCTTTTTGAAATTATATCTTTTGAAGTATCTGTGTTGTTTTTTTCAATATCCTTAGAAATTAAATCTAATAAAAAACTAATATCAGATGATTTTGTTTTATAAATTCCAATAAAAGGAACATTTCTTACGATTATTTGGCCAGTTGCAGATTCTTCCAAATCCCATCCTAATTCCTTAAATTTATCTAAATTTTCAATAATTTTAGAGTTCATTATAGTTCCTAAATCAATATATTTTTTTAGATTTAAAATTTGAAATTCGTTAGAGAATTTTTCTTCTCTATATTTTTCAAACAGAATTCTTTCATGAGCTGCATGTTGATCAATAATATAAATTCCATCAGGACCCTCACATATCAAAAATGTATTTCTTATTTGCCCAATAAATCTTAATATGGGAAGACTATCTTTTAATGGATATTTTTCATTGTCAAATAAATTTTCTTGTAAAAATTTATTATTTTCGTACATTGATATTTCATTATTATTATTAGAAAAACTTAAAGTATTTGCAGGGATTTCTTGATTTAACAATTTTGAAATTGAATTATAAATAAAAGAAAGTATTTCATTTTCATCAGAAAATTTAACTTCATGTTTTTGAGGGTGAATGTTTACGTCAACTAAATCGTATGGTATCAAAATATTTATTGATATTATGGGGAATTTTTTATGTTGAATAAAAGGTCTATAAGCATTTTCTATGGTAAATAAAATTTTAGAGTTATTTATAAGCCTATTATTTACAAAAATATTCATCCTAGACCGATTCCCAAAATTTTTTTGAGGTTTTGATATTAATCCTCTTATTTCGAGGTTTTCTCTTTGAGCATTAATTTCGATTACATCATTCTTTGAAATTTTGTAGAAGTTTGAAATCAAGAAAAATAAATCATCATCTCCATTTGTTTTGATCTTATTTTTTTTATCAATGATAAGTTCGAATGAAATCGAAGGATAAGATTGAGAAATTCCATTAATGAAATTATGTATTTTTGAGGATTCTGATCTACTAGATGATAAAAATTTTAATCTTGCAGGTGTATTCATAAAAATATCTTCAATTATAATTTTTGTTCCATAATTTGAAGAAGTTTTTTTATTTTTTATTATTTCCCCATGACTAATTTGAATTTCTTGAGCATAATCATTAGACCTTACTCTTGATGTGCAAACTATATTTGATACAGAAGCAATAGAAGATAAAGCTTCTCCTCTAAATCCTAAAGTATCTATAGAATAAATCTCTTTTTTACTTTTTATTTTTGAAGTTGCATGTCTTTCAAATGCTATTTCTATTTCATCAGGAAAAATACCATCTCCATCATCTGTTATAGAAATATATTCTTTACCACCATCAATAATTTCAATAATTATTTTTTTTGAGTTAGCATCAATAGAATTTTCAACTAGTTCCTTAATAATTGATAAAGGGTTTTCAATAACTTCTCCTGCAGCAATTAATAAAGATATTTCTTTAGGTAATTTATTTATTTTTTTATTCATTTATATTTTTGATAGACTTTTTGCCCAATAAATACTTGATATAGCAAATAATAAAGTAATAATTGCAGTAAAGAAAGTAGTGATTTCTGCTCCGAAATACCCAAATGCCCAACTCATGGGGAGCATACTTATAGGCATTAGTCCCCAAGACATCATTAGAAGACTAATAACTCTAGCTCGATATTCTTCTCCTGCATGTTCCATCATTAAAGCTTGACCAAGGCTCCATCTACCTGTCTCTGAGAAGCCTACAATTATCATAGCAATAATACCTACAATGAAGAAATTTAGTGTAGAAACCATTAGTAAGCCAAAACCTGTTATTATGCCAATAATAATTAGTATCCAACCTCGTTTAGATTTAGAATTCAAAGAAGCAATCAATATCGAAGATAAGATTCCTCCGATACCACCAGCGGCCATTAGATTTCCTACTTCACCTGGTGTAGAAAGAAATACATCTTTTGCAAATACTGGTATCAGCATTCTAAATGGCCCAGTACATAGAGCTAAAACGACTGCATGTATCCAAATCAACCTAACCAATTTATTTGTTTTTAAGTACATGAAACCATTAATTATTTCTTTGTATGTAGAAGTTTTTTTACTTGATAATTTAGGAGGAAAATTGGGAACAAAGCCTACAAAAAAAACACCTGTCATCATAAGTATAGAAACGATCATATAAGAATTTAGAGGTCCAAAAAATTCATAAGTATAACCTCCTATAGCAGGAGCTATCATTGTTGTTATTCCCATTATCATAGCGTTTAATCCTATTGCATTCGTAACCAAATTTTTACCTACCAAATCAGGAATTAAAGATTGTCTCGCTGGAACTTGAATTGCAAACATTGCTCCTTGTGTTACAGAAACAAGAAGTAAATGACTCCAGTGCAATAAATCAAAATAAATTAGCACCATAACAATCATGCTTTGAATCATATTTACACCTTGAGCAAATTGAATAAGTCTCTTTTTATTAACTTTTTCTCCTAGTACACCACCAAACATAGAAAATAATAATAAAGAAGGAGCGAATCCTGCAGAAACTATACCGGTTATAAGCGCATTAGATGTAATATCGTAAACAAGTATTCCCCTAACTGTCATTTGAATTTGAAATCCAGCCATTGAAAAAAATAGGCTTAACCACATATATAAAAAATTTCTATTTCCTAGACTTTTAAATATATTCGTTTTATTTTTCAATTAATTACTTTTCTAACTTAAGTAACAGGTCTTCTAATTCTTTAACTTTTATATAATCTTCATTTAGAAGACTGTAGGCTCTGCTTATATATGCGGAAATGATTTCTTCAGAATCAGTGCTATTCAAATCAAGATATTCTAATAGCTTATCTATTTTTCTATTTTCAGGAATAATTGAGCTAATTATTTTTATTTCTTTTTTTAAATTATTTATTTCATTAAGTTCGTTATTATCCTTAGAAAAATTAATTTTTCCTATAATTTTAGTGATCTCTGCTAATAAATCTGATTCATTCATATTTGAGTATTTTGAGCTATTTATTTCAGATTTATTAGCAGGAATTTCATCTAAAAGCTCACTAATATCATCAAATTCTTGAGGATTGCATAAATCTGTATATTCACTTGCTAGGCTATTTAGTTTTGACATTGAAGAAGTTGCATCTTTTGAGTTGATACTTCCTCCATAAATGAGGTCATCTGATCTTTTTTCTGCTAAAGAAAATAACTTTTCATAATCCCCAGAAAACTTTTCAGGAATTGGAGGAAAAATCATTTTAGTCATCTCTTCATCAGGTATCTGATCCTTAAACATTTCTGGAATATATTTAGTTAAATCTCCAGAAATTGGGAAATCCATTATGTAAGAAGCGTATATATCATCATATTCTTGGAAGTAAATAATTGCATGACCTTTTGGTCTGTTTTCGCTTCCAAATTTAAATTCTAAGTTAGACATATGATTTTTTTTCCTTGTTTTAAAAGTTATTAATACTAAAATAAATGTAGGAGTAAAAATGCTTTACAAAACACTAATACTACCAATTCTACAACTTATCAACCCAGAGGTCTCTCATTTAATAGCAGAAAAATTTTTTCAATTAAATTTTCACAAGCTTTTTAATCTGTTTTTTCTTAGAAATAAATCTGACCAAATTAAAACTGATGTTTTAGGATTAGAATTGAATTCTCCTATAGGACTGGCTGCTGGATATGATAAAAATTGCAAAATTTTAGAACCATTACTTTCTTTACATTTTGGTTTCGTTACTGGAGGTACAATTACTCTTCAAGAAAGGTTTGGGAATCCAAAACCTAGGCTTTTTCATATTCCTAGAGAAAAAGCTTTAATTAATTCGTTAGGATTTCCTAGCTTAGGTCTTGATAATATAAACCAGAACTTAAAAATTAATGGTGATTCAAGAATATTTTTATCTGTTTCAGGTATAAATGAAGATGAAATAATTTCGTGCGTCAAATTACTTGAAAATAAAACTAAAGTTTTTGAAATAAATATTTCTAGTCCTAATACTGCAGGCTTAAGACTTTTTCATAATCCTTCTGAATTATCAAAATTGATTCAAAAAATAAAAAAAATTTCAAATAATAAAATATTAGTAAAACTTCCTCCATGGCTAGAATCAGAAAAACAAGATTTTCTAAATCTGGGAAAGACAGCAATTATGGCAGGGGCTGATGGATTAGTTGTTGCAAATAGTTTGCCTGTAAATGATGAAAAATTAGCTGTTGGTAAAGGAGGAAAATCTGGAAAAATCTTGACTTCTAACACTCAAAGAATGATTGCCGAAACTAGATCCTTTTTAGGTCCAGATCCAGTAATAGTTGCATGTGGCGGGATATTTAATTCTAAAGATGTATGGAATGCATTAGCATTAGGAGCAGATTTATGTCAGGGATATACAGGCTTTATTTATGAAGGGTTATTTTTTGCAAACAACATCAATAAAGGATTAAAGAAATTGATGGATGAAAAAAATATTACGTCGTTAAATCAAATAAAAGGGAAAGCTCTGGTCTAATTTATATTCATTAATATTTCATCGTAAAAAGGCATAGACTCTTGGGCTCCAAATTTTGTTACACTAAGCGCAGATCCAACAATAGCATTTTCTATGGATGTGAATAATTCATTTCCAGAAGCTAAAGATGCTCCTAATATACCTGTGAATGCATCTCCTGCAGCAACACTTGCCTTTACTTCTTTGATTTTATGGGGTTCAAAATATTTTTCTTCATTTAAATTCATAAATAAAGCACCATTTTCACCAAGTGTAATAATACAATTTTTTATACCTTTAGATATGAGTAATTTAGCAGATTTTCTTGCATCATCAATGTTTTTAATTTTTATACCAGTCATATATTCTGCTTCAGTTTCATTTGGTGTTATGAAATCTGCCATTTTATAATAATCTAATTTCAGATTTTCCCTGTAAGGAGCTGGGTCTAAAATAACAGGAATATTATTTTCACTTGCTGATTTCATGCATTCTCTAGTAATTTCTTCATCAAGCTCATTTTGAGTGATCAATATTTTAGTATTTTTTATATTTTTTTTGAAATGATCAACTAAAATCAAGTCTTTTTTTGCATTTGCACCATAAACAGCATTAACATAATTCTCACCATTATTTGTTGTAAAAATAATTGCAATCCCTGAATGAAGTTTACTATCAGATAGAATGTTTGAAGTAATGATTTTTTCATTTTCTAAATAACTTTTTAATTCTGATCCATAATTGTCATCCCCTATAAATCCAAAAAAATTAACTGATTCCTTTTTTGATACTCTCGCAGCAGCTACTGCTTGATTCCCACCTTTTCCACCTGGAGCGGTGTAAAATTTGTCTCCTACTACTGTTTCTCCTGGATTTGCAGGCCTGTCAAGATTCATTATTAAGTCCATATTTAAAGCACCCAATACTGATATTGAAGAATTTTGAGTATCTAATTTCATACGTCTAAGCCTAAAAGTTTATTATCAGTTATAATAATATAAATGTTTTGTATCAACAAGTAATATAATTTAAGATTATGGCTAATGTAAAAATACCTACCCCATTAAGGACACTAACTAATAACGAAACTTCAGTAGAAATTACCGGAGATAAAGTTATTAATATTATTGAAAATCTCAATCAAAAATTTCCAGGAGTTTCTGAAAAAATAATGGAAAATAATGAGTTAAAGCATTTCGTAAATATATATATAAACGGTGAAGATATAAGATATCTAGATTCTTTAAATACTAAAGTTGATTTAAACGATGAAATTGCTATAGTTCCTGCTGTTGCAGGTGGTTAAATTATAACTTCCTTGAGTGATTCTATTACAATTTTCTCATCTATTTCCTGAGATATTATTGCATTTCCTATAGAGTCTAATAATACCCATTTGACTTTACCATTAGAATTTTTTTTATCCATTTTAATCGCATCTAATATTTTTTTTATTTCAATATTTTTTATTTTGACAGGCAAATTATATTTATTTAGTATTTTTTCTTGTCGATCTACAATTTCTTTAGTTATAAATCCTTTTCTCATTGAAATATTTGCTGCAGCCATCATTCCTATACTTACAGCTTCTCCATGAAGATATTGATTATAATTACTTATTTTTTCAATAGCATGACCAACAGTGTGACCATAATTTAGTTTGATTCTTTCATCTCCTCTTTCAAACTCATCTTCAGAAACTATTTTTGCTTTTATTGCAACAGATTTTTTTAATATCTCAGCAGAATAATCGTTATCTAATTTATAAATTCTTTCATGATTTTCTTCAAACTCTTTGAAAAGATCAATATTTTGAATAAGAGAATGTTTAATGGCCTCAGCCCACCCACTTGTTTTTTCTCTCTCAGGAAGACTATGTAAAAAGTCTAAATCTTCAAAAACAAGTTTTGGTTGATAGAAAGAACCAACAAGATTTTTTCCTTCTGGAAGATTATATGCAACTTTTCCACCTATTGCTGCATCAGTCATAGACGCAAGTGTTGTTGGTATTTGTATAAATGGAATCCCTCTTAAGTAAGTTGATGCTGCAAATCCTATAATATCTCCTGCTACTCCTCCTCCCATTGATATTATGAAATCTTTTCTTTCCGCTTTCATGTCAGCTAACCAATTATATATTTTTGAAACAGTCGCATGAGTTTTTATTTCTTCAGAAAATTCCATTGACAAAGAATTTGTAATAAATCCTTGTGATTCTAATGATTCGTGTAAATTTTTTGTTTGTTTTGGAAACATAGATTTATCAGCGATCAAAAAGCATTTTTTGTTGTTTAGATTAGCTTTGTATAACTCTTTCCCTAATTCTCCAAGTATTGATTTTCCGACAATTACTCTGTAGTCACCTTGGGAAGTATTTATAGTTGCTGCTAAGTATTTATTATCCATAAATTTTTGTTATTTCTTTAACTATTTGATTTATATCTTTTTCATTAGTATCAATTTTTGTGTCAGCTATATTATAGACGTTTAATCTGCTATTAAATAAATTTATAATATTTTCCCTTTTTACATTTGAACCTAAAAGAGGCCTGATTTCATTTGATTTAAAAAGTCTTTCAAAGATAGAATCTACTGATACTTCTAACCATATGATTTCACCTTTATTTTTCATGATTCTAAGATTTTTATCAATAGTTGGAACCCCACCTCCTGTTGCAACTATATTTTTGTTAGAAAAATCTATTTCAGATAAAACATTGCTTTCAATTTTTCTAAACTCATTTTCTCCATTTTGAGTAATGATTTCATCAATAGTTTTACCCTCTTTGTCCTCTATGATTCTATCTGTATCAATAAATGTGCAGTTTAGGGCCTTAGCTAATTTTTTCCCTACTGAACTTTTTCCTGACCCAGAAAATCCTATTAAAAATAAACTTGATTTATTTTCTTTATTTTCCATATTCTTTGAAGCTTTTTATATAAGAAATAAAGTTTCTCTTTATTTCCTGCAAACTATCCCCTCCAAATTTTTCCAAAACTACTTCAGTTAGTGCTAGGGCCAACATGGCTTCTCCAACAGGGCATGCTCTGCTAACTTGGCATATATCAGATCTATTATAAGCAGCTTCTACTACTTCCCCAGTAATTATATCGACTGAAGGTAAAGGACTAGTCATCGTTGCTATAGGTTTTATAGCTACGTTTACGACTATATTATTTCCATTAGACATACCGCCTTCTATACCTCCAGAATGGTTAGATATTTGAGAAAAATTTCTTGGATCAGATTTATTAGGTTCTATTACATCTTGTACTTCTTTACCTAATTTTTTTGTGTTTTCAAAACCGTCTCCTATTTCAACTCCTTTTACAGCGTTTATAGATATCATTGCTTGTGCAATTTTCCCATCTAATTTGTTATCCCAATGAGTGTGGCTTCCTAGACCAAGTGGAACATTGTATGCGATTACTTGAAAAACACCACCAATAGTTGTTCTTTCTTTTTTTACTTGATCTATAACTTGTTTAAATCTGATATCTTCTTCACTATTTGATGCTCTTACTTCAGAATTTTCAACATAATTCCAATCAATATTTTCTAAATTGTTTAATTCAGATTTTTCCCAACCTACAGATTTAACTCTAGATTTTATTTCAACTCCTAATTCTGATAAAAATTTCTTACATATTGAAGCTGCAGCTACTCTAGCTGCAGTCTCTCTAGCACTTGCTCTTTCAAGTACATTTCTTACATCTTTATGGTTAAATTTTAAGGTTCCTGGGAAGTCAGCGTGACCTGGTACAATTTTTGTTTGAAGTTTAATGTCTTCGTTTGAATCTACTGGAGTTATTGACATAGGAGTTGTCCAATTTACCCAATCCTTATTTTCTATCCACAGCGAAATGGGAGAACCTAGAGTTTTTCCATGTCTTACTCCAGTTTTAATCTCAGCTCTATCTTTTTCAATTTTCATCCTGCCGCCAGATCCATATCCTTTTTGCCTTCTTGACATATCTTTTTCAATATAATCTTCATCAATAGATAAATTTGAAGGCATTCCTTCAATAATTACGCTTAGTCCTTTACCATGCGATTCTCCTGCTGTTAAGAATCTAAATTTTCCCATTTCTAATCCTCATCTTTGGTTATTCCAACCGCTTCTAACATTTTTATTACAGGAGCTTTTTCTCCTGTTACAAGTTCAAAGCCTTTTATTGCTTGGAAAACAAGCATTGTCAAACCACCAATAGCTTCAACTTTGTTATTTTTAGCTTGTTCTATGAAAGGCGTTATTTCAGGTGAATAAACTAAGTCATAACATAAGGCTCTTTTATTTATATTATCAGTATTTATAGGAGAATTGTTTGGATCTGGACCACCTTGCATTCCAACTGAAGTTGTATTAATTATTAAATCCAAAGTGCTTATAAAATCTTTATTATTTAATTTATCTGAATTGATTATTTGAATATCTTTATTGATTTGTTTGAAATTATTTATAAAATTTATAACATTTTTTTCAGTACGATTATGAATGTATATTTTTTTAGCATTCTCCTTTATTAAAGCCATACAAATTGCCTTAGCTGAACCTCCTGCTCCTAGTATTAGACATTCTTGATCAGCAATTTGTTTTCCATAATAAATTAGGCTTTCTTTGAAACCAATCCAATCAGTGTTGTAGCCCTTCAACCTTCCATTAGAATTTACTACCCAATTTACAGCATTCATTTCTTTTGCAGATTCATCAAGTTCGTCTATTAGACTAATTATTGAATATTTATGAGGCAGAGTCACACAAAAACCTAGTACCTCATCAGTTTTTAGTAATTTGACTTTTTCATTTAAGTTTTCTGGTTTTACCTCCCATACCTCAAACTTTATATCTAAATTCAGTTCTTTAAATCCAGCTTCATGAATTTTTGGTGATAAAGTATGTCCTAATGGAAAACCTAGTATGCCAATTTGTTTCATGATCTACCTTTTGCTGCTAAATAATTTTCTAAAATAAGAACGGCTGAAGCAGAATCAATTTTTTCTTTTATCTTTTTTTTATTAGTCATTGTTTCTAATAAGTATTTTTCTGCTTGTTTGGTAGTTAATCTTTCATCCCACAAAATTACTTTGATTGCTTTATGGTTTGATTTGATTAAGTTAGAAATTGATCTTGAGAATTTAGCTCTTTCTCCTTCTTTACCGCTTAATAACTTTGGAAGACCTATGATTATTTTCTCTACTTTTTTTTCCTGAATAATATTTGAAATTTTTTCAAGAAAATTATCGTTGGAGCTTATATATTCTAATGGTGTGCATAATAAAGAAATCTCGTTAGAAATTGCAACACCCGTTCTTTTTTCTCCTATATCTAAGCCTAATATAGTCATTTGATTAGGTTGTTTTCAAGTATATTTTTAGAGTTACTGAAAAATCTTTCATAATCTTTAATATCTTTAATCCCTACTTGTGCTGAAAATTTATTCCCACCACCACCACCATTAACTTCTTTAGCAATTATTTTGGCAACTTCGTTTGCTTGAAATTCTGTATCATCAGTTGCCATTATTACTATGACTCCCTTTTCTTCAACAACTGATCCTACAATAGCTATTCCACTTTCAAGCTTTGTTCTTTGTGAATCTCCGGCCTTACGTAATGAACCAATGTTAGTTGCTATGGCTTTAGTACATGAGAATTTTGTGTTTTTTAAGATAAATTCACTTGTTTCTGATTTTGAATTCCCCATAGATAAATCAGTTAGCTGTTGCTGTAAATTTTCAATAGTTTTTTGTTGTTCTTTATTTTGATCCAGTAAAGAAATAAATTTATCATAAACATTTTCAACATTTGAATTTAGTTTTTTTGAAATTGAATTTATAGTATTTATTTTTTCATAAACTAAGTCTTCGGTGCCAATACCCGTTGTAGCAAAAAGACGTCTATTGCCTGATCCTATCCCATTCTCAGAAATGATCTTAAATAAACCTATTCCACCTGTGCTATCCATATGTGTTCCACCACATAACTCATAGCTCCATGGAGCATCAATTTTTATTGTTCTAACTTCATGGTCATATTTTTCATCAAAAAAAGCTAAAGCGCCTTCATCAATAGCTTTATTATAGGTAGTATAGTGAACCTGGACTTCTAAATTTTTTCTAATAGAAAGATTAACTCTGTTTTCAACTTCTTTTATAACTTCATCTGATAATCCTTCTAAGCTCGTAAAGTCAAATCTTAAGTAATCAGGATGTACTAGTGATCCTGATTGCCTAACATGACTTCCTATTATTTCTCTTAAAGCAGCATGTACGAGATGAGTTGCTGTATGATTTCTCCGTAGATTTTCTCTTCTATAAAAATCAACTACTGGATTGACGTTTGTACCTACATTTATATTTCCTTTTTTTATTCTTCCCTTGTGGACGTATATATTCCCGTATGGAGTTATAGTATCTAAGACTTCAATTTCACCTTCCTTGAAGCTAATGATTCCAGTGTCTCCCATTTGACCACCTCTTTCGGCATAAAAAGGAGTTTTGTCCAAAATTAAATCTACTTCATCGCCCTCATTTACCTTTTTTACAGATTTATTATCTTTAATTACTGCCATTACTAAACTGTTTGATTCTAATGATTCATATCCTGTAAACTCTGTAGGTTTCAATTCTAATGATGAGTACAATTTTTGAGAAAGATTTTTAGAGGATTTATCTTTTGAATTTTTTGATGAAGTTTTTTGTTCTTCCATTATTTTTAAAAATGAATTTTTATCTACATTTAAGCCGTTTTCCTGACATATTTCTGTAGTTATTTCTATTGGGAATCCATATGTGTCATAAAGAATAAATGCTTCCATTCCTGATAATAGTTTTTTGCTGTTATCTAATTCTTGTTTTGAGTAAATATCATTAGCTACTTCGATCGGTTCTTTGTAAGATTCATTACTTAATATTTCAATACCTCTCTTTTTAATTAAGTGTGTCAATACTTGAGTTCCAAAGCTAAGAGTTTTATTGAAATTCTCTTCTTCTTTATCTAAAACTGATACTATAAAGTCTAATTTTTCAGAAAGTTCAGGATATACATGACTAAGTTTTTTAGTAGTTATATTTGCTACAGGAGATAGGACAGGGAAACTAAGGTCTAATTTTTTTGCAGTGACCATAGCTCTTCTAATTAGCCTTCTGAGTACATAGCCTCTTCCTGTGTTTTCAGGTAGAACTCCGTCAGCTATAAGAAAAGATGCAGATCTTCCATGCTCAGCAATAATCCTTTTATTTTTTTGTGTTTCCTTATCACTTTTTGGCACTTTTTTATCTAGCATTACTAAGTGCTCTTTAAATATGTCTGTATCATATGCAGATTCTTTATTATTTAAAACAGAAACAGTTCTTTCTAAGCCCATGCCTGTGTCAATGTTGTTGAAAGGAAGCGGTTTATCGTTACCATCTAAGTCTCTATAAAATTGTGTAAAAACCAAGTTATATAGTTCTATAAAATCTTCATGGATATTAGGTCCCCAGCTTGGATTATCAAAATCCATTTTATTTATATCTCCTTGGTAATAATGAAGTTCAGAACATGGGCCACATGGACCTTCTTCTCCCGCTGGCCCCCACCAGTTATCTTCATCACCAAATTTATAAATAAACTTTTTTTCAATTCCTAGATCCATCCAGATTTCTTTGGTTTCATCATCGTCTTTATATACTGTAAAAAAGAGTCTCTTTTTATCAAATCCAAGAACTTCTGTCATGAATTCCAAAGCCCATTCACAAGCTTCTTTTTTGAAATAATCACCAAAACTAAAATTTCCGAGCATTTCAAACAAAGTTAAATGAGTATCATCTCCCACTTCTTCAATATCAGTAGTTCTGAAGCACTTTTGTGATGTTGTTATACGCTTATTGGGAGGCTCTTTTTCACCAGAAAAATATGCTTTGAATTGGGCCATGCCAGAGTTAGTTAATAAAAGAGTAGGATCACCACTTGGAATTAATGATGAAGAAGGTAAAACAAGATGGTTTTTTGATTCAAAAAAACTCAAAAATCTATCTCTTAGTTCATCTGCTGTTTTAGGTTTTTTCATAAATTTTAGTATTAATTATCTATATATTACGATAAAGACTCTTCGTTTGTCTTGGCTTTTATCACTTCAAATATTTTCTTCCTCCATCCATTTATTTTGATTTTATTTGATCCGAAATATTTTTCTAAATCTTTTTTAGTAGCCACGAGTTGTTGCGAAATATTAAGTTCAATTGATAAATCTTGTAATATTTTTTGATATTTTTTTACATTTGTTCTTTTTGATTTAACTTTTTCAAATACATTTTTTGAGAAATCAAATTTATCAAAAATATCCAAGTAATCATTAGAATTAAAAAATCTATTTGAAGATAAGTTTTCTTTTTTTAATTCGTTTATATTTGTATATTTTTTTGACGACAACCTAATGATATTTTTATCACTTAGATACCAAGTCTTAGGTATATTTCTTTTTCTACATATTTCTTCTCTATATTTAGATAATAGAATGAAAAGTTTTTGATTTATTCCTGAGAAGTCACTTAACTTTATTTTTTCCCATGCATTTTTTGGCTCTTTTTTGAACTTGTTATCTTTTACTATTTTTTCTAATTCTTCCTTGTACCAATTTTCTTTTTTATCAAGAATCAGCAATTGGGATATTTTGTAGTATATTTTTTCTAAATATAAAACATCGTTAGCAGCATAATTAATTTGAAGTTTACTAAGTGGCCTTCTTATCCAATTTGAAGTTTGTAATTCTTTATCTAAATCAATATTTAAATATTTCTTAACTAGGTTTTTATAACTTATATGATGTTCTAGATCAATAAATGCATTTGCTAATTGAGTATCGAAGAAATTTTTTAGTTCTAAAGAAAAAAAATCATTAATGATTTCTATATCTTGTTCTGCATCATGAAATATTTTTATATATTTATTATTTTTGAAAATATTACTTAATTCTTTCAAGTTCTTATTGTTTCCAAGACAATCAAATATGAATACTTTATTATTTACAGCTAATTGAATTAAACTAAGGACAGGATAGTAGGTTTTTTCTCTAATAAATTCTGTATCAACAGATATAACTTTACTTTTATTTATCTCTTCTAAAAATAATTTATTATCAGATTCATCTGTAATTAAGTTAATGTTCATAATTTTTCAATAATAGTGGTAAGGTCCTTTAGTGAATTAATAATATGATCTGGTTTAATTGATTGTTCTTGTAAATTATTTTTTCTATTAATAAGAACGTTTTTAATATTCAGTTTTTGTGCACCCAAGATATCTCCATCTAATGTGTCTCCAACCATAATTATTTCATTTAAGTCTAAGGATAGTTTTTCACAAATGTATTTATATGGCTTGCTGAAAGGCTTTCCTTGTAAGCACTCTGAAGAAGTTACAATTTCTGAGTTTGGGGTTGAAAAAAAATCCATTAAACCGGAAATACTTATTTTTTTCCTTTGGTGCAATTGCATTCCATTTGTCAGGATTCCTAGTTTATATCTTTTTAATTTCGTAAGTGTAGGGATTACGTCATCAAATGATTTTATTCCCTCCCACATGAAAAATTTATATTTATCAATAATACTTTTGATATTTATTTTCTTACTTAAAATACCTAAATTTTTTATAACATTTATCCACATTTCATTTTGAGCTTCTAAATGAATATTTTTAAGATGTTGAGCTATTTCACCAAATCCTCCACAATCAGCCCATAATATATCTCTTCCACCAAATTTAGCATCTAAGTAATCAGCGAAATATTTTTTTGAACCAACAGAATCTATTGTCTCTATCATTATTTTCAAGACTTCAGTATTTTTCATATTAAAATCGGGAAAAAATGTTTTTATTGTTCTTAAATAATTAAAATCATATAGATCATCATGAACGGTTAATGTATCGTCTAAATCAAAAATTATACCTTTGATCATAAATTTGAAATTATTGATCTTGTTACTTCTGATGTACTAGAGTTCCCTCCTAAGTCAGGAGATATTGATTCGCCTAATTCTAAAACATTTTTTACAGAATTTTCTATAATTTCTGCACTTTCATTTTCTCCAAGATGTTTCATCATTATTCCAGCTGTTAGTATTTGAGCCATAGGGTTTGCTATACCTTTACCTGCAATATCTGGTGCTGAACCATGAGTTGGTTCAAACATTGATGGACTCGTTTTTGTTGGATCAATATTTCCACTAGAAGCTAATCCCATAGATCCTGTAATAATTGCTCCTATATCTGTTAGAATATCTCCAAAAAGATTACTTGCTACTACTACGTCAAAGTTTTGTGGCTTTCTTATGAAGTCCATACATGCAGCATCAATTAATAATGAATCTGTTGTAACCTGAGGGTAATCTTTTTTTACTTCCTCAAATGTTCTATCCCATAGAACCATTGAATATCCTTGAGCGTTGGATTTAGTTATTGAAGTTAGATGCTTCTTTTTGTTTCTTTCTATTGCTAACTCAAATGCAAATCTTATAACTCTTTCACAACCTTTTCTTGTAAACACTGCACTTTGAACAGCAACTTCATCAGGGAATCCTTGATATTGAAATCCTCCAACATTAGCATATTCTCCTTCAGTGTTTTCTCTTACCACGACAAGATCTATATCATATGGCTTTAAGTCTTTTAGAGGAGTATTAACTCCTGGATATAATACAGATGGTCTTACACATGCAAATTGATCGAATGCTCTTCGGATTGGAAGAAGTAATCCATTTAGAGTTATATGATCTTGAATATCCGGGTGTCCTACGGCTCCTAAGAAAATGGCATCAAAAGATTCTAATTGTTCAATCCCATCTTTAGGCATCATAATCCCATTTTTAAAATAATATTCTGAGCTCCAGTCAAATTCATGAAAATCAAGCTTGTAATCTTTGTTTTTTTCTAAAGCCTTTAGAACTTCAATAGAACTATTAACTACTTCTACACCAATTCCATCTCCTGGAATTACGGCTATTTTATAAGTTTTCATATATTTTCTCCTAATTTTGCTTCTCAATTATTTGAATTATTCCAGCCATATCATCCATTTCTTTTCCATCTTTTTTTAGTTCATCATATAATTTTTTTGAAGTTTTTGTTAATGGTAAATTTACTGATAAATCTTTTCCTAATTGATCTATTATAGAAATATCTTTATGTAAGTTTCTTGCTGGTACAGGAGAACCTTTAAATTTCCTGTCCCTTATTATAGGAGCACATCTTTCTAACATTCTTGAATAACCAAAGCTAACCTGTAATATTTCCATTGCAGAGTCTATGTCAACATTTGTGGCATTTGTTAATGCAAGGGCTTCTGCTGCTGCAGTTGTGTGTACAGCAGTTAGTAGTTGATTAATTAATTTCATAGATGTTCCTGATCCGCTATCACCCATATGTTTAATTGTCGTCCCCATCATTTTGAAATAATTTAAGGCAGCATTATATGCTTCTTTATTTCCTCCAACCATAATAGATAATGTTCCATCATTTGCACCAACTGGTCCTCCTGATATAGGAGCGTCAAGAAAATCAGAACCTTTTTCTTTTGAATATTCAAAACATTTTTTAGATGTTGAGAGGTCTACGGTAGAGTGGTCTATAATGATTTTTTTATCATTAGTATTAGACAAGATTCCTTCTTTTCCTGTTATTATTTCAATTGATGTTTCAGTATCAGGTAGGCATGTCAAAATTATGTCGCATTTCTCTGCAAGTTCTTGAATAGAAGAAGCTCCTTTTGCCCCAACTTTCTCCATAGCAATTATTTTTTCTCTACTTCTTGTGTAAACAGTAAGATCAGCTCCTTTTTCAAGTAGATTATTTGCCATACCTTGACCCATGTTTCCTAATCCTATAAATCCTATCTTATTCATATCTAACCTCAATCTAAATTTGTGTTTATATTTTTAATTAATTTTTTTATACTTTCCTTAATTATCTCGTGTGAATTTGCAGCGTTATGTGGGGTAAGTATAACATTGTGTAAGCTTTTCAATTGATTATTTTTTGATAGTGGCTCATTTTCAAATACATCTAATGCAGCTCCTGCAATTTTTCCACTAACTAATGAATCATATAAGGCCTTTTCATTTATCAACTTTCCTCTAGCTGTATTAATTATGAAAGCATTTGACTTCATCCTTGAAAATTCATTTGAACTTATTAAATATTCAGTTTCTTCTACAATTCTAGTATGAAGAGTTATTACGTCAGAGTTTTCTAAAAGATAATCTAATTCAGAAACTTTTCCAAATTCTTGAAAACTTAATGTCCTTACGTTATCCATTCGGATTACAGGAGTAACAATGATATTCATGCCTAAATTGGAGCCAATTTTGGCAACTTTTTCTCCAATTGCTCCTGCACCAACTATACCTAAAGTTTTCCCTTCAAAAAGATCAACTTCAATTGATGGCCATTCGTTATTTCTTACTCTTCTATCTAACTCAGGAATTTTCTTTAATAATGAAATCATTAAACCGATTGAGTGTTCAGCAACAGAATTTGTTAATATATCAGGAATGTTTGAAACAATAATATTGTTTCTTTTTGCAGAATCTACATCTATATGATCTAAAGCTATTCCAAAAACAGCTATATGTTTTAAGCTTGGTAAGCTCTCAATTATATTATTATTTATTTTTGTAGTTGCTTTAGTTATGACAGCTGTGTGAGCATCATTTAATCTTGATAGAATTTCTCTAGAATCAGATGGTAATGATCTGAAAACTTCTATTTCATTTTCATTTTTCAAATCATTAAATAATGAAGGATCATATGAAACTACCTGAGGTTCGTCATCAACTATTACTATTTTGGACATTATAAAAAAACTCCAGTGAAAATTCTATTATAATGTTCTTATCATCTATAAAAAACATTATTTCATGTCAGCATATAAAATTTTATACTGGAAAGAAATTCCTACACAACTAAAATTTAAAGATAATGAAGGAAATGAAGGCTCATATCCACTTAGTCTGTTTTTTCAAACAGCAATAGATGCTATTGCTATGCATGATGGATCAATTGAAAGTGGAGCATATCTAGATGCTTGGGATTGGGGCCCAGAGTTAGAAACAAACCAGGACCCTGAGGAAATTATTAAAGAATTTGATGATAATATTCCTAAATCATTTATTAATAAAATCAAATCTTTACACGACGAAGGAAAAAGATCAGGATTACCTGGTTCGATAGACTCATGGTTCAAAACTTAAAAAGTAGCTCAAAAAAAATTCTTGATGACATAAAAAAAGGTAAAATATTTTTACTTGATGGCGCCACCGGTACTTTTTTACAGAATAATGGTCTTGAACCAGGAGGATGCCCTGAACTTATGAATATTGAATCCCCAGAAGTTATTTCTAAAATGGCTCATAACTACTTTTCAAACGGAAGTGATATTGTTCTTACTAATACATTCGGAGGTAATTACTATAGGCTAAAACATTATGGATTGGAACAAAAAGTATTTGAAATAAATAAATTAGCCACTGAGATTGCCAAAAGTGCAGCATCAGAATATCAAGAAAAATATGTATTTGGATCTATTGGTCCTACTGGAGAATTTTTAGAACCATTAGGGAATGTTTCTGAAAAAGAAATGTATGATTGCCTTTTTAATCAAATGAAAGGATTGTATGAAGGTGGGGTTGATGGATTTGTAATAGAAACTCAAATAGCAACAGAAGAAACATTGCTTGCATTAAAAGTTGCAAAGGAAAACTTTAATATTTTAAATATAGTCTCATTTGTATATGATAAAGGGCCAAAAGGTTATTTTACTATGTTTGGACTTACTCCATCTCAAAGTGTTGAAATGTTTTTTAATTCAGGAGCAGATATTGTAGGGACAAACTGTGGTAACGGTTCAGAAAAAATGGTTGAAATTTCTACAGAAATTCGAGCTGAAACAGATAATCCTATTTTAGTACAAGCTAATGCAGGTATTCCAATAATTAAGAAAAACGATATAATTTACCCAGAATCTCCTGAAGATATGGTGAAAGAATATAAAAAATTAATAGATTTGAACATAAATATATTAGGTGGATGTTGTGGTACAAACGAGAAGCATATTAATGAGTTTTCAAAAATAATAAGGAGTCACAATGAAAGTATCTGAAGTTAAAATTAAATTCGGAAAATGCCTTGAACTTGTTTCAATGGATCCAAATTTTCATAATATAAGTGTAGGTTTATTTATAAAAAATGATATCTTAACTGTTTGGTCTTACAGTAAAAAAGAAGGAATTGAAAAAAGGCTAAACATTATAAGAGATAAAATGGTTGAATTTGGTGGGTTAAATAATTTAGAAGAAGACTATAAGATGTCAATTCCAAAAGGAGCTCTTATTGAAAGGCCACTGAAATTTTTGTTTAGTCAATGTGTGGAAATGTCTCCTGATAAAGAACCTGAAAAAGGCATAATTACAGCAAAAGATAATAAAACAAAATTGACTTTTTTAATCAAAGGATCTCAGGAATCAGACAAGTATCTCTATACTGTGACTTCTGAAGGAGATCATGAAAAACCAGGACTCAGAATTAGGGCAGTTGTTGGAGGTTTTATGAAATATGGTGAATGTATAAGAAATGATGTTGATTCATTTTACTTCCCTGATAAAAAAGATCATGAAGAATACGTTAGAGTTTTGCTTCCCTTCGCAAGAAATGTAAGCGCAGTTGAACAAATGTTAGAAGCATCTGATCAAGCTGGACAAATGACAACACAAAGTTTAGGGTTTTCGCAATAATAGGGAGAAAATATTATGAAACAAATGACAAAAAAGGAAAGAGTTCTAGCAGCTCTAAATAGATCAGAAGTAGATAGGCCTCCAGTAGCTAACCCTACATCTGTTGCTACTGTAGAAATGATGGATTTAGTTGATGCTCCTTTCCCTGATGCTTGTAGGTCGGCAGAATTAAACGCCAGACTTGCAGCTACAGAAATTACAGAATTTGATTTTGATGCTATCGCGCCATACTTTTCAATAATTCAAGAATCTAGTGCTATTGGATGTGAAATGCAATGGGAGCAGAAAGATAATTGGCCTACTGTTAGAATGACTAATCCAATATGGAAAACATCAAGTGATATTAAAGTTCCATCAGATTTTTTAGATCATCCAGATGTTAAGGTGATACTAGATTCAATAAGAATTTTAAAAAAAGAATTTGGAAACGATGTTCCTATAATTGGAAAAACTATGGGACCTTGGACTCTTGCGTATCATGTTTTTGGTGTTGAAACATTCCTTTTGGGATCAGTAGATAGTCCAGATGAAACTATAAAGTCTTTAGAAAAACTTCAAGAGTTTACATATTTATTTGGAGAGGCACAAGTTGATGCAGGAGCAGATGTATTAACTATTCCAGATCATGCAACAGGAGATTTAGTTTCTGGTCAATATTATCAAAAATTCCTTCAAGAAATTCATTCAGAAATGGCTCAAAAATTCACAGTCCCTTTAATCCTTCATATTTGTGGGAGAACAGTAGACAGAATGCCATATATTGCAGACACAGGTATGCATGCATTTCATTTTGATTCAAAAAATTCTCCTCAAGAAGCCATGGATGCTGTAGATAATAAAATTGCCTTAGTTGGAAATATTAATAATCCAGAAACGCTATATTCTAAAGACGCTGATGATGTAAAAAAAGAGGTATTTGAATGCCTAAATGCTGGAGTTCAGCTAATAGCACCTGAATGTGCGATCCCATTAAAAACTAAAGCTGAGAATTTGGTAGCAATAAACGAAGGTATTTCGGATTGGCTAGCAGAAACTAATTCATAGATTTGATAAAATAAAAATATACTTTACATATTCGAAAAATAATAGGAAAATTTATGTTTGATCATGAAGGACTTTCAAAAGAATTTGAGTGGGTAACCAAAGAAAGTGAAAAAAACCATATAGGTGGAGCTATTTCTAAAACTTCGCTTGAAATGCAAGAAATTTCTTATGCTCTTATTACTGGAGATAATAACTTAGTAGATGAACTTACAAAAAAAGCACTAGATAATGGATCTACTGCAAATGAAATACTTGATGATGGATTATTAAATGGAATGGCAATTGTAGGGGTTAAATTTAGAGACAATGTAATTTTTGTACCAGAAGTTCTAATATCAGCCAGAGCTATGAAAGCTGGAATGGCACACATTGAGCCAATATTATCTGAATCAGGAATTGAACCTCAAGGTATTGTATTAATGGGTACAGTCAAAGGAGATTTACATGATATCGGAAAGAATCTGTGCATAATGATGCTACGAGGCGCAGGATTTACTGTTCATGATTTGGGTGTTGATACCTCTCCTGAAGATTTTGTTGATGGCTTTGAAGAACATGAACCCCAAGTAATAGGAATGTCTGCTCTTTTAACCACAACCATGCCTAATATGGGAAGAACTATACAGTATTTTGAAGATATTGGTTTGAGAGAAGACGTTAGAATGATGGTAGGCGGAGCCCCTGTCACTCAAGAATTTGCAGATGAAATGGGAGCAGACGGATATGGAGAGAGTGCTGTTGACGCTGTAGATAAAGCAAAGGAGCTTGTTGAGCTTCTAAAAGATCTAAAGAGCTAAATTAAAAATGACTTATAAAAAGTCTAATTCAAATAATAAAAAAAGATTACAGAAGAGTTTAGATAACCTATATAATATTTTTCAAGATATATCTTCTCATGCTGATGAAATCAGTAAAACTAGATGTCCTTACAAAAATGCTAAAAATTTATGTACGGCAAATTTTTCTTGCAGGAATCAGCATTTTACTGAAAAAAATATAGAACTCCCCTATTGTGTTGGTTCTCATAAATTAGATTATAGATTTGCATGGGAAGTAGATAAACCTATTAAAAAAAATGACTAGCAATAAATTTATTAATGACAAAGAATCTATAGAATTAACAAAAAATAAATCTCTGTTCGAGTATGCAGATAAAGTTAAAATGAGAATTCCAACATCTTGTGGCCGGGTTGGTGATTGCCATGAGTGTATAGTTGAGGTGTCTGAAGGATATGAATTATTATCAAAACCAACAGATCATGAATTTTTTTTAAAGGAACCATTTAGATTAGCATGTCAAGCTATCACTACTTCAACAGAAACTAATTTAATCTTTAGTCCTAGAAAAAGAGATCGAAAAATTTTGACAAATTTTTCTAATGAATCTTCATACGAAGTAGATCATAACTATAGTTATCAAGATAATGCATTAATTTATAAGTCTGACAAAGATGAAAAAGTTTTATCGAAATCTAAAAATTTCTATGGATTAGCTATTGATGTTGGAACTACCACGGTAGCAATTAATTTAGTTGATATTAATAATGGAAAAGTCATTATTACTTCCTCTTTTGAAAACCCTCAGATATTTGGAGGCTCAGATGTAATGAATAGAATCTCTTATGATTCAAGTAATTATAAAGGAGAGTTGTCAAAAGCTATCATATCTTCAGTAAATTTTGAAATAGGAGAGTTTGTTAAAAAGTTGAAAATCAGAAGAAATGAAATTGTTGAAGTTACTATTGTTGGAAACTCAACAATGAGAGATTTGTTTTTTAGTTTAGATGTAGAACCAATTGGAGTTAAACCTTATAAATCAATAATTGAAACTAATTATTTAGATTCTAAAATACCAACTACTGAATTATTTACTACTGCAAAGGATTTAAACTTAAGAATTAATTCACAAGCTATGATTTATAGCCCTCCTCTTATTGCTTCCCACATTGGATCTGATGTTTCTGCAGGTTTGATAGCTACTGATTTTTTTCTAAATAATAAGATGAAAATGTTAATAGATATTGGAACAAATACAGAAGTTGTTTTAGGAACTCCAGATAGAATGCTTGCTGCTTCATGTCCAGCTGGCCCCGCATTTGAGGGAGGGGAAATAACATATGGAATGCCAGGTTATGATGGAGCAATAGAGAAGGTAAATTTTGAAAAAAATAATTTTATATACCAAACTATAGGTAATTCAAAACCATTGGGTCTTTGTGGTTCTGGATTAATCGATTTTCTTTCAGTGCTAGTAGATAATAATATTATGAATCCGCTAGGTAAATTTGAACTTGAAAAAGAGTCTGTTTTTATTGATGATAATGAATCTATAAATTTATCTAGAAGAGATGTATCTAGCCTAGCTCAAGCAAAAGCAGCCAATGTCTGTGGACAAGCTTTAGTTATAAAGGATTTTGGAACTAATATAGATGCTATTGATAACATTTATCTTGCTGGAGGTTTTGCAAATTATATAGATATTGAAAATGCAAGAAATATAGGGTTTATACTTGATTTCCCTTTAGAAAAAATAAAAAAAATAGGAAATACTGCTTTAGAAGGAGCTACAAAGTTATTATTATCAAATAAACTTAGGAAAAATCTTGTTGAATATGTGAAAAAAATAGATCACTTAGAACTTGAAACAAAAGCAGAGTTTTTTGATTATTTTGTTGAAGGTTGTCAATTTAAGAAAATTTCAATATAGAGGGGAATATGAAATATAAAGCAGTAATTACAGATTATGTGTGGCCTAATCTTGATATCGAAACAAAAATTCTTAATGATAATAATATAGAGGTTGTTGATTGTAAAAATAAAAACGATCAAGAACTCATGAATGAATTGAAAGATGCTGATGCTATTCTTTTTTGCTTTAGAGAAGTACCTGCGGAATTTCTTGAAGTATCTACAAAATGTAAGGTTGCATCAAGATATGGAATTGGTGTAGATAATATAGATATAAAAAAATGTACAGAATTAGGCATTGTTGTAACGAATATTCCTGATTATTGTTTAGAAGAAGTATCAGATCATGCAATAGCTATGATCCTTAGTTTAAATAGAAGAATAAATGATCATTCAAATATGGTAAAAAAAGGTGGATGGAATGATCTAAATTTAAACATACCTGTTCAAAGACTTAGTGAATCAACTTTAGGGATTGTTGGGTTTGGAAGAATAGGCAGAACTATTGCTTCAAGGGTATCTGCTTTAGGTATAAAGTCTGTGGCATTCGATCCTTTATTACAACCAGGAAAAATAATTGATAACGTAGAAATCGTATCTTTTGAAAATTTATTGAAAGATTCTGATTTTATTACAGTTCATGTCCCGTTGAATGAAAAAACACATCATCTTTTCTCTGAAAATGAATTTAATCAAATGAAAAATAACGCAATTCTAGTTAACTGTGCAAGAGGAGGATTGATTGATGAAAATGCAGCCTCAAAAGCACTTTCAAAAGGTCAAATAGGAGGAGTTGGATTAGATGTTATTGAAGATACTTCTAATTCTCCTTCAAGCCCTCTATTTAATAATGAAAATGTGATAATTACTCCACATACAGCTTTTTTCTCTAAAGCCTCAGGTGAAGAACTCCAAAAAAGGACAGCAGAAGAAATTGTTAGAGTTATAAATAATGACAAACCTGAAAATTTTATTAACCCTGAAGTTTTAGGAAACACTAGGTCTAATATAAGTTAATTTTCTAGAGTCATTTGCCCTTGGTTATCCTCAGATTTTTTGTTTAAAATTTGTTCGTCTATTACTTCTTCAATTATTGATACATCAAGAGCTTTATCAGGGTTTTTATCAAGTTGTGTTTCAAGATCCTTAACTGTACTAAATTTTTTATCTAATGCTTTTCTTCTTCTTCCTTCCAAATATTCAAAATGAGTCGTTGCTGTTTTTAATGCTCTGCTAACAACTGACTGTTCTTCAACATAATTATCCCATTCTTTTTTTAGTTCATCTAAAATAGTCATGATTTGATTTTGGTTTTCTCCTATAGTTACAACTTTCATAAATTCTTTTATAACTCCCACAACTAAGAGTAAATTTCCAGGAGAAGTTATAGTAACTTTTTTACTCTGTGCATATTGAATTAGATCCATTCTTTTCTCGTATATAAATGAGAGAATATGATCACTAGGAACAAAAACAATTACGTTATCAAGAGTATTTTCTTTTGTATTAATATACTTATTTCCAACTTCATCAATTATTCTTTTTAGAGAATCAAAAAATTTTTTCTCCCTATTCTGTATATCAACTATTTCATTATCTTCATCCATAAGAGGTTGGAAATATTCCCATACAAACTTTGAATCCATATGTATTACTTTGCCATCAGGTAGATTTATTGTGAAATCAGGTCTGGTACCATTTTCTAGTACTTGTTGGGTTTCATACTGGACACCCTTAATAAATCCTGCGCTTCTAAAAATATCTTCAGCCATAAGTTCTCCAAGTTGTCCTCTGGTTTGACTTCCAGATAGGACATTTGTAAGTTTGCTAAATTCATCTTTAGCTATATTTATCGCTTCTTCTGTACTTTTATTTTGTTTTCTTAATAGATCATTTGTAGTAACAAGCTTAACTGTTTCCTGCATAGTTTTATCGTATTGTCTTGTCATCAAATCTTTTACTGTTTGTAAATCTTTATTAAACTTTTCATCTTTTTCAGAAAGCAATTCTTTTACCTTACTTTGAACTCCCTCTTTTGTTTCATCTGCAAATTCTTTAAATTTTAACCCTGAAAAATATTTTGAAAATCTAATAAAGAATAGTATTGAGATTCCTGCTAGTGAAAAAATTAGGATTATTAACAAAAAAATTATAGTTAAATTGAATGCATTCATAAAGTTATTCTAAATCATCGTATAAGATAATTTTAGAGTTTTTATATAAAATAAGTCAAATTACATTTTTGCTTGTTATAACGATTAAGTGGAATATATAAGTTAGAATATAACTATGCTAGAAAAAACTCCTGATTATAGAGAATATTTTAATATTGACGATAATATTTCTTACTTAAATAGTGCTTATATGGGTTTATTGCCTAAAAGTTCCGTTCAAAAAGGTAATTATGGTTTTGAATTAAAATCTAAATCATGGGAAATACAATGGAATGATTTTTACGACAAACCTGAAAATACGAGAAAATTATTTTCTAAATTAATTAATGCAGATAATGATTCAGTCTTTTTCGTTCCTTCTGCAAGTTATGGTTTTTCAGTATTTGCTAATAACTTTAAATTAGACCATCGTAAAACAATCTTGCTTCTGGAGGAAGAATTCCCTTCAAATGTATGGATATGGAAAGAGCTCGCAAAAAATCAAAATGGTAATGTAAAGTTTGTTCGAAGACCTGATGATGATGATTGGACATCTGCTATCTTGAATGACTTAAATGCTGATACTGCTTTAGTATCTGTTCCAAATTGTCACTGGACGGATGGAGGATTAATTAATTTAGAAATACTTTCTAAAGAATTAAGAGAAAAAAATATTTCACTAGCAATTGATGGAACTCAATCAGTTGGGGTAATGCCTATAGATTTACAGAAAATTAAACCTGATTTTATGGTTGTATCTGGATATAAGTGGTGTTTAGGTCCTTATAGTTTGGGCTTAGCTTACATAGATAGTAAATACCATTCAGGAGAACCTATTGAATATAATTGGTTATCAAAATTACCAATGCCTGCAGATAGCAAGTTTCCTGACATGACTGCTTATGATGAATTTGAGTTTGAAAATGCTAGAAAATTTGATTTTGGACAGAGAGGTAATTTTCATTTAATTCCAGCTTTAGAATCATCATTGCAATTGATAACAAATATAGGACCTGAAAATATCTATAAATATGTTGATAACCTAAATGAGGAAATCATAAAATCTACTTCAGAAATGGGATTTTCTAATATTGTTAGAAATCTTAGAGCGAGGCACTATCTTGGGTTAAGATTTGAAAATGAAATCCCAAATAATTTTGTTGAAAATTTAGCTAAAGAAAATGTATTCATAAGTGCTAGGGGGAAAAAAGCAATTAGAGTTACACCACATATATGGAATAATCTAAATGATATAGATAAATTTTTAAATGCCTTGAAGAGAGTTTTATAACATGACAATTATTATTACAGAAGATCAAGTAAAAGAAATATTAAGTGTAGACACTACGGTAGATTTATTAGAAGAAGCTATGAAGTCTATTTCTTCAGGAAAAGGCTTCAATAGCCCTCGTAAAAGGCTTCCTACTAGTTATAACGGAGGAAACTTACATTTTATGGCAGCATCATGGCCAGAAAAAGGAATAGCTGGGCATAAGAGCTATGTTGTGACAAAAGGGAAAGCATCTTTTGTAGTAATTCTTTACTCTACTGAAGGAGAAGGAATGTTAGCAGTTATTGAAGGTAATTTATTAGGACAAATAAGAACAGGTGCTGCATCAGGTCTTGCTTCAAAATATTTAGCCAATCCTAATTCTAAAAAATTAGCCGTTATTGGATCAGGTTTTCAAGCCGAAACTCAACTTGAAGCAATAAATTCACAATTCAATTTAGAGAAAGTAAAAGTTTATTCAAGAACAAAAGAAAAACGAAATTCATTCGCAGAAAAAATGAGTAATAAATTAAGTCTGAATATTCAAGCCTTTGAATCTTCTGAAGAAGCAACTGATAATTGTGATATTGTTTCGCTAATTACTAATTCAAGCACTCCTGTTATCTCAGAAGATCAAATCACTAAAGGAGTTCACATTAATGCTGCTGGTGGTAATAGTTGGTTGAGATCAGAATTACCTTCTAGCTCAATTGAAAAATTTGATTTTATTTCATGTGATGATTTAAATCAGGCTAAAACTGAATGTAAAGAGCTAATGGAAGCGACAGAAAAAGGTATTACTTCATGGAATAATATCCATGAATTATCTGATGTAATAGATAATAAAATTATTGGGCGAAAAAATCATCAAGACATAACTTTGTATGAATCTTTAGGTATAGCTATTCAGGACATTGCAGCTGCTAAATATGTATATGACCAACTTATATAATCCTACTAAATCAATTATTCATTTAAGTTTATAAATTCTTTTTGTGTAACTTTTTTTAGAGAATTAAGTTCAGAATTATTACTTATTATTAAATAAGAAATATTATCCTTATTAAGTTTTTTGACCATCTCATTTATATCATTTTGATAATTCAATATAGTTTCAAAATGATTTTCTGATAAATTTCTGTTTTTAAGAACTCTTATTTTGGATAATTCAACTTTTGAATCAACAATCCATATGAAATCAAATAGTTTATGCCATCCAGCTTCTATGATTAATGCGCCTTCAAATATAATTAGTTTTGAGGTGTTCTCAATTTTATTGAAAATATATTTCTCTACTGCTGGCCAAATTATTTCTTGTAAAATCTTAAGCTTTTCTGGATTATTAAAAACTGTTTGACCTAATTTATTCGTGTCTATTTCATCATCTTTAGATTTTACATGTGGAAATATCTCTAAAACTTTATTTTTAATATTAGTGTCTGTTGTATAAAAGTTTTTAGCAATTTCATCTAAGTCATATGTAGTATTTCCCATTTCTTTGAGAAATTTTAATACTGTAGATTTTCCACTTCCTATATTTCCTGTTATTCCAAGTGATTTCATAATTATTAAATCAGGTTTTTAATTCAACATGTGATTTTTTTTTATATTTAATATCATAATAAAAATACCCCCAGAGGTCTGAGCAATTAAATAAGAGGCCCTAATTATTTAGGGCTTTTTATTTAGAGACCTCTTTCCTTCAATTTATCTTCAGTTACTACCTCATGAAATTCAATTTCATATTTGTCTATATTATCCTGTAATTCTTCAGATAATTTATTCCTGATTTTATCAGGTACATTCCCAAAAGCATTTGCTTCTAATTTTTCTTGAGTCCATTCTGCACAAACAGAATAATCCTCTGAAGGAGTCCCCCATCCAGATACGTATATTGTAGCCTCTCCTCTTCCCTTTTCTTCATATTCTGAACATATCTGCTTTAACAAACTTGCAACTTTCCATAACTTGTCTCTTGATGTAATACATTTTCTTCTTACTAAGAACATTTTGACTCCTTTCTTTGATATAAAATGACTAAATGCCATTAATAATTATCATCACAGTTATAATCTCTACCTTCATACATGCTACATGGAATTTTTTAATAAAAAAATCTAACCACCCTTATGAATATGTTCAATTATTAGCAGTTATAAGTGGTATTATTTCCTTCCCTTTTGCTCTAGCTTTTATTTTTACAGATAATTTCACATTTTCTGGAATTATTCTAAGTATTTTGTCTGGATTAATTCATGTATTTTATTTTTATTTTTTAGGAACAGCTTATAAAAATGGAGATTTGTCATTTGTTTATCCTATTGCTAGAGGAACTGCTGTAGCTCTCGTTCCTGTAGCAGGATTTTTTATTATTAATGAATCCATTTCTTCAATTTCATTATTTGGTGTATTTGTAGTTTTTATTGGAATTTTTACACTTGGAAATATAGCGCACATCCGTTCTGTGAACTTAAATGATCTTTTCTTATCACTTATTACAGGAATTACAGTAACTATGTATACCATTGTTGATAAATATGCAGTGTCTATGATAAATCCATTTTTTGTATTTTCAATTTCATCATTTTTAGGAGGATTTTTGTCTATTACTTTATTTGATAGGCGTATAAATCATTTTTATCTAATAACTAAAAATAATCTAAGAATTGTACTAGTTATCTCTTTTTTAAGTGCCATTGCTTATCCGATGGTTCTTTATGCCTATAAATATTCTGATGTATCACTTGTTTCTCCATTAAGAGAAATTTCTACAGCAATAGCTGCAGTTATGGGGATTGTTTTATTAAAAGAAAAACTGAGTCTTTATAAAGTTCTAGGGATTTCGCTAATAGTTATTGGAGCTATATTGATTACTATATAATTTATTTTTCTTCTATTTCAATAGAATTTATCATATCTCCAGGATTAGGATCACTCATTGGATCTCTTTCCCTTATGCTTAAAACAACTTCCATACTTTTTTTATCTAAGACTTTCCCAAATACAGTGTGTGCACCATCAAGATGTGGTGTTGGAGCATGTGTAATGAAAAATTGAGACCCGTTTGTTCCTGGCCCAGCATTTGCCATAGATAATATACCTTCTGAATCATGTTTTAATGATGAAACAAATTCATCTTCAAATTGATATCCAGGTCCTCCAGAGCCAGTCCCTGTTGGATCTCCTCCTTGAACCATAAAACCAGGTATTACTCTATGAAAAGTTGTTTCATTGTAGTAACCAGCATTAGCAAGATTTATAAAATTTTCACATGTAATTGGTGTTTGGTCTGAGTATAAATGAATAATTATCTCACCTTTTTCAGTTTTAATTTTTGCTTTATATGTTTTTGAAGTATCTAAGTTTCCTTTGGGAGGTTCTAAATTCATAATTATTTTTCCTATTGTTTATCTTTCTCTATTAAATTAATCTTACCTTATTTATTGACATTTATATGTTTTAGTTATTAGATAAATTTAAGTACTTTATTAAGAGTTTTTATCAATTAGTTTAAAGATAAAATCATCACTATTGATTCTGAAGGTCTTTGTCTTGGTGTAAAGTGAGATTGTAAACTTACAAAGAAATTCAAAATTAATTTATTAGAAATATATTAATTTAATGGCAAAAAAAAATACATACAGTTCTTATAAAGATGCAATAAAAGATTTAAAAGACAATATTAGTATCATGATAGGTGGATTTGGAGTCCAAGGAGGCCAACCAACAAATTTAATGATTGCACTTAGAGACATGAATTTAAAAAATCTCACACTCATTGGAAACGTTGCAGGAATTTCTATGATTACTGGATATGGTTGGAAAGATTCAGATAAAGATAAAATTATTGATCAAAGTATTTTTTTTGAAAAAAAACAAGTAAAAAAAATTATTTGTTCATTTCCTATACCATCTCAACGAAATCCAGTTTCTGAAATAGAGAAAGCTTGGATAAATAACGAATCTGAAGTAGAAATTATCCCTCAGGGAACTTTAGCTGAGAAGATAAGAGCAGGAGGAGCTGGTATCCCTGCTTTCTACACAAAAACAGGAGTGGGTACAATTATTGAAAATAATAAAGAATCAAAAATTATAAATGGAGAAAAATATTTACTAGAATATGCATTGAAAGCAGATGTTGCTTTAATAAAAGCCCATATATCTGATGAAAAAGGAAATTTAGTTTATAAAGGAACTTCAAGGGCATTCAATCCAATTATGGCAACAGCTTCTCGATTAACTGTGGCTGAGGTAGATAAAATAATACCTTCTAAGGATATTGATCCAGAGAGAATAGGAACACCAGGAGTTTATGTAGATAGAATAGTTGCTAAAAATAATGAATAACCCTAAAAAATTAAATAAAGAAGATATTGCATATAGAGCATCTCTAGAATTACCTCCAGATTCATACGTAAATTTAGGCATAGGTTTACCTTCTTTATGTTCAAAATATCTCAAAAAAGAAAATAATATTACCTTTCAAGCAGAAAATGGAATATTGGGATTTAATAAACTTTCAAAAAATAATGAACAAGATGAAAATTTTATTGATGCTGGAGGCCAATTTTTAGAACAAACTCCTGGTATATCATTTTTTGACTCTGCAGATTCATTTGGTATGATAAGAGGCGGTCATATTGATGTAACAGTATTAGGAGGGCTTCAAGTATCTGAAAAAGGAGATCTCGCTAATTGGATGATAAAAAGCAGAGGAATAGGCTCTATAGGAGGAGCAATGGATCTGGTAACTGGTGCTAAAGAAGTAATAGTTACAATGGAACATATCACAAAAGAAAATAAATACAAAATTCTAAAAGAATGTGACTTCCCATTAACTGGTATTAATTGTGTGAATAAAATAATAACAGATATAGCTGTTATAGAAGTCGAAAAACAAGGATTAGTTATAACTGAAATTGCTGATGGATGGACTCTTGAACAAGTTCAATTTCTTACTGAACCTAAATTACATGTAAACAAAGGAATAGCTCGTTATATTACTAAATAATTAGTTATCTAACATCAACTATCAATTTTCCGAAATTTTCTCCTTCAAATAACTTCATGAAGGTTGAAGGTATATTTTCAAACCCTTTGTAAATGTCTTCTTTATATACTATATCTCCAGATTTTATCCATTTGGAAATTGATTGTATTGCTTCTAAATATTTATGTTCAAAATTAAAAACAATAAACCCTTGCATTGTTGATTGTTTGGTCAACAAAGTTCTTGCCACTCTAGGACCTTGTGGGGGAACTTTAGCATTATAGTTTGCTATTTGACCGCAAACGGCTGTTCTTGAAAAATTAGAAATATGATTTAATACAGTGTCAGATATTTCTCCACCGACATTATCAAAATACATATCTACAAAATTTTCTCCCATTGAACCAAGTTCTTTATCAATATCTTGTTCTTTATAATTTAAGCAGTAGTCAAAATTTAATTCGTTTTTACAGTATTCTACTTTTTCTTTTGAACCAGCAATTCCTATCACATTACAGCCCATTATTTTAGCAATTTGACCTACTATAGATCCAACTGCTCCTGATGCTGCTGAAACGACAATGGTTTCTCCTGGTTTTGGTTTGCATACTTCTAAAAACCCTAAATATGCTGTTCTACCGGGCATTCCTAGAACACCTAAAGAATATGTGATTGGTAAGCTTTTATCTTGAATAATTTTAGAAATATTGTTTTCGTTTAATGTTGCATATTGTTGCCAGCCGGATTTGGCATTTACCATATCGCCAACTTTAAAATTTTTAGATTTTGATTCCACAATTTTTCCAACAATTTCACCTTCCATAACACCACCAATTTCAACAGGAGATGAATAAGATGGCCCAGCATTCATTCTGCCTCTCATATAAGGATCTAGAGATAAATATTCAGCTTTAATTAAAACATCCCCATAATCTAGAGATTCCGTCTCTGTGACATTTATTTTCAGATCTTCTTCAATATTTGGAGTTCCAGATGGCCTTTTGCTTAGGATCCATTGTTTATTTTTCATTAATTCCTCTTTAATTTAAATATTAATTTCTAACAAATCTTCACCAACTATTATATTACCATCAAAAAAATCTGAAACACCTTGCTTCCATATTTCATTTAAATCATATTCAGGGGAACCAGTAGGAACAAGATGGTTTAAAATTAGATTTTTTACATTAGATTTTTTTGCAACATATCCGACTTCTTCTATAGAAGTATGCCCATTAATTATATGTTTCTTAAATGCTTCATTTCCTGGATAAGTTTTTTCTATAATTGCATCTACTCCTTCTAAATTTAGAACCTCATGTATTAAGTATTCTGAGTTTAAAGCAAATTTAATAAGTTTTTCACTTTTTGAGGTGTCTCCTGAAAATACAACAAACTTATTTTCTAATTTGAATTTATAAGCAAAACTAGGCTTTGCTGCTGCATGAGGAACAGTAATGCATTCAACTGAAATATTTTTATCTTTATAAATATGTGAGTCTTTTTCAATTTCATTTACATTGAAAATAGTTTCAAAATGCGGTCTGTTTTCTTCTCTTATTCTTAATTCAATGTCCCATTTCATATATTCTTTATATGAATCAATTATTGATCTTAAGGGAGTTGGTCCATAACATTGAATTTTTCCTTTATGTCCGCTTTGCCAAGTTCTTAATAATAATGTTCCAAAATCAGCTACATGATCAGAATGATTATGAGTAATAAAAATAGCTTTGATTTTTTCTGGATCTAGATTAGCATTTGCTAATTGATTACAGACACCATCACCAGTATCTATAATATAAATATCATCTTCTATAACTAAGGCGCTTGAAGGTTGTGATCTTTGAGACCATATTCTTGGACCTCCACCTGTTCCTAATAAAACTATTTTATTCATGATGTTATTCTATTTGATAACTAAACATTTATTATCATTTATATCTTTTGAAATAACATTATTATTAATTTTATTTATTTTCATATTTACGTTATGCTAAATATAATACTAACTACAATTAGTGAGGTATGATTGAAAAGCTTAATTGATTTAGAGTTAAAAAACCCAATTCTTTTATGTAGTTGGCAAGGATGGCCGGATGCTGCTGAATCTGCTACAAAATCTATAGAAGAAATTATTTCTCAATTAGAAATCATTGAATCTTATAAGATTTCTTCAGAGTCTTATTATATTTATTCAGACAAAAGACCTCATGTTTCTAACCCAAAGCCTGAAAATAGAAAAATTGATTGGCCTGAAAATAAATTCTCTTTTATCAAAACTAACGGTGAAAATGATCTTATTATTTTTGAAGGTATTGAACCAGATTTATACTGGAAAAAATACATTAAAGAATTTTTATCAGTTGTTAATTTTTTCAATGTTAATCAAGTTATAATGGTCGGGTCATTATTAGATTCAGTTCCACATACAAGAGAACCCAGAATAAGTGTTACAGCTACAAGATCCAAAAATAATAAGATTTTAAAGGGTATAAAGTTTCTTCCTCCTACATATGAAGGACCTGCAGGCATAACATCTGCTATTGGAGAAAAACTTGATGCAAAAAAGATTTCCGCTATTTCAATTTGGGGACATACTCCTCACTATTTACAAGTCACTCATAATCCTATTTTGTCTGCTGCAATAATGAGAGAAATTGATAAAATGCTAAACCTAAATTTAGATTTTGATAAAATTTCAAAAAAATCAGAAGAATTCAGATCTTCTTTAAATTTGGCACTTGAAGATCATAAAGAGATAACTAAATATGTTGAAAGACTTGAAGAGTCATATGACACAGAAGAAATGTCTAAAATAGATCCAGAACCCAAGCTGATTATAAAAGATCTTGAAAATTTTTTAAAAGAATCTAGAGAAAATCAAAATTGAAATCACTAGATAAACTTTTAAGCTCAAATTCATCTGAAATTGGTTTCTTTAGACAAAGTAATAAATCAATTGAGAAGCTAAATATTTTGGGAATTACAGAAATTCATTCTAATGAAAATAAATTTGATTGTGATGCATACATTGTTTCAAAAAAGAAAAAAACATCTCGTAAAAGTATTGGGAAATACATTAGTTCTTCTGACACGAATGATTCAATAAAAGATTTTGATTTTATAATTTTAGAAAATACAAAAGAGACAAAAATTAATCTTCTAAGTTATGAAAAACCAATTTCCATTCAAATAGATCATACTAATCAATTAACTGAACTAAGATTAGCTACTCTAGACTCATTTGATTTTGATTTTTATGTTTACAAAATTGAAAAAGATTTCATTTTTAATTTCCAAGAATTATTAAAAATGAAAGAAATATTGAATTCTATTAGATCTAATTGGTTCATTTTCTTAGATAAAAATACTCTCTCGGAAGAAGATATACAGTATATATATGATTTAGGGTTCTTAGGATTGATTATTGATTTAGATAAAGTTAATATAAAAGATTTTAATAAAATTAAGACAAGTATAAAAAAAATAGAAGAAAAGAAAAATGGGAAAATTTGACAATAAAAAAATATCAATATTTGGATTAGGAAATA
The DNA here is from genome assembly GCA_002719295.1 of Chloroflexota bacterium. Classification (GTDB taxonomy): domain Bacteria; phylum Chloroflexota; class Dehalococcoidia; order Lucifugimonadales; family Lucifugimonadaceae; genus TMED-70. The sequence goes on from PBHC01000016.1 coordinate 47,435, forward strand.
TAGGTTACAATATAGCTCAAAAACTTGTAGAGCAGAATAATAATGTTAGTGTTCATGGGTTTGATATCAATAGAGAAAAATCAAGTATAGCAAATCAATCTAAGGTTATTACGAAAGAAATGAAAAGTTATATTGATTCTATTGATGACTGTGATTTATTGATTATTTCAACTCCAACATCATCAACCTATGAGATATTTGAATCATTACAGAATGTAATAAATGAAAAGACTTTGATTTTTGACATCTGTTCTTCAAAAAGAGCAATAAATGAGTGGTCTAATGAATTATTGCCAAATAATCAAATTATAGGCCTTTACCCTTTTATTAATCATGATTCAATCCTTAATAATAATTGGGGTGTTGTCTCATATAAAAACACAAATTCTCAAGTTACTGACTTAGCTAATACTTTTGTACAAGAAATGCAAGGATTAGTAATAAACCTTGATCTTTCTGAACACGATAGTTTTATTGCATTGACAGAAACTATGCCTATGATTTTGACTTCAAATCTACTTAATTTATCAAATAGCTCTTCATGGAAAGAATTATACAAATATTTTAATAATGATGAATTTAAATTATTTTCAAAGCCTCTTGATAACGACCCTGTTAAAATATTTTCTTCCATATCAACTAACAATGACTTGCTACTTGAATGGATAAAATTATACATAAATGACTTAGTTGAATTTCAGAAGCTTTTAGAAAAAAACTCAGAAGCTGAAATTGCAGAATTAGTCAAGAAGACATGGGAAGATAGATTGAAAATAACTAATAATATAGATCCAAGCTTAGATTCAGGTGAAAATATTATCCCTTCATCTTCTGAAAATATATTATCTTTATTTATAGGATCTAGAGCAGCTAGATTTTTTACAAAATCAAAAGAGATTGATAAAGATAAATATGGATTTGAAAAAAGGATTTGATTTATGGAATATTCATTATCTAGCAAAGAGTCATTAAGGGGAGATATTACTATTCCTCCAGATAAATCTTTATCACATAGAGCTGTAATGTTTAATTCTCTTGCAGATGGAAAAGCTAACATATCTAATTTTCTAATGGGTGAAGATTGCTTGTCCACTATTTCAGTTCTTAGAGATTTAGGAGTTAAAATTGAAGTTTCAGATAATAATGTTACAACTTATGGAAAAGGGATAAATTCGTTATCAAAACCTGACAAAATATTAGATGTTGGAAATTCAGGAACAACAATAAGACTTATGTCTGGAATACTTGCAGGAAGAAATTTTGATTGTACATTAGACGGTGATTCATCAATAAGAAAACGTCCAATGAATCGAATAATCAAGCCATTGAATATGATGGGTGCTAATATTTCTGCAAATAATAATAATGATAATGCTCCTATTCATTTCAATGGTGGGAACCTTAAAAGAATCGATTACTCTTTGCCTGTAGCAAGTGCTCAGTTAAAAAGCTCATTGATTTTAGCAGGATTAAGATCTGAAAATGGAATCAAAATAAAAGAAAAAGCTACTTCTAGAGATCATACTGAGAGGCTTTTAAGAAATATGGGAGCAGATATTATTACGAATGGCCTTGAAATTACAGTTAATCCTTCTGAAATTGAATCAAGAGATATAATTGTTCCGGGAGATATATCAAGTGCTTCTTTTTGGCTAGTGGCAGCTTGCATACATAATGATGCAGAATTAACAATCAGAAATGTAGGTATTAATAAAACTCGATCTGGAATTATCAGTGTTTTAGAGAGAATGGGAGCTTCTATAGAATTCTTTAATGAAAAAGATTACTCTGGAGAACCTGCATGTGATATTTTTGTTAAGACCTCTTCCTTGAAATCTACAGAAATTTCAGGTAGTGAAATACCTTTATTGATAGATGAAATTCCGATAATTGCTTTAGCTGCTGTATTTGCAGAAGGTCAAACCAAAATTATTGATGCTGAAGAACTAAGATATAAAGAATCTGATAGGATATCTCTTACTGTAAACTGGATGAAAAAAGCTGGAGCTATTGTTGAAGAACTACAAGATGGAATGATTATAACTGGGAATCAAACCATTAATGGAGGAAATTTTTCTTCTAACGGTGATCATAGATTAGCAATGACATTAGGAATTGCAAGTTTAGTCTCTAAAAACGACATAATAGTTACAAATCCTGAAGCATCTAATGTTTCATATCCTGGTTTTTGGGAATACTTAAACAATTTAGAGGATTGATTTGTCAAATAATAGTCCACAAATATTCTTAATTTCCGGACCTTCAGGAGTAGGAAAAGATTCCATTATTGATGAAATAAGAAAATCATATAAAAATTTTCATTTTGTTATAACAGCTGTTACAAGAAAAAAAAGATCTGACGAGAAAGACGGAGTTAACCATTTTTTTATTTCAGAAGAAAAATTTCAATTAATGATTGATAACGATGAACTCATTGAATGGTCAAAAGTATATAAAAATTTTTATGGTGTTCCAAAATCGCAAATTGAAAAACCTTTAAGTGAGGGTAAATCAATTATATTAAGAGTTGATGTTCAAGGTGCTCAGAAAATAAAAGAAATAATGCCTAATATTGTTTTAATTTTTATTAAACCTGAAAATTTAGATTTTATAAATAAACATCTAAGAGATAGAGGAGAAAATTCAGAGGAAGAGATTAAAAGAAGATTAGATACAGCTGAGAAAGAAATATTGTTATCTAGGAATTTTGATTATGTTATTACTAATCCAGAGGGTAATATTGAGTATGTTATTGATACTGTAAAAGATATAATTAATAAAAATTTATAAATATATGAATATACGAAAAATACTAATATCTCCACAAGAATTTAAGGAAAGTTTAACAGGACTTGAAGTTGCAAAAGCAATACAAGTTGGAATTAATAATATTGATTCGAGCATAGAAACTGTATTAGTTCCCGTCGCTGATGGAGGAGACGGAACTTTACAGACTATGGTTGACGTTACTGGTGGTGAAATTGTCGAAGAAACTGTTAGTGACCCCTTAGGAAGAAAAATTAGCTCAGTATGGGGGAAATTAGGTGATGATAACAGTGCAGTTATAGAAATGGCAAAGGCATCTGGGTTGGCTCTATTAAAAGATAAAGAAAAATCGGCAACACTAACTTCCACTTACGGGACAGGTGAATTATTTAAAAAAGCACTTGATAATGGGATATCTAATTTTATAGTAGGTATCGGAGGGAGTGCTACTAATGATGGAGGAGCTGGATTTATTTCTGCTTTAGGGGCAAAGCTTCTTGATGAAAATAATAACCTAATAGAACCTTGTGGGAAAAATTTAAATCAAATAACTAAAATTGATATGACAAATTTTGATAACAGAATTCAGAACATATCTGTAAAAGTTGCATGTGATGTAACTAATCCACTTTGTGGTGAAGAAGGAGCATCTGCGATTTTTGGACCTCAAAAAGGTGCTTCACCTTCTGAGATTAAGTTTCTTGATGAAAATTTATTGCATTGGGCAAACCTAATAAAAGACCATCTAGGAAAAGATATTTTAAATGTTCCAGGATCTGGAGCAGCAGGAGGTTTAGGGGCAGGATTGATGGCATTTACTAATGCTGAATTGTCTATAGGAGCTAATATAGTTTTAGATTCTTTAGAATATGAAAAGCATTTAGAAGGTGTAGACTTAGTAATTGTTGGTGAAGGAAGTACAGATAAATCTACACAATTCAATAAATCTCCAGTAGCTGTAGCTATGAGAGCAAAAAAACTTGGGATTCCTGTTATATGTTTATCAGGATCTATTGGAGATGGATATAAAGATTCAAGAGAATTAGGTATAACCTCATTTTTTAGCATTGTCTCTGGACCAACAGACTTAAAATATGCTATTGATAATGCTTATGACTTAATAATTAAGTCTTCTGAAGAAATTATAAGATCAGTTTTAATCTAGGAGTAGTTATGTTAAAAGAGAATGTAGATTTAGTGATAATAGGTGGTGGAATCATTGGTTTAGCAACAGCTAATGAAATATTGAGAACTAAAAAAAATATAAATATTATAGTTTTAGAAAAGAGTTCTTCTGTAGCTTCGCAACAATCTGGTCATAACTCTGGTGTGATTCATTCCGGAATATATTATAAACCAGGATCATTCAAGGCTCAGTTTTGTGTTGAAGGCAGAAAAACTATGACTGAATTTTGTGAAAAAAACGAAATCCCTGTTTGGACTTGTGGTAAATTAATAGTTGCTACCAAAGAATCAGATTTGGATAAAATAGATAATCTTTATGAGAGAGGAACAGAAAATAAAGTTGAAGGGTTAAAAGTAGTATCTCAAGACGAAATGAAAGAAATTGAGCCTCATGTAAAAGCAATTAAGGCATTGCATGCACCAAAAACAGGAATTGTAGACTATATAAAAGTTACTGAAGTGTACGCTGATCAATTTAGACACAATGGTGGAGAAGTATTTTTAGATACTGAAGTATTAGGATCAGAAGAGTCAAATGGTAAATTAATTATAAAAACTAACAAAGGTGATATTGAGACTAAAAAAGTGATAAATTGTGCTGGCTTACATTCAGATAGAATAGCTAAAATGTTTGGCATGAAAACTGATTTGAAAATAATTCCTTTTAGAGGTGAATATTACACTTTGAAAAAATCTAAAGAACATCTTGTTAAAGGATTGATTTATCCTGTTCCAAATCCAGAATTACCTTTTCTTGGAGTTCATTTTACTCAAACTATGAAAGGCTTTGTTGAAGCTGGCCCTAACGCAGTTTTGGCAACAAAAAGAGAAGGATATAGAAAAAGAGACATATCATTACGTGATACATTAGAAACTTTTACATATAGTGGTTTTTGGAATCTTTTAAAAAATGATTGGAAAACAGGAATATGGGAAATTAACAGATCGCTTAGAAAATCTGTTTTTGTTAAAAGCTTAAGAGAATTAATTCCAGAAGTGAATAGTTCTGATCTTGATGTAGGAGGATCTGGAGTGAGGGCTCAAGCTGTTGCACCTGACGGTTCATTAATTGATGATTTTAAAATTGAAGGTTCTGAAAATGCTATACATGTCTTAAATGCTCCTTCACCTGGAGCAACATCTTCATTAGTTATTGGAAAATATATTAGTAATCTTGCTGTAAAAGAATTAGGAATATAATTATTCAACAAAAAAAGAGTCTACTAGAAATACTAGTGGAATAGCTAATATAAAAAATAATATTAATCCGAATAAACCGTTAATACTAGCGCCTACTATTCCTGCAAAAAGTATTACTAAAACTAATGCTGGGTATGATATTTTGTCATTTTTTAGATTCATAAGAGTTTCCTTGGCGGGAGAGAAAGGGAATCGAACCCTCCTTGATAAATAATACCAATCATAGTTTTGAAGACTAGAAAATTCACCAGAATATACTCACTCCCTTATAATTTTTTATACTACAGAATTAAGTTTTTCTTCAAAATGTTGTTTTCCAACAGCTCCGATTATTTGATCAACTGGCTTACCGTCTTTAAAAATAACATTCATTGGAATAGACCTAACAAAAAACTTAACTGAAAGGTTTGGATTACTATCAACATCAACTTTGGCAAATAAAACTTTACCATCATACTCTTCTGCAAGTTGATCTAATGTAGGTGCAATCATTTTGCAAGGTCCACACCAATCAGCCCAAAAGTCAACCATTACGGGGATATCAGAATTTTCTACTAACTGTTCAAAATCTGCTTCTGTTACATTTATAGGCTTTGACATATCATCCTCTCAATTATTTTTTTATTTTTATTTTTTTACATTCAAGCTGAGGGACTATTGAAGAGAAATCAGGATTCTTACTAGATTCTAGATCAGTAACCATTCTTCCAAAATAATCAGTTGAAGTTATCATTCCTTCAATTTCACCATCTGCTAAAAACTCAGAAGAAATTATTATATTTCCATTTTCATCTTCCAAAGTTATTTTTGTTGAATCATTTAAATTGTACGCTGATGCATCATTAGGATGCAATCTTAATTTCACTGGTGTTTTAATTTTGTTCATATCTTCTTCAGATTCTACTGTTATTTCTTCAGGTCTATTCAAAATTCTTCCAGGTAAATAATATAGGGATTTTGATTCATATTGACCAAGTTCAGTGTCCGAAAATTTTATCAAATTAGATAATGGTTTTTTACTAATGCTTAAATTATCATCTGATATTTTTGATATAAATGTATTTTTTGCATTTACTATATCTATTTTTTTATCATTATAAATTTTTTCTGATATTTCCCATATAGACAGTAGATTATTACTTACTGGTTGTATCATCTTAGGAGCATTTTTAATTTTTCCTGCTAAGTTAATAACTGTTGATTCTTGCTCTGCATAAGTTTTTGTTGGAATAACAAAATCAGCATTATCAAAAACTTTATTTTTTAAGTGATTTGCATAAATCATTACTTCTAAATTTTCTGAAATTTCATCTAACTTGTTTTCAAATAAAAGATCAGGATTAATTCCGTCTCCAAATATAATCAATGCTTTAATTGATTTATCATTTATCTTTTCTAATATTTCTTTAGTAGTTGTGAATGGTTGTTTATTAGATTCAAATATTTGATAAAAAGAAGAAGATCCTATACCGTTAAATGTTGGATATAATCCTTTTCCTTCACCTTCTAAATTATCAGTTATTACAGCTAAGTTATAAATTGAATCAATATAATTATTTGTTTCAAGATCATTTATTGTATCTTGTCCAAAAGTAAATGAAGTTTTATTTGATTTAGAAATTAATTCTGCAGCTTCATATAATTTTTTTTCTGGGACTTTAGTTATGTTAGAAATTTTAACTGGGTCAAAATTCCACATGAATTTCTTGAAATTATCTACTTGATCTGAATCTAAATCTTTATTTTCAAGGTTTTGGTCAAAAATTATTTTACTAATAGCATTTACAATCAATCCTTCAGTTCCGGGGACAGGCTTTAACCAAAGCTTTGCATACCTAGTTAAGTCTATTTCACGTGGATCAATGACAATAAGTTTAGATTGTTCTTTTGATGCTTTTTTAATTGGCAGAGAAATCAAATTGTTTTCTTCTGTAATGTTTGACGAAATAACAACATTGCAATCGGACTTTTCTAGATTCCATATATTAGAAGAGGAAGATAGGTAACCTATCCTTTCTGATAACGTTTTATAATAAGGAATATTGTTAAGATATGCACTAGCAACATACTTAGTATTTACTTTTTTTGCTAAATTCAATATTCCTAAATTATCTTCCACAGATGCCCTAGGAGAGGATATTATTGCTATCTCATTTGAATCTAAATTAGATAGCTTTGAGTTCAATTCAGAAAAAACCTGATCATTTTCAATTGTTTTGTGTTTATAAACTTCTTTGATATATGATTTCTTAATTCTTGATGTTGAGTTCGGATAATCATATCCAAATTTTCCTTTGTAACATAGTTGGCCTCTTGTTGATTCAGAAGATAAATCTCCTTTGAACCTAACTAATTTCTCTGATTTATTTACTTCAACCAGTGCATCACACCCACCTGCGCAGTTAAAACATGTTGCATTGAATTCTTTGTCAGATTTTTCCCATTTATAGTTTCTTTCAACTAAAGCTCCTGTTGGGCAAACATCAATACATGCTCCACAAAATTCACATCCTGACTCTAGTAATGAAGTCCCATTTGATGTTCCTACCAAAGAAACTCCAGATCTAGAAACTAAAGTCAAAGCTGAATCTATTCTGATTTCATCACAAACCCTAACACATCTAGCACAAACAATACACAAATTGTAATCTCTATCGTAAAAAGGGTCATCAACATGAATAGGTAAATCTCTTCTGTTGTAATTTAGAGGAATCGTCATATCTAGCTGAACAAATCTTGCAGTATCCTTAAGTTCACATCTTTCATTTTTTGGACAGATAGTGCATCTATCCGTAACTGCAACATGTCTTTGACAGATGTCTTGAGGCCCACATAATTCAGTCCTATGACAAGTAAGACAACCATGTGGATGTTCACTCATCAATAACTCAACAACACCTTTTCTAAGATCATTAACAGAATCATTTTCACTTTCTACTTTCATAGAGTCGCCTGCTGGAGTAGTACATGAAGCAACTGTCATTTTTCTTCCATTTGGCATCTCAACTTCAACTAAACAAGCTCTGCATGCTCCATATGGCTTCATGCTTGGATAATAGCAAAGATATGGGATATAAATATCGTTATCCATTGCTACTTGAAGAATAGTTTGACCAGACTTTATGTCTAAGTTTTTACCATTTATATTTATTTTTTGTTCATCAGCCAATTTTTACTCCGTAGAATTTGGTCTTGTTCTAGTTGGTGTAAGCATTTTTTCTAATGGTTCTACTTTATTATTTAGTGAATCAATAATTTCAGATTCAAAGTATTTCAAAGACGAGGATATAGGATTGTATCCTAATTGTCCATGTCCACATAGGGATCCAATTTTCATACTGTTTCCTATTCGTTCAAGCAATTGTAAGTCATTTGTATTACTTTTTGAGTCAGCTAATCTCTGAAGTACATCATACATATGAGTATTTCCTAATCTACATGGGAAACATTTTCCACATGACTCAAATTGGTTAAATGCAACTAAGTTTCTAATCAAATCAACTACAGATACTGAATCGTCACAAACAATAATTCCTCCTGACCCTAGTATTGCTCCAGATTGAGCCATTTCATCAAAATCTATCTTTGTTGAAAAAGCTTCTTTTCCAAGAACTCCACCCAAGGGGCCACCAGTTTGAAGCATCTTTATTGGTTTATTTGAGTTTGATCCTCCCCCAACCTCTTCTAATACTTCATCAATTGTCATACCCATTGGTATTTCATACATTCCGGGTCTATTTATATGCCCTGACAAACAAACAATTGCAGTGCCACTAGATTTTTCGGTTCCTGTAGACTTAAACCAATCTGATCCATTTTTAATAATTTGTGGAACATAAGAAATAGTTTTCACATTATTTATATTTGTAGGCTTTTTCCATAATCCAGATGCAGCAGGAAAAGGTGGTTTGAAACGAGGAGTAGATCTTTTACCTTCTATTGCTTCCATTAAGGCTGTTTCTTCTCCCGCAACATAAGAGTCTCCTGTAAGAGAAACTTCCATATCAAATGAGAAATCCGAACCTAAAATATTTTTTCCTAAAAGTCCTTTTTCATAAGCTTCAGCAATGGCTCTTTCAATTGCATTAATTGGAATATCGTGACCTTGTCGGATAAATACATAAGATTTGTTAGAGTTTGTTGCATATCCATTTAATATTAGACCTTCGACAAGTGTGTGAGGATCAGTTTCCATTATTCCTTTATCATTATATGCTCCAGGATCTCCCTCTTCACAATTACATAAAACATACTTAACGGGAGCTTTATTTGGTGCTAGAAAGCTCCATTTTACTCCTGTCGGGAATGCGGCCCCTCCTCTTCCTCTAAGACCAGAATTTTTTACTTCTTCAACAACATCTTCAGGAGACATTTCAAAAAGTGCTTTATTTAATGCTGCATATCCACCTGTAGAAATATATTGCAAAATATCTCCAGGTGTTACTTCACCAAAGTTTCTAGTAGCGATTCTCAATTGCTTTGCAAACTGAGGAAGTTCATTTAATTTTGGTATAGATGCGTCTAGATTGCGAGAAGATTCATAAGCAAACGAGTTTTCTTTAAGTATTTCGTTAGAAGATGAGTAATGATTAAATATTTTCTCGCTTATTTTTTCATCAACATTTGCATAAAAAATCTGATCATTATTGGGCAGAATCACAACAATTAAAGGCTCAAGATACATCAATCCCATAGATCCAACTTCAATTACATTTATTTTGTCAGATTTTTTTGAACTAAGTAATGAAAAAATCTCATCAGCTCCAACAGCTTGTCCTGATGTACCAGTTTGTACCTTTATTACAACTTTATTTTTGTAAATACTATCAATGTATTCATTTGCTAATTTTTCTAAATTTTTATATTGTTCTGTCATATATTAATTTTTCAATTTATCAATTATTTTTGTAACTTTTGTTTCATCCAATTTTCCATACATTTTATGATCGATTGCAAAAACTGGACTTTGTGCACATGCACCTAAGCAAGTAGAATATCTTAGAGTAACTTTTTTATCTTCAGATTCTCCTTCACCTTTTATTTCTAATTCATCATGAGCTTGATTTATTAGTTTTTGAGCTCCATTAATATGACAACTTGGCCCCCAACAAACATCAAGTGTTTTGTCTCCTGGTGGTGTAAATCTGAAATTTGTATAAAATGAGGCTACGCTCCATACATCGTTAATAGTTACACTACAATGGATTGATATTTCTTCTATGGCTTCATCAGGAATATAGTGAAGAGTGTCTTGCACTGCTAAAAGTGAAGATAATACTGTAACTGTTTTTCTTTTTTGATTAGAAATAGAATCTTTAATAATATTTCTTAATTTTTCAGAACTTTGATTTTCTGACAAATTCTCTCCTGAGTTTATATATTAATTTTATCAATTCAATTTTTAGCTAACAAGATATTATTGTTACAAAATAAGTATTATTTCTTACCTAATGATTTTGCAATCTTCATATCTTCACTTACATCTCTCTGTATTGTTGGACTAATAATTAAGTCTTGCACAATAGTTCTTTGAGGCATTCTCATACATAATAATATAGCATCTGCTATATCTTCAGGCATCATCATGGTTGATCTTGCTTTAGCATCTGGAGGAAGTGGCCTATTATCAAGAATTGGCGTATCCACCTCTGCAGGATAAATGGTACAAGTTCTTATATTGTGTTCTCTTAATTCCTGTCTCATTGCCGTCATCATTGCAGCTACTGCAGATTTGGCAGATGAATAAGGCACTCCACCCATCAAGCCAGGAGTTACTGCTGCCATAGATGAAATAGTAACAATTGTTCCTTCAGCATTTTTTATCATATTTGGGATAATTGCTTGTGACAGTCTATAAACGCCTTCAACATTAACATTAAAAACAGATTGCCAGTCTTCTTTTTCTACGTATCTTATAGCTCTTACTTTACTACTATGACCTGCATTGTTTACTAAATACTGAATGTTCCCAAATTCTTTAATCGCTTCGTTTGCAACATTTGCTGCAGCATCTCCGTCTTCTAAGTCTGCTGAAATATATGCAGCATTTCCACCTGCTTCTATGATTTCTTTTACAGATTCTTTAAGTAAATTTTCTCTTCTTCCAACAATGAAGACATTTGCACCTAATTCACCTAGCATTTTTGCTGTTATTCTACCTATGCCTGACCCAGCACCTGTTAAAATAACTGATTTGTCTTTTAATGATTCCATTATTCCCCCTTAATTAGTTAGAAAACTATAAATCTATTATTCACTATAAAAAAGACATATCCAACGTTAACAGACAATATATTGAATTTTTTATGTGTATTATTTATAAATTTGACTAATTCAATTGAAAATCTAATAATCTTTTTCAATCAATTTTATGATTTTATCTGCTATATCAACCGAATAATTTGTTCCTCTGTCTTCAGGATATATTTGAGCTGTATTGCCACTATACAATCCTTTTATAGGTAATCTTAATGGAATTATTTTTGATGAATAGTTTATTGGAAATATTGGTTGGGCATAATGTATTTTGCTGAATCGAAATTCCTTGATCCATTTTTTAGTAAATTCATTGTTTATTTTTTTCATAAATGGTAAATATAAATCTAGTAATTCTTCATAATTCAATTCAAGTAAAGGGTTATCTTTTTCAACGTAATTAGTTATATATAAAATATTACGGTTTGAATATGATTCTTTAGGAACAAGATTAGTGTGTTCAATTAAACCTAAAAATGGAAAATTATTATCAGCTATAGAAAGCCAATAATAATCAGAAACTTTCTTTTCAAGCACTAAAATCATTACTATAGCTGACATGTAATCAACTTCATTCATGTCCTTTTTTAAAGAGCTGTCAAGATCAACTAATTTACCAAGGACACTATATGGAACAGTTGATATCACAATATCAAATTCTATGTTAGAAATGTTTGATTCAATGTCTTCAAAATTTATTGATTCAATTTGATTTGATTTTTCTATAATTTCAGTAACTTTTGTATTTAAAAAAAATTCACCTCCATTATTCTTTATCTCATTTTCAAGTGTTTGAATTAAGTGTGAAAAAGAGTTTTTAGGATAACATAGAACCTCCTGTAATTTATAGTTGCGTGAAGAGACTCTTGTTTGAATTTTTGACCAGAACCAAGGCATAGGTATTTTATTGTAATATTTTCCAAATTTACCTTTCAAAAGTGGCTTAAAAATTATTTCAAAAGTTTTATTATTAACTTTTTTAGCAAGCCATTCAAAAGCTGTTTCATTTTCAATTTTTTTCCAATTTCTTAATAACTTTAATCTTATAGATATCAGAAAAAGCTTTATTCTTTCTGTAAAAGGAATTAAGGACAATCTTAACAAATCAAATGGTGATGTTGTTCTCCAAATTTTACCTTCTGAATATGTAGCTACCGTAGATTTATACCAATTAAGTTCGTTCTTAATTCCTAATTCTTTATATAAATCGAGTATAGACTTGTCTGTCGCAAATAAGTGATGATATGCTTTTTCAATTTCAAAGTCTTCAATCTTTATGGTAGATGCTTGTCCACCTAAAAATGATCCAGATTCAAAAATAGAAATTTTGTGTCCTAATTTAGATAATTTATAACCGGCAGATAGACCGGTTATTCCTCCTCCAATTATACATATTCTCATATTATTTCTTTAAAGCTATTTTTTGCATTGATAATATTATAAATCCAAGAATAGAAATTGGAATAAATAAAACTAAATGAACAATAATTATTACTGTAGCTCCTATAGATGATGTAATTCCCATCGCAAGGAAAGCTAATGTACCAAAAAATTCAAAATTTCCTAAATTTCCAGGTAATGATGGAATTATTCCAGATAAATTAGTAATAGAACAAACAATTAAAATTATAGTGAATAAATATTTGTTTGAAATATCTATAATAAAATAATCTGCAATAACAAAGTATACTAAGCTTTCAACTAGCCAAATAAGTATAGAAAGAAGCATTACAATTAGGTACTTATTATATGACTTGCATTCATAAAAAAAGGATAACAAATCGTTAAATAGTGATAAAAATTTATGGATTATTTTTTCAAAAACACTTATTTTCTTCATTAAAAATAATGCTACTAATCCTAAGAAAAATATTCCCAAAAGCAATATTGCTGAATTCTTGATTTGAAAGAGCTTAAAATCAAATTTATCTATAAAAGGTAATGCAAATATCAATAATAATACTAAAGCAACTACGTCAAAAAGTCTTTCAGTAAAAATAGTTGATAAAACTCTTATAAATGTTTTGCTTTCTGATTTTACAATTCTGTTTACTCTGTATAGTTCACCTATTCTAAAAGGAAGTAAATTATTAGCCATATAACCTATTATTGTTTCATTTATCATATTAAATTTGTAATTATCAAAGAGTTCTAAATAAATAACTTTCCATCTTAGATACCTCAATATCACAGATAAAAAATAAATTATTGTAGATATAAACAAAATTGGAAAAGTAATCTTTGAAATATTTTCAGTTATTTCACTAAAATCATTTACTATTTTATAAATTCCAAATATAAATAAAGATGAAAAAAGTATAGAAAGTAAATTGTTAGTTTTTATAAATTTATTCAATGGATTCAAATTTTTTGGATTTTATTAAGACAAAATTAGTGTCCCCAACTTTTGTTTGAAAGTCTCTATTTAAATAATATTCTGAGATTGAAACTCTTTTTTTATTACTTATTATCATATCCGGAATATCATTTATGCTCATATTTCTATAGATACTTTCAGGAAACCATTTTCTATGGGGAATTGTTCTCTTAATATTATAATCTGACAAAAATTCTTCTGGTATTTTTTCCATGTTTTTAGAGTTAACAAGTAAATAATCATATTTATGATCTAAAATTTCTATATTATCTATCCAAACAACATTTTTATTCTCACGCAAATACCACATCCACGGCCAAGCAAATCCATCTAAAGTATCAACTCCTACAATTAGATCTTCTTTTTTTATATATGAATCTTGAATTTCTTTATTTAGTTGATGAATTGAGTTTGATGATTGAGTATATATCAACATATCGTAAGGTTCATCAGATAAATCAAATATAACTTTTGATGTAGTTTTTATCGTAAGTAAACTGAGCAAAATAAAAATTACTAACGATAATGAAATAGAAAACTGTTTTAGAGAAAAAATATCTTTTGATAAAAAACTAAATGAAATAATTAAAATTGAAATAATCAAAAAAATAATATCGTAAAAATAGTTATTGTTTTCAACTGAATAATTAGTAAATATTAACTTTAGAGTTAGAAATATTATTACAGAAGCTGATACAAAATATAGTAACAAAATTTCTTTTGATTTATCTAATAAACTTATTGATTTAGATATAAAAAAAGAAACAAGGAATATAAATGGAATAACTAAATTTATCATTAGCCATGGCATTTTTTCTCCTGCTAAAGAAAAAGCCACTAGAGAAAAAATAGCAGTAAACGATAGAAATCTTTCAAAAAACTCTCCCTTTGTAAGGTAATAAATAGATAAAGGAAGTCCCATAAAAAAAATCAAAAATTCGTTTGTAAATAATATTATTATGTAGTAATAATATGGCTGCCCTCCTCTAGCAACATCATGTTGTGATAACCAATAACCTAATGATTGCCAATGACCTGTAATAATTCCAGAAGGATTTATAAAAAAAGTAGTAAACATAAGTATAAAAATAATTAAAAATATACTTATTGATTTGAACCAAAGTTTTTTATCAATCATAAATCCAAATATGTTTGAAATAACAAATAACAAAAAAGTAATAATTACAGCAACAACTATACCATTTCCAACTGGGAGTCCTGCAGGTATACCAGGGTAACTTTCAGGTGTAGATAATATCACTCCTAATGAAGACTGAAAGACAGATAACATTGGCGCAGCTAATGGAATTGTTATTAAAGATAAAATTAGAAATAATTTAGTAATATGATTTATTTCTATGATGTTAATTTTACCCAAGGCAACATTTAATAAATCTTTAAATGAATAAAAAGATAAAAATATCAACACTCCTAAAAGATTCAAGTACATACTTTCTTTTATAGTAAAACCTAGTGCAATAATTCCTACTATTTGAAATAACCAAATTTCTTTTTTTGTATTTACGTACTTTAGTATAAAAATAAAAAGCATTATCAATATTACTGACATAAAGACGTCATTTCTAGCAAATCTACTAAAATAAGCTAAAGAAGGAGAAATAGATATTAGAAAAGCAATTAATAAAGTTGATTTATCACCTATTTCTTTTCTTATTAAAACAGGAGATAACACTATCAAGAGACCTGCAATTGCAAAAGGAAGCCTTAGCAAAAAATCATTACTACCTAATATCCAAAAAACGCCTGAAAGAATGTTAAATAGAAACATACCATGGGTTAAAGGATTGTGTGAATAGTAATCACCGTTAGATGTAACGAATGAAAAATAACCATGCAAGCTTTCATCATGGTGAACTGCCCTATTTCCTAGATCAATAAATCTAAACAAAAAAGCAATTATCAGGATATTAAGATAAGAAAAAAGATAAATGTTATTTTTAATTATGTTAGTCATATAAGCCAAAAATCTTAAAATCTTTGTTTTCAAAAATCAAATTAAATTCATCAAAATTTGAATCATTATTAAGATCATATCTCTTTTTTTCAAATGTTGATAACAATATATATTTGACGTTGTGCTGATTAAGCATCTCATTATCTATAGAGGGTGTGGTATAAAATTCTTCTATTTGATTATTTAGCTTTAAGATCATTTGAGAATCTGATCTCCATTGTAATTGATGGTTAACCCATGCTAATACAGTCGCACGACCTGTAGATGCAGAAATAATATTTGACCTAGTATAAGACTTTCCAACTCCTTCAAGAATAATAGATTCTTTAGGAATATTATTATTTATAAAATTAATTACTTCTTTCTCTGATTGATTTAAGAAATCTAAACCATTTGTGTTGAATGATCCTATATTATCAATAGACCTTGATCTTATTGCTGATACGTTCCACCATACTGATGGAATTATCAATAAAATTATTAATGTAATAGCTATATTTTTTTTTATTTTACTTATTAATTTGATCAAATAAAAAATCAAGTAAAGAGATATTAAATTAAGAATTATATAGTTTATAAAATAGAACTTAAATACAGTGTTCATTCGATTGTTAAATTTATCAACGATGTATATAAATTCTGTTCCAAAAATAACTACAAGTGAGCTAAATAGCAAAATCAATATATTTTTCATAAGATTTTCTTCATTTTTTATAATTATTATCAAGGAAGATAACAAGAATGAGAAAAATATATTATTTATAAGAAAATTAAGAAATAGTTCAAAATTGAGATAAAAGCCAGGAAGAATTAAAGGGAACAATAAAGAGGTAATCAAAATCAATAAATAAGTCCTCAAAAGATCTTTTGAAAAACCTATCATAAATACTTTGTATGTTATGAAAACAAAAATAGGAATATAAGAAAAACCCCAATAAAAAAATAAATGATGAAATCTAGAAATAATTTTTACATTAGAAACATATGGGAATTCTAATAAATTATTAGGATTAATTAGAAATATAAATATAATGATTTCAAAAACTAAAATACCAATAAAAAATCTTATATATTTAAGTTCGAAATTGTTATTTTTTTTATAAAAAAGAATATTTACAATCACATACCAAAGAAGGATCACTGAGTACCATGGGTTTATCATTATTGTAATAATAAATGTTATATTTATCCAAAATGTTGAAACTATTGAAAAATCATTTTTGTAGAACATATTAAATATTAGACTGAAGCCTAAAATCACAAATGGAATAACTAGTATATGTGGATGAATATCTCCTAAAATAAAGGAAAAACTAGGAAATTCATTAATTGTGTAATCTGATAAAAAAAGATTCGGTTTATTGTAGCTAATTATTCTAGAAACTGAAAACCACCACCAATTATCATTTGGCCAGAATAATTCGAAGTTTTCTTTTTTTGTGATTCCATCTATATCAATTAAATTAAATAAAAAGTTAGATCCTAGAGAGCTATGACTAATCATTTCTAGAATGGTTGCAAATGGAGTTATAAAATAAATATAAGTAAAAACAATTGGTAAAAGAAAATATATTCGAATTTTAGAGTTTCCAAAAATATGAATAATCAGTTTATAAGATGATAGAAAAGTCATAGAAACAACTGTTGGTAATACAAAATTATAGGCTATTGAACTATTCATACTTAAAACAGAAGGGATAGATGAAAAAACGAAATAGCCAAATGAATAATATGATATAGATTTATTATGAAACCACAAATCTTCAGAGATTATAGAAGTAGATGACATGGAAGATGATAGGATCATATATTCCATAATCTTTTCAGTATTTAATATATCCGAATTACTCATTCTTAATAAAAGAATTAATCCAAAAATAATTATAAAAAACAAATATTTAAAATCAAAAAAGGATTTGAATAACTCTTTTAGTAATTTATTTTTACTAATTGAAATAAATGAAAAAGAAATAACTAATAAATAAGATATTTTCCATATATTTGAATTAGAAATGTTATTAAATGAAAAAATAGAAATTAATGATCCAATAATAACAAGGATAATAAAACCAATTAATACATTTGGTAAATCTATATAAAACTTTTTGTTGAATAGTTGATTGTATGTAAAGCCAACAACATTAAGTAACAGTAAAAGAATAATAAAAAGAATTGTATCAATCATTTTTTTTGAAATTATTGTATTTTTTCAAAGCATCTTTAGCTGCAATTTTTTCAGCATCTATTTTTTTTCTACCATGACCTTTAGAGACTAATTCGTTCTTTATAAATAGTTTTATTAGAAATGAACCATCTTTTAAAATTTCAGGTTTATAAACGGGTAACTCTTCTCCAATTTCTTGAAGCTTTTCCTGAAGTAGTGATTTTGAATCAAAATAAGATTTATTACTATATATTTCATCAATCTGATTTTTAAATAAATCAATTAGATAAATTGAGGTTTGTTCAAGTCCAAGATTTATTGAAAGATAACCTACAACAGATTCAAATAAATTACACAATGTTGAAACTTTATTTCTACCGTTGCTCATTTCTTCACCTTTTCCTAAAATCAATTGATTTCCAAGTTGAAGTTTTTTTGAGTAGTTCGATAATGATTTTTGATTAACTATTTCAGATCTGATTTTTGATAAGTCTCCTTCAGGTAATCCAGGATAGTTCTGGTACAAATATTCACTTACAACATAACTTATTACTGAGTCTCCTAAATATTCTAAACGTTCATTTGATTCTAAATATTCGTTACTAGAATTCTCATTTATGTATGAACTATGAGTCAAAGCAACTTTAAATTTATCAAAGTCATCTTTTATAAGTTTTTGTATTATCTCAAACATCATATTTGATGTTGTTTAGGCCATGGTGGTTGAGGCTTTTTTAATTCTCCAAAATAGGAATTATTAGTAGATAAAATTTTCAATGCATCAAAAAATGATATGGAATCTTTATCTGGAGGAGTAAATGTTTTTAAAAAGACAGTATTTCCATCAGAAAATTCAATTGTAGGAGTTCCAAATATACCTTTTGTTTCGGCTTCTATATGTGAAGAGGATATTAAATCTAAAGATTTTTTTGAGTCTAAATTTTCTTGATATTTATCTGAGTATATATCAAGTGATTTAGCTAAATTAACTACATAATCCCTGCTTCTTACATCTATTCTTTTGACATGTTTATCTTCAAAAATAGCCTTCATATATGAATTGCCAGCTTCTTTAGAAACATTTCTAGCAGCTATTCCACCTAAGTGAGGCCAAATCCCTCTGCTTACATATTCAGACAGGTCCTGATCCCATGCTAACCAGTTCTCATCGTTTTCTGAGTTAATTTGCTCTAATAAAAAAGGTTTCCAAGTTATATCTATTTGTGATTTTTCTTCAAGGTCTAATAACCAGAAACCGGCTTGCCTAACCCATGGACAAGTGTAATCAAAAAATATTTTCACTTTCTCTATATTCATAATTTTCTCCTTTAGCATAAAATAAATATAAAAAAATATTTAAATTGAGCAAGACTTTAAACAAAATAAATACATTTATTCAATCAAATAATAATCTTTCTTCTATTATAGATTATTGCAGAGAGTACAAATCAAAAAATGAAATAAAAATATATTTGGTTGGAGGAATTATAAGAGATATTTTATTAGATACTGATATAGAATTTATTGATTTAGACATAATCGTTGATGGTGATATTGATGATTTTTCAAATAAAATTTCTAGTAGATATAAATCTAAAATTAAAAAAATACATGATTTTCCAAATTATAAGTTATTTCTGGATAGTGACTTACAGATTGATCTAGCCCACACTAGAAAGGAGAAATATAAATCTTCGGGATCATTACCACAATGGACCAAATCAACTATCAATGAAGATTTATATAGACGAGATTTTAGTATTAATTCTATAGCTTTGGAAATAAAGTCAGATGGTTTCAAAATACTAGATCCTATAAATTCTATAAATGATATTAATAAAAAAATTATAAGGGTTTTACATAAAGACTCATTTAAGGACGATCCCACAAGAATTTATAGAGCTATAAGATATAAATCAAGGCTTGGATTTGATTTTGATGATCAAACAAAATCACTGTTTTATAACTCATTTATGTATATAAATAACATATCTCTATATAGAAAAAATAATGAAATTTTAAAATTTCTAAATGAACCATTATTAGCGAATTTTGTAAGTTTAATGAATAATGATCAGAAAATAAGTTCATTGTTCCCAAAACTTTTCATGAACAAAATAAATTATATAAATAAAAAATTCTGGGATGAATCAAATATTAGAGAAAAAATATTCTTTTCTTTCTTCTCTGTAAAGGAAAATAAGAGAGATGAATTTTTAAATTCATTGAGTTTTCCAAAAAATGAATTAAGAGAAATTATGTATTTTTATGAAATAAAACAAATTATAAACAAGAATAAGATTCATAATCAAAATGATATGACTCTAAGCAATGATTTTATTTCTAATTTATATCATTGTTTATAGCATGTATCTTATGAGTTCCTCCCCACATATCTGCCCTACTAGCTAATCTTTGTCTATGAAAAATATATTGTTGTGCATGTGATGACAATTTTCCAAATTTTCTTTTAGCTTTATCACTTGCTTTTTCAGGAGTAATTTTTTTAGGATATTTATACCATCTAATTAAACCTTTTAAAACATGACGATCTACAGGAAATGATTCTTTTTTATCAAAAGAATAAGCTAAAATACAATCAGCAACTTTCCTGCCTATCCCTTTTATTTGTATAAGGCTATTTAAACATTCATCATAAGCAGATTGATTTAGAGTATTTATGCTTATTTCTTCATCTAACATTGATTTAGCCAAGTTGATTATATAAGGAGCCCTAAAACCAAACCCTAGTTCTCTTAGTTTATTCTCACCTATTTTAAATATTTGATATGGTTCAGGGAAGATATTATTATTTATTTCTCTTAGTAACCTCATGTGATATTTGATCCTTTCAAGATTAGAACAAGAAGAAGTGATAAAACCTACCATACATTCCCAAGGTTCTTGTTTTAAGATTCTTAATCTGGGATATTTATCAATTACTGGAGATATAACATTATCATTTAATAAATTATTAAAATCTTCTAAAGAAAAAGGATCTTCTCCTAGATAGTATAAAAACTTATCCTTAAGATCATCTTCTAATACATCATTTAATACTTGTACATTAATGGAATCTTCAAGTTCCGTAACTAGCAATTCAGAATTCCTAAAAAATCCTTTATAAGATTTTTGATTATCTGATGTTTTTTCCCATGCAAATGATTGGCCAGAGTCTAAAGTATTTAACAAATCTATATTTTCTTTAAGGGTAAAATTATTCATATTTATCAAATGCCAAAGACAGTAATGTTGGATAGGTAAAGCCTATATTTATAATTGTAATTAATACAAGTAAAAAAATGTGTCTTATGGAAATTTTTTCAAAAATATACAAATAAATACCATAAATAATCAAAATCCAAAAGGTAAGTAGCATTAAGAAAAAATATGGTAAAAATTCATAAGATTTAATTGAGTTGAACTGAAAGAAAATGTTAGGTAAAAGATAAGAAATGAAAATAAAAATAAAAGTGAATATATTTATAACTAGAATATTATTAGGAATATTATTATTTCTTTCATAGTCAAAAAATTTATAAATATTTAAATATGAAGATATAAATAACCAGTTTGCAAATATTAATATCAATGACAAAGCAACATTATAAATACTCATAAAATTTTTGCTTTTATGGCTAATAAATCTAAATCAGATCTATCTACTAACTGTTTTATATTTTCTGCATCATCATCATTCTTTTGGATAGAAAAATAAGTAGGACCCGCTCCAGTCATAGAAAGATTATTCACTCCTAAAGATTTCAACTTTTCTTTGATCTCCTTTAAATTATTAAAAGTTTTCAATGCTGAATTTTCTAATCCATTAAAAAATGGGCCTTTGATTTTTTGATTGTTTTTTATTTGGTTCAATAAATCATTTTGTAACCTACCATTTGTAAATTCAGTATTGGTTTCAAATATTTGCTTAGTTTTATCCTGAATTTTGTGTTTCGGATGGAAAATAACAAGATTATTAATTATCGGGTTTTGTATAAATGAAATTTTATCTCCTCTTCCCGTTATCATTGCAGATGAACTAGAAAGAAAAAAAGGGATGTCTGAACCAAAATTTAAAGCTATATCAAATTTTTCTTTTGAATCTAAGTTTAAGTTAAATAATTTATTAATACCTTCAATTGATGTAGCTGCATTAGAAGATCCTCCTCCCATACCAGAGGAATAAGGAATATTTTTTATAATATTTATAGATAATTTATTATGTATTTTATATTTTTTAGACATAAATTCTAAAATTTTAAAAACAATATTATTTTCTTGAATTAATCCTTTTTGTTTAACTTCATTTTGATCTGATTTTTCAAAAATAATTTCATCACAAAGATCTATTTTTGAAATAATTGTAGAAATATCATGAAAACCATCATCTCGTTTACTAATGACTTCTAAACCTAAATTTATTTTTGCATAACTATTATATTTGATCATATTTTTGGTAATTTTTAAACAAACTTTTCCAATTATCCAAATCAAGATGTTGAGGCCTTAAGTTTTCTTCAACATTTGATAAATCAAGTAAAGTTTTAACTTCTTTAGAATTCAAATTTAGTCCCATACCTAATGAATTAGATATTTTTTTCCTTGGATTTGAAAATCCCTTTTTAAGAAACTCTACATAATTATCATCAATATTATTTGATATTGGTGTTAATTTGACAGTCATAGAATCAACCTTTGGAATAGGATAAAATTCATGATTTTTGATAATCAAAAGTTTTTCTACATTACAAAATGATTGAATAAACAAGCTTAGAAAACTTTTTTTTCCAGGGCCTGCTACAATTTGTTCGCCAACTTCTTTTTGAACTGTAAAAACCATTGAATTAACTTTATCTTGAGTCATGAAATTTCTAATAATCACATTAGAAGCATAGTAAGGTAAATTACCAATAACATTTAAACTCGTACTACTTTTTATTTTATATGTTCTAGCATCGTCATTTATTATATTTATTGTATATTTTTTATATCTATTTTTTAGTGGAATTATAAGATCTGAGTCAAATTCTAAAAGAGTAAGGTTTTTGAATCTATCTATCAAAATATCTGTCAATGCACCATCACCTGGACCTATTTCAAAAACACCTATGTCATTTTCAAATCTAGATAATTCAACTATTTTTTCTGAGATTTCAGGATTTCTTAAGAAATTTTGACCTAATTTTTTTTTCATAATTTCATTTGATTATCAATTAAAATATTCTTTGTCCTGATGAAGTAGTATCAATTGAAATTACATTCCCAACTGTAAATCTATCAAGAGCATTTTCATCAACTTCAATTCCTAATCCATCTCCATTAGGAATTTCAATTCTACTATTATCATGAATAAATATATCATTAGTAAGATTTTCTCTAACAGGATGAGGGGTTCTGTCGCATTCTAAAACCGATTCATTTTCATAAGGAATATCTGTCATTCCTATTTGAGAAATTGGTTGAACGGATAAAGAATGAAGAGCTGCTGCAAATGAAATTCCTGTTCCCCAGAAGTGAGGATTAAATTTCTTTCCTAAAGTTTGTGCAATAACACCAACTTTATGCATTTCTGATGGACCACCTACAGCACAAATATCTGGTTGAAATATATCAAATACATTTTTTACCATTCTTGGAACAATATCCCATCTGGTAGATAGACTTTCAGCTCCTGAAATAGGAATATGAGAGTTAGATTGAACATATATGTTTGAAACATCGTCTCTTGATGCACAAGGTTCTTCAAACCATTCTAAATCTGCCGTAGATACTAATTTAGTAAATTTTATAGCAGAGATTGGATCATAGGCTTCATTTGCATCAAACATTAATTTGATATTATCTCCAATTGTTTTCTTAACTTCTAAAACTCTTTTTGCATCTTCTTTTAAGGTCAGTGCACCAATCTTCATTTTCATTCCAGTATAACCATCTGAAGCATGCTCTTCTGCTTCTTTTATAAGATCATTAAATGAATAGTTGTTTACATAATATAAACCTGTTGCATAAACTGGTATTGAATTTCTAAATTTTCCTCCTAATATTTCTGAAGCACTTTTATTCTCAGATTTTCCTACAATGTCATATAAAGCTGTATCTAAAGCACTTATTGCATATACTGCAGATTTAGCAAAAACATGGCCTTGAAATGTAGCTCTATACAGCTTATTCCATATTTTTTGAATATATCGAGGATCTTCACCGATTGAAATCTTTAAAACAGAGGCTATTGAATCCATTGTTTCTAGAGATCCGAATGTTTCACCCCATCCAACTATACCATCATCTGTAAAAACTTTTATGTTGATAACACTTCTGACATCGGTCCATCTTTGAGACCAAGCAAATGGTTGGTCTAGCTTACCTTCCAAGTATCTTAATTCAATTTTTTCTATTTTCATATTTTAATTTGATATAAATATTTTCTTAAATAATAAGGTATGACTTAAAGTTTTAGAACGATTTTTGCTATTTTTTCATTTTATATTTATCATTGGTTGATGAGGGCAAACTTTAAAATCATTAAAATTTATGATTAATAATAAACTTAATTGGGCCGTAATTCCTTGTGCCGGTTTGGGTACAAGACTTATGCCAATAACTAAATCAGTTCCTAAATCCATGTTACCTGTTGGTAATTATCCTATAATTCATTTTGCTGTCAAAGAAGCTATTTCAATTGGTATCGAAAATATATTAATCATTATTGGAGATGGCATGGATTCTGTAAGGTCTTATTTTACTGAGTCTACTAAGAATAAATCGATTCCATCAAATGATGAAAATATAGATATTGAAGAAATGATCAAATCCTCAGATATAAGGTTTTTACTTCAAGAAAAACCTCTTGGGACTGGACATGCTATTAAATTAACAAAAAGAATTATTGGAGATAATTCTTTTGCTGTAATTTTGCCAGATGATCTTATCTTTTCTAAACCAAACTCAATAGCTCAATTACAAAGTATCTACGAAAAATATGGCGGACACGTTATAGGATTGAATAAGCTCAAAAAAGCTGAAATTGAATCAAAAGGTATAGTTCAGTTTGACGAAGAAGCTGATAGGTATAAAATCAAATCATTAGTTGAAAAACCCAAACTTTCAGAGGCTCCTACCAACATAGGAGTATTAGGTAGATATATTTTACATTACAGTATATTTGATGAGATTATTGATAATGAACAAGGGGAAACTGGTCTGACCGATGCAATAGCTGGAGCTCTCAGAAATTCAGAAGTTTCAGGAAAAATATTAGATGGATATCACTTTGATACAGGAAATCCAAATGGATTAGTTAAAGCATCGAATTTCTTTATGAAAAATTCAAAATTGATACTAAAAAAATACTAATCGATTTTTAATACAGCCATAAATGCTTCTTGTGGGACTTCAACAGAACCGATCATCTTCATTCTTCTTTTTTTACCTTTAGCTTGTTGTTCAAGTAATTTTCTTTTCCTTGTAACATCACCACCATAACATTTTGCAAGTACATTTTTTCTTAGAGCACTAATATTTTCTCTTGCTACTATTTTTCCTCCAATTGCTGCTTGAACTGGGACTTGAAACATTTGTCTTGGAATAAGCTCTTTTAGTTTACTTACAAGTTCTCTACCTTTATAAGAAGCTCGAGATTTTTCTGTAATTAAAGATAAAGAATCAACATTTTCATGATTAACTAATATATCTAACTTAACTAGACTTGCTTGACGTTCTTCTATTAATTCGTAATCCATTGATGCGTAACCTGATGAACAAGATTTTAGTCCATCAAAAAAATCAATTAAGATTTCAGAAAGAGGGAGATAATGAGTTATTAGAACTCTTTGATTTGTTACATTTTTACTATTTTGTATGTAATCAATTTGACCAAATTCTCCTCTTTTATTAGATAAAAACTCTGTGACTTTTCCAATATAATTTTCAGGAGTAATTATAGTTATTTTCACCCAAGGCTCAGTAATATAATCAATATTTTGCGTTTCAGGCCACTCAGAAGGATTTTGAATTTTATTTAGGTCTCCATTTTTCATATAGACGCTATGCGTAACACTTGGTGCGGTAGTAATAAGTTCTAAATCATATTCTCTTTCTAATCTTTCTTGAATTATTTCCATATGCAACATACCTAAAAATCCACATCTAAATCCAAAACCAAGAGCTGCAGAAGTTTCAGGTTCATATACTAAACTAGGATCATTTAAATAAAGTTTATCTAATGCAT
The DNA here is from genome assembly GCA_002719295.1 of Chloroflexota bacterium. Classification (GTDB taxonomy): domain Bacteria; phylum Chloroflexota; class Dehalococcoidia; order Lucifugimonadales; family Lucifugimonadaceae; genus TMED-70. The sequence continues at coordinate 73,584 of PBHC01000016.1, forward strand.
CTCTTAATTCTTGATATCTATCAGAATCTACTGGGTATAAACCTGTATATACAGTAGGAGATGATTCTTTATATCCAATTAGTGGTTCTAATTCTTTATGATCTACATCAAATATTGTGTCACCAACTTTAATATCTTTTAGATTTTTTATTCCTGTTTCTACATAACCTACAAAACCTGTTTCTAAAGATTTAGATGAAACTTGATTAGGTTTTAAAAATCCAATATCTATGGCCTCAAGTTCGGTTTTAGAATTATAAAAATAAAGTTTTTGCCCTTTATTTATTTTTCCATTAAAAACTTTAACATATGCAATAGCCCCCTTGAATGAATCATATATAGAGTCAAAAATTAAAGCTTTCAACCCATCCTTATCGACGGATTCTTTTGGCGGAGGTATTTTTTCAATTATTTTTTCAAGCAAAAGATCTACCCCAGTTCCGTCTTTAGCAGAGACTTTTAATATTTCCGATTCATCAAAACCTAATATTTCTGAGACTTCATTTATTATTTTTTCTGGTTCGGCCAAAGGAGAATCGATTTTGTTTATTACAGGAATTATTACCAAGTCTTGATCAATTGCCTGATATACAGTGGATATTGTTTGAGCTTGAACACCTTGTGTAGCATCAATAAGTAGAAGTGCCCCCTCGCAAGCAGCTAAAGATCTAGAAACTTCATAGGTAAAGTCAACGTGTCCTGGAGTATCTATTAAATTTAATATGAAATCTTCTTTATCAAGCTTATAATTAAGTTGAATAGTTTGAGCCTTAATTGTTATACCTCTCTCTCTTTCGAGGTCCATGGTATCAAGAACTTGATCTTTTAAGTTTCTAGAAGAAATAGTATTAGTTAATTCAATAAATCTATCTGCTAAAGTAGATTTACCATGATCAATATGGGCAATAATGCTGAAGTTTCTAATATTCATATTTATGAAATAGTTAAGTATAAAATAATTATACTCTAACAAGCTTTAATAAATATTTAATTATGTCTTTTAGTCAAGTAATTGGTCATGAGGTAATGTCCAAGGAGCTCTTCCAGCAAAAGGTCTAGGAACTTTATTCGTATCGAGCATATTTACTTCAATAAGTGTAGGTTTTTTAGCAGCTATACCTTCTTCAATTGCTTGGTTTACTTTAGTGGGATCGTCAACATATATACCTTTAGCTCCGTAAGTTTCAGCCATTTTAGCAAATTCTGGATTTACAAAACTAGTTTCATAATCTCCTCCCCAATCTAGCTCTAGATCTCTTCTTACATTCCCATAATATCCATCATTGAAAACTATAGCGATTACATTTATGCCATACTTTACAGCTGTTGATAATTCTTGAACATTGTACATAAAACCACCATCTCCAGAAATTGATACAACAGGTGTGTCAGGTTTTGCAACTTTTGCTCCTATAGCAGCAGGAAATGCCCAACCTAAATTACCTGAATACCCAGAATCAAAATAAGTTGATGTGTTATATGTCTTAAATGCTGCTCTGGAATAATAACCCATTTGTGTCATGTCCCAAACTGAAATAGTGTCTTGAGGCATTCCTTCTCTTAGAGAATTTAGAATTTCATGTTGAGGGTGCAACCCTTCTTTTCCAGAATCTAAAATTTCACGGATTTTTTTAACTTGGTCAGCAGGTGAATCTAAATTTGTTCCACCCATAGATTTAATTCCTTCTGTTATTTTATTTATAGAAACTTTTGCATCTCCAATAACAGGCAGAGCATCTTCATGAAACTTTCCAATTTCACTCTCATCTATTTCTACATGTATTTTTTTTGTGTTTTCTGCAGCAGGATATCTAATAGCAAATCTTGAACCTAATATAATTATAAGATCACTATTTTCTAAATAATTCTTTATTTGCCCTTCTCCAGTAAGTCCAGAACCAAGTGAATGTGGATGTTCATCAGATATAACTCCTTTTCCAGCTGCACTCGTTACCACAGGAATATTAGTCAACTCTGTAAGAGCCTTTAATTCATCTTCTGCTTCAGATCTTATTACACCTGTTCCTGCATAAATTACAGGATTTTTTGCTTCTAATATCATTTTAACTGCTTCTGATATTGAACTTTCAGCAGGTTGTGTTCTCTGAAAAACTGATGATTCTAACAGTTGAACATCTTCAGATTCAACCATTGTTTCAGGAGGCATTTCAATTTCTACTGGCCTTGGTCTACCATTTTTTAAATGACTAAATGCTTCAGAAACACCTTCTGGAATTTCGTGAGGCCTTAATAATCTTTTTTGAAATTTTGTAACGGGTTTTATTGTTTCAAGTTGATCATTAACTTCATGTAAACCACCCATGTCTTTTCCAATTGTAGCTCTTGGTATTTGTCCAGCTATCATAAGCACTCTAGAGTTCGATGAGTAAGCCGTTGATAGTCCAGCTGCAGCATTATACAAACCAGGACCAGGTACAACCATAGCAACTCCAATTCCTCTACTTGCTCTTGCGTAACCATCTGCCATATATGATGTAGCTTGTTCATGTCTTGGAACAATCATTTTTATATTTTTGTTTCTTCTTAGTGCATCTACAACACCATACATTTGAACTCCAGGTAAACCGAATATAACTTCTACTCCTTCTCGTTCTAATGAACTAATAAGAGCATCTCCTCCAGACATTTTACTCATAACTCTATTCCCTCCATAAATCTATAATTCTTTCTGCCATTAACATAACTGTCGCATTAGTATTTGCTCTGATACAATCTGGCATTATTGATGCATCAACTATCTTTAATTTATCAACACCTATTACTGAACCAGTTTGATCAACTACAGCCAATGGATCGGATCCCATTTTACATGTTCCACTACTATGGTGCCCTGTAACCATCTTTCCATGCAACCATTTTTTCAGTAGTTTATCATCTTTTCTTGTATTTGTGTCTGGAAGAATCATTTCATCAGCATATTTTTGAAATTCTTTGTTATTTCCAATCTTTTCAAGAATTTTCACTCCTTCAACAAATCTATTCATGTCGTTCTCTGAGTCTAGATAATTGTAATTTAATTTAGGATATAAATTTGGATCGTTTTCATTGAGAGATACTTCTCCTGAACTTTCCTCTAAATTTAAAGTTAAATTTGCTCTTATTCCTTTTGGAGCAAGAGGATAAAAAGTTGTTTTATCATCGCTAGAATCCATATATACAATCATGTCATTTGTCCAATTTGAATCTTTTGATGTATACCTTAAAGCCATCGCTACTCGTGAATAATTGTTTACAGGAGCAATGTAATTCTGTTTAGAATTCCAAGTTATAAAAGTCATTGGATGATCTCTAAGATTTTGTCCTACTCCAGGAAGTTCGCATTGAGTAACAATTCCATGTTTAGATAATTTTTTAGAATCACCAATTCCAGAGTTCATTAAAAGCTTTGGAGATTCAATAGCTCCAGCAGATACAATAATTTCATCTGCATAAATTTCGAATACTTCAGATTCTGAAATAACTTCTATCCCTATTGCTTTATTATTATCTAAAATAATTTTATTTACGTAACAATTAGACTTAATATTTAGGTTTGGTCTATGCCTAGCATCCATCAAGTAAGTGATTGCAGTACTTTGCCTTACTCCATCAATTTGATTGAATCCTAAAGCTCCTACCCCTGTAGAATCAGGTTTATTGTGATCTTCACAAGGAGGGAAACCATTTTCAACACAAGATTCATAAAAAGCTTTATGTAGAGGATCCCAATCTTTTTCAGGGACTCTTTTTACTTTTATATAACCTTCATTCCCATGATAAGGTTGATTTGGATAATCAAGATCGTTTTCTAATTTTATGAAATAAGGTAACACTTCATCAAAAGACCATTTTTCATTACCAAATTCAGCCCATCTATCATAATCTTCTCTAATTCCTCTTAATAATATCTGAGCATTTATTGAGGATGAACCTCCTATTATTTTTCCTCTTGGAATAGGTATCTCGGGTCCATTTTTGGTACTTTCTGCTCTATATGCCCAATTACTTGGATCTGTTTCTAGTGAAGCTATTGAAGATACATTTCTATGCCCATAATATACATTTTCAGGAATTGATTCGATATTACTATAATCATTTCCTGCTTCAATTAGTAAAATATTGGTGTTTGGATCTTCAGATAGTCTATTAGCAAGTATGGAGCCAGCAGAACCAGAACCAATAATTATTTTGTCATATATATTTTTCATGTTTAACTAAGAAGCTTATACAGATCAACTAAGAACCAAGCTGATAATGATCCACCTCTATTATCAAATCCATTTTCCGTTTTTCTAATTAAATATGCATTTAGAGATTCCAATGAGCCTGTACCTGTACATGAATCATGGACAATTCCAGAATCTTCAATTTTTGAATCAACAAATTCCCAGGCTTTTTCTAAAGGACTCATATATTTATCAGATAAAGTTCCAAGTCTTATCCCATTTGCCAACGCATATCCAACCATAGAAGTTACAGTTAATTCTTCGTAAGAATTTTCATTATCAATTACTTGTCTCCAAGCACCATTTTCTGTTTGTAAATTAATAAGAGCATCGAGATGGGTTTTGTGCATCTCAATTAAATCATTTTTTCTATTATAATTATTTGGCGTATGCATAATCGCTTCTATAGCTCCATATGCAGCAAAACCATTACCTCTCCCCCAAGGGTATTCAGCTATTTTAGAATGTATATAAATACCATCATTTCTCATCAGTGGAGAATTTAGTACATGGTCTACCATAAAATCTATATATTTTATGTCTTCTGTATATTTATAAGCTCTACCCATAATTGCTGATACAAAAAATTGATCTTCAACTTGTATATTTGGATCTAATATTGATTTTTCTAGGAATAAATTTGCCTGGTTAATAATAGGATTTATTATATTTTTTTCACCGTTTAATTCATATAAATCATCTAACCAAATTAAGCCCGCTCTATTATCATTACGCCAATTATCTGATTCTTTAGTGATTCTAATACTAACCAAATCTTGGTATGTTTTTGTAGCAAATGATTTTCCTTCTGTATTAAATCCCATTTTTTCAAGTCTTAAACGTGCAGATAAACCACAGCCTTGTGTATAGACTACTGTTTCTAAATTATTTCCATACACTTCAGCTAAAGTAATTGCCTTGTCTAGTAAAACAACCTTATCAATCATTACAAATCCTTTATTTTTTCTTCACAAAACTTAATAACTTCATTTGATAATTCTTTTGCTTTTTCAGCATCAGATATATTAAATATTTCAAAAGGAGAACCAGATATAGAAAAGGTAGGGTATCTAGTAGAATACAAATATTTATCTAAAATAGGTCCATAAGATTTTAAAAAATCAAAGGTAGGGTCAATAGCTAAACAATCTTCTGCAAGATCAGATATTGAAGATCCCCAAACTTTATCCGTTCCTCTAAGAATCAAATAAGAAACTATTGATTTTTCTGCAGCTTGTTGGAATAAAAAGCATGAAATCGAATAATCACTAGCTAACAATTTATTAGCTAATTGAAAATCATAATCACTTTGATCTTTCCATCTTTTTGATTCTTTTATGTTACTTTCAAGCATTAGCCTAAAACCTTATCATCATCTTGGAATATAATTTCCATAGAATTTTTTATATTATTTATAACATAATTATTGTTCGAAAACTGTTTATATTCTTCTGGAGTATACACAAAAAACCTTGTGTGAACAGAAGGTCTTAAGTGAGTAATCCAAAATTCATCACGATTAATAAATTCTTCTTCTGTTTCCTGAATTATCAATAGGTCTAAAGAAGTATCAGGAGAAATTTTACTTAATGTAAAGTCTCCAAAAACAGCTAATGATTTCGCTCCTAATTGTTTCGAATCATTAGAAAATTTTGACAATTCATTTTCTAAACAATTTTTTCTATGATTAGAAAAACCAAAAACTATAGGCACAACTTCAGCCTAAACGTTATAAAGAGTAGGATGATTTGGTTGTTCAAATATCTCGTCTTTAGTTAGTGGATAACTTTCTTTTTCGTAAACTTGAAGTCTATGACAGCCAAAGTCTGGGATATAAATGAGTTTACCGTATGTTCTTACAGATGCAGGTGCTCTTAGTTTTCTCCAAACCTCTCTATTAGACATTTCTCTCAATCTTAAAACTCTAGGGCTAGACATAATATAAGTTTTACCACTTTTTGAAAGTGTTGCATCTCCAGTAAATTGGGTTACATACTTACCATCTTTATCATAAATAACTATTCTGTCATTATTTCTGTCTGCTACGTATATATCTCCATCTTCATCAATGGATAATCCAGCAGGGCCACTAAGTTGAATATGTTCCTGATCCAATGATTTTGGAATATCTCCAAAAGAATTAAGGTACTTACCTTTTGAATCATATTTATTTATTCTGTTGTTTCTCCAATCTGATACTAATATGTCACCATTATAGTTAACTGAAATACCCCAAGGCATATCTAGAGCAGCATCTCCTTCATCTGAGATTATGGTTTCAATAAACTTTCCGTCTTTGGTAAATTTTTGAACTCTATTATTTCCTGTATCAACAACTAATAAGTTGCCATCAAGATCGAAAGCTATTCCAGATGGTGAATCCAGTTGCCCATCACCTGATCCATATTCACCTATTTTTGTAGATTTTGTAGATGATTCTTGAACTTCAGCAGTTTGTCCAATAGCAACATATCCTTTTTCTCCGTCATCAACTAGAGCATGAACACAATGTTCACCTTCATCACTTACATATAACTTAGCTTCAGAATCTTGAATCATTTGAACAGGCCACTTAAAGTTTCCAAATACATCAAGATCTTCATCTTTCCAATTAATTCTTCTTATGTTTCCACCGACTCCATCTGCTCTAATAAGAACATAAAGAACTTCTTTAGTTTCTACCATATCCATACAATAGGTTGTAACTCTTCTCATTCCTAAAGTTTCTTTATATTTATATCCTCCACGAATTATGGCATATGGTGGCTGATTTGTTCTTTCTTTTTGTTGTGTCATAATTACCTCTTTATTTAAATGGACTTAATTGTTCAAAATTTCCAAGTACAATTTCAGTAGGATCTAGCCCTAAATGTTGTTCCAATAAAGTTCCATATACTCCTCTGTAGTCAAATGTATGTTTTAAATCTTCTCCATTCAACCATTCGCTAGGATCAATAGAAGGATACTCAGAATAAAGTCCTCCATTTACTCTGTTACCTATTATGAATGCCCCTCCTCCAGATCCATGATCTGTACCGGAACCATTATCTTTCATTCTTCTACCAAATTCAGAGAAAACCAATATTACAATTTCATCAGAAGCATCATGTTCCTCTAAATCAGCTAAGAAATCTTTTATTCCTTGAGATAACTCACCCATTAATCTATCGTGTGCAGGCATTTCTTGTGCATGATGATCATAACCTCCATGTTGAGTATAAAAAACTCTTGTTCCAAGTCCAGCTGTATGGACTCTAACAACATCTCTTAAAGCTTTTGCTATAGAATTATCTGCGTATTCAACAGAAGATTTATACTTTGAAGGGACTTCCTTAAGCATATCTGCTCCTTGTAGTACCCCAGAACCTGTATTTGCTAAATAATTCATAACCACACCAGATTCATGTCTACCACCCATCCACTCCTCAGCTGGAGTATACATTCTTGAAAAAACTTCAAGATTTGCCATTCTTTGGGTATTATCTTCTATTGAAGTCATAAGTCCGTAGTTATCTAAATTATCAACACTAGTAGCTATGACTCCTGGAGCAGCTAATGCTCGGGGTAATCCTTTTCCAAAACTAACAGCAGTCAAAGGATTTGAAGAATTAGGGTCTAACTCTCTAATAACTTTAGCTAGCCAGCCTTCAGTAGCAACAGCATTTGGTTCACATGTATGCCATATATCCATTGCTCTAAAATGAGATCTTGAAGAGTTTTCGTAACCTATTCCTTGTACAATTGCCATCTTACCTTCTTTGTAAATTTCCCTAAAAGGTTCTGCATTAGGATGAAAAGCCAATTCGTCTGTGAAAGGTAAAGAATCTCCTTCTTTATGACCAACGTAATTTCTAACGTCATAATAAATTCCATTTGTAAAAGGTATAACTGTATTCAAGAAGTCATTACCACCTGATAATTGAACAACTACTAGTACCGGATCTTTTTTAGTTTGTTTTTCTGCAACCATAATTAACTCCTTATGCTAATTGAAATTCTGGTGAAGAAACTAAAAGAGTGTATAGTTGAATAACTTTTTCTCTAACTTCTTCTGTATCTTTGTTGTTTCCTACTGATGGACCCTTAGATGCTATTTCTAAAAGTTGGTCAAACGTTTGTTCACTAACTTCCAAATGACCTGCATTTTGTAAAACATTATTTACTAGTTGTTCAGCTGATAATTCTTGATCAGTATTTACAAGGCTGTCTACTAAATGCTTAGAGCCTGTATTATTCATATCAGTTACAAGTCCCACTGCATAATTAATTCTTTCGGTTAAAGATCCTCCATCAATCCATTCTTTCCCTGTATGCCATCCTTCTACAGTAGGAGGGTCAAGAAGGGTTTGCCCCATAACAGTGCTTAGTCCATGAAGTGAGGCTAACCTGTCATCTTTTGGACCAATTTCAGATGTCAATTTTAGTGCTCCAGCAATAAATTCTGCAGGACACTTAACTCTTTTAAACATTGAATTTTTAAAGAAATCTGACTTAAATAAAGCCCTCATAACTTCTTTCATATCTGCATTAGAATCCATAAATGTTGAAACTAATATTTTCATTGCTTCTTGATCTTTAGGGGGCTCTATACTCCATGCAGGAATTTGTGGCTCATCAGCTACAAAAAAATTGTATAAATGACGAGAAATAAAATTAGCACAAGCTTCAGTTTTTACTATAATTTCTACAATATCTTCTCCGTTAAAATTACCTTTGTTACCTAAAAATTCTTTTTCTCCAAAGTCATGATCTTCTTCATCAAATATAAACTGAGACTTGAAATGTCCATATGGATAAAGAGGTATAGGTTGTTCAAAAGTCCATCCAGTAAATGCTCTAGAAGCTTCTTTTATGTCATCTTCAGAATAATTTCCTATTCCCATCGAAAACAATTCTAGTAATTCTCTACCGAAATTTTCATTGATATTTTTTCCATGATTTTCACAATTATCTAACCAGAAAATCATAGCAGGGTCAGAAGCTAAATCAGTAAGAAGAACTCTTAAGTTTAAAAGACAATTTTTTCTCAGCATTGCTATATGATCAATCATAGTTGGACCTTGTTCACTTTTTGTCCATCCTGTTGCAAATACATGATGCCAAAATAGTGTCATCTTTTCTTGTAATGGTTTATTAGAATTTATCATCCTATAAAACCATCTAGTATTATCCAAACCAAAATTATCTGTTGATTGTAGTTGAGGATAATACCTTGAAAGAATGTCCTCATCAGGCAAGTCTTCAATTTTATCTATTTCTACTAGATTATCAACTATTGAATCATAACTGTTTTTTGATAACTCTTCTAATAGGTCATGTGTTATTCCAAAACCAGCTCTTCTATATAAGTGAGCTATGAGTGCTTTATCTGTTGTCATATAAACCCCTGTTAATTTAATTCTCTATTAATTCCTTAAAAATATATTTAATTTTCTAAATTTTCAATACAGTTATAGATAAAAAAACAAAAATATTACATAAAGTCAAAATCAGTTACAGGGTCAGGGATATTATCCCATTTATTTGAACCTTTAGTTCTCATAATAGTAATAATTCTTTTTACATCTGGATTTGCTAGTCCCCATAATTTTTGACCAGTTAAAATATTCACTGCATTTTGAGCCCATCTTCTAGAGCCTTCTTCAGCTGTAAAGTTAGAACCTCCTGCATAATGAGGAGTAATAAAAAGATTTTCTGTTTTCAACAATGGTGATTCAGCATCAAGTGGTTCAATTTCAGTTACATCAATACCAGCTGAATAAATAATATTATTATTCAATGCATGTGCCAAATCTGATTCGTTTACTATAGGACCTCTTGCACAGTTGATAAATATTGCATTTTCTTTCATTTTAGAAAAAGCATCTAAATTAAAAGCATGATTATTTTCGGCAGTTGCAGGAGAATGTACAGTAATAATATCACTTTCAGTGACTAATTCTTCAAAAGAAACTAATTTAACTCCATACAAATCAGCAACAGACTGAGGTATATAAGGATCATGAGCAATTATTCTTTCAGGTCCAAAACCTTTTATTCTGTTTGCAAATGCCCTACCTATATTTCCAAATCCATAAATTCCAACAGTAGTACCTGCAATCCGTCTTAATCTGTTTCTAGCGGCCATAAGTTTACTAGGATCATCAGACCAAGCACCTTCTTTAGTATGTTTATTCAATTCAGGTACTTGACGAGTAATGGTAAGCAACATTGCCATTGCGTGATCTGCAACTTCTGATGTGTTTATTCCTGGTGTATTACAAACACATATACCTAATTCTGTAGCTGCTTCTAAATCAATAGAATCAACTCCTACTCCAGATCTTCCAATCATTTTAAGATTAGGTAATTTTTCCATGACACTTCTTGTAGTATGAGGAACTGTTCCTACTAACAAGACATCAGCGTCTTTCCCTGCATTTACAAGGTCATTTTCATTAGCACAAGCAACTACTGAAACATCTATACCCGCTTCTTTAAATACATCAAGCATTGCTTGAGGAGGTCCGCTTCTACCTGCTGAACTTGCTGTAATAACTACTTTATGTGCCATAATTATCTCCTTTATTGAATATTTAGTAATATATATAGAAAAACAGTATACAGTAGTTATAAAAAAAAGTAAGAAATATGAATAAAAATAATTTTGGATATAAATCTATAAAAGAATTACAAAGTCTCTATAAATCGAAAGAAGTTTCTCCGGTGGAAGTTATAAAAGAAACACTTGAAAATATAGAACATCTGAACGGCAAATTGAATGCATTTGTAACGATTACAACTGATCATGCTTTAGATAAAGCAAAAGAACTTGAAAAGAAAATTTTAAATGGTGAAGATTTAAAGTTATTAAGCGGTATTCCAATACCTATAAAAGATGTAGAACCTATGATGGGTGTCAGATGTACATTTGGATCAATTCCAAGAGACGGAATACCAAATGAAGACTCTATGGTTGTTAGAAGAGTGAAACAAAATGATGGAATTATAATTGGAAAAACAAATACCCCTGAGTATGGACAAGCAGCTACTGCGGACAATAGAGTTTTCGGATCTACTTATAATCCTTGGGGAGATAATAAAACATCAGGTGGATCAAGTGGAGGTTCAGCTGCATCAGTTGCAGCAGGCATAACTTCAGTAAGTCAAGGAGGAGATGGAGGTGGGTCAATAAGAATTCCTGCTTCTTTTTGTGGAGTTTATGGTATAAAACCTACCCAAGGAAGAATACCTAGAATTGTAAGTGGATCTGTAAAGTATAACGTTGTTAACAATGCTCTCTCCGGACCAATAACCAGATTTGTTGAAGATTCAGCAATTTTGCTAGAAGCTTTATCTGGATTTTCTACTGAAGGAGAATATATAACAATAAATGAAAATTCATTGGGTTCAAAAATAGAAAGTAATAATAAAAAGTTTAAGATTGGTTTTAGCAAGACAATTGGTGGAGCAAGCCTTGAAACTAAAATATCTGAAGTTGTTCAATCTTCAGTACTAAAATACCAAAATGAATTTAATGCCCAAGTAGATGAAATAAATTTTTACCCTGAGTCAATAGAAGAAATATATGATGTTTTCTTCGATTGGTTTTGTACAAAAGGATATGCAAGTGATCCAGAATTAATAGATAATCCAGAAATTAAGTCAAAAGCAACAGATTATCTTGTTAGAAATTGGGAACATGGAAAAAAGGTTTCTGGGAGTAGGTTATTTGAGTGTTATAACAAGATAGGATATTACAGAGATTATATGAATAATTTCTTTGAAAACTATGATTTTTTGATAACTCCTACTATGGCAACAACATCCTTTGTAGTAGACAATCCACCAGAAGAAATCAATTCTAAGAAAGTTCATGACAAACTCTGGGACTTTACTCCGTTTACTTATTATTTTAATCTTACTGGAAATCCTGCTGCTACAATTCCTGTAGGATTTGATGATAGTAAAATGCCTATAGGTTTACAAATTGTAGGTAAAATGGGTAGAGAGATAGACGTATTTAAAATATCCAAAGAATTTGAGCAAATTTTTAAATGGTATGAATATAGGGCTGATACTTCTATATAGGATCCCAGTAAAAACCATTTTCATTAGACTTTATTCGTCCAATAGCTTTATCGTCAGACAAATGTCCTGTACAAATTATCCATTCATTTTTATATGCACTATTTAGAAGACCAACTCTAGAAATAGTACTCATAACTGTATTCCAGTCGAAAATTGGGCACCAATATTGTTCATTTATCTGTGCTTCATTATGAAACAAATCTCCGGTAAGAATTATTTTTTCAGTCGTATTAGTTTCTAAGTATAAACATTGGTGACCAGGAGTATGTCCATTTGTGGGGAGAGAGAATACATTTGTTGCAATCTCTTTTCTCCCTTCAATAAGTTGAAGTGCTCCTAGTTCGTCTAATGGAATAATTTGTTTTTCAAAATCATCATTAAGATTCTCACTATAATAATCAAAATCAAATTTAGAAACTAAATATTTTGCATTTGGAAATGTTAATTCAGGCACATTATCTTTCCAAGTAATATTCCATCCTATGTGATCACCGTGAGTGTGCGATATAAAGACAATATCAATATCTTCAACAGAAACTCCTAATTTTTCAAGATTATTTAAGTATTGTCCAGAAAAATCAACATGATCATATGGACCTGGCCCCATACCTGTATCTATAAGAATGTTTTTATTATCAGTTTGAAGAAGATATCCACGCCAAGTTGATTGAATTGTTCCATCAGAATTTTGAGCAAATGATTTATAAGTATTCCAATCACTTGCTTCAACATTGGGATAAACTACTGACGGGTCTCTTTTTACACCAATTAAATCATTTACTAAATTAATTTTAAAGTTTCCTATATTCAACATCAATAATCCTATCTAAATATAAATTTTTGTTATTATTATAATTAATAATTATTTCGGAGGCGAAAATATGACTACTTATTCTTGTGATCAAGGGTGTGGAATGACTGTTAAAGGTTTAACATGTGGAAGTTGCGGTAAAGAACTTGTTCATGAAACATTAACTAAAGATGATGGTAGCACTGTTGGAGTTGCTCAATGTCCTGATGGATGTGGCAAGATAAAATCTCCTATGTGTTGCGCTCATGACATGTCGCATTCTTAGATAACTAAAGGTTAAGTATTTATAAAAAGGAGAACAAATTGAAAATCCCTGATATAAGTTTACTTGACTTAGATAGAAACCCTATAAACTTAAAAAGTTACGAAGGCAAAAAGACTATAATTGCTTTTTTCCCTGCTGCATTTACGGGTGGTTGCACAGAAGAACTTTGTACTTTTCAAAATGATTTAGATGAATTCAATAATTTGAATGTAAATGTTGTTGGGATTTCTGTAGATACTCCCTTTGCACTTGGTGGCTGGGCTGAAGCGAATAACATAAAATTTGATTTATTAAGTGACTATAAAAAAGAATGTATAGAATTATTCGATGTTGTATTCCATGGTTTAGCTGGAATGGAAGGATATGTTTCTTCAAACAGAGCTGTCTTTATATCAAATGAATCAGGTGAAATTGTATATAAATGGATTGCTGAAAATCCAGGTGTTTTGCCTGATTTCAAAGAAATTAAAAATAATTTATAATTATTTATAAGCGGATGTGGTGAAATGGTAGACACGCATGCCTTAGGAGCATGTGCCGCAAGGCGTGGGGGTTCGACTCCCTTCATCCGCACCAT
>PBHC01000017.1:0-33404 GCA_002719295.1 Chloroflexota bacterium
AGTAGCTTTCGAAGGTATTGATAACGCCCCTGAAGAAAAAGAAAGAGGAATCACAATTGCTACTTCACACGTAGAGTACAGCAGTGACAATAGGCACTACGCACACGTAGACTGTCCTGGTCACGCAGACTATGTGAAAAATATGATTACAGGTGCAGCTCAAATGGATGGAGCAATTTTAGTTGTTGGTGCAGACGATGGCCCAATGCCCCAAACTCAAGAGCACATTCTACTTGCAAGACAGGTAAACGTACCAAAGATAGTAGTTGCATTAAATAAATGTGACCAAATGGAAGACGAAGAACTATTAGAACTTGTTGAACTAGAGGTAAGAGAACTTCTTTCAAAATATGATTTTCCTGGTGACGATATCCCAATAGTTAGAGTTTCTGCATTGGAAGCTTTAGAGAACGCGGATGATTCTGGGAATAAATGGGTTCAATCAATCCAAGAACTAGCTAAAGCAGTTGATGACTATATTGATGTTCCTGAGAGGCCAATGGATCAACCTTTCCTAATGCCAGTTGAAGACGTATTCTCTATAAAAGGTAGAGGTACTGTTGTTACTGGAAGAATAGAAAGAGGAGAAGTAAAAGTTAACGAAGAAATAGAAATTGTAGGATTTGGAAAGCAAGAAAAAGTTGTTGTGACGGGTGTTGAGATGTTCCACAAGACTTTGGAATCAGGTATTCCTGGTGATGCAGTAGGTATATTGCTTAGAGGTATTGAAAGAGAAGATATAGCTAGAGGTGCAGTTTTGGCAAAACCTGGGTCTATAGCTCCTAAGCAGAAGGCCAAAGCACAAGTATATGTATTAACTAAAGATGAAGGTGGAAGACACACTCCATTTTTCTCAGGATATAAACCTCAATTCTATATAAGAACAACAGACGTTACTGGAGAAGCAAGATTAGCTGAAGGTACAGAAATGATAATGCCTGGTGATAATACAGAAATGGATATAGAACTAATGTATCCTGTAGCACTAGAAGAAAACCTAAGATTTGCTATAAGAGAAGGTGGTAAAACTGTAGGCTCTGGAGTAATCACATCAATCTCATAAGATTGGATAAAAATCATGGCAAAGAAAAGTGCAGTTAGGACTGTTTTAACACTTGATTGTGAGTGTGGAAAATACAGTTATCATACTGAAAAAAATAAAAGAAATACAGAAGGAAGACTAGAACTTAAGAAGTTCTGCCCATCTTGTAGAGAAAGAAAAACCTTTAAAGAAAAGAGATAATAATTGGCTACACAACCACCAAAACTCTCGGGCAAAGGTTTTGCCCCAATTAGCTTTTTATCTGAAGTTATTGGAGAGCTAAAAAAAGTAACATGGCCTTCAAGGCAAGAAACTACAAGATTAACTATTATGGTTCTTGCTCTATCAATTGTAATAGGTATTTTTTTAGGTTTGTTTGACATGCTCTTTGCAAGATTTTTTTCTCTTCTCTCAAATAGCTAAATCAGATTAGGAAAAATTATGCCAGATGAAAAAAATGAAACCCAAATAGAAACAGAATCAAGGTGGTATATTCTGCATACCTACTCAGGTCATGAAGATAAAGTTAGTCAAAATCTAAAACAGAGAATTGAAAATCTTGATTTATCTAAAACTATCCATGAAGTTCTTGTACCCTCTGAAATAAAAATTGAAATTAAAGATGGAGAACGTCAAGAAGTTAATAGAAAAATGTATGCGGGTTATTTTTTAGTTAAAATGATCATGACTGATGATTCTTGGTTTGCTGTTAGAAATACACCTGGAGTAACAGGATTTGTTTCAGCAGAAGATGAAACAGACAGAAGACCTAAACCTGTACCTCTGGAAAGCCATGAAGTTGATAAAATAATGGGTAGAATGCAAAGTGGCACACCTTCAGTTTCAATTGGTTTGACTCAAGGAGATTCTGTAAAAATCTTAGATGGACCATTCGCAGAATTTATGGGAACTGTAGATTTAGTAAATAAAGAAAGAGGAAAAGTTACCGTACATGTCTCTTTCTTTGGTCGTGAAACTCCGTTAGAATTGGATTTCTTACAAGTAGAAAAAGCATAAGGATTTTTTAAATTGGCTAAAAAAGTTATCGGATTAATAAAACTTCAACTTCCTGCAGGAAGTGCAAACCCTGCACCTCCAGTTGGTCCTGCATTGGGTCAGCATGGAGTAAATATAATGCAGTTTTGTAAAGAGTACAACGAAAAAACTAAACAATTGTCAGGCTCTATTGTTCCTGTTGAAATTGAAGTTTACTCAGATCGCTCTTTTTCTTTTACTCTTAAAAGTCCTCCTGCTTCGGATTTAATTAAAAAGGCAATAAATAAGCCTAGCGCATCATCGACTCCTGGAGTAGAAATGATTGGAGAAATAACTAGATCTCAACTAGAAGAAATAGCAAAAATTAAAATGGAAGATTTAAATGCATACGATATGGATGCTGCTGTTAAAATTTTATCAGGTAGCGCTAGAAGTATGGGTGTAATTGTAAAGGACTAAAAATTGAAAAGAACATCAAAAAGATTTTCTGAAATCAAATCTAAAACTCAAGATCAAAAATTTGAACTTTCTGAAGCGATAAAGTTGTTAAAAGAATGTGCTAATGCAAAATTTGATGAAGCAATTGAATTTCATATTAAAACCAGTGCTGATCCTCGTCATGCTGATCAACAAATTAGAGAAACATCTGACCTTCCAAATGGGACAGGTAAAAAAGTAAGAATAATGCTATTTGCTGAAGGAGAAGCTGCTGCTAGTGCAAAAGATGCAGGGGCTGAATATTTGCTTGATGACGATACTATAAAAAAAATTGAAGATGGCTGGGATGATTTTGACATAGCTATTGCCACCCCTGAAATGATGCCTAAAATAGCTAAACTAGGAAAACATTTGGGTCGTAAAGGTCTCATGCCTAACCCTAGATCTGGCACAGTTGTTCAAGAGGATAAATTAGTTGAAGCGGTAGAAAAGGCCAACAAGGGTAGAGTAGAGATAAGAATGGATAAGGATGCTAATATTCATACTAGAATAGGACTATGTTCATTTAGTGAAGATCAAATTTTTCAAAATATTTCATCTGTATACACAACTATAATGAACAATAAACCTGAAGGAGTAAAAGGTAGCCTTATAGATTCTGCTTCAATATGTTCTACAATGGGACCTGGAATTAATCTAGATTTAGAAAATTTAAGAGAATCACTGGTTAATTAATTTTATTTTGTGATAGACTTAAGAATACTTAAGACAACAGGTTATATGTAAATCCTGTCGAGGTAATGTAAATATATAAACTTTATTTTAACCGGTCTTTGTACCGGTTTTTTTTTGGAGAAAATTTTGCCAAATCAAAGAAAAATAGATCAAGTAAATGAACTTGCAGATTTGTTCTCAAATTCTGATACGATAATTATGGCTGATTATAAAGGGACTTCTGTTGGTGAGCTTAGTGGACTTAGAAGAGCATTAAATGATAGTTCTGCCAAATTCAAAATTGCTAAAAATACACTTGCTAAATTAGCAGCTGAAAAATCAAGCAAAGGTGCTTTGTCTGAAGAAATCACAGGACCTTTAGGTTTTGTATTATCAAATGAGGACCCATCACAAATCACAAAAATATTATTTAAATACGCAGAAGAGAATGAATTAGATTTTAATGTAAAAAAAGGTTTAGTAAATAACGATCTTTTTGATGAAGATACTCTACTAAAACTATCAAAATTACCTTCTAAAGAGATTTTATTAGCTAAGTTAATGGGAAGTATGAACAGTCCGATTACAAATTTAGCGTTTGTATTACAAGGAACTATTCAAGGTTTCGCAACTGTTTTACAAAGATATGTAGAGAATGCTTCAAATGTAGAAGCAGAAGCACCAGCTGAAGAACCTGCTGTAGAAGCAGAAGCACCGGCTGAAGAACCTGCTGTAGAAGCAGAAGCACCAGCTGAAGAAGATAATAAAAAATAAATAAATAAATAAAAAAAAGCAAATAAAAAAAAGCAAATAAAAAAAAGGAGAAAAATATGGCATTATCTAAGGATGAATTAATTGAAGAAATTAAGCAAATGTCAGTACTTGATTTAGCTGAAGTTGTAAAAGCTCTCGAAGAAGAGTTTGGAGTAAGTGCGGCAGCACCTGTTGCTGTAGCAGCGCCTGCAGCTGGCGGAGATGCTGGCGGAGATGCTGGTGGAGGAGAAGAAAAAACTGAATTCACAGTTACTCTTAAAGAGGTTGGAGCAAATAAGATAGCTGTTATTAAAGCAGTAAGAGAAGTAACGGCTTTAGGCTTGAAAGAAGCTAAAGATTTAGTTGAATCTGCACCTAAGCCAATTAAAGAAGGTGTTTCTAAAGATGAATCTGATGAAATCAAAACTAAGGTTGAAGCATCAGGTGCAAGCGTAGAAATTTCTTAGAAAATTATTTTGTATTTTGTGGTGGATAATTAGAACAAACTATTTGATTGTCCACCATCTACATTAAGGCATGTGCCTAAAATCATTTCTGAATTTTTTGATGCAAGAAAAGCTACTGTATCACCTACTGCTTCAGGATATCCAAATTTTCCCATAGGTAGGTTTTGATCGATAAATTTTTCAACTACTTCTTCAGTATTGTTGTCTACAAACTTTTCCCAGCTTCCTTTTTCATGTTTTATTGAGCCAGGAGCTATGCAATTAGCTGTAACACCAGTTTTAGCCAGATCAATTGCTGTATGTTTTGTAGCGGCAATAAGAGCAGCTTTTGCTGCCATATATGGAGCAGATCCACCATGCTCTCTTCCATAAATAGATGCAATGTTTATAATTCTACCCCAGCCATTACTTATCATATCTTCTACAAATATTTTTGAAAGACTGATTGCAACCCAAGTATTGATATCCATAACTTTTTGAAAATCTTTAAGTTTAGATTTAACTAAAGAAGAAGTGCCTAGACTTCCTCCTACATTGTTGACAAGTATATCTATTTGAGAGTCGTTTGATTTTACTTTGTTGTAAAATTCAGTAACAGATTTTTCATCAGATAATTCTTGAACCAAAGAAGTTACATTTACACCATATTGTTGTAAAGTTTTTTCAGCATTCAGTAGATCTTCCTTAGAACGAGCACATATAACTAAATTAACTCCCTCTTTAGCTAAAGAAATAGCGGATGCTAAACCCAAACCTCTAGATCCTCCAGTGATAAGGGCGGTTTTATTTTTTATGCCAAGATCCATATTTATTTAGATTTATCTTTCGATTTACCAGATTTTTTCTTATCATCAAAGTCTGATTTTGAACCGTACCAAGAAGAGAATTCTACAGAATTCTTAAATTCTTTGGATTCTCCACATTTTTTACATTTTCCTGATGAAACAGGTCCATTTGGAGGGTCAATCACCCAGTGACATGCTGATCCATCTTTAGATGCTGGACAAGGTTCTATAACATTTTCTTCAGAAGAATCGTTCTTTTTAGATTTTTTTTGAACCATAGATTTTTATTATTTATAAATTGATTTTAACATTTTTTCGTCGAAGTATCTTTAGTTTAGATGGTCAGTGTAATTTATTTTACTAAGAATAGGTTCTTTATTCTCATATTTAATTACTTCAGTTATAGAACAATTTTCAAACTGAAAATTTAGTAAGTTTTTTCTTGGAAGACCTAAAATAGAACAAAGAAGTACTCTCATATACCCTCCATGAGAAACAATGAGGGTTTCATCTTGATTTTCCATATTTATGCTTTTTAAAAAACCAACGGAACGATCATGCATATCCTTAAAAGATTCACCTTCAGGGGCTCTGAATGAATCACTGGCATTGGCATATTCATTAACCAGCTTTGGATATTCAGAAATAATATTTTTAAATAAGTGGTTTTCCCATTTCCCAAAAGACATTTCTCTCAATAGTTTTGAAGTCTTAAAATTATTAATAATTTGATTTGCAGTTTGAACGGTTCTTTTTAAGTCACTTGACCAAGCTTCTTTTATATCATAATTCTTTCTTATGTATTCCCCAGCTTTTTTTGCTTGGCCCAATCCAATATCATTTAAATCTGTATCAATTTGACCCTGTGTTTTTCCTTCAGAATTCGCATTTGTTTGCCCGTGTCTGACAATTATTATTTTTTTCATAGTTTGAAGTATATATATATCATTATTATTTACTCTTATAATTAGCAACTTTTTTTTATAGAATTACTATAAAGCAACAATTTACAATTTTTCTTTTAATATCAATAGATAAGATAATATAAAGTTAATTGATATACAAACTTTAGGAATAAAATGTCTGAAATAGTAATCTCCACGAATAATCTTCATAAATATTATGGTCTTAAAGACCAACAAGTTCACGCATTACGAGGAGTAGATATTTCCATAGAAGAAGGTGAAATAGTAGGAGTAATGGGACCAAGTGGGTGTGGTAAAACGACATTGCTTAATTGCTTATCAGGTTTAGATTCTTTTGATGAAGGTAATATTCTCATACAAGGGAAATCATTAAGTGAACAATCTGATGATCAGCTAAGCGAATTTAGAGCAAAAAAAATGGGGTTTGTTTTTCAAACTTATAATTTACTTCCAGTTCTTACAGCTGTAGAAAATGTAGAACTTCCATTGCTTGTATCTGGTTTTTCAGGAAAGGATGCTAGATCTAAAGCAATTGAAAAACTTGCTGAAGTAGACCTAGAAAATCAACAACATCAATTACCAGGTCAACTTTCAGGAGGTCAAAGACAAAGAGTTACATTGGCTAGAGCTTTAGTAAATGATCCTGCTATAGTATGGGCTGATGAACCTACAGGAAATTTAGACAGTGAAAATGAACAAGTTATTATGGATTTATTAATCCAATTAAATAAAGATAATAATCAAACATTTGTAATCGTTACTCACTCCGATTATGTCGGAGGAAGAGCACATAGAATAATCAATATGAAAGATGGAGAAATTTCTAAATAATGGATAAAATTTTCGGAATACCCGCAAACAATCTTGCTATTGTAATGGCTGCTTTATTAATTGTGATTTTTGCATTAGTATCTTTTGGTTCGATTAGAAGATTTATTTTATTTAAAATGGGAACTAGAAATATACCGAGAAGAAAAGGGCAAAGCTTATTAATTGTTATTGGTCTAATGCTTAGTTCCATCATAATAGCTACATCTTTAGGAATTGGTGACACTGTTCGATATTCTATTAGATCTGTTGCTGTTGACAGTTTGGGTCCAGTTGATGAAGTTATTAAAGGTCCAGGAAAACAGCTTTTTGGGGATGAATATTTTGATTACTCTGAATTTGTTTATGTTCAGAATTTATCTAAAGAAAATCAAAACATAGAGCAGTTAATTCCCTATATTCAAACAACTTTACCTTCCTCAAATGATGAAAAAGATATTGCTGAAAGTAGCATGAATGTTAGAGGTATTGACTTTACTTTTTCTTTGCAGAAAACTTTTGAAAATTTAGATGGAGAAAAAGTTTCTGTTGATTTACTTGGACCTGATAAGGTTTTCATAAATTATGATGCAGGTAGAATCCTAAAACTTGAAAAAGGAGACAATATCCAAATTTACACAAAAGAAGGGCCAAATCAATTTATTGTAGCGGATGTTTTGAAAGCCGGAGGGCTAACTGGAGGGAGTACTTATCCATACGTCACATTTAAGCTTAGTACATTGCAAAATCTTCTGGATAAAGAAAATAAATTAACTAATATTGCTGTTTCAAATATTGGAGAAGGAGATAAATCATTAGAATATTCTGAAGATGTTACTAAATTTCTACGATCTAATTTGACCAATCAAGATGTTGCTTTAGGATTGTTTGATTTACTTAGAACAAATAATATTCCTTCTATTTTAGTTAAAGAGGCAAATGAGATAAAAGAGACAGATAAAGATACGTTCGATACTCTAAATGAATTATCAGTGAAACTTGATAATAATACATATGATGATGATTTTATTACTACTATCACAGACTATCCTACTCAGTTAGTTTTATTGGGTATTTTGCAAAAATCTGCCCTAGAAAAAGAAGCTGGGATGGTATTAAAAATGTCTCAAGAATTAACTCGATTAAGAGTGGATAATGTAAAAAGTGATGGAGTTAAGTTAGCTGAAGCTGTATCGACTGGAGTAACCACAATTTTTTCTATTTTTGGTTCATTTTCTATAATGGTTGGCATGCTTTTGATTTTTCTTGTATTTGTATTACTTGCAGCTGCAAGATCAACAGAATTAGGCATGGCTAGAGCTGTTGGATTAAAAAGAAGAGATTTGATTCAACTTTTTACTTATGAAGGAACCTTGTATTCATTTTTAGCTGCTATAGTAGGGACATTGCTTGGAGTTGGGTTAAGTTTCGGTTTAGTTTATATTCTTCAAGATCTTATAGGTACAGATAATTTTCAAATACTTCCATATTATTCTCCTATATCTTTATTAATCGCTTTTGCTAGTGGATTGATTTTGACTTTTATAACGGTAGTTTTTTCAGCTTATAGAGCTAGTAACTTAAATATTGTTGTTGCAATTAGAGGCCTAAAAGATGAATTTGTGAAAAAAGCTCCTGATCCTTTTAAAACTAATCTTTTTCAACTTTTATGGAATTTAATTTATCCAGTAAAGCAATTGTACTTAATGGTATCTGGAAAAGCTCCAAGATTTAATTCTTTATTATTATTAATAATTTTTCCGGTTTCTTGGCCATTTAGTATAACTAGATCTTTATTTGTTTTGTTTGGGAAGCACTCATATGTTTTACTAGGAGTTATTTCTCTATTACTTTTAGCAACAGGGATTCTAAACGATGCATATATCAACATTTGGTTTGGTTCTACAGGAGGAGTTTTAGCAATAGCTTTGTTAATTAGATTCTTGGCATCAAAATATATAAATGACCCAGAAACAGTAAATCAAATAGGAGGAACATTAGAAGGTGGATTAGTACTTTTATTAAATTCTTTACCTTTAAGTTTCTTTGAAAGATTTACCGGAGAATTATCTCAACCTGGACCATGGGCGTGGCCAATTGGAGGAGCTATATCCACTGCAGCTGCGGTTTGGCTTCTTATGAGCAATACTAGATTTCTAATATTTGTTTTAAATTTGATCTTATCAAGGTTCTCTGGATTAAGGGCTGTAACGAAAACTGCAATAAGTTATCCTATGGCATCTAAATTTAGAACTGGATTAACGGTTGCTATGTTTGGACTAATAATTTTTACTTTGATGATTTTTTCTGTTTTGAATGGTATTGGAGATATTGCATCTGAGCAACCAGAAAGAGTTACTGGTGGATTTGATATAAAGGCAAGTGTAAGCACTGAATTACCAATTCAAGGTCAAATTGAGGACTCATTAAATATGAATGATTATAGTTCAGTTTTTGGATCTTCTAGTTTAGATATTGAAGTAAGTGAATCAGATGGTGAAAATAAATCATTTAAAACTTCTAAATTAATCTCATACGAGCAAGAATTTATGGATACAACAAAATGGAGAATGGCACATTTTGATCCAAATTATGGTTCTACTGATAAAGAAATATGGGAATCATTACGAAATAATCCAAATTTAATAGTTGCAAGTGGATCAATCATCGCTTCTGGAGATCCTTTTGGGCCACCTGATAGAAGCTTTAAGACATCTTATATTGAGCCTGGTGATGAAAAAGAAATAGAAGCATTTGATGTAAATATTAGAAAAAGAAATTCTACTGAAGAGGCTAATAAATTTACTGTTATAGGTTTAGTTGAAAGACTAGCAGAAGAAACAGGATTTGGTGGAGGAGGAGCAAAATTTTATACTACTTATTTGAATGGAAATAGCATAGCTAACGAAAATCTCCCTTTAGAAACTTACTATTTTTCATTATCAGGTGATCAATCACCTACAGATTTTGCTCAAAAACTTGAAAGGACATTTTTAGCGAATGGTATGAATGCATATGGCCTTTTAAATCGACTTGAAGAAGAGCAAGCAACAAGTAATGCATTTAATAAATTATTTCAAGGCTTTAGTGGTCTGGGCTTGGTTGTAGGAGTAGCTGCTATTGGTGTTCTTTCTGTTAGAGCAGTAGTTGAAAGAAGACAGTCTATAGGTGTTTTAAGAGCAATAGGATTTAGATCTAGTATGATAAGAACTCAATTTCTTATTGAGTCTTCTTTTATTACTCTACTTGGAATTGTCGTTGGAATATTTTTGGGTATTTTACAATCTTGGCTAATTTATAATGAAATTTCAAAAGAACTTGAAGGTGCAAAATTTGTTATACCTTTTGGAGAAGTAGGATTCTTGATAGGAATTACCATTATTGCTTCTATTCTAGCTAGCGTAATACCTGCAAATGAAGCGAGTAAAACCTATCCTGCAGAAGCACTAAGGTACGAGTAATAAATTTATAATCCTTCAGGCCGAATATCAGGTCTTATGGTCTGATTTTTTGAATAAATGATCTTTCTTGCTTTTTTTAAATCTTCTAATGTATCTATATCAATTAAACTTTCCTTAAAAGTTTTATCAAATTTTTCAAAATCTAGTAATTCACAATTTTTTTTATTATGATTTTCATCAATTATTTTTCTAGTAGAAAATTTTTTATTTTGAATATTTTTATATAATTTTTCTTCCCAAGTCTTTTTTAGGTAAATTCCATGTAATGGATTAATGATATTTTTATTTTTTACAAATACAGATTTATCCTTATTTGATTTGTTGGTCATATAAATAATTAAGTCCTTTGATAAAAAAGGATAATCTCCACCAATTACAAAAACCTTTTCATTTATGGATTCATTTAATCCTGTGTAAATTCCAGAAATAGGACCAATATCTGGGTATATATCTTCAACTATATGCATACCCATTGCCATTCCTAAATCAGGAATATCATCATTTTGATCCTTTCTAATCACTAAAATTATTTCTGAAAATATTTCTTTTAGAATTTCATTAATTCTTACTATAATTTGTTTACCACCTAAGTTTATAAGTGGTTTAATCATATTTATTCTTTTATTTTTGCCACCTGCTATTATGACTGAAGAGTATTTATTCATATAATTTGTAATATCATATTTAAATTATATTTATTTTTGTTAATGATTACAGAGGAATTTTATGAAAGAAATAATATTTGATTTTGGAGAATTAAAAATGACTGCAGAGTTAAACGATTCTCCAACATCTAATGCATTATATGATCAGCTACCTATTGAAGGGATTTCTCAAGTTTGGGGAGATGAAATTTATTTTTCAACTAATATGGCTATTGAGAATGATGAATGGGCAAAAGAAACTGTAGATTTAGGAGATATAGCATTTTGGCCTCCTGGAAACGCTGTATGTTTGTTTTTTGGGCCAACTCCAATGAGTTCACCTGGAGAAATAAGGCCTGCATCTCCTACAAATATTATGGGTAAATTATCTGGAGATCTAAATTTATTAAAAAGTGTTTCTGGAGGAGCAGAAGTTAAGGTTATAAAAAAATAAAATGTCTTTTGCTGAATCTCTTAAAAAAAATAATTTATCTCTTTGGAATAAAGCTCATGTTAAGCATCCTTTTATTGAAGGAATTCAAGATGGGAGTTTAGAATTTGAAAAATTCAAACATTACATGATTCAAGATTATAAGTTTTTGATCGAATATTGCAGAGTTATTTCTGTAGCTATTTCAAAATCTTTTGATCATAAAATAATGTCTTTTTGGTCTAAGCTTCTTGATGAGACACTAAATTCTGAAATGACTCTTCATGAGTCATTTTGTTTAGATTTTGGAATATCAAAAGAAGAACTATATAATTCAGAAACAACTTTGGGAACCAAATCTTACTGTAATTATTTATTATCCACAGCTTATAAGTATGATATTGAATATATATCTTGTTCTCTTCTTCCTTGTCAGTGGGGGTATGACGAGATAGGAAGAAGGTTAGCTAAAAAAAATAAAACTTTAGAAAATAGTTTCCATTCTAGGTGGATACAAGCTTACAATGATGTTGAGTATCAAGAAATAACTAACTGGCTTATTAATTATGTTGATTCTATACAACAAAAAGTAGATAATAAAGTAGCAAATGAAATTTTCCAAGAAGCATTAGAATTTGAATATTTATTTTGGGAAAGTTCTTGGAATCTAAAATAATCGATAAGGGTTAAATTATGACAATTAATAAAAGAAATGAACAAACTTCATCGATTCCTTTTAAAGGAGCAACTTCTTTACTTCTAACTGGTAAAGAAACAGGGTCAGATATGCTTTCTGTTAATGAGATAAATTTAGAAGAAGGAAGTAAGTCAGATTATTATGTTATTTCAAATGTTGAAGAAACTTTATTCGTAGCTGAAGGAACTGTTACTTTCAGACTTGAAAATAATATATTTATTGCATATCAAGGAGATTGTATACTTGCAAAAAAATCTCAAGCACATGGGTTCGAAAATACAGGTAAATCTAATGCAAGGATTATCACTATGTCTCCTTCAATAAATATTGATAAAGAAGTAGTTGATGAACCTAGTTTCACCAATACAAAACCTGAAAACGGTTTTTTTGATAGATCTAAAAATGAACCATATGAATTTGAGCCTGGAATTATGAGATATGATATGGTGGGAGACTTTTTGGGTGCTGAATCAACTTATTTTGCAGAATTGATATTAGATCCAGGGGCAGCTGCTCCAAATCACTATCATCCTGAACATGAAGAATCAATGTATTGTTTAGAAAGTAAGTTAAATTGTGTTTATGCTGATGATGATCATATTTCTCTAAATCAGGGAGATATGTTTACATGCGAAGTAGCAGTAAGGCATGGGATTTTTAACGATCATAAGTCAGTAGGAAAATTACTAGCTATTCACTGCGTATTGAATCCTCCTCCAAGAGTTGACGTCGACTAGCATCATAAAAAATATATACTGAGCAAATAATTCCTAAAATACTCGTTATTGCAGCTGAATAATAAACTATTTTTAATCCTTTCATAAGATTTTGTCTGGAAAGATTTAGGTCTTCTTCAAAAAAATATATCTGCTTTGAAACAATATATTTTTGTTTTATCTCTTCAATTTTTTCTGTAGAAGTTATATTATCAGGATCATATATTTCACTTCTAGGTTTTTCAAAATTATAGTCAGTCATGCTAATTATGAGTATTCCTCCCAGTATTGATCCAGATAAAGAAATGCCAAAAACCCTAGCAAATTGAAGACTAGAAGTAACAATTTCAATTTTTTCTTGGGGTAGATTATTTTGTATACAAACCATAAAAACCTGAAATGCGCCTGGTATAGCAAAGCCTTGTATAGATACCAAAACTAAAAGACTGATAAAGTTTATGTTTAAGTCTGTAAATCCAAATAGAAAAGTACAAAAACCATTAACTGAGAATCCAAATAAAGCGATCCAAACTTGTAGCTTAACTTTTGAAATTAAGTATCCAAATACGTTTGCACCAATAGCGACTGTTATTGCATTGATTATTAATATTATGGAAGTTTTTGCAGGTGAAAAACCATATACACCGATGAGTGATAAAGGGACAAAAATACTATATACAACAAATTGCATAGGTATAATCAAATTTCCAATCATCCCTCCGGAAAAATATTTATGTTTAAATAAAGTAATATCTATAAAGCCTTCTTCTTTAGCTTTAATTTCAATATTTAAAAAAATACCAAATGAAATAAATGAAATTAAAAATAAAATACTAATATACAAATATATTTTTGTAATTTCTAAACTTATTATTGATAAAGCAAAAAGAAACGAACTTGCAAATATTGTAAAAAAAATAGCACCAAGATAATCAAATTTAGTAGATATATTTCTCTCTATATTAGGGAGAACTTTTGATATTAATATTATTGAAAATATAATCACAGGAATAATAGCAAAAAAAGCAAACCTCCATCCAAATATCTGAGTAATATATGCTCCTAAAAAAGGTCCAATTAATCCTGCAAGTGTGAATCCTGCAGCTGTAGCCCCTAACCATTTTCCTCTTTCAATTGGGCTCCAAAGTAAAGCAATCATTATCCAAACTACACCAAGTACTCCAGCAAGCCCCAATCCTTGAATAGATCTAAAAAAAATAAGTAAAAACATTGAATTACTTAGACCGCATAATATTGTAGAAAATAAAAAAATAATCAAAGCAGGAATCATTATTTTTTTTGGACCATAAATTTTTGTTAATTTACCCACAAAAGGAGCACACACAGCAGAAGTTAATGAAAATCCTGAAAATAACCAGGCGTAATATTCAAACCCTCCTAGATCAGCAATTATAGATGGTCCAGCTATAGAAACTATCGATTGATATATTGTTGTTGCAAACATACAAACAAACAATGTTAGCATGATTCTGATTTTTAATTTTTTTTCTAATGATGAAAGTGGCATTATCAAATTTCTATAGAAGAGTAGAATTTTTTATCTACATCGCTTATCATTCTAATATAGTGATAAGCTAAGAAGTAAGTAGATTTTCAAACGATGTTGATTAATATTTTATTAGTTTCTTTGGGTGGTGCTTTAGGTGCAACTCTTAGATTTACTATAAGTCCTCAAATAGATAAATTGTTTAATTCAAATTTTCCTTTTGGAATTTTTGTAGTAAATATTATTGGATGTTTTTTTATAGGCTTACTAATAAGCTTATTTGAAAATAAACTTATGCTCTCTGAGAATTTAAAGATTTTTTTAATAATTGGATTTTTAGGATCTTTAACTACTTTTTCAACATTTGCATTAGATAATTTTAACCTAGTAAATCAAAGAAATTTCTATTTTTTATTTTTGAATCTTATTCTTACAAATTTTGTTGGTTTAGTTATGGTTATTCTTGGAATACGAGCAATAAAAATTTTTAATTAATTAAAGGATATTGGCTATGGGAAGTATTAGATTATTGGGAATAAATGTTGGGAAACAAAAACCTATGAAATATGAAAAAAAAATCAAAATTATTAAGAACTTTGGAATTGATGGAGACAGATTTTCAAAAATTAATGATACTAGGCAAATTATGATAGTTGACGGAAAACTTTACGATAATTATGATTTAAAAAGAGGTGTATTGAGAGAAAATATTTTAGTTGATAATATCGATCTTAATTCGTGTAAAGAAGGTCAATTATTATCGATAAATGATTCTTTGCAAATGAAAATAACTCTCGTAAAAGATGCTTGTGCTAGCGCTAGTTATAATGATCCGGATGTGATTATGAAATTGCAGGGTAATTTATACGCATTTGCAACTCCTTTACAAACTGGATACATTTCACAAAAAGATAAAATAGAATTGTTATGAAACTTTTATATTTATTTATTTTAGTCGGATTTATTGCTGCAGTTTTAGGTGTAATAACTGCTTTTATAATTGATTTTTTTATTAGTTAGATTGCTTCCGTAGTTGCAACAAAGTTACAAAAGTTAATAGAATCAAAGCAAAAAATATTGAATATTTTAACGCTGTTGCTGACCCATATTCTCTTGAAAAATATCCTAGCAGAAACGCACCAATAGGCTGGGTTCCTATTGTTATTGCTAGTATTCCCAATACTCTGCCTCTGATTTTTTGATCTGCTGAACTAATAATTAATATTGATTGCAAAGTCCCAAAACCTGCCATTCCAAATCCGCCTAGTATCATTAGAATTATGCTTAGTGTAATGGATTGAGAAAAAGCAAATGCCATTATGCAAAAACCAAAAAGAAAAGATCCTGAAAGAAAAATCATTATTCCTCTTTTAAAAGGAAAATTTGCAATTAATAAAGTGCCAAATGTAGCCCCTAAACCTTCTAAAGCTGCTAAAACTCCAAGAATAATAGGTAAATCTGTAAGATTATTTTGCACTATAACTGATAATTGGCTTTGATAGGTAAAAACTAATGAATTCATAATTATAGTTACAACTAATACTGTTATCAATGTTCTGCTTTGAAAAATATATTTTATTCCTTCTAATAAGTCTTTTGATAAAAACTTAATAGAGCTAGAGTGTTTATTTTTCAATAATGGCCTGTCTGATACTTTAGAACAGGCAATAAAAGCCATAAAAAACAGTAATGTTCCAAAAAGATATATGGGTAAAAGCGTTACTTGTTGTAAAACTATTCCCGCGAAAATTGGGCCTATGACTCTAGCTATATTACTAGATGTCATATCTACTCCAATAGCACTAGGGTACAACCTTCTATCAACTATTTCACTTAATAAAGATCTCCTTATTGGAAAATCAAAAGACCATGCAAGACCTGCTGCAAAAGCTCCAAAGCAAATTTGAAAATAATTTAATTGTCCGAGCAAGGAACTTATTGTCAAACAAAAGTAAACTATGGTTGTCATAATCAAAGTTGCTTTTAAGATGTTCTTTTTATTAAATTCGTCTGATAAAACTCCTATAAAAGCTCCAAAGATAAGCATAGGAATGTTCCGAAAAAAGAAAACTAATCCTACTAGGAATTCGTCTTGAGTTATTTTATAAACATAAAACCCAAGAGCTATTTGTTCTATCCATCGCATACTCATTCCTGTTGTTCCAATAAACCAGAGTTTTTTGAAATCTTTAGTCTGTAGAACTTCAATAATAGGATTCATAAATGGTAAGAAAATACTTTTAAAATATTCTAATTATAAACTTTATTTTTTATTTTCGTTTGACAAAGTTTATTTTTTCGTAATATACTTCTTTTTATGGAATTATTTAGATTTACAATGAACATGAACATGATGATGATGACTTTCTCGGAGGGGGAAGCCTAGTTTTGTGATGTAGTATTTAGATCTAAAAAAAAAATTAGCAAACCCCCAAAAGGGGGTTTTTTTGTTTAAAAGGAGAAAAAAATGACAGACAACTATAAAAGAGAAACACTTGCATTACATGCAGGATATGATCCCGACCCTACTACTAATTCTAGGGCGGTACCTATATATCCCACAACATCATATACATTTAATGATTCTGAGCATGCAGCAAATTTATTTGGATTAGCAGAATTTGGAAATATTTATTCCAGATTGATGAATCCAACTAATGATGTGCTTGAGAAAAGAATTGCAGCTTTGGATGGAGGAATTTATGCTCTTTCTTTTTCATCAGGGCAAGCTGCTATAAATGCAGCAATATTAACTATTGCTCATAGTGGTCAAAATATAATTTCCTCAACAAGTTTATACGGAGGCACATGGACTCTGTTTACACAAACTTTCGAAAAACTTGGAATAGAGGTAAGATTCTTTGATCCATCAGAACCAGAAAAGATAAATGAACTAGTTGATGAAAATTCTAGATGTGTTTATTTTGAATCTTTAGGGAATCCAAAAAATGATGTTCCAGATTTTGAAAATATTTCAAAAATAAGTCATGAAAATGGATTACCTGTTATTTGTGATAATACCGTAATGACTCCGTTTTTACTAAGACCATTTGAACATGGTGTAGATATAGTTATTCATTCAACTACTAAATTTATTGGAGGACATGGAGCACATATAGGAGGAGTTATAGTTGATAGTGGAAATTTCAAGTGGGCAGATAACCCTGAAAAATGGCCAGAATTTTGTTCTCCTTCACCTTCATATCATGGAGCGGTTTTAGAAGAAGCTTTAAGGCCTTTAGGTAATTTAGTTTATTTAGTTCACATAAGGACACACTGGCTAAGAGATACAGGAGCTTCTATGAGTCCATTTGCAGCTTGGGTCACAATTCAAGGACTAGAAACTCTACATCTGAGGATGGAAAGACATTGTGAAAATGCTCAAGCAATAGCAGAATATCTAGAGAGCCATGATAATGTTGATTGGGTAAACTATCCTGGTCTAAAATCTCATAAAGATTTTGATAGTGCTAATAAATATTTACCTGATGGTAAAGGTGCTATTATTGGATTTGGGATTAAGGGAGGAAAAGAAGCTGCTGTTAAGTTTATTGATAATGTAAAATTACTTAGTCACGTTGCAAATATAGGTGATGCAAGAACATTAGTTATTCACCCAGCTTCTACTACTCATTCTCAGCTAAGCGCAGAAGAACAAGCAGAAACAGGTGTTAGCCCAGAATATATTAGACTATCAATTGGGTTAGAAAATGTTGAAGATATAAAGAATGATATAAATCAAGCTTTATCTTAAATAATATTATTCAGCCCTAGTTTTTCTAGGGCTGAATAAAAGAGGAAAATTTTGGAAAAAATAAATAATTCAGATGACCAAAGAACTCATAAGTTTTCTAAATATATAAGAAAACTTGAGGTTCATGACACCCTAAAACTTGAACGAGGTGGCAGTTTAGAAAAAGTTGAAATAGCTTATGAAACATATGGTCAATTAAATTCTGATAAAAGTAATTGTATTTTGATTTGTCATGCTATTACTGGAGATTCTCATGTAGCAA
The DNA here is from genome assembly GCA_002719295.1 of Chloroflexota bacterium. Taxonomy (GTDB): domain Bacteria; phylum Chloroflexota; class Dehalococcoidia; order Lucifugimonadales; family Lucifugimonadaceae; genus TMED-70. Next base: position 18,400 of record PBHC01000017.1, read on the forward strand.
AACATGACGAAAATGATTTACCTGGTTGGTGGGACATAATGGTTGGACCTGGTAAACCTATAGATACAAATAAATATTTTGTTATATGCTCAAATGTTTTGGGAAGTTGCAGAGGGACAACGGGTCCTAATTCGAAAAACCCTAAAACAAATGATTATTATGGCGCAGATTTTCCTGTGATCACAATTAAAGACATGGTTTCATTACAAAAAACTTTAATTGATAACTTAGAGATAAAGCAATTATTAGGAGTTGTTGGAGGGTCATTAGGAGGTTTCCAGTGTTTAGAATGGGCTACTCAATATCCAGAAATGATAAAAACATGTTTCCCAATTGCTTCTTCTCCTAGATTGACAACTCAAGGATTAGCATTTGATGTTGTTGCTAGAAATGCAATAATTAGTGATCCAAATTTTAATGCTGGAAATTATTATGATGATGAAAAAAAACCAGATGTTGGACTTGCTTTGGCTAGAATGCTAGGGCACATAACATATTTATCTAGAGAATCTATGAATGAAAAATTTGAAATTGATAGAAATAACCCTAGAGAAATAACAACAAGTTTTGAAAAGAAATTTTCAGTGGGAAGTTACTTAGCATATCAGGGAGAAAGATTTGTTGAACGCTTTGATGCAAATAGTTACGTTACTTTATCTACAGCTTTAGACCTTTTTGATTTAGGCAGTGAAAAAAAAGAACTAAAAAATAGTCTTTCAAATTCATCATGTAAATGGATGATAATAAGTTTTTCTAGTGACTGGTTATATCCTCCTTATCAATCATTTGATTTAGTAGATGCTCTTTTATCAGAATCAAAAAATGTTTCATATTGCAATATTAAATCAAATGCAGGCCATGATGCTTTTTTATTAAGTACAGATATTGATTCGTATGGAGAAATTACTAGATCATTTTTTAATAATGCCTTAAATGTTAATAAGAAAGCTACAAAGAAGAAAAATATAAATACTAAAGTAAAATTAGGATTAACAAACAGGATTGATTTTCAGTATATTTCAGACTTGATTCCTAAGAATTCAAGCGTTTTAGATCTTGGATGTGAAAATGGAGAATTAATTAATAATTTAACTAGTTTTGGATTTAAAAACACCTTAGGTGTCGAGATCAATCAAAATAATGTTATTGAATGTGTTTCTAGTGATATCCAAGTAGTTCATAGTGATTTAGATAGCATTTTATTGAAATTTTATGATGAACAATTTGATGTTGCTGTTTTATCTCAAACTCTTCAATCTATAAAAAATGTTGAAAAAATATTAAAACAGATGACCAGAGTCTCAAAATACAGCATAGTTTCTTTCCCAAATTTTGCCTTCAAGCCTATGAGAGAAATGTTTTTTAATGAAGGCAAGGCTCCAAAAGTTAAGGGATGGTATGGATATAATTGGTACGACACACCTAATGTAAGATTCCCTTCAATTAATGATTTTAAGGAATTCTGTAATGAAAAAAATATCAATATTGAAGAATCTTTGTATTTGGATACTATAAATAACAAGCAAATAGATAATGATCCAAACTTAAATGCGGATAGTGCTATATTTCTAATATCTTAAATAAAATTTGATGAAACAATACCCAAAGTTATCATAAATACAATTATTGCAATGATTGTGAAAGCTACTTTTGGACCCACTTTAGCAATTTCCTTAAGGTCTACAGTTAATCCAATTGCAACCATTGACAATACGAATAAATACTTTGCAAAGCTTCTTATGTTTAATCCAAGATCTTTGTCAAAAATTTCTATACTTCTTAGTGCTGATAAAATAATAAATCCGATTACAAACCAAGGTAAAAATTTTAGTATACTTGATGAAAAATTATTATCTTTATTTTCATCATTTTCTGATTTGAAAAAAACTCTAAGAACTAATACTAATGGTGCTAATAAAATTACTCTTGTTAATTTGACCAAAGTAGCTACATCAGCTGACATAGGACTTATAATTGATGATGCTGCTACAACCTGAGCTACAGCATATACAGATAGACCTGCAACTATTCCATATTGAAAATCTTCTAATCCAAAAACAGGTACTAATAATGGTAATAGAATGATTTGACTAGCTCCTAATATTGCACTTATACCAATAGCTGCCCCTATCTGAGTTGAATTTGCTTTAATTACAGGTGCCACAACTGCTACAGCTGAATTGCCACAAATTGAATTTCCAACACCAACCAAAGTGGCTAATTTCTTGTCTAATTTAAATATTTTATGTCCTAAGATATAAGAAATTAACATTGATCCAATTATTCCGAAAACTATAACTAAAAAAATCTTAAATCCATTTTCAAAAAGATCAGGTAAAAAAATGCTTGCGCCCATTAACATTACTGCAAATTCTAAGATATGTTTGCCTGAGAATTTCACTCCTTTTTCAAATCTACCTAAAGGAACTTTAAAGTTTTTTAATATAACTCCTATTAATAAGCCCGTAAGAAGGGTATCTACTATTTTTGTTTCAATTTGAGTGAAAACAATATGAATTATAACTGCTAAAAACGCACAAAATAATATACCAGGGGAATTTGAAACAAAAAAATCTTTATTCATATTTACTCTCATTTATTAATATATGCTAATTGTAAATAAATTTAATGTTTATTGCATCTAATAAATACTTAAGGTTTTGTTGCTTTTAAATTTATAAATGCAATACTTTAGTATCCAAAAATTTAATTGAGAGGGTTTTTATGTCAAAACTTGTAACAGGCTCGAGTCTTTTACTAGGAAGTTTAATAATTTTAGTATTTAATTTTTTGATTCCTGGAAATCTTGACGTTTTTACAAAAAATGTAACAGAAGTCAATATTTTTACAGAAAATTACGGATCAAATTCAGATTCTGTGCAATATTTTCTAGCGGTTATTGGACTTGGTTTAATTATATTTCTATATGGAATATTAGCTTTATATAATAATGTTGGAAATAGAGAGAACAATATAAAGTATATCTTTGTGGCATTGAATATCGCTGCAGTTGTATTGTTTCTTTCGGTAATATCTGTTGGAACTGCATTTGCAGGTGCTGCTGAGCTAAATATGAAAGCTTATGGTATGGCTCAACAAGCAACTCAAGCAGCAGCTCAAGCAAGTCAATCTGGAGATCAAGCTGTAATGTTTCAAGCAGCTCAAGCAGAAAGTGTTGCAACTATTAATTCTATAATTGCGGGTTCCTCATCTGCTGCTTTGTATAGTTTATTTTGGGGTCTATTATCAGTAGCAGGATATGTTTTTTATATTGCCACAGCTTTAATTGGAGTTTTAATATTGAGATCAGGAAATTATTACTTAAGTCAATTAATGAACAATATTACAGGATTTGGATTCTTAATTTCAGGTCTATTATTTTTAGTGCTAAATATTATATGGAAAGTGAACACTGAATGGGGATATAGAATATTTAGTATATCTCAATTAGTTTGGTTTATTCTTATAGTTATTTTGGCAATAAATCTAATAAGATCTTCAAAAAAATAAAATCTAATTATTGTTAATAGTTCTCATTGCTTCGTGATGAGACAAACCATCGTCACGAAGTCTTGAGTAAAGATTCTCATCAATGTTTTCTCTTTTCAAGAAACCTCTGATATCGTATTTTTCATTAGATTCTAATTTCAATTGACCTTCATTTATCATAGTTTGTAGAGGGTAACCTTTTGCATTTAGAGGAAAATTTACTACTCTATTTATTCTTGCTGATTCATATATCCCCATCATAATCTCTACTGTTTCAGCTGCAATATCTCCGGCGCCTCTATGTTTTTTTCCACCCTCGATCCAATCAATCAACTCTTCAGTTTGAGCAGCATTAGTATTCCCTCCTATGGCTACATCATCTTCTTTCAAATTTAGTTCAACATCTTTCCATCCATTAGAATTCTTATTAAATATTTTTACCTCAGTTTCAGTTATTTTTAAAAAACCTTCAGTTCCATAAATTTCAAATTTACCAGCATCACAATCATTATCCATTAGGTCAGATTGAATAAAAAACTGTAAATCATTTTCAAAATGAATTAATCCTGTACAAGAATCTTCAATAGGCGTGTCTCTTTCATATTTATTAGAATATCTTTCTACAGAACCTACAACCCATTTTGCTTTTGGATCGCCTAAAATATACCTTGCTCCGTCTATAGAATGAGTTCCCCAATTTAATAATCCGTCTTTTACTCTTAGTTCACCTCTAGTTGGTTTTCCAATTTCTCCTTTTTCTACTAATTCTTTAGCTTTATTCCATCCAGGAGTAAATCTTCTTTGATGTGAAATAACTAATTTTGTGTTATTTTTTTTGCAAGCTTCAACCATTGAGTTTGCTTTATCTACACCTATAGCCATTGGTTTTTCACAAATAATTCCTTTTACGAATGGAGATTCAGATAGTTTAATGGTGATTTCATCATGGAGAAGATGCCAAACACAAACAGAAACTATTTCAGGTTTCGCTACTGATAGCATTTCATCAAGATCTGTAAATCCTTGTGGAATATTAAATTCTTTCTGGTAGTAATTCACAGCATTAGGAACAGTGTCGCAACAAGCTATAACTTCTATATTGCTTAATTTTTGATAACCTTGCATATGAGCATGTCCAATACCACCGCACCCTACAATTGCTGCTTTATATTTCTTCATTTATGTCTCCTGTTGCTCTCATTAACGTTTCTTGTACTAAAATTTCATGATCCAAAGACCTTATTGGTTTTGAATTATTCATAACTCTATCAATAAATAATTCAAAAGGTTTATCATATCTTGGAACATCTTTTATTGTTACTATATTTTCACCTTTAGAATATTTTTCAAAAGGCTCGTCTAAGGTTAGTCTGATATTTTCAGCAGGTTCAAAAGGTTCCATGATTGCAGATCCTTTTGTCCCATATACTTCAAATCTTCTAGCCATAGGCTTTGTTTCCATTGCCGCAATATCAATTATTGTCATTGATTCATCATACTTAAAGATAGAAATCGTATTATCTGAAAAGCCTTTATCTTTAGAATCTGAGTTCATAAAGAAGCTTTTTATTTTTTGAGGTCTCCCTTGAATCCAGCATATTTGATCAATCATATGACCTGCCAAATCATAAAATACTCCACCTTTATATTTTGATAACCCGCTTCTTGAAATATCATTATTTGCCTCATTACTTTCAGGTAAATTTGTAGACATATGAGCTCTTACCATAAAGATTTTTCCAAGATTCCCATTTTTTGCCCAATTTGCAATATTCCTAAATCCTTCATGTTGTCTGAACATATATCCTAATTCCAAAATTAGATTTTTTTCAATTGCTTGTTTTGCCAATGTTTCAAATTTTTTAAAATTATTACCAGCGGGTTTATCCAGCATTACATTTTTATTATTTTGAATACATTTTTCTAGGACTTCTAAGCTTTTATTATTAGATTCTTCAATAAAAATTATCTGAATTTTTTTATCTGATAATATTTCTTCAAAATCATCAATCCAATTTACTGTCTTCCATGTTTTTTCATCAGAATTATTCAAAGCTTCTTTTCTTTTGATATCAGGTTCATAAAGTCCTTTGAAATCAATTTTATTAGAGTTAGTTAATAGATCAAGCCAACCTTTAGCATGGCCATGTTTTGTACCCCACTGAGCAACTCCTATTTTTTCCAATACAGCCTCATTTTATTTAATATTTAAGTAATATTTATAGGCTAATATATTATTTAAAATATTAATAAACAAGGAGTAATTATGGCAAAGTTTTTAGTCAAAGCTAGTTATACATCTGAAGCTTGGGCAAATCAAATTGATAACCCGCAAAATCGGATTGAAATTGTAGGTAAGCAAATGGAAGCTATGGGATGTAAATTACTAAATGGATACCTTGCTTTTGGTGAGGATGATTTGGTTATTATTGTTGAAGCTCCAGATAATGCTACAGCTGCTTCTATGCTGATTAAGGTAGCATCAAGTGGCGCTATTACTAATATTTCAACTACAGTTCTTATAGATCCAGAAGAAGGAGTTGAAGCATTAAAAAAATCTAGTGATTTTAATTACACACCACCAAGTAAATAATTTAAAGAGTTATTTAGAGATTTTGAATGGCTCCCGAGACAGGATTCGAACCTGTGACCCGCCGATTAACAGTCGGCTGCTCTACCGCTGAGCTACTCGGGAATAATTCTATATCAATTATAAAGCACGTTTGGGAAGTCTGTACTATTTTTTAAATACTTCTTCTATTTTTTTATACCTATATTTAAAAATTTTTTTAAGATCTTTCCTTACGAAAAGTCTATTTATAATATTTCCTAATAGAACCTTGTATTTCACTTCATCATTTATTATTGTGCTTTCTCCGTCTGAAGTAAAAGTATGGGTATGCTCCCAAAATAAATATGGTCCCAAAATCTGCTTGTCACAAAAGAATTTATTTTTTTCGTAATTTATTATTCTGCTTTTCCAAAACATAGGAAACTTATGAAGACTTAACCTGTAAGAAATTTCTAGCCCTTCGTAAGTAGTTTCGGGAACCGGAGGTATTATCTTGAAATTTAGCCAAGGAGGGGTTATGAGGTTTAAGTTTTTTGGTGTTTCAAAAAATGAAAATACATCCTCTATTTTTTGAGGTACTTTTTGCTCTACAGATAATTGAAAAAAATCACCACTTTTAGAAAAAATAACCATAATTTTATTATTTCAAAAAATATAATAATTTTGTTCTAAACTTTGTTATTTATAATTTTTTTTATATATTTATATTAAATCAATAAATAGTAGAAGAGTTTTGATATGAATGAATTGTCAATTAATGGAGAAAAAATAGAAGAATTACAAAGTTTGGCATCTCAAAATTTGTTTATGCATGCTCAACAAATAAATGATTGGGCAGGAGATCTAAGGATATTTGTAAAAGGTGAAGGAGTATGGGTTACAGATATTAATGATAATAAATATTTAGATTCAACTGGAGGTTTATGGTTTAAGGGTGCAGGATACGGTAGGGCAGAAATCGGCCAAGCAATGTATGAACAAATATGTGAAATTGAAACACCTCCAGCTATGGCTGCTTGTATCCCTCAAATAGAATTAGCAGCAAAAATTGCTGAAATATATCCTGATAAATACGCACGATCATTCTTTACTTCAGGTGGATCTGAATCTGTTGAAACTGCTGTGAAAATGGCAAAAAAATACCAGATGAATACCGGGAAATCAGGAGCATATAAAATTATTTCAAGAAGATATTCTTATCACGGAGCAACGGCTATGGCAGTTAGTCTAGGTAAACCGTCTACTTCAGACACAATGGGTCCAGAAATGCCTGGAGCAATTCATGTTCAAAATTGGGATTCTTACAGAATTCCTAACAATATGAACTCAGTGGATTACGCTATCTATTGTGCTAATCAATTTGAAGAAGCGATACTGCACACTGGGCCTGATAGTGTAGCTGCAATGATTGCTGAGCCTATTTCTGTAGCTTTTGGCATACACATTCCGCCAAAAGAGTATTGGCAAAGGCTTAGAGAAATAGCTGATAAATATAATGTTGTTTTAATTGCTGATGAGGTCATAACAGGATTTGGTAGAACAGGTAAATATTTTGCTACAGATCATTGGGATATGATGCCTGATATTACTACTGTAGCAAAATCATTAACTAGCGGATACTCCCCTTTGGGAGCTGCGATAGCGACCAAAAAAATAGCAGATTCGTTTATAGGAACAGAAAAAGAAATGTTTTTACATCTAATAACATTTGGTGGGCACCCTGCATCATGTGCAGCAGGTCTAAAAAATCTAGAAATTTATGAAAGAGAAAATTTAGTTGATAATTCCAAAAATATGGGAGAATATTTACTGAATAAACTTCAAGGTTTAATGAGTTCTAAAATAGTTGGAGATGTTAGGGGATTAGGTCTTCTTGCAGCTATAGAGCTAGTTAGTGATAAAAAATCTAAGAAAAAACTTCCAGATTCAATTGAAATACAGAAAAAGATACCTACGTATTTAAATGAAAGCAATATTTTTACATTTAGAGCTGGAGACATAATTTCACTTTGTCCTCCTCTAAATATTAATAAGGATGAAATAGATTTCTTGGTAGATGGTTTAGCATCTGCAATAAACAAGATTGAAAAAGAAGTTTAAAATCAATTAAAGTACTTTTTTCTTACTATTTTTTTAATTCTTTTATGATATGTTTACAGTAACTTATTAAAAGACTCAAAAAAAATTAATTTATAAGAGGATTGAGAATGGCTAAAAAATCAGATTCAAAAGTACAAAATGAATCGATTGACAGAGATGGATTTGGTCCATCTACTGTTAGGGATGAAGTTGTACTTGAATTAAAAAATCTACAAACACATTTCACTACAAAATGGGGTACAGTAAAAGCTTGTGATGGAGTTTCTTATTCAGTAAGAAAAGGTGAGACCCTTGGAGTTGTTGGAGAATCAGGTTCTGGTAAATCTGTTACAGCTTTATCCATAATGAGACTTATTCAATCTCCTCCAGGACTTATTGCTGGTGGTGAAGTTATTCTTAATGGTAGAAATATTTTAGAACTATCAGAAAAAGAAATGACAAAGGTTAGAGGTGGCGAAATTTCTATGATCCTTCAAGATCCTATGCAAGCATTAAATCCAGTATTTGATATTAACGACCAAGTAGGTGAAGCTATAGGAATCCATCAAGGTCTAAAAGGAAAGAGTAGATGGAATAAGGTTGTAGATGCTTTGAGAAAAGTTAGAATACCTGCGCCAGATACTAGGGCTAGAGATTATCCTCATCAACTTTCAGGAGGAATGAGACAGAGAGTTGTTGGAGCAATAGGTATATCCTCAAATCCTTCTGTAATTATTGCTGATGAACCTACTACATCTCTTGATGTTACTATTCAAGCTGCTTATTTAAGATTATTGAAGCAAATACAAGCTGAAACAGGTGCTGCAATTATATTTATTACTCATGATTTTGGTATAGTGGCAAAAATGTGTGACAGAGTTGCTGTAATGTACGCTGGAAGAATTGTTGAAATGGCTGATGTAAGAGAAATTTTCAATAATCCTCTTCACGAGTATACTAAGGCTCTTATTGGATCTGTTCCAAAATTAGAAGAAAAAACAGGAAGATTGCCTCAAATTGAAGGACAACCTCCGTTGTTATATAACTTGCCTCCCGGAGATTCTTTCGCACCTAGGTCACCATTGAAATATGATGAAAAAGATGCAAATATTAGACCGGAATTAGTGGAAGTTAAACCAAATCATTTTGTTCAAATGTCTAGATGTTCAGTAGCTGACTTTGATAAGTATAAAGATTTAGTTTCGTATTAAACAAATAATTCGAGAGGAAAAAATGACTACAGAAGAAAAAAAAGATTATTCAACTGTTCCTGAAGCCATAGGATGTTCTAATGATGGAGATCCAATAATTCAGGTTAGAAATATCAGGAAATGGTACCAAGTAAACAAAGGTCTGCCTATCATAGGATCTCATGATTGGCTAAAGGCTGTGGATGATGTATCTTTTGATGTTCCAGCAGGTCAAACAGTTGGTCTTGTTGGAGAATCAGGTTGTGGAAAAACTACAACTGCAAAGATGGTTTTAGGATTAGAAGATCCTTCTACTGATGGTGGTGTACCAGTTGGAAGTATATATTTTGAAGGTCAAGACGTGACAACTCTTAGTTCCGCAGGAAGAAGAGAAATGAGAAGATCTGTACAGGCAGTGTTCCAAGATCCATGGTCATCTTTAAATCCAAGAATGAGAGTAAATACAATCATTGGTGAGCCTTTAGAAATAAATACTACAATGACTAAAAAAGAAAGAGATACTCGAGCAGGTGATTTACTAGCAGAAGTAGGGCTTAATCCATACCAAGGAAATCTATATCCTCATGAATTTTCAGGTGGACAAAGGCAAAGAATTGGAATAGCTAGAGCATTAGCTCTTAATCCAAAACTTATTGTATTAGACGAGCCAGTTTCTGCATTGGATGTATCCATTAGAGCTCAAATAATGAATATTTTAGTAGATCTGCAGAAAGAGCATAACTTAGCATATATTCTTATAGCTCATAATTTAGCAACAGTAAGATACATGTGCCATAGAACAGCTGTGATGTATTTAGGAGTTGTACAAGAATATGGTGATACTGAAGCTATATTTGCAAACCCAACTCATTTGTATACAAATGCGTTGATTTCTGCCGCTTTGCCTTCTCATCCAGATATTGAAAGAGATGAGATAGTGCTTCCTGGTGAGGTAGTTTCACCTGTAAATCCTCCTGTTGGAGATGTATTCCAGACAAGAACTCCATTGCCAGTAAGAAAAAATCATAAATATACTAAAGAACGACCTCCGCTAGTTGAGGTAGGAAAAGACCATTATGTTGTTGAGACTCCTTGGAGTACAATAACCGGTCATGATTTATCTGAATTCAAGCTTTCAGTAGATCAAGAAATGGGATAAAAAAGTTGGCTCCCGGGCCTGGATTCGAACCAGGACTGGAGGAGTCAAAGTCCTCTGTCCTACCATTAGACTACCCGGGATTAAATGAGAGCTTTTTTAAATTTACCTTGATATGGTAAAAATTCAAATAAATTTTTTTGATTTTTTTAACTTTAATGGACTATGTAAGAATTTATTAATAAAAAAAAGCCCTATCTTTTTTTTATTAGATAAGACTTTTTTTTTATTATCTCTACTTTAGTTTTTTGCTATTTCAAAACCTCTAGATAGAGACCAAATAACTATTAGAATAAATCCTATTCCTGAGATTTGACTAGCAGCTTCAACGCTTACTAGTGAAGTGATTATTATATTTGAAATAATCAAAATTAATCCCATAACAATTGCTAACATGCTTAGTGGAATGAAAGAGATAACTCCTTTTACTTCAGCATCTCTATAAGCAATTCCTAGACAAAGCCATCCAATACCTGCAAACAACGCTCCCATAGTTGATGTAGCTACATTAGCTGCCTGAGAAAATCCAGCTGCAGTTGCTATAGTGCCAGCTGTAGCAGCATCTCCTCCTGCCATAGCAGCAGAAAATTTTTCTCCCATTTCTGCTAATGACAAACCTAATCCTATATTGGTTATCCATAATGCTATAGCTGTAACAATACTGTATATACCTATTGTTTCCATAGTTCCAGCTGCAGTGCCTTTAGTGCTAACCAATCCAACAACATGAACAACCATTCCAATACAGATAAGTATTGAGGCAGTTTTTATCATTGCTGAACCATCACCGCTATTCATTAATATTGTGGTAATGTCATCACTCTTAGTATCTATTCCAATAGTGATTTGCCATAGGATATAACCTATAAAAGCAACCAATATTCCAAGACCAAGAGTATAACCAGTTCCTTTAGAACTCATATATTCCCCCTAAATAATTTATATTTATATGAATTCTATCTTTTCCCCAATAATTATTTTGAAATCCAATCTGATAAGTCTTTAATTACTTGAGCACTTATTTCATGTGCCATTTCATACTCATTAAATGTTATTTTGAATCCTAATTGCTTTAATATATTTTTCATTGATATTCCTTCTTGTATATCAATGATGGAGTCAAATCTTCCGTGACTTATAAATAACTTTGTATTGTTAGGTTTGTTTTTTTGAATTTTTAATTCGTTAGAATTAATTAATTTAGAACTAAGTGCTATTACTCCACTATATTCTTTTTCTGAAAATAGGCCTGAATGTATAGCCATCATTCCACCTTGAGAAAAACCTCCAATATAAATATTATTAACATTGAACATTGCTAAAACTTCGTCAATTGTTTTATTAAGTAATAATGATGATTCATAATAATTTTTTGATTCGATGGGAAACCAAGCATACCCTTTTTGTGAAAATCCAATATTTATTTCTATTGGAGCATTTGGAAATACATATATAAAGTCATTTTGATTAATATGAGGGGCTAAACTTACTAAATCATGCATACTAGCACCGAATCCATGCATTAAGAAAAAAATCTCATAACTTTTATCAGGAGAGTAATTTTCTGGTACTGAAGTTATAAAATTTAAATTTTCACTTTTATGTTCTTTAGTAATCATATTAAGAATATACATTTGAATTATTAAAATATGAATATTTTTTTTGTTTCAAATATAAAAAGTTGAAAATTTCTTGACAAATAAAGTAGACTATATACCTGAGGGCGAAAAATAAACTTTGGGAGGATTTAATGGATATAAATAGTTTAACGCAGTTTAGCTTTTATTTCGGAACCGCTGCTATGCTTTGCTCTGCAGTCTTTTTCTTTTTTGAAAGAGGAGAAGTATCTGCTAAATGGAGAACTTCAGTAACAGTAGCAGGATTAGTTACTTTTATTGCTTTTTTCCACTACTTCTACATGCGAGACGTATGGGCTGGAGCTCTTCAGTCAGGAACCCTAACTCAATTAAGGTATATTGATTGGCTAGTAACAGTTCCTTTACAAATAGTAGAATTCTATTTGATACTGAAGGTAGTAGGAAAAGTCACTAGAGGAATATTTTGGCAATTACTTGCAGCCAGCATAGTTATGCTAGTTGGAGGATTATTGGGTGAAATGGATGTGATAAACGAAGTAATTGGATTTATCATTGGTATGGTAGGTTGGGCTGGAGTTGTTTATCTTATTTTTGCAGGAAGCGCAGCTAAAGCAAGTGCTGAATCTAAAAATGAGGCAGTTCAATCAGCTTTTAATTCTATGAAAATGATAGTTCTTGTTGGTTGGGCAATTTACCCTATCGGTTACATAATAGGAAATATGCTTGATGTAACAAATGGAACTCAAACAATGAACATAATTTATAACTTTGCAGATCTTATAAACAAAACTGCATTTGGATTAGTTATTTGGGTAGCAGCAAAGCAAGACTCATAAACTAAGAATTCAATAGTTATATTAAAACGTAGGTAAGAAAATTTCTTACCTACGTTTTTTTATTACTTAGAAACTAACAATAAAAATAAAATTTGTTAAAATTTGTCTGAAGGATTTTGAAATATAATTTATAAATTATTTTTTAACGGTTAAAGAAAAATTTAAGCAAGATTGAAAAATTGAAAATAATTAATACAATTTCTGAATTTATTGAACTTAGAAATGAATTATCGAAAAAAATAGCTTTAGTTCCTACTATGGGCAGTATTCATGAAGGCCATATATCTCTTGTTGAAACAGCTAAAAAACATGGGGATATTATAATAGCAACTATTTTTGTTAATCCTATCCAATTTAATAATACTGAAGATTATAATTCTTATCCAAAAGATTTTGATAAAGATGTGGAAATCCTTCAAAAGAATGGAGTAGATATATTATTCTGTCCTTCTCTTTCAGAAGTTTATCCTGACGGATTTGATACAACAGTTAGAGTAAACTCCTTATCAAATTCCCTTGAAGGTCAATATAGAAAAGGGCATATGGAGGGAGTTGCGACTATAGTTACAAAATTATTTAATATAATTCTTCCAGATTATGCTATTTTTGGAGAAAAAGATTATCAACAATTATTACTAATAAAATCATTTGTAAAAGACTTAAATATGTCTGTAGAAATTATTCAATCTAAAACGGTTAGGGATAAAGAAGGATTGGCTCTTTCTAGCAGAAATATAAAACTTACATCGGCTGAAAGACTCGTAGCTTGCGAAATTATAAAATCTCTAAATATAGCTTTTGAAAAAATAATTTCTGGGCAGAAAAATTCTGAGCAAATAATAAATTTCATTAAGGAGTATTTAGCATCCTTTGATTCAATTAAGATAGAATATGTTTCCATAAGAAATCCGTATGATTTTGAAATTATAGATAAAATTCAAGAAGAATTTGTGATCCTTGTAGCAGTGTTTATTGGAGAAGTAAGGCTAATTGATAATGTGATTTTTGTAGTAAAGAATGAATAAAATATCAGTAGAAAAAATAATCAAATTAAAAAACACCAGTAACATAACTATGATTACAGCATATGATTTTGTTAGTGGACATATTGTAAATAACTCAGATGCTGAAATGATTTTAGTTGGAGATAGCCTAGGTATGACAACTTTAGGCTATGAGTTTACTAATAGTGTAAAGTTGGATGATATTATAAGGGCCACCCAATCAATAGCAAGGGTTGGTATAAGTAAACTATTGGTTGCAGATCTTCCATATAAGACTTATGAAACTAATGAATCAGCTCTTTCAAATGCATTGATGTTGATAGACGCAGGAGCAGACGCAGTAAAACTAGAGGGGGGTAAAGAGAAATCTCAAATAATAAACTTTTTAGTTCAAAATAATATACAAGTTATGGGACATATTGGAATAAAACCTCAATCTGTAAATAATATTTCAGATTATAAAATAGTTGGAAAAAATAAAAGTGAAGAAGATAATCTATTTGAAGATGCTAAGCGAATAGAATTGTCAGGCGCATTCTCTGTTGTTTTAGAGCTTGTTGATTCCAAATTATCAAAAAATATTTCAGAAAATATATCAATCCCTACTATAGGAATCTCTTCTGGTAAATATACAGATGGTCAAGTTCAAGTTTACAATGATTTGATAGGATATAGCCCAAATATATTACCTAAACATGCAAAGGTTTTTGATAATTTATTTGAAAAAGCTCAAAATGCAATTGATTCTTTTGTTAAAGAAACAAAAAGCAAATATAAATAAATTTTAAAATCCTTATGACTGATTATTCTAAAGTTAGAAAAATAATACGATATATTGCTGGCGTTTTAGCCATTATATTTATTTTCCTGTTTGTATTAACTGTTCTCATTAGTATGTTTATATAAAATAATAATTAGAACAGTTAGCTATCTAAAGAGTTATCCAACAAAATATCCAACATTATCCAACATTAATTAGTATTAAAATAATAGATTCATTTATAATTGATTTGTTATCATTACAAATACGCATTCTAACTAAATGGGGCCTTAGCTCAGCTGGGAGAGCGCTTCCCTTGCA
>PBHC01000018.1:0-41656 GCA_002719295.1 Chloroflexota bacterium
CCAGGCATTGCTCCACCCATTGGGTCGTTTGGTCCCATAGCTCCAGGCATTCCGCCAGCAGCAGGGTCACCCATTCCAGGCATTGCTCCACTCATTGGGTCGTTTGGTCCCATAGCTCCAGGCATTCCAGGTGCTCCCATTCCAGGTGCTCCCATTCCAGGTGCTCCCATTCCAGGTGTAGCTCCAGCAGCAGCTTCTCTTGCAGCTATTGCTTCAGGGGTTTCACCAGGATATAAAGGTTCTCCAGGTACTGGAATATCACCACTTGGCATTCCAGTAGCAGGATCTATAGTTCCAGCAGGTGCTCCCATTGAACCAGGTCCCATTGGCCCAGCAGCCGGGTCACCCATTCCAGGCATTCCAGCAGCAGGATTACCCATTCCAGGCATTCCAGCATTAGGTCCAGTCATTCCAGGCATAGATCCAGCAGCCGGGTCACCCATTCCAGGCATTCCAGCATTGGGTCCAGTCATACCAGGCGCTCCCATTGGTCCAGGCATTGGTCCTGCAGCAGGGTCTGTTGGTGCAGGTGCACCTCCAGCTGCTCCAGGCATTGGTCCAGCCATTGGTCCAGGCATTGGAGCCATCTGCATTCCAGCAGCGGCATTGTTTGGATCAAATTCAAAGTTTTGAGGGCCAAAATCTATCCCTCTGTCCATAATATCTGAAGATGCAGCATCAATTAGATTGTCAAACATACCTCCACCAACAGCAAAAGGACTTGGTCCCATATTAGGACCACTAAATGGATCCATAGTTGGTGCCATTGAGGCGAATGGATCGGCAAATCCAAATGTGTCCATTGCAGGTCCGGGCATAGGAGCTGTCATAGGAGCTGTCATAGGAGCCATCATTCCAGGCGCTCCCATTGGTCCAGTTCCAGTAGGTCCAGTTCCAGCCATTGGTCCCATCATTCCAGGTCCAGCCATTGGAGGTGCTACAAAAATATCTCTTTCAATACCAAGAGCTTCATTATATGCTCCTTGTACTTCAAAAGACTTGTTAGCAAATGCTGTAGCTTCATTCATAGCTCTAGCATCTTCAAAAGCATTTAAATCTTCAAAGAAATCTCCGCCGATATCTTCAGCAGCTAGTTCTGTGGCATATACATCATTTGCACTTCCAAATGAATAGTCCATCATTGGACCAAAGAAGTTTCCTCCAGGTGCAGGAGGAGGAGGCATTGGGCCTAAACCACCATTAGCTACAGTTGGAGCATATCCACCAAATTCAGGTCCTGCTATTGCAAATAAGTCGTCCATTCCAGCAAAGTCATTTTCTATAGCAAATCCAGTCATCCCAGCAGCTGGATCATAAAAATCTGCAGCTCCACCAGGTCCACCGGGTCCACCAGGTCCACCAGGTCCAGGCATTGGAGGCATGGCAGGCCCAAACATTGCGTTAAGGTCTAGTGAAAATTCCATTGAAGGTCCAACAGGTGCTCCCATTGGTCCAGATCCAGCAGGTCCAGTTCCAGCCATTGGTCCTGCAGACGGACCAAATGGATTAGCAAACGGATCAGCAAATGGATCAGCAAATGGATCAGCAAATGCATCACCCATCATAGGGTTATAAGCAGCTCCAAATTCTTCATTTTTAGCAGCTCTTGTCATAAAAGTCATTTCTCCAAGGTTTCCACCCGAGAAGTCAATTCCAAAACCACCAGGTGCAGCCATTCCAGGTGCTCCCATTGGTCCAGATCCAGCAGGTCCAGTTCCAGCCATTGGTCCAGCATTAGGGCCAGGCATTGGAGGAGCCATATCCATTGCAGAGAAGAACATCATATCATTTTGAGCAAAGGAAACAGCATCACCAGGTCCACCCATTGGTCCCATTCCTGGTCCGCCCATCCCCATAGGTCCTCCCATTACAATCGGAGGAGGAATAAATCCTGCTAAATGTCCGTCTTCTGTAAATAAAGTCTGACCTCCGATTTCAGCGATTACCGCTCTACCATCAGCATCAAAAGATAAGACTTCAACTTTTTCTTCTATTTTTGCAAGAACAGCATCACTTTGAGATGCGTCTCTGAAACAGTCTTGTGTAAGACACATAACCTCAGTTATTGGTTGGAATCCAGCAACTTCACCAGTTGCAGAATCTCTATATATTTCTTGCATTCTAAATTCATCACCTGTTCTTTGAGTACCACCTGCATCAAAGAAAGATTCAGTTTGACCTGAAAGGTCATAGGCATCAAAATCATACATTGCAGTAGATGGTCCAGGTCCCCCCGGTCCACCAGGTCCACCAGGTCCTCCCGGTCCAACCATTCCCGGTCCAGCATATTGTGCAATTTTATCCATAGCTCCAGATGGTATAAATCCTAGAGGCGCTCCAAACCCACCTACTCCCATTCCACCACCTGCTCCAGGTCCTTCCATTGGCATAGCAGCAAAAGAGTCTTGTATTAATGTAGCTTGTTCTGAGAAGAAGTTTTTTGACAAAACTCTTCCAGCTTCAAAACCAGAAACTCCAGCATCACCAACCATAAGTTTTGGAGGCTCACTCATTCCGAGAGGATCTCCATTTTCATCAAATACTATTGGAGGAGGAACATTGAATTCTCTAATTCCACCTGCAGCATCTTTAACAATCATTGGCATTTCAACTTGAGTTGCAATTGAGCCATCCGGATTATAATCAAAAATTGGTAAATCAGGAGGTGTTAGTGCCGCTCCTGAAGGGTCTACAAAATCATCAGAGAATGGTAATGTACCCACTGGGTTACCTAAAGGGTCATATTGGATTATTGTAGGAACAATATTTCCATCAGGGTCAAACGTAACCATATTTAATGCTTGTTCTCCAGCTCCACCAATTTCACTTCCTGTTGGAACTTTAGGTAAGAATGCATTAAAGAATGTAGTTGCGTGTAACTTATCATCTCCTCCCTTATCTTTTAGATAGAAAACATCTGGAACAGCGGCTTCTGCATCAATAGCTCCTGTTTCATCAACAGCAACCATGTCTCCAGGTTTTTTACCAATTGGATTTCCTGTAGCATCAAACACTACTTGGTCAGGCTGTTTTACACCAATTTGTTTTCCTTCTTCATCAAATAGAGGTTCTGACCTAGGTGGCTCGAACTCAGCTTTTCTTAGTTCTCTTAGTGCTTCTAGGTCAAGTCTTTCACCTGAAACTGCATCAATATCTGCAGCCATAATTAATGGCTCTACCTGAATATCAATTTCTCCATTAGCAATTAGTTCTTCAAGAATTGCAGGGTCTGCTTGTTCCTCAGTTAGTGTTTTTATTTCAGGTTCAAATTCATTGAAAATTTCAGCTGCGGCACCTTCTGATTCTGCTATTGTATCGTTTACAACAACCGCAACTTCGCTAAATAATTCTTCTGCTACTGCTACTGCAGATTCAATATCTCCACCATCTACTATAGCTTGAACTGCATCAGGCCCAGCAAGTGCAGCAAGTTCAACTGTATTATTCACATCAGCTATGCCTGCTTCTTCTGCAGCTCCTAGTAAAGCGTCTGGGTCAGGAACTACATCCCCTACATCAACTCCTAGATCAGCAACATAAGCTATGTCTTTCATCATTATTATATCGTTTGGTCCAAACTCACCATCACCATCTATATCAGGGATGGCTGCAGCCGCACCTTCTACTCCATCTGGTGGAGCTTGAGGAGGCATTACATCTTTTACTTCAGCTTTTTCATATGCAACACCAGGTTTTACTACAGCAGCTTCTAATGAACTGTCACCTTTTTCACCTACTGGAATAAATGGGCCATCCGTTGGAACCCATCCTAATGGAGGACCACCAACATCACCAGGGACTAATCCAGTACCACCAGTGATATCATCTGCGTCAGTAGGAGTTACTGGGTCTGGCTTCTCTTGACCCATTTTGACCATAGTTGCAGTACCTTCTAGTAGCTCAACTTTGAAATCAGTTTCAATTTCAAGTTTATTTTCTTCTTCTAAAATTTCTAAATCTTCTAGGTCTAGATCTATATCGGCATCATCTGCTTCATCTGAGGCATCAAATTCATCTTTAAAATCTAATTCTTCATCAGTTAAGTCATCACCTTCACTCTCCTTAACTTCAATAGTAAGGGCAGCTTCTTGGTCAACTGAAAGAGGCTCTTCTCCAGCTTCTTTTCTTTCAGCATTCTTTTTATTTATAACTAATTTTGCTTTATCCTCTGAGGATAATTCTTCTTGCTTAACATTTACTCGTCTACCAAGGCTTCCTTCTGTACCTTGAATAGTTATTGCTCCATCAACAGTTAGGAATACCCATGTGTTTGGAGGTGATTCAGCTTTAATTACGTTAAAATCTACATCTCCGTTATCTAATGCTATTCTTGCGTGCCTTTGTCCTCCTTGAGCAGGTCCTCCATTTACTATGTCGAATTTATCTATAGTAATTTGAGTACTTGGCTTGATAGCTAGTTGACTTCCATCAACGAATTTAAGTACAGCTCTAGAAACAGCTAGTGTTCTTACTGACCAACCTGGTTCAATTGGTTGAGCATCTATAACATCTACCCATTCTTCTGAACCTGGAGTCCTAAACTGAGCTTTCCCTTCTAGAACATCAATAGCGGTTGGAGGGCTAATGATTTCTAAAGTTTGTGTAAGTGTTCCAGTTTCAAAGCTTGGAGTTGCTGCATCTTTGCTAGCAGGTTTGCTATCTTTAGCAGTTGAAGCTGCATAAGCATCAGCATCAGCTTTCGCATCAGATGCTACCTCAGCAGGTTCTTCTGTTCCTCCTCCACAAGCAATTATAAATAATCCTGTAAGAATCATGAGGATTGAGATCATAAATTTTTTAGAGTAAATGTTAAAATTCATATTAATTTCCTAATTATTTTTAATAACTGAAATCATTATACTTCAACCACCATATTTTTTGTTAGTTAAAATTTTAATCATTTTTTACTATTTTTTATCTATTTAAAAAATATTCAAAATTTATATTTTTTTATTTGTTTTTTAAGTATAATTTTATAAATGAATAAAGATGATAACAAATCTAAAATAACACCTGAAACTGTTAGGTCTAAAACAATATCAGGGGACAGAAAAATAAAAGGTCAAAAAATAGGAATATTTGATTATTTTAGAGTTCAATTTCAGAATCCAGGCATTGGATTTTTAGCTACAGTTTTTTTGGGAGTTCTTGTGCTACTTGCAATTCCAATTTATCCAAAAGTAGCGTCAGCTGTAGAATTAAATGAACAAAAAAAAGTTAAATTTGAAGAAAAATTAATGCCTAGATCCTTAGCTATTCCAGTAAATATGTTGCCTTATCTTAGATTTCAGCATTTAGCTTTGAAAAACGGAAAATATGCTTCATGGCATGAACCTGTTTTTAAATCAGGTTCATGTGATCAGAAAAATTTAGCTACAATGCCTGAAGGAATCTATAAAAGAGCTATTATTACAGGTTGTTTTCAATTTCATGAGATACAAGGCCAACATTCTGATTTATGCAAGATAGACAATTGCGAATTAGATCCTATTTTAATTACAAGAATAGACTACATTATGAGTCAAATTGAAGAACCGTATTGGGGGAAAGGCTTTGTTGATGAAGTGAACCCTTGTTCAGGGTCTCTTCAAAGACAATCTGATGAACCATGTGGTTATAATTATGATACAGCTAAAAAAGAACCTAAATTTGTTATTTCATTAGATGAAAATTACAGATCTGCTTCTTTATAGATCTTTATTCTTTCAACATAAAATTTTCCAGCACCTTTGATTAATTCTAGGTGCCTATCAAGTATCCTGCCTATATTTTTCCCTGGAATTCCCCTTACAATTGAATTGTCTGGGATATCTGTTCCTTCAATTACTACTGAACCAGCTGCAACTAGGCAATTATTTCCAATAGTAACATTATCGTTTAATACAGCACCATTTCCTATAAGTGTATTGTTACCTATTTTTTTTGAGTGAATAACAACTCCATGGCCTATCGTGACATCGTCACCAATAGATGACCCATAATCAGAATGTACAACTGAGTTATCTTGAATATTTGTTCTTTTCCCAATTGATATTTTTCCATTGTCAGCTCTCACAACGGCTCCAGGCCAAATTGAAGAATCTTCGTCTATTTCTACTTCTCCTACAACGTAAGCAACTTCATTTACATATGCTTTTTTATTTATCTTTGGGATTAATTCACCTAAGCTTTTTATCATTATTACATTCTTTCTGGTGTACTTATTCCCATGATATCAAGTGTATTTTTCATTACAACTTTACATGCAGAGATTAAAGTTATTCTTGCCTTTGTTAGTTCTTCGTCATTTGAAATTACTCTACAATTTTCATAAAATTTTTGAAGGGATCTTGCTAAGTCTACAGAATATTGAGTAAGATTTTGAGTCTGTAATTTATAAACACAATCTAATACTACTTCAGGAAAATAATCTAAATTATCTATAAGCTCTTTTTCATATTCAGATTCAAGTAATTTTAAATTTACTTTTTTTAGTTCAACTTCTGTTGAAAATGAATTAATGATTGAGCATAATCTAGCATAAGCATATTGTATATAATAAACAGGGTTTTCTGATGACTCTTGAGTAGCTAATTCTAAATCAAATTCTTGTTGGCTATCCAAACTTCTATTAAGAAAATTAAACCTACAAACATCTTTCCCTACAATTTCAATCAAATCTTTTACTGTATAAATATTTCCAGATCTTTTTGAAAATTTTTGAACTTTATTTTGATTTTTAAAATGAACTATTTGAGTTAATAATATTTTTAATTTTTCAGGATCAACATCTAGTGCTTTTACTGCAGATTTTAATCTGTCTACATGAGAATGATGGTCAGCTCCAAAAATATTAATTACATTTTCATAATTTCTAATATGAAATTTATCATAATGATATGCCATGTCAGAGAAAAAATAAGTATGCCCTTCATTTTTTGAACGCTGGATTACAACATCATTTTCAGTAAAAAAATCTGAGGATTTAAACCATTTTGCACCGTCTTTTTCAAAAATTAATTTTTTATCATTTAATATTTTTTCAACAGTTTGAATTACATCATTTTCAAATAAACTTGATTCAAAAAACCAATTGTCATATTCTATTCCTAATTCAAGTAAGTCATTCTTTATTTTATCTAAGGTGAATAATATTGATTTATCTTTAATTTTCTCATCTTTAATTTTTTCTAAATTATCTTTTGTTATATCTAATTTTGAAATTATTTTTTTTGAAATCTCTTCAATTTGCTCCCCCTTGTATCCATCTATTGGAAAAGGGTATGAATTTCCAAAGTATTCAAATATTTTAGACTTAATACTTTCAACGTACAAATGGATTTGATTGCCAGCATCATTTACATAATATTCTTTGGTAACATCGTATCCTGAAAAGCTTAAAATATTTGCAATACAGCTGCCTACTATGGCTCCTCTTGCATGCCCTACATGGACAGGGCCTGTAGGATTAACTGAAACGAACTCGAGTTGTATTTTTTCGCCTTTTCCATGAGAGTTTGAACCATAAGATTTTTTTTCGTCTAAAATTTGATTTAATAAATTTGATCTGAATTTTTCTGACAAATCGAAATTTATAAATCCAGGTTTTGCTATATTAATGCTATTTATATCATCGTTTTCTTCAATATTTTCAGATATTATTTTTGCAATATCCATAGGATTTTTCTTAAGTTGTTTTGCTAAAACCATTGCTATATTTGAAGACCAATTCCCAAAATTTTTATTGCGAGGTTTTTCTACAATGATTTTTTGTATTTTAATTTTTGGTAATGATTTTGATTTTTGTGCTTGAATTAATGCAGTATCTATTAATTTTGAAATCTTTTTAGTAGTATTCATCGGTTAATTTTCAAAGTTAAGTTCGATCTTTTTATTGGTTATTTTGTTTAAAACTTCAAAAGGGAACTCTTCTTTTGCTTTTATAGTTTCACCATTATCAAGAATTAAATAAAATTCTACATTATTTTTTATATCTTCTTTATTTCTTGGACCAATAATCAAATTTTCAAACGTAGAATTTTTACTTAATATTATCGGAGAATCTAATTCCCCTAGCATTGATTTAATCTTAGAATTATTTCCCCCTTTTTCTCCATTCAGGTAAAATGTTCCATTAAAAATATATGGATAACTTGGAAGCCCTGGAGGTAATCCAACAGGAGCATTTTGAGTAACATTTTGGTCATCATCTTTCGGTAACTCTGAATCAGGTACGTTAGCGCAAGAATAGAATAAACATATAAAAAATAAGCCTAAATAAAATATTAAATTTTTGGATGCTTTAAGTGCCATTCTGTATTTTCCTGAAATTTATGAGCAAACTGTATAACTTTTTGGTCTCCATTTTGGGGTCCAATGATTTGAATCCCCACTGGTAGATTTTTATCAAAACCGGCTGGAATTGATATTGCAGGTAATCCAGCAATATTAACTGGAATTGTGCATAAATCACTTTGATACATTTTTATAGGGTCGTTTGTCTTTTCATTTATTTTAAATGCAGTTGTTGGAGAAGTTGGTGCCAGAAGAACATCAAAATCCTTAAAAGCATTATTAAATTCATCTACAATCAAGGTTCTTATTTGTTGGGCTTTTTTGTAATAAGCATCATAATATCCAGCTGATAAAGTATAAGTCCCTATCATTATTCTTCTCTTTACTTCATCACCAAATCCTTCTGATCTTGAGTCTATTAAAGATGATCTAGAATTTTCTTGTGTTGTACTCCTGTGACCATACTTTACTCCATCATACCTAGAAAGATTTGAAGAAGCCTCAGATGGAGCAATTATATAATATACATCCATGCAATATTCAGTTAGTGGTAAGTTGATTTCTTCAACTATTGCCCCTAGATTCTCAAATTCTTTAATAGATTTTTCTAATATTGATTTTATCTCTGAATCTACGTTTTTAAGATAATCTTTAGGAATCCCAATTTTTAATCCAGCAATATCTTCATTTATTTTAGAATTAAAATTATTGAACTCTTTTTCATATGAAGTTGAGTCATTATTATCTTTTCCAGAAATGACATTTAAAATATTTCCACAATCTTCAGCGGTTTTTGCAAAAGGACCGATTTGATCTAAAGAGCTTGCAAAAGCAATAAGTCCATATCTGCTTACTGTTCCATAAGTGGGTTTCATACCGGTTACTCCACACAATGAAGCAGGTTGTCTAATTGAGCCTCCTGTATCACTTCCTAGCGAGCAAGATACAAAACCTGCAGAAACTGCTGCAGCAGGGCCTCCACTAGATCCCCCTGGCACTCTATTTATATCCCAAGGGTTTTTTACAGGGCCAAAAAAAGATGTTTCATTTGATGATCCCATTGCGAATTCATCTAAATTACCTTTTCCAATTATAATGCCGTTGTTTGATAATATCTTTTTTGTAACAAAGGAATCATAAGGGGATACGTAGTTTTCTAATATTTTTGAAGCAGCGGTGGTTTTTATTCCTTTAGTTGAAATATTGTCTTTTAACATAATTGGAATACCGGATAAAAATTTGTGATCTATTTCATTGTTTGATAGTTTTTTATCTAAATTTTTTGCTTTTTCCAAAGATTCTTTTTCTAAAACTGTAATAAAAGAATTTATTTTTGGATCTTTTTCTTTTATATGGATTAGGCTTTCATGAACCAGTTCTTCGCTTGATATTTTCTTTGAAGATATTAAGTTTGAAAGCTCTGTAGTTGATAATGCTAAAAGTTTATTCATTATCAAAAACTCTTGGAATTTTTATTTGGCCAGAAGTATTTTCAGGGGAATTTTGAAGAATCTCCTCATTTGATAAAATTATTTTAGTATCATCATCTCTCATCGAATTTAATAAATTTGTTACATGAGAAGTTGGTTCTACATTTGTTGTATCTATTTTTGAAAGAGACTCAAACCTAGTAAGGATTTTTTCTAAATCATTTACTATATTTTCTTTATCAGAATCAAATGAAAGAGAAGCAAGCTTAGATAAATTTTCGAACTCTTCTTTAGAAATTTTCATAATTTTACTTTTTTGAATTTAAATTACAGGAATTATGCTTTTTTTTGATTTTATATTCACTTAACATGGAATATTGTATCATTATTGAAAAATTATTTTCCATAATTATTTATAATAATATTTATGTTCTTAAGATAAGGTAGAGATTGAATTATATTTTTGTTACTGGAGGAGTGGTAAGTTCTCTTGGAAAAGGGATTGTAGCTGCATCTATTGGTAAACTTCTTATCTCTCGAGGAATTGAAGTCTCTGTAATAAAATTAGACCCATATTTGAATGTAGACCCAGGCACAATGTCCCCTTTTCAACATGGAGAAGTTTTTGTTACCATGGATGGCTTTGAGACAGATCTAGATCTAGGCCACTATGAAAGATTTATGGATGTTGAATTATCAAAAAAATCTAATGTCACTGCAGGTCAGATTTATACTGAAGTATTAGACAAAGAAAGATCAGGATTTTACCTTGGTGGAACTATTCAAACTGTACCTCATGTAACAGATGCAATTAAGTCTAAAATTTTACAATTAGGAGAACATTCTGGAGCAGAAGTGATTCTTGTTGAAGTTGGAGGCACAATTGGTGACATTGAAGGGCAACCATTTATTGAGGCTATTCGTCAATTGAGAAACGATCCTAATACAAATAATGTATTCTATCTTCACTTAACTTTACTTCCTTATCTTTCTACATCAGATGAAATTAAAACTAAGCCTACTCAACATTCTGTGCAAGCATTGAGGGGGATGGGAATACAGCCTGATTCAATAATTTGTAGATCTGAAAAAGATGTGGAAGATTCAGTTAAAAACAAAATCTCTCTATATTGCGATGTGCACCCCAAAAGTGTTATTTCATTAAGAGATTTTGAAAGTGTTTATGATATTCCTATTCATTTAGAAGAACAGGGATTAGGCAATATAATTTTTGATAAATTAGGATATAAAAAGAAAACTCCTGATTTGAAAAAATGGAAATCTTTATGTTCGAACATTATGGAATCCAATGACATGCTAGAAATTGGAGTTGTTGGGAAGTATGTTGAATTGCCAGATTCTTACTTATCTGTTAATGAAGCTATCAAGCATGCTGGAGCTAATAATAAAACTAAAATTAATATTAATTGGATAGACTCAGATAATTTATCTACTGATAACACTCATCAACATCTTAATGAAATGTCTGGAATAATAGTTCCAGGAGGCTTTGGCGAAAGAGGAATTGAAGGAATGCTTCAAGCTGCTAAATTTTGTAGAGAATATGAAATTCCGTATTTAGGTTTGTGTTTAGGAATGCAAATAATGGTTATAGAATATTCTCGGAATGTATTAGGCCTGGTAGATGCTAACTCAACCGAATTTAATTCTCAAACAAGTAATCCTGTTATAGACATCATTGAATCTCAAAAAGGTTTACAAGAAACAGGAGGAACTATGCGATTGGGTGGTTATAGATGTAATCTTTCTCCTGGCTCTTTGGCTCAAAAAATATATAAAAAAGACGAAATTATAGAGAGGCATAGGCATAGATATGAATTTAATGATTTTTATAAAGACTCTCTTAATTCAAATGGATTTATTACATCAGGAGTATGCCCAGATAATAATTTAGTTGAAGTGTCAGAACTAGAAAAACATCCTTTTATGATAGGGAGTCAATTTCATCCTGAATTTGGTTCAAGATTGGATAAACCGCATCCTCTTTTTGATTCTTTTATAAGTGCATGCCTAAATCAGAAAAAAATAGGTGCTCAGTTCAAACTTTAAAAAAAATTTGACCAAAAAAATAAATAACGATAGAATGGTCATATCTAAAAGTTTTTTGAATCCCTAATAATTATCCAAACATAATTTCAAAAAACAAAACCAATTACTCAAGGACTTAAATTGACAACATCTTCAAAAGATAAAAATAATTCAGAAGATAAACCTCTCAAAAGGAAAAAAATTTCTTCTTCAAATAATTCTGATAAAAAAGAATCTTCAATGAATGCAAAAAAATCTAAGAAAGAGAATTCTAAAATATTAGATCTTGGGAATATATCTGCTCTTGATAATAAAGAGTTAGTAAAACTTGCTAAAGAAAGAAAGCTAAAAGAAAACCCTAAAGATCGATCAGATCTAGTAAACATGCTAGTAGCAATTGAAGCAGAAGAAAAAAATGCAACTATTGGCGCAGGTATTTTAGATATCTTGCCTGATCAATTTGGTTTTTTACGTCCTCCAGGGCAAAAAAATTCTCCTAATGATATTCATATTTCAAGAAGCATTATTAGAAAAAATAAGTTAAGGCAAGGTGACTTTGTTTTAGCTCAAATCGATTTTCCTGAGGAAGGTGGATCTCAAAGATATCCTGGGGCATTAAGTGTTGAAGCTGTAAACGGATATTCAGTTGAGCAAATAGAAAAAAGAGTTAATTTCGATAAATTTACATCTATATATCCAAATGAGCAAATAATTTTAGAAAATGAGCCAAAAGTGATGTCTTCTAGAATCATAGATTTAGTATCTCCAATTGGTAAAGGGCAACGTGCATTAATAGTAGCTCCCCCTAAGGCTGGAAAAACAATCCTACTTAAAGATATAGCTAATTCAATTGAAAAAAATTCTCCTGAAATAAAATTAATTGTTGCATTAATTGGTGAAAGACCAGAAGAAGTAACAGACATGAGAAGATCTGTTAAGGGTGAAGTATTCTCTTCTACATTTGATGAACCAGTTGAAGATCATTGCAAAACATCTGAAACTGCACTTGAGAGGGCAAGAAGACTAGTAGAGTCCGGAGAAAATGTTGTTCTTTTGCTTGATTCATTGACTAGATTAGGAAGAGCATATAATATTGCTGTTCCATCTTCAGGAAAAACTCTTTCGGGAGGTATGGATCCATATGCACTTTATCCTCCAAAAAAGTTTTTTGGAGCGGCTAGAAATTGTGAAGAAGGCGGAAGCTTAACTATAATTGCTACTGCTCTTGTAGATACAGGAAGCAGACTAGATGATTTGATTTATGAAGAATTCAAAGGAACTGGGAATATGGAGCTTCATCTTGATAGAGGTTTGGCAGAAAGAAGAATCTGGCCTGCTATAAATATAGAAAAAAGCGGAACCAGGCATGAAGAGCTTCTTCAAAACGAATTGACATTAGGAAAAATAACTCAAATCAGAAGAATAATGGCTGCATTTCCTTCAGATAACAATGAAAAAACTTGGACTGAAAAAATTGTTGATGGACTTAAAGCTGCTAAAGGGAACCAAGATTTCTTAGATAATATGCAAGCTTATTTGCAGGACCAAAAAGATTAGATCTTAATTCTTTCTTGAGTTTTCTGATTTTTTTAAATTAATATCTAAGATGGTATTTATTTTTATTAATAAAAATAAAAGAAAGTAAAATATTAAAATCTCTTAACCTTATTAATGGCCTTTTAATTAATTAAGATCCATTACCTTATTAATAGCCTTTTAATTAATTAAGATCCATTACCTTATTAACAATTAATAGCCCTAGCCTTTTAATAATAAGATTGATAGCAAGAAAAATTTGGGGAAATTTTTTTAAATTTAGAAAAAAATGAAAAAAAGCATCTTCTATACACATTAAATTTGTATTGAATTTTTATTTTTATTGAAACTCGTAAAAAAAAACGTTGACCTTATTATTTTTTTTAGGCTATATTTTATTTCATAACTTTTAAATTATTTTATTTAGTTTGGATGAATCAAGAAAACTATGAACGTTTTGGCATAATTATAACTTTTTGTGTAATTCGTTGTAAGAATTGTTGATTTATCTGAGAAATTTAGATAAAGTAAGATAAGGTTTATTAATAGCTATAGCTGTTTGTGTTATAAACGCGTAGCTGTTGAGACCAAATTAAACTAAATTATTCATGAGAGGTAGTATCGAGATGAATACATTAAAACAAATTGCGAGCCGAGCAATGGTTTTTGTGTTAGCACTTGCAGTATTAGTTCCAGCGCTTATAATGGCTGGGGATAATAACTCTGTGCAAGCAGAAAAACTGGCTACGGTTTATTTAACAAACAAAGGAACTGGTTTCACTACTGAAGCTTCACCTCCTTCTGCAAGGTCTAACCCTGCTTCAAGGAAGAATGCTTCAACAGTATATGTGACTATGACTGATGTTGACACAGCGAATGATGTGAAGAACTCACACATTTTAAATGCCAACAAGGTTGTTATTACAGTTGTGGAGTCAGATTATAATAAGAAAGTTTCAGCTACATCAGGTAATTTAGCTATTACTGCTGCTGGAACTGCAAACACAAAAACTCTTGTTATACCTGGAAAAGCTGGAGATCCAGTTATTGACTCAGATGGCGATGGAGACCTTAGTGATGAGGTAGGATTCGTTATATGTCAAGATGGTCAAGTTCCAGTATTTACAGGTAGTGCAGTTTCATCTGCATGTGCTGCGCCTGAAGGACCTACTGCACAAATCGTGTCAGTGGCTAACGGTGACTCAGCAACAAGTACTTCAGCTACTCCTATGATTACTGTTTACATAACAGGTCAAGGTGGAGACTCAGCTGAAGATAATGATGATGCATTCGTTGGATACTATACATCTGCTGTAAACACATTCCAGGTTAAAGCTTGGTCAACAGTTCAGTTAGAATCTAATGCTAGTGACATTTCAGTTGTTGAAACTGGAAGAAACACTGGTGTTTTTGAAGCTGAATTTTTGGTTGCTGATACAGAAGGTGTTAATGATAACACTGCAGCTCTAGACGCTCAAAATGGTTGGAATGCTACTGCTGGTAACGCTTTCGGTACTGGTGGTAAAGTGCCACAATCTTTGAACGCTGCTATTGCTGCTGGTATAGCAAACAGTGCTGACGGAAGATTCGATGCTTCTGACGGACAAAGTGCCGATGCTGAGTGGACGCTAATTGCTGATAACTTAGACGTTGGTGGAGCAATTGCTACTTCTGGCGGAAACACATCAGGAACAATAACACTTCCTGCTGGATCATGGATTGCCGATCCAGATGGAGATGGATCTATAACAGATTCATTTGTTCTGCTTGATGATGGTGGCGGTACAGACATTGTTGACGCTAACCACGGTACTGGTACAACTGTGAACACAGTAACATGTTCTGGTACGGTAGATACTACATGTACTAAACCTACAGCTGCTGCTAGAACAATTGTATTGAACATAACACCTACTGCAGCTATTGCTAATGGTGTTTCTGACGTAGCTGACATAGCTGCTATTGTTTCAGACAATGTTGTAAACAATCAAAAATTTGATACTAATAACTCTGATACTATTGATGCCACTGACCTTAAGAGTGGTAGACCTGGATCAGACACACAATCAGGTGGTGGTGGAGCTCTTGGCTTGACTACTCCTGCTGCTTTAGGAATTGATAGAACTCCAATTGTAGAAGCGCAAGCAAATGCTACTCTAACAGTTCAATATCAAGACCTAACAGATAATTCAACTTCAACTACTGCTACTACAGGGACAAAAGTTAAAGCAACTGTAACTGTTGATGTTTCGGCACCAACTCCAGTTGTATCAAGTCCTACATCAGGTAGCTCATTCAAGGACAGACAGCCTTCATTCGCTGGATCAGTGACTGATATTGGTTCTGGTATTGATGTAAGTACAGCTGTACTTTACGTTGATATGTTGAGTGATGCTGCTGCTGATGGTTTGACAAGTGCACTGTCAACTACTGAATTGACTGCACAAAGAGCATGGTTGGGTGGAGCTGGTACAATTACAGGTAATGATCGATATGATCAATTTGCTGTAACATTGGACAACTCTACTACTATGAAAGATGGAGTTTCAAGTATTACTTGGAAAGTTGCTACAACAGCAAACATTCCTTGTAGTACAGGTTCTGCAGATGGAACTGCTCACGGAGCATTAGATGATACTGGTGGAGACGGTACAAATTCTGCAACAAACTCACACACAGGTTTTGTTGGTCTGATTTCTTGTAACGCTGCACTATCTACTCCAGATGTTGTTGTAGACTATACTTTAGCTGCAATTGACCTAGCTGGAAACAGAGGGTTCAGTGACTCGAAATCTACCGATACAGATACTACTGCTATTGGAGATCCGTACACAATAAATATTGACGAACAAAAACCAGTCATTCAAGCCGCTGACACAAAAACTGGTGTTTACTGGAACGCAGCAACTTTTGCTGAAAAAGGTAATGACGCTACAAAAATTGTTGTTGGTTTCAATGACGAAATAGGTTCAGTTTCTGCTTCTTCTTTCGAAGTAAAGACAGATGCTGGTGTTACAATGACTCCTACTCTTGCTGAAATAGGCCCTAAGGGTACTGACGCAAATGGTAAGAGTTTTGATAAGAGAAAAATGGTGTACCTAACACTTCCAAGTTCTCTTCCAACTAACGATACTCCTCAAGTAAAACTTGTTGGCGATGTAGCTGACTTAGCTGGTAACTCAACTAAATCAGGAACAGTTACAGGCGCTATTCACAAGCTAAAGCCAAACTTAACTATGACATTGTCTGGTGGATCAGGAACAGGTGCTTCTGGTACTTCTAATGATTCAGATTCTCTAACTAAGAGTGCTATGACAATAACAATTACTACAGACGAAGTTTTGGCTTCACCTCCTACTATAAACGTTTTCAACGAAAATTATGGTAAAACAGGTGCTTATGCTCAACTTTCAGCTTCTACTGCCCTAACAACATTAGGTGCTGGTAACAGTCAAAACGTTGATATAGCTGCCAATACAATTGTTGATACAGATAAAGATGGTTCACTTACTGATGAAATTACATTGGAATCAGTGAACATAACATCTACAGCATTAGCTGACCTTGCTGTAACATCAGTTACAAATGGTGGTGATGGTAACGCTGACAATGTAAGAATCGTAATTAAGAACAATGGCTCTGCTGCTTTGCCTGCTGCTAATGATGATGTAAAAATCTCTGGTAACACAAACGCAGCTTTGACTTCTGCTTCTGATGAAGTAGCAGTTGAAGGTACAGTTGCTGCTGTTGCACAAGATTCTAAAACATACACAGCAAACTTCACAGGTAGCGCATTTTCAGATGCAGCTGCTGATGATACAAAAATTATTTATGTAACTGCAAATGATGCAAGTACATCAACAAATACAGGTACAGTAGGTAAGCATGATTCGTCTGCAACTGGTGCATTCTCATTCAGGCTTGATAAAACTGCTCCTGTTCTAAAGAATGACCCAGATGGTGATGGTACAGTAGGTACAACTACAACTTTGCCAAGACCATACGTTATATTTGAATTTACTGATAATTCAAACGTAACTGTTGTATCTGCTACATTCGGTGGAGATGATGTATTAGCAAAACTTGCTACTACAAACAATAAAAAATACTTTATGGTTCCTGAAAGTGACCTTTCATCATCAACTTATGCCGTAAAAGCAAAAGGTACTGACCTTGCTGGCAACAAAGGTGCTGAAGGTTCTTACAACCTAAAAGTTACTGCTAGAAAAGATTATAAAGCAACTCTTCTAGCTGGTTGGAACTTGATGTCATTCCCGTCTGATCCTGTATCAAATGGTGTTGGCTCAGTGTTCACAAACACAGGAATTGACCAGGTGGTTGGTTATGATGCTATGGCTAAAGGATCACCTTGGATGGTAGCAACTAAAGATTCTGCATCAGGATCGTTTAGTGGTAGCTTATCTACAATCCACTCAGGTCAAGGATACTGGATACATTCAACAGAATTTGCTTCTCAGAGCGTTTCTTTGACTGGTCCAGAAGGTCCAAGTGCTTCAGCCCCACCATCAATTCCATCTATTGAACTTGCTTCAGGTTGGAACTTAATTGGTGTAGTTGACGCAACTAAAGCTTTGACTCAAGCTAATGAAGGAACAGTTTATACTACTAATGCTAGTTACTTAGGACAATGTAATGGTTCTTCTGTGACTAAGGCGTATGAATACGATACTTCTAACCTAACTTGGGTATCAATAGCTATAGATGAAGGTGTTGCTAACTTTACAGCTTGTGCATCAAACGATTCAACTGATGCTCAAAATGTAAACATTGGTGAAGCATTCTGGGTATTTGCTACTCCAGCAGCTTCAGGATTATTGACACCTATCGTTCCATAAGGAATAGGTAAAAATAAAAAAAAGCAGGATGAAATATGCCTGCTTTTTTTTATTTAAAGAATCTATAATATAATAATAAACATTTAATTGACTATGAAAAAAATATTACAACTTATTTTATTAATGATGGTAGTTCCTGTAGCTATAGCGAATTCTCATGCTGATGAGATTAATGCTCAAGATATTCCTGAACTCCATATGCTTGTCTATCAAGGTGATGTTATGATGTCAGGTTCATTTCAAAAGACGTCTGATCTAGATGGATTACTTTTAGAAGCAAAAATAGGAGATACAGTTGTTGGATCTGCAAGAATAGGAGATTTTTTAACTGGTCGATTTAGTGCACTTGAAATCGGTCCAAATGTTGCACTAGAAGGATCTACTGTAACCTTTTGGGTAGGAGATCAAAAAGCGTTAGAAACTGACATTTTTGGACCACTTACTGTACAAGGTGAATATTGTAAAGGCTGTACATGGTCTCTCCCTATATCCAGATCTTTAAATTTACATTTTAATTCAGTACCATTGCCAACTCCTACTCCTGCCCCTGCTTTAGCTGAACCTAGTTTCATAACAGGAACTCTTATATTTGGATCAATTCTTGCTGCGCCAGAGGGTGTTAATATAATTGAAGCTTATATAGATAACGAACTTGTCGGATCAGGTACAGTTAGTGGATCAAATTTTAGTATAACTATTGATCCAGGAAATGAAACTTACTTAGGGAAGAAGGTTTCATTTAAAATCGCAGGATATGATTCAAAAACATCATATACCTTTGTTGAAAACGATTTTATTACTGAATTTAAATTATTTTTCCCACAATATATCCCTGCAACATCTACTCCTACCCCTGCTCCTGTATCATCACCTGTTCCAACAGCTACTTCAATTCCTGAACCAACTAGAACTCCTACACCGGTTCCTGAGCCAACTGCTACTTATACAGCGACCGCAACTCCTACCCCTATAGTATTGAGTACATCTTCAAATGAAATCATGACAGAACAATCTGATGGAGGATGTAATTCTAGAGGCGGTGGCCCTGCTAGTGTTGGACTTATATTACTATCTTTGGTCCCTGTATACTTACTTAATAGAAAAAAAAGAACTGGTTAAAGTTTAGATATGGATATTACTTGGTTAGGTGAAAACTCGTTTAAGATTAATGATGAAATTATTAATGTCATTGTTAATCCAAATAACTCAACTGTTGATTCATCTTTATTAACGGATAATACTGTTTTTATTTGTACAGAATCAGAAAATGAATACTCAACTAAATTAACAAAAGTTGATTCTCCTGGAGAGTATGAAATAAATGATGCTTCTATTCATGGCATAGCTAATGCTATCAGGAAAGATGATACTAAATCTATCTCAACTTGCTATAGAATTGAATCTAGAGGCCTTTCTGTTGCTGTAGTTGGTATGATTGGGTCATCTTTTGATTCTGAAGCCCTTTCTGTGCTTGCATCTTCTCATGTTGTACTTTTTTCTCCTGAAAATAAAAACGTGGATGCAGAAATTTTAGCAAATACTATAAGATCTATTGAACCTAGAAAAATTATTATATCTGGGTTTGATAAAAAATCTCAAAAATCATCAAAAAACCTAGATGCTGTTATTAAGGTCTTGGGATTAAAAGATTTTGAGCCTAGAAGTAAAGCTTCAGTTACAATGAGCTCTTTTAGCGATTCTCAGGAAATAATTATATTAGAAAAATAATTTCTCTGTAATTTTTACAAGTATAAGTTATATAATTGAACTATTAATTATTATATTTTATGACACAACAAAAAGAATATTATCAAATTCTCGGAGTTTCTAGAGATGCTTCTGAAGAAGAAATCAAAAAAGCTTTTAGACAGCAAGCTTTAAAATATCATCCTGATAGAAATCAGGAACCTGGAGCTGATTCTAAGTTCAAAGAAGTTAATGAAGCTTATCAAGTTTTGAGCGACCCTGAAAAACGTAAACTGTATGACCAATATGGTTATGAAGGGTTAAAAAATGCAGCAAATGGAATGGGTGGATTCTCCGGATTTGAAGACTTAGGCGGGTTTGGAAGTATATTTGATACATTTTTTGGAGGAGGATCTTCTTCAAATGAATCTCAAACTGCTCGAGGAAATGATTTAGAAATTCCAGTAATTATATCTTTTGAAGAGTCAGCTTTTGGTACCGAAAAAGAAGTTACTGTAGATAGATATGAAATATGTGCTTCATGTAAAGGCTCTAAAGCAGAACCAGGAACAGATACTTCTACATGCTCTTCTTGTAATGGGTCTGGAAAAGTAACCAGATTGCAAAAAACTTTTTTTGGTCAATTTCAACAAGTATCAACATGCTCTTCTTGTGAAGGAAATGGAGTTCATGTTTCTACAAAGTGTTCAACTTGTTCAGGAAATGGAAGAAAACGAAATAATAGAAAACTAGCAATTACAATTCCAGCAGGTATTGAGGATAATTCTAAACTTAGAATGAGAAACCAAGGAGATTCTGGATTAAAAAAAGGTCAAGAAGGAGATCTTTATGTTTCTGTTCAAGTGAATTCTCATGAAAAATTTGAAAGAATGGCATCTGATATTTTTTCAACAGAAAATATAAATATTGCTCAAGCTGCATTAGGAGACACAATAAACGTACAGACTCTTGATGGAGAAATTGAACTCAAGATACCAAAAGGTATTCAATCAGGTAAAAAAATAAGACTGAATAATAAAGGAGTTGTTTCTATTGGTAGAAACAATAGAAGAGGAAGTCATATTATTACAATCAATGTACTTATCCCTTCAGATTTAAATTCAGAACAAAAAGACCTTTTTGAAAAACTAAAAGAATCCTTAGATAACTAATGATAAATGATTCTTTAATAGAATTAAGTCTTGTAATTAAAAATGAATTTGTAGAGCCCGTTTCTTATGTTTTTAAAAAATTTTGTGATTATGACTTTGTAATTACAGAAGATATTGAATACAATCCAGATGAAAATGAAGACAAACCTATATCAGAATTTATAACGATAAAATCCTATTTGGATGATACGGATAATAATCAAAAAAAAATATCATCTATTCAAGGATCTTTAGCCTTAATAAGAATGGTTTGTGATATCCCAGAACTTTCTATTAAAAAAATTTTTAAAAAAGATTGGGCTGAGCAAAAATTTCCATCGATAGAAATCGGTGAAAATTTTATTATCACAAATGATAAAAAACTCATTTCTAATTCTAAAATAATAATTAATATCAATCCTGGTTTAGGATTTGGAACTGGACATCATCCAACAACAAAAATGATGTTAGAACAAATAGAAAAATATGATTTGAACTCGAAAAATATCCTAGATTTTGGATGTGGATCGGGTATTTTATCTATAGCTGCAAAAAAATTAAACGCAAAAAATGTTATAGCTATAGACACTGATGATTTAGCTATTAGCTCAGCGAAAGAAAATATAAATTTCTCTGAATTATCTAGCATAGATTTAAGAGTAGGCTCAATTGAAATTATTGATCCTGATAAGAAATTTGACTTTATTTTTGCTAATATTTCTTCCACTATAATAAGTAAATATTCACATCTTTTATTTTCTCTAATTAATAAAAATGGAATACTATTATGCTCTGGGATATTAAATATTCACATGGAAAAAACTCTTTTGAAATTAGAAAAATCAGGATTTAAACTGATAAATTCTTACCAAGAAGATGATTGGTCCTCTCTGGAGATGAAAATTGTTTAGAATATATTACCCTGATAAATTGAATGAATATATTGAAATTACTGATAATAAATCTCATAAACTTTCTTCTGTGCTAAGAATGCAAAAAGGGGATAAAATAAATATTTTTGATGGAAAAGGGACTTCCCAAATAATGCAAATAGAAGAAATTTATAAAGATAAAATAACTTTAAGAAAAGTCAACTCAATAGTGAAAAAAGACAAATCAAATCCTGAAATAATTTTAGCTATTTCAATCATTAAACCTTCAAGATTTGAAATTGCTGTAGAAAAAACAGCTGAGTTAGGAATTTCAAAAATAATTCCTTTAATTACGGAAAATACAAACGATATTTTTGTGAATAGAATTAATGATAAGCGATTAGATAGAATGAGAAATATTTCAATTTCTGCTTCAGAACAATGTGGAAATGATTTTATATCTGAAATTGATTCTCCTCTAAAGTTGGAGCAAATTATAAACCTTAAAGATGAAGATACAGAACTAATCTTATTTTATGAAAACTTAAATGAAATCAGAAAAAACTCTTTAGATATCAAAAAATTTAAGAAACTTATAATACTCATAGGCCCAGAAGGTGGTTTCTCAGAAGAAGAGTATAAAAAATTACAAAATAAAAGCATTGTTTTAAGTTTGGGAGAGAATGTTTTAAGAACAGAGACTGCAGCAATTTGCGCTGTTCATGAAATAAATTATTTATTAAGACTTACTCCTTAGAATCTTCTCTACTTAATAGATCATTTATTCCAATTTTAGGATTTTTATTATTAAATAATACTTCATATATTTCATTTATAATTGGAGTTTCAATTTTTTCTTTTTTCAAAATTTCTCTTATTATTTTTGTTGAGTTGATTCCTTCTATTGTTCCTTGTATTTCTTTTTTGGCATTCTCAATATTTTTTCCTTGTGCTAGTAATGACCCTAGCTGATTATTTCTACTATTTTGATTGAAACATGTAGTAATTAAGTCGCCAAGTCCTGAATTCCCAAATACTGTTTTTTCTTTGCCTCCAAAAGATAAAATTATTCCTATCATTTCATTTAGGCTTCTTGTTATATATGATGCCATTGAATTAGTCCCTAACTTATATTCTTGAATAATTCCTGCACCTATTGCATATATGTTTTTTAATACTCCTCCAATTTCAATACCCAAAATGTCATTTGAACTATATGCTCTAAATTTTTCACTATTAAATAGCTTCCTGATTTTTTCTTCTAAGCTTTTATCAATTCCTATTACGGTTGTAGCGGGTAGTTCATTATAAATTTCGATAGAAATATTTGGACCAGATATAACTCCAATATTTTTTTTATCAACACTTGTTTTTTCTATTAAATACTGTGATATAGTTTTTTTTGAATCTTGTTCAAATCCCTTGATAGCACTAATTATTATTTGATCTTTTGATAAAAATTTATTTATTTTTTCGATATTATTTTTAATTGATGAACTAGGAACAGCCAAGACAATTAGCTGAGATTCTTTAATTGTCTTTTCATAGCTACTAGATGTAATTATATTTTTATTTAATTTGTAAATTATCTTTCTGTTTATTGATCTTTCGTAATTAATCTTTTCTTCTTCCTTTGAATTTCTAACTAGAATTGTTAAATTTTCAGTGTTTTTAACTAAAATATTTGACAAAGTTACTCCCCATGAAGTAGATCCTATTACTGAAATGTTTTTTATATCTTTCATATTTAAAATAGTTTATTTTCTTCTTTTTTTATAATTCTTTTTATGTTCTCTTTATGCTTATAAATAATTAATAAAGGAATCAATAGTGTTAAAATATGTTCTATTGTAAGCATATTTAAAATAGTCATATATAAAATTATTAATATGGTAATCAAGCATCCAAAAATTGCTCCCAAGGATACAAATCTTGTTTTATATATTAATGGTACAGCCAGAGGTAATCCTATAAATATATAAGGAACTAAAACTATGACCGCACCGAATCCTGTTGCTACCCCTTTCCCGCCTTTGAATCTATGAAAAATAGGATAACAATGACCCAAAACTAAAAATATACAACCAAGGATGCAATGTAGATCATCTTCAAAAAAAATCTTAATTAACAAGATAGGGATTAATCCTTTTAGGATGTCTAAAATTAAAACAATTATTCCAGGTCTTAATCCAATTGTCCTGTGCACATTTGTTGCTCCAGAGCTTTTAGAGCCTAGATCTCTTACGTCAATTTTATAGAAAATTTTACTTATCAAAGTACCAGATTGAATAGATCCAAAGATATAACAAAAAATAGACAATAAAAATAATGTTATGACACTCATCTTCGTTTAGCCTTAACAAATCTTAAGCTTATAGGGCAACCAGAAAAATCAAAATTATTTCTTATTTGATTTTCTAAATATCTTTTATAACTAAAATGAATTAAATCGTAATTTGTAGATTCAAATTTAAATCCAGGAGGACTGGTTTTATATTGAGAAATAGAAAATATTTCTGGAGTTTTTTTCCCTTTTGATGATGGTTGCTTTCTAGATATTGCATCAATAAAACAACTGTTCAATTCTTTTTGACTTATTCTTTTTATAGAATTCTCATAAACCTCAATAGCTTTTGGGATTATTTTTTCTATATTTAATTTATTTAAAGCTGACGTTAGTAAAATAGGAATATTGGGGATATGATCAAATTTTTCTTCTATTTGCTCAATTATTTCATTCTTCTGATCATTTGTTACTAGATCAAATTTATTCATAAGAATAATGCATGGTCTCATAAGGTCTTTTATAAATCCAGAAATATGTAAATCTTGTGCTGTAATCATTTCCTCTGCACTAAGAACTAAAGCACATACATCAGCATTTTCTACTGATTTTATGGTTCTAATAGAAGAATATTTTTCTATTCCTTGTTCAATTTTTCCTCTTCTTCTTAATCCTGCAGTATCAATAAATTTAATATTTTTATCATCGTATTTGACACTATAATCAATACTATCTCTTGTAGTCCCAGGGATGTTACTAACAATAGATCTGTTAGATTCTGTAAGGAGGTTAAATAAACTAGATTTTCCTACATTGGGGTGTCCAACTATTGATAATTTTATTTCTTCAGAATTTTTAGGGACATTCTTAAATTCTTTTCCTAGTACTTTTTCTAATAGATCTACTATTCCTCTATTATGATAAGCACTTATTTTTACACTATCAAATTCGTTTATAGCAGAAAAATCTAGTGCATTAAATTCATCTACAGGGAGATCTAATTTATTAATAGCGATAACAGCTTTTTTATTATTTTTTCTTACTAGCCTAAGTACCTCTTCATCTAATGGATTGATTCCTTCCCTTCCATCAACCATAAAAATTAATTTGTCACTATCTTTTATAGCATTTAGAGCTTGATCTGTTATAGAATTTTGAAAATCTTCACTTGAATTCTTATCTATACCTCCGGTATCTATTAGAATGAAATTTTTATCATTCCAGGAGGTATTAGTTGAAATTCTATCTCTAGTAGTTCCCGAAACATTAGAAACTATAGATATTCTTTCTCCAGCTATTCTGTTGAATAATGTAGATTTACCTACATTAGGTCTTCCAATTATAGAAACAATCATTTGATAAGTACTTTTTTTTATTATTACATAGACTAGAGTATGTAATCCATAAGCCCTGTTTGCGCCCATAGCCTATTTTCAGCTTGATCGAATACTATTGATCTAGGATCATAAAGCAATCCTTCTTCAATTTCTTCTCCCGGATGCGCAGGTAAATCATGCATAAATTTTACATTTTTGTTGGCATTATCCAAAACTGAAGATGATACCTGAAATTTTGAAAAATCATTTAATCTTTTTTTCTTTTCA
The DNA here is from genome assembly GCA_002719295.1 of Chloroflexota bacterium. Taxonomy (GTDB): domain Bacteria; phylum Chloroflexota; class Dehalococcoidia; order Lucifugimonadales; family Lucifugimonadaceae; genus TMED-70. The sequence goes on from PBHC01000018.1 coordinate 25,743, forward strand.
GATTCTTGTCCCATACTAGCCCAAACATCGGTGTAAATTATGTCTGAGTTCTTTGCAGGTTCCATCATATTATCATAGCTATTAAAATTTCCCCCACTTAATTTATTAAAATAGTTAATTGTGCTTTTATTGAACTCATATCCTTTAGGTGATGCTATATTGAAATTTCCCCCTAAAGATAAAACTGCATATGCTAAACTCTTTGCTACGTTATTACTGTCCCCTATGAAAGTAATAGTTTTGTCCTTAACTGTACCCACTTTTTCTGTAATCGTCATTACATCTGCCAAAGCCTGACAGGGATGCTCATCATCGGTTAGAGCATTTATTACAGGCACTTTAGAATATTTTTCAAACAACTCTATCTTTTCTTGTTCAAAGGTTCTAATTATTGCTATGTCAGCCATTCTACTAACAACACTCGAAACATCTTCTATTGGTTCTCTAACGCCCATCCCAACCTCTTCAGGGGAAAAATAAACAGGATACCCTCCTAATTTTTTAACTCCTATCATAAAAGATAATTTTGTTCTTAATGATGGCTTGTCAAAAAGAAGAACAGCAGATTTATTTTTAAGGGAATCAGATTTTTTCCCGTCTTTGAAATCAATGCCAAGATTAATAATATTGTTTAAATCTTCAGAGCTACAATCGCTAATTTTTATAAGATTATTTAACATCAAGCTGGTTTGAAAACAGGTATATTTTGACCATCTACATCTATAAAATCTACCATCAGATCCATTCCTATTTTTAGGTTTTCAGGTTCAGGTTCCACTCCAACTATTCTTGTTGGCATATTAACCCCTTCTTCTAGAGTTACTATGGCAGCTATATAAGGCAGATCTTCTACAAAACTTGGATGTGGTGCAGCATGAACTATTGTAAAAGTATATAGTTTAGCTTTACCTGAAGCTTCTATCCATTCAACATCTCTACTTCCATCTTTTGTAGATACTGCTCTTGGGTAAAATTGTATATGATCTCCGAATTTTTGTATTACTAATTTGTTTTCATTCGCAGCTTCCCAGTATTTATCAGATTCTGGTTGTGGAATTGGTTTTATTTTATCGCTCATTTTTTATCCTTTTTAATATTGAAAAATTTGGTTAGTTTGAAGTAAGTAGAACCGTACCAGTACTGGATAATAATCCGCCTGTACCATGTGCTAATGCAATATCACATTTATCTAATTGTCTTTCTCCTGTTTCTCCTCTTAATTGCCTTACTGCTTCTATCACTGTGAAGATTCCATACATTCCAGGATGAGTATAAGACAATCCTCCTCCATTAGTATTTAATGGAAATGACCCACCAGGGGCTGTAACTTGATTTGCTACAAAATCAGGACCTTCTCCTGGACCACAAAATCCTAAACTTTCTAGTGTTGCAAGTACCGTATATGTAAAAGAATCATAAATCATAGCTAGGTCAATATCTTTATAATCTAATCCTGCCATCTCTAAAGCTCTTGGTCCTGTTTTTCTTCCATAAGTTCTAGTTAGATCCGGCATTTGAGATATCATACTTCCATGATCATGACCTTCTCCTGCCCCTAATATTTTTATAGGTCCCTTTTTTGTGTCTTTAGCTTTCTCAATTGAAGTAACAACTATAGCAGCTCCTGCATCAGTAACCAAACAACAATCCAGCAAATGGAAAGGCCAAGAAATCCATCTTGATTCATGATAATCATCAAATGTCATAGGTTTATCATAAAAATAAGCCTTCTCATTCATATTAGCCCATTTTCTAGTTGAAACAGCTATCTCTGCAAGTGCTTGTCTTGTTCGATCTTCACCATACATTTCCATATATTTTCTTGCTGCCATTGCATAGTTAATTGGAGGGCCCATAATTCCATATGGTGATGTATATTGATCTGCAGGCATTCCTCCCCCACTTCGATTTCTGGCTCTGTCACTTCTACCACTTTGACCATGAGTTATTAAAGCAACTTCACAATAACCAGCATTTATAGCTGCAAGAGCATGGGCTAAATGGATAACAAAAGAAGATCCTCCTACAATTGTAGAGTCAGTATAATTTGGTTCAATGCCTAAATATTCTCCTAAATCGTAGGTAGAGTAACCTGCTGTAAACAGTCCGTCTACGTCAGAAATTTTTAACCCCGCATCTTCTAATGCATTATGTGCAGCTTGAGCATGATGTCCTAAAGGCGAAATTTCGGGGACTTTACCAATTTTGTCAGATTCAGCTACTCCAACTATTGCAGCTTTACCTGATAAAGATTTTCTTAATGCTTTCATTTTTTATTCCCTTTTGGTTATGTTATTAGGTTTTATATCTTGAATAAAATAATAGCAATTTAAATCAATTTTTCTACTTAATTGGTGAGTAATCTGTAGGATTCAAGAGTTGATTTTCTACGTTTTTTACAATTATTCCATCTTTGTGAGAATCTTCAACTACTTTGTGCCATACAGGATCATCTCTAAAGTCTTTCCAAGATTTCACTCTTGCATCATGTGATGGATATGCCAACAAATAAGTCAATGTATTGTTGCTTGGCCCTACGTCTCCAACCCAGTATCCAATGTTCTTTATTCCATGTTTTTCAAAAAGCTTAAGTGTGTGATTTCTAAATCTTTCATTTAAGTTTTCTAATTTACCTGCAAAACATTCGTAAATTCTTAGTTCATAAATCATAAATATTACCTAACTACCACTATTATCTTTAACATCAAATATAACATAATTATCTCTGTTGCAATTTTCAGAATTCATTAGCATTATCATGTATGATCCTTTTGGGAAATTGAAACTAAATAAGTTTGGATGATCATTTTGATTTTCTACATCATTTTCAGGTTTAATAGGGTAATTATGATTTATAACTGTCCATTCTTTTATTTTTTTGCCTTGCCTATATGCATTGACACCTTCACAATAATCAAAAGTTAAAGAATCTTTTTTTATTTCTTGATTACTCAGCATTATTATTGAGATAGGTACTGTGTTTTCTGATTCATTTCTGAATATTGAAATAAATTTACCATTTTCTCTCTCATCAAAAGGAAACTCAATTTTAGAATCACTAATTTGTGGTTCATAAATAGCTGTTTCATCACTACAAGAAGTCATTGTAAAAATTAAAATCATAAATATTAGATATATCTTTTTCAATTTATTTCTCCTTTATAATTATTGGTCGGGGCAGCAGGATTTGAACCTACGACCTCCCGGCCCCCAGCCGGACGCGCTACCAAGCTACGCCATGCCCCGCAAAAAAAAGTTTTTGCACTATAATGTATATAGAATACATCATTATATAAACTCTTACACTTAAAAAAAATATGCAAATAAAAGAACTTTTAGACGAGGCCTCAAGATTAAGAAATTCTATCTCTGAAATTTTGAGGAATCTTTGACACAAAAAAACTTTCTGAAGAAATTTCTAAACTAGAAAAAGATACAACTGACGATAATATTTGGGATGATAGTCATAGGGCTCAAAGACTTTTTAAGAATCTTAAATCCAAAAAAGATCAATTTGATCTATATATTTTTTTAGACAATAAATCAAAAGAAATAATAGAATTATGTGAAATTTCTATAGATCTAAATGATGATTCTAGCCTCCAAAATATCAAGGATGAAATTTTATCACTTGATGAAAAATTTAAAAAAGCATCATTGAATTTGAAATTAAATGGAGAATTTGATCAAAGAAATGCAATTGTTGGAATTAAGCAGGGTGCTGGAGGTGTAGATTCACAAGATTGGGCTGAAATATTATTTAGAATGTATAAGAGATGGGCAGAACTTAAATCTTTTTCAGTTGAAATAATTGACTATTCCCCTGGAGATGAAGCAGGAATTAAGTCTGTTATTTTTAGAGTAGAAGGAGAGAATGCATATGGACTGCTTCAATCTGAAAAAGGAGCACATCGATTAGTAAGGATTTCTCCTTTTGATACTGGTAATAGAAGACATACTTCTTTTTCCCTAGTTGAAATAATGCCTGAATTAGAAAATGAAGAAGAAGTAAAAATTGACACAAAAGACTTAAGAATAGATGTTTTTAAGGCTGGAGGTGCAGGCGGTCAAAGTGTTCAAAAAAATTCTACGGCAGTAAGAATAACTCATTTACCTACCAATATTTCTGTGTCTGTGCAAAATGAAAGATCTCAATTAATGAATAAAGAACTTGCTATGAAAATTTTGCAAGGAAGATTAAAAGAATTAGAAATTTTAGAAAATAAAAAGAGAGATGCTGAAATAAAAGGAGAACATGTTTCGGCCGACTTTGGTTCCCAAATTAGATCTTATGTAATGCATCCTTACAAAATGGTAAAAGATCATAGAACTAATTTTGAAACTAGTGATATTGATAAAGTTTTAGATGGAAATATAGATAACTTAATTGAAGAATATCTATTAAAAAACATTTCAGTATAATTTACAATTTTCTTCACAATTTCTTCATAAAGTTGATATAAGATTAGAATATAGATAAAAAAACTTAGGATTAAATATGATTTCAAAGCTTAGATTATTTATTTTTTCATTACTAGCAGTAGTTATTTTTTCATGTGGAGGAGATAATTCTGCTACAGGAGGAGAAACGGTAGGAAAAAGTTCAAATGTGGCACCAGGATTGGAAAGTTCATCGGATACTGGATCATCAAATAATAGAGATAATATATTTAGATTAAATTTTTCCGACCCTCCTACTTTTGATCCTGCATTAGTTACTGATACTACTTCTGCTTCAATTATTGTAGAGATATTTTCTGGTTTAGTAACACTAAATAAAGATCTAGATATTATTCCTGATTTAGCAAAGTCATGGGAAGTTTCTGATGATGGAAAAACATATACATTCAATCTGAGAAATGGGATTAAGTTTTCTAACGGTGATCCTGTTACCGCTGAAGACTTTAAATGGTCTATAGAAAGAGCTTCTAACCCTGATACAGGGTCTATGAATGCAGAAGTATACCTTGGAGATATCTTAGGAGTAAAAGAAGTAGTCGAAAGCGGAGGTGAATTAAAGGAAATTAAAGGTTTGAATGTTATTGATGATAAAACTTTAGAGATAACAATTGATGAGCCAAAAACCTATTTTCTAGCAAAATTAACATACCCAACTGCATTCGTTTTAAACAAAAATTATGTAGAAAAACAAGGTGAAGACTGGATAGATAATCCGGTCGGTACAGGACCATTCGTTCTTACTGAATATCAAATAGGTCAAACCTTGAAGTTAAAGAAAAATGAAAATTACTGGGGTGAAAAGGCTAAAGTTGATGGAATAATAATGAACCTTGCCGGTGGAGTATCTATGGCAATGTACGAAAATGATGAAATAGATATAACTGGAGTTGGTTTAGCTGACTTAGAAAGAGTAAAAGATCCGAATGATCCATTGAATAAAGATTTAGTAAATGTTCCTCCGCAATTTTCATTGAACTACATAGGTTTCAATGTAAATATGCCACCTTTTGAAGATGAAAATTTTAGAAAAGCTTTGTCATACGCAGTAGATAAAGAAATTATTGCTGACAAAATATATTCAGGCTTAACTAAACCGTCATATTCTATAATTCCACCTGGATTCCCTGGTTATAGTCCATCTATCAAAGGAATTGAATTTAATGAAGAATTAGCAAAAGAATATTTAGCTAAATCTAAATACTCTGATCCTGCTACTAGACCTAGAATTATAGTAACTATTCCTGGTACAGGAGGTTCTCCTGGTTTGGATACGGAAGTTATTTCAGACATGTGGAAAGAAACCTTAGGTATAGAGGTAGAAATTCAACAGGTTGAATGGGCAACATACCTTCAGGATATGAATAGAAAACGATTACAGTTATGGGCTGGTTCTGGATGGCAGGCAGACTATGCTGATCCTCAAGATTTTATAGATGTCCTTTTTTATAGTAAATCAGATGTAAATCATGGAAATTATTCAAATCCAGAAGTTGATAAATTAATACTTGAAGCAAGAACAGAAATAGACAATAATAGAAGATTTCTTCTATACAATCAAGCAGAACAAATAATCGTAGATGAGGCAGCTATTTTTCCATTATGGTTTGATACTGATGGTTATGCACTAGTAAAACCATGGGTAAAAGGATACGAATTTACGCCAATAATAGTGCCAAAATTCAAAGATGTAGAAATAAAATAAGAATTATTATTCTCTATATTAAATTACTTTTTGATCTATTATTAATAGCAAATGTTAAAATATATTTTTCGAAGAATAATATGGATGCCAGTATTACTTCTATTCGTTTCATTAATAGTCTTTATATTGGGAATATATGGTCCAGGTGATCCTATTGAGGTGCAATTAGGCAATAATTATGATGAAGTTAATGCTGAACGAATAAGAGAAAAAATGGGATTAAATGATCCTGTTCTAGTTCAATGGATTAGATATATTGGAAATGCAGTACAAGGAGATTTTGGGGAATCATATGTCTTCAAAAATCGAGATGTCTCAGAATTATTAATACCTAAATTAATTGTTTCTGCTAAATTAAACCTAATATCTTTTTTTATTGCTATTTCAATAGGTATCCCGTTAGGTTTTTATGCAGCTATAAATTATGGTTCATCAAAAGACCCTTTTGTAGTGATACTTTCATTATTTTTTTATGCAATGCCAGTTTTTTTCACGGCACCACTATTGATACTTGTTTTTGCATTGCAGCTTGACCTAGTTCCTGCAGCTGGATGGGGCGGTGTCTTTGATAAAAGAATCATTCTCCCTGCACTTACTGTTGGAATTCCAGGAGCAGCTGTTTTTGTAAGACTAATAAGATCTTCCATGATTGAAGTACTAGATTCTGATTATGTAAAACTTGCAAGAGCTAAAGGAGTTGGTGAAATTAAAGTTCTTTGGAAACATGCATTTAGAAACGCAATGTTACCAGTTGTTACAATAATGGGATTCTCTTTAGCTGGATTATTTGGAGGATCTTTGATTGTTGAAATTTTATATGGAATTCCTGGAGTAGGAAGAATTTCTTTAGATTCAGTCTATTCTAGAGATTATCCAGTAATAATGGCAATAGTTCTATTAGGATCTAGTGCTTTAGTTATAGCGAACTTAATTATAGATTTTGTTTATACTTTGGTGGACCCAAGGATTGAAATGCAATGATTGATAAAGAAGTTAGAAATATATCATCAACAAGGTTATTCATTCAAAATTTTTCGAGAAAAAAATTAGGAGTAGCTTGTCTAATTATAGTAAGCACAATTTATTTGATAGGTATTTTTGCTCCAATCCTTGCTCCTTATGATTACTCTGAAACAAACCTATTGAAAACTCAAGCGGGTCCAGATTTTGAGAATTTGCTAGGAACAGATAGGCTTGGAAGAGATATTTTATCAAGGGTAATTTGGGGAATTCAAACTACAGTAATAGTGACTATTACAGGACTTTTAACAGGATCTTTGATTTTAGGACTTTTTCTAGGATTGTTAGCAGGGTTTTATAAAGGTATTTTTGATTTTATTGTAATGAGAGTTGGAGAACTCGTTTCATCTTTCCCTGATATTCTTCTAATTATTTTACTTGCAGCAACTCTTAGGCCAAGGATTACTAATTTGTTCTATCAGATAGAAGATAATTTAAATATTTCTGGATTAATTAGCTCGGGGATTATTGATTATTTAGTAATAGGGATAGCACTATTACCTTTGAGTTGGTTTGGCACTATGAGATTAATACGAGCTCAAGTATTCAGTATAAGAGAAATAGAGTACGTACAATCAGCCAGGACATCAGGTGCAAGTACATTTAGGATAATAACGAAACATATTCTACCAAACGTAATATCTCCATTGATAGTAACCTCTACATTCGGACTTGGTGCTGTCGCTTTATCAGAAGTTATATTATCCTTTTTTGGATTAGGAGTACAACCTCCAAGGCCAAGTTTAGGAGCAATGCTTTCAGATGTTTCAGGAAGAGGAGGAGCAAGTGTTTCTGTACTAACTAATCATCCTGAACAATTACTTTCTCCTATTATAGTAATTTGGATTATGATTTTTTGTTGGAATATCATTGGAGATGCTTTAACTGATATATTAAATCCTAAGAAGAATTAAATAATGCGTTTACGGATATAGGAATACGTGTATCCTTTACCGTGTAAGCGTTTATAGGAGTAAAAAAATGAGTTTTTTTTCGTCAAGAAGATCAACAGTCCATGGTTTAAATGGAGGAGTAGCTACTAGTCAACCAATTGCATCACAAGTAGGAATAGATATTCTGAAAGCAGGAGGGAATGCTGTTGATGCTGCAGTTGCAATGGCATCTACACTAGGAGTTGTGGAACCAATGTCAACTGGAATAGGTGGAGATATTTTTGCTTTGATTTGGGACCCTAATACAGAAAAAGTAGATTCGTTTAATGGCTCTGGAACATCTTCAAGAAATTCAGATCCTAAAGAACTATTAGATAAGGGATATAGTTCAATTCCAACAGAAGGTAAAGATGCAGCTTACTCAGTCTCAGTTCCTGGTTCTGTAGATGGCTGGCAAAAAATTCTAGATAAATATGGATCTATTTCTTTATCAGATGCTTTAGCGCCTGGGATTAAGTTGGCAGAGGAAGGATTTCCAGTAAGCAAAATGATTTCGTGGCAATGGAAAGAAAGCGAAGAAAAGCTTTTATATAGAGAGTCAGGAAAAGAGCTTCTCAAAAATGGAAAAGCTCCAAATGAAGGAGATGTTATAAAGCTTACAACTCTTGCAGAATCAATGAATGAAATTTCTAGTAAAGGGCCTAGTGCTATATATGATGGAAATTTAGGTAATAAAATTGCAAGCTACATTAATCAAGAAGGAGGATGGCTTGATAGAGATGATTTGAAAAACTATACTTCGTACTGGACAGATCCAATAAAAACTAATTACAGGGGTTATGATGTTTTTGAATGTCCTCCAAACGGAGATGGGCTTGCAGCATTAATTTCACTAAATATTATTGAAAATATAGATTTTACAAAAATAAAACATGGAAGTTCTGAATTTTATCACTATTTAATTGAGTCAATGAAACTTGGATTTGCTGATGCATTATGGCATGTGACAGATCCTAAGAAAAATGATATTCCAATTGAGAAATTATTATCAAAAGAATATTCTAAAGAAAGATTCAATCTTATAAATTCTAAAAAAGTAATGAATCAGGTTTCTCATAATACATTTGATACAAATGGCGACACGGTTTATCTTACAGCTATTGATGGTAATGGTATGGGGTGTTCATTAATTAATTCAACATTTCAATCTTTTGGTTCTGGTCTAGTTGTCCCAGAAACAGGCATAGCATTACAAAATAGAGCTGCATTATTTAGTCTAGATAGTGATCACCCTAACTATTTAGAACCTAATATGAGGCCATTTCATACAATAATTCCTTGTATGGTTACAAAAGAAAATAAATTATTTTTGTCTTTTGGAGTAATGGGTGGGTTTCAGCAACCTCAAGGTCATCTTCAAGTGATTTCAAACATTATTGATTATAATCTTTCTCCTCAAGATGCTTTAGACTCTTTGAGGTTTTCCCTAGATGTAGATGATATGAGAACTATTTCTTTAGAAGAAGATTTGGATAATAAGACAATAAGTGAATTAGAATCTAGAGGACATAATTTAAGTATCGTAAGCGGTAATGAAAGAATTATGTTTGGTGGTGCTCAAGTTGCTCAATATAATCATGAGTCTGGAGTGATTTCTTTGGGTACCGAGCCTAGAAAAGATGGATCAGCATTAAGTTATTAATTATTTTTTGTACTTGCAATTAATGAAATTTAAATAATTAATACCTTATAATGTAAACTCAAAGTTATTTATTATTGGAGTTTTTTAGTATGGGTCAAATCAATGTAGCAATTATAGGTGTTGGAAATTGTGCCTCTTCTTTAGTACAAGGGATTCATAAATATTCTGAGATTCAGGATAATGAAATTCAAGTCCCTGGATTAATGCATAATGTACTGGGAGGATATGCAATTGGTGACGTTAATATCGTTGCAGCTTTTGATGTAGATAAAGATAAAGTCGGAAAAGATTTAAATGAAGCTATCTATACAAAAAACAATAATGCACTTAACTTTTATGATGTTCCAAAAACTGGAGTTAAGGTTGATAGAGGAATGACTCATGATGGAGTAGGTGAGTATTTAGCTGATGTAATTGAGATAGAAAAAGATCAAAATAAATCAGGAGCACAAACTTCAGATATTGTACAAATATTAAGAGATAAGAAAGTGGATGTTGTAATAAACTATCTTCCTGTAGGATCTGAGCAAGCTACAAAATGGTATGTTGAACAAGTTCTTGCAGCAGGATGCGCATTTGTGAATTGTATTCCTGTTTTCATTGCTAAAGAAGACTATTGGCAAAAAAGATTTATTGATAAAGGTTTACCAATAGTAGGAGATGATATTAAGAGTCAGGTTGGAGCAACAATAATTCATCGAGTTTTGGCAAGATTGTTTGAGGATAGAGGAGTTAGACTTGATAGAACATATCAACTAAATTTTGGTGGAAATACAGATTTCTTAAATATGCTTGAAAGATCTAGGCTTAAAAGTAAAAAGATTTCAAAAACTAATGCAGTTCAATCTCAATTAGAAAAAGAATTACCAACTGATGATGTACATATTGGTCCATCTGATCATGTTCCTTGGCTAGAAGATAGGAAATGGGCTTATATAAGATTAGAAGGAACTTCGTGGGGAGATGTCCCTCTAAATGTTGAACTTAAATTAGAAGTCGAAGATAGTCCTAACTCTGCTGGTGTAGCTATAGATGCAATAAGATGTGCAAAAATAGCACTAGATAAAGGCGTATCAGGAGCAGTTGATGCTCCAAGTGCATACTTTATGAAATCACCTCCTAATCAAATGAGAGATGATGATGCAAGAAGAGCTGTAGAAGATTTTTCTGACGTAGAATAATCTTAGTTATTTGAAAGTAGCAATTTTTTGTCCATATGATTTTTCCTTCCCAGGAGGAGTTCAAACTCAATCGATTGATTTAGCCGAATCTCTTAGTTTAAAAGGACATGATGTTACTGTAATTGCCCCTTTATCATCAAAAAATATTCATAATAATAATCAGATCAAATTTCTAGATTTAGGAATTCCATTACAAATTAATTTTTTAGGTTCTAAATCACGGATTTCAATTAATTTTTTCAAAATTTTAAAAATAATAAATTATATAAAAAAAAATAATTTTGAAATTATTCATCTAAATGAGCCTTTGTCTCCAACATTTTTACCTATTATTTTTTTTCTAAGAAAATTTAGTATTATAGGAACTTTTCATGCATATGGTGATAAAAAACATTTTTGGTATAGTAATTTCAAATGGTTTCTTAAGTTTTTTCTAAATAAAATAAATATCAAAATTTGTGTATCTAAATCTTCACAAAAATATATAAATAATTATTTTGATTTCAGTTCTCAAATTATTCCAAATGGAATTTTACTATCTAAATATAATAAAACGAAGATTATCCCCAAAGAATTAAGAAATTCTGATAAAAAAATATTATTTGTAGGTAGATTTGAAGAAAAAAGAAAAGGCTTCAATATTTTATTAGAAGCATTTGATAAATTATCTGGAGAAATAAAAAATTTACAATTAGTAGTTATAGGCTCTGGAGATCCCAAAAAAATAAAAAAAGATATTCTCTCTAAAAATATTCATTTTATAGGCCACGTTGAACAAAATGATCTAAATGCCTTCTATAATAATGTAGATATTATTTGTTTACCCTCTTTAGAAAACGAATCATTTGGTGTTATTATTTTGGAAGCTATGGCATCTGGTAAAATTCTTGCTTTGTCAAACATAATAAGTTATGAAGCGTTATCGAAAAAAAATAATTACGGGTTTTTATATAATTCAAATTCATCAGAAGAATTGTATAAACTCTTATTGGATTTGTTAAATAATAATATTCCAACCGAAATAAATATCAAAAACGGTTTAAAAAATGTACAAAATTACTCATGGGATTATCTAGTTTCTGAAATAATTAAAATATATAGACAATTGAAGAATTAAATTTGGAACAATTAAGACAGAAAATAAGATTTTATACAAAAAAAATTTATGAAGAGCCAATATCAAAATTATTGATTTCTCTAAAATTTACTCCTAATATGATCACTATTTTGGGTCTTCTAATAACATCAATTGGATCATTTTTTGTCTTTCAAGGGAACTTTTTTCTAGGAGGAATTATAGTTGCTGTGGGTACTATTTTAGATTCTATTGATGGATCCATGGCAAGATTATCAAATCAGGAAAGTAAATTTGGAGATTTATTAGATTCTGTAATTGATAGATTTAGTGAAGGAATAATTTTTATAGGAATAGCAAGTTACTATATTTTTAATGAACTTAATGAAATTGCGATTTTATTAACATTAATCACGTTACTTTGTTCACAGCTTATCAGTTATGTAAGAGCTAAATCTGAAAGTCTTGGAATAGAAAATAAATCTGGATTTTTTACACGTGTTGAAAGATCTTTAGTGATAATTATTTGTTTAATTATTTCTCAGCCCCTTGCAGGGCTTTACATACTTGCTATAGGAACATCAATTAGTTCAATATGGAGATTTTTTTCAGGATTAAGTAATGCTAAAGACTAAATTTATTTTATTTTTTTCTATATTATTTCTGTTTTCAAACCCAATGATTTTAAGTGCAGATTCTGATTCTGATTTAGAAGTATTAACAATTAGGGCAGATGTAGATTTTCCAAATAAAATAACCTTTATTTTTGAAGGTATTACCGAAAAGAAAATACAAGATATAAAAGTCAATTTTAAGACAGGGGACAGAAAGTCTTTGCAATATGGTTATATGGACTTTAAAACATCTGAAGATAAAAAAGTAACAGCGTATATGGATTTTAGAATAAGCAACCAAGGAGGATATATACCTCCAGGTTCACATATCGATTGGCATGTTGTTATTTATTTTGATGATGGAACACAATATATTTCAGAAGATAATGATTTCATAATGTTAGATACTAGATTTGATGATTGGGAATTTGTTGAAGGTGATTTTATGAGGGTCTATTATAGATTTTCAAAAAGTAGGGCTGAAAAACTTTTGTCTGAGTGTGAACAACTAATGCTAGACATGGCCCCTATAATTGATAAATCTAGTAGCTCAGAATTTAAAAAAATTAATATGACTCTATATAATAATTATTCTGAAATGCTTGAAGCAATTCAGTCAAAGTCTAAAACATCTGATCGAGAACTTATAACTGCAGGGCAGGCGTTTGATGAGTCTAGTGTAGTTATTGTGTTAGCTGGTAAAAATGATATTGGAACTTCCACTCATGAAATAATGCACATATTAATAGGAAGAAAAACAGATGGCTCCATAAATCTTCCTTTATGGCTAAATGAAGGACTTGCTGAGTATGCTAATAGAGATAAAACGGTTAGCTATGATTTATATCTTGAATGGGCTATAGGAACAAATCAGTTAAAACCATTAAGCCAATTGAGATCATTTCCTGGGGACCCAAAACTTACACTTGTAGCCTATGGTCAATCTAGAAGTGTTATAAATTATATGATTGAAAATTTTGGACAAGAAAAAATGAATTTATTATTAACAAACATATCTGAAGGAAAAACTTTAGATGAAGCAATGGAAAATTCATATGGTTTTGATACTCAAGAATTAGACTCACAATGGAGAAAAAGCATAGGTGCTGGCCCATATAATCCAAGACAAAATGAAACTATCACTGTGAAGAAAATCAATCCAGTTATTGATGGTTCGTGTAGATCTAGCAATCTTCTAGTTTTATCTTTAGGAATGCTATTTTTGGTTTATATATCATCTGTTAGCTTATTTACGCTATTTGATAGAAGATAAATTGCGAAATTCGTAAAAAAATATATTGATTTTACATTTTAGAAACAATTAATTAACACAATATAAACAATTTTGTAACAGGAAAAAAATATTTCTAAACTATATTTCTAACTAAATATTTAAAAATTTCAGGAGGAGATATGGATACGGGACATACTGCATGGATGCTTACTGCGTCTGCTTTAGTATTTTTTATGACCCCCGGATTAGCTTTCTTTTATGGAGGGTTAGTTAGGGCAAAAAGTCTAGTTAATACTATAATGCTTAGTTTTATTACAATAGGAGTTGTGACAGTTGTATGGACACTTTGGGGGTATAGTTTAGCTTATGGAACAGGAGAATTGATTCCAAGCTTTGTAGCTGATTTTTCATTATTTGGTCTGAATGGAGTGAATATGTTTTCTGCTGAAGGAGATTCGATTAGCCCATTATATGATGTATTATTTCAAATGATGTTTGCAATAATAACTCCTGCGCTGATTACAGGAGCTTTTGCTGAAAGGTTTAAGTTTTCAACTTATCTTATTTTTACAGTAATCTGGATAACAATAGTTTATGCGCCTGTAGCTCACTGGGTTTGGGGTGGAGGTTGGATTGGTGCAGATGGAGCAGGAGCACTAGACTTTGCAGGAGGAACTGTTATACATATCAATGCAGGAGCAGCAGCTGTAGCAGCGGCTATTTTGGTCGGTAAAAGAAGGAATCCAGGATTGCAACCCAATAATGTTCCTTACGTAATATTAGGAGCATCTATGCTTTGGTTTGGATGGTTCGGGTTTAATGGAGGATCTGCTTTAGCTGCGGATGATTATGCTGTTAATGCTATGTTAGTGACACAAATTGCAGCCGGTACAGCAGCTACTGTTTGGGGAATCATAGGAATGATAACAACAGGAAAAATTAGTGGAGTTGGAGTTGCTACTGGAGCTGTAGCAGGTTTAGTTGCTATCACTCCAGCTGCAGGAGCAGTAAATCCATTAGGAGCTCTTGCAATAGGATTAGGGGCAGGAGTTCTTTGTTACTATGCTGTTGAACTAATTCATAAAACTAATTTAGATGATGCATTAGATGTATTTGCAGTACATGGAATTGGAGGAATTTGGGGATGTATAGCTACAGGAATCTTTGCTGTAGAATCAATTGCTGGAGTTAAAGGTTTAATTGATGGAAGTTTTTCACAAGTTTGGATTCAAATCTACACTGCAGCAGGAACATTAGCTTACTCATTTATATTATCTTTTATAATACTATATGTTCTAGATAAAATACCTGGATTAGGATTAAGAGTAGAGACAGATGAAGAAGATCAAGGTTTGGATCTTTCAGCTCATGGGGAACAAGCTTCTGTGAATGATGGAGCAAATTAAAGTTTTATTAAATATAATTTATAAAGGAGGTAAATATGATTAGAATTGATGCAATCATAAAACCTGAGAGGGTTAATGTTGTTTTAGAAGCAATGGCAGAAGCTGGTTGTACAGGATTTACTTACAGTAACGTTACTGGAAGAGGTAATCAAGATGGAGTTGAAGTTTTTACTGGAAGAGGTAGCTCAACTCAAAATAGATCTTCGGTTCCTAAAGTACTTGTGACTGCAGTGACAGAAAAATCAAATCAAAAGGCCGTAGTTGACGCAATAATTTCTGCTGCTAGAACAAATGAAGAAGGACAAATCGGTGATGGAAAGATTTTTATTTCTGAAATATCTGAGGTAATCAGAGTAAGAACCGGTGAGTCAGGTAAAAACGCTATCTAGTTTTTTGAATAACGATTCAAGCATGTTAAGTTTTCCTAGCATGCTTGAATTTTTAATTTAATAAGATAACTGTAAACATAATTACGTAATTAGTAATTAAATTTTATTTACTAATGTTAGAATTAAAGTTCCATACTAAGGAGCGTAGCTCAGTTGGCTAGAGCGCTGGTCTCCAAAACCAGAGGTCGGGGGTTCGACTCCTCCCGCTCCTGCCACTGCCGGGGTGCTGAAATGGTA
>PBHC01000019.1:0-40753 GCA_002719295.1 Chloroflexota bacterium
GGCTGGAATGGGAGCACATTCCTATTCTAAAGGAAGTGCAACTGGTGGATCAGAAGAAGCTGCAAACTTTAAGAAATAATAAAAGTTTTATTAGTTATAGTCATAGTAATCAAAATAAATATTGCCAATAAGTAAACTTCAACTTTCTCTGGCTTCTTAGGTTTAGGAGGAAGAATTATTTGTGGTGGCTTTATGTGTTTATCAATCATTATTTTGCATCTCCACCTGTAATTTACTATGAACTCAGGAATTTTCACTTTAGTTTCTCCCTCGCCCTCGATTCTAGGGAAGATACATAATATCTCTTCACCATCTAGTAAAACTGCTTCTAATTTATCTTCTATTAATCTTGATTCAATTCTCATCCCACACTAACTCCCACACAATTTCTCATGTTTTTTACATTTTTCGTTATAAAATTAAGCTATTAGAGTTTATGCCCCTGTAGCTCAGAGGATAGAGCACCGGTTTCCTAAACCGGGTGTCCCGCGTTCGAGTCGCGGCAGGGGTACCATTTTTTTTTCAAAAAATAAAATAATTTTTTATTTTATATAGATCTAGTATCTAAGTTTATTTGAGATAAAAATAGATAAATTTACTATGTTTTATTCATATATAATTATTTTATGAGTCAGAAGCCATATGAAATTGAAGAATGGGTGAAATTATTCCTTAGTATGCCCATTGAAAAGCACTTAGATTTACTGCTTGTGCTAGGAATTATTTATAAATCAAGTGAAGGCGAACAAGCATTAAGAAATGCTGACCTGTCTGGAGATACAGTTATACTTACACGTCTTATGAATAATGTAGATAGTTTTGCTGAAGCATTTGAAGATATTGATATTGAAAGGCTTTTTTATACCTATTTTTCAGAAAAACAGTATGAAGTAATGCTTTTAGATGAATGGTTGTCCGATACTTGGATTAATTCCCATTTGAAACTTCACAAATATATTAATAAATGGATAGATTTATTCAAATTATTTCCAAAAAATGAGGAATTTTATAAATATTTACCAACAGGAAACTTTATTGTTTATAGAGCAGGCTCTATTGATGGTATCTCCTGGACTCTCAATAGAGGTATCGCTATTTGGTATTATAATAGAAACAAAGCATCTAAATCTGAACCAAAGAATAATAGATTTTTAAGCTTAAGGATCTCTAGAAAAGATGCCTTTTTATATTTGAATCAATTGGGCGAAGAAGAAGTGATTATTGAACCAAAAGTAAATAATGTTCAAATAATTCCTTATAATGAGCATAAAAATTTTGAAGAAGTAGTACCTAAAACATATAATAATTAATCAGGAAAAGTTTTTGATAAAAAGCCTTTTACATCTAAAATACCTATTTGAGATTAACTTATTTACATTAAGTAAAAAAAATATTTTATTGATAGCTATTGCATTATTTGTTATTTATTTTTTTATGACTCAGATTCTTATGTATGACCTATATGATCTTCCTAAAAGTAAGACTAATTGTGTAGAAACTCCAAATGGGAAGGTATGCGAACTTTCCGATTATTCATATGAGACTGATGAATACAAGTCTAGAAAATAACTTATGGAGTAACTATTGCTCTGGTAACTTCACTACCTGATTGGGTTCCTATCCACTCAGCAGTTTTAAAAGCTTCGTCAATTTTTTCAATTGGAAATTCGTGAGAAATTACATTAGTCAAAGGATATTTATCTTTAGTTCTTTCTATAAAATCTATCGCATTTGGAATGATCCAAGGGTCATAGTGTTGAATACCATAAAACCTTATTTGATTAGAAACTAATCCTGTGACATCGATTGATGCAAATGAGTTTGGAGAAATATGTCCTACTTCTAGGTAAATTCCTCTCATTCTTACCATTTTTATTCCTTCTTCAACAGCAGAAGGGAATCCCACAACTTCCACTACTTTATCAGCTCCAATCCCACCAGTTAATTCCATAACTCTTTCAATTCTAGATTCAGCAGTACTGAACTCATTCATATCTATAGTGTGAGTTGCTCCACATTTTATAGCCAAGTCTAATCTAGGTTTTTGACCATCAATTACAATTATCTTAGATGCGCCCAATTCTTTTGCGACTGCAGTTGCGTTAACTCCAAGTCCACCTGCTCCTTGAATTACAATATTGTCCCCTAGTCTTACTCCTCCAAGATGAAGAGCTTCATAAACTTGAGCCAATGCACAATTTATCGGAGCTGCTGCAGCGTCGCTTATACTATCTGGAAGTTTAAATACGTATTGAGGGCTTCTTAAGTAATAATATTGTGCAAATCCACCGTTACAGTACGGGAATTCATCCAAAGGTTTTCTCCCCATTCTAAATTTACAAGCTCCAAATTCCCCTCTAATGCAGTTATAGCATTTTGCACATGGGAAAAAATAAGAATATGCAACTCTATCTCCTTCTTTTAAAGGCCTTCTAAGTGAATCAGTTTTGATTTTTCCACCTAAAGCTGCAACTACTCCCATCATTTCATGACCAAATACCATTGGATCAGGAGGAGGAGCATCTTTATCTAATCCATCGCCTCTCCATACATGTAAATCTGACCCGCATACACTAGTTGCTTTTACTCTTATTTGAATTCCGTCATTTTCAAGTTTGGGTAATGGAAGCTCTCTAAGCTCCCAGCTTTTATCTGATGCGTGCCATACGGCTGATATACCTGTTTTACTCATATTTCCTAAGATTTGTATATTTATTAATAATATACATTTACGTTTTAATTTTTTTTTATGCTAATGACTTATTTTTAGAGTTTATAAAACTTTTATTATTTCTTAAAGTTTGCAGCTTCTTCTGATCCACCAGTTGCACTTCCTTTAGAATAGGAATGTGCTCCCATTCCAGCCAAGTCGCCATCCTCAACTATAAGATATTCATTTCTAATATTTTTTCCTTCAAAAAAACATTCTAGAATTTCTCTGACTCCAGCTGCATATCTAGCTTGAGCTGATAAAGATGTTCCACTGGTATGAGGTGTCATTCCATGATTTGGCATTTTTCTCCAAATATGATCGTTGGGAGCTGGCTGAGGAAACCAAACATCTCCAGCATAACCACTAATGTGTCCAGATTCCAACGCTTTAGCCATTGCTTCTCTATTCACAATCTTGCCTCTTGCGGTATTTATAACATACGCACCTTTTTTACACTTACTAATAAGCTCTTCATCAAAAAGGTTTTCAGTTTCTGAGTGTAATGGACAACTTATGTTAATAACATCACAGACTGAAACTAAAGATTCTACAGTGTCATGAAAAGTTAAGTTTAATTCTTTTTCTTTTTCTATAGGTAATCTATGTCGATCATTGTAGTGTAGTTTCACGTCAAAAGGGTACATCTTTCTTAAGACATCGTATCCAATTCTTCCAGCTGCAATTGTTCCTACATTCATTCCTTCGACATCGTAAGATCTCTTAACCGCATCAGCTATATGCCAACCACCATCATTAACTATTCTATGTTGATTATGATAATCTCTAACCATTGCTAGAATCATCATTACAATATGTTCAGATACTGATCTTGAATTACAATATGTAACTTCTACAACATCTACTTTATTATCAATAGCCGCTTGTAGATCAACATGATCAGAACCAATACCAGCTGTAATTGCCATTTTTAAGTTTTTTGCTGATTCAATTCTTTCTCTGGTTAGGTAATATGGCCAAAAAGGCTGAGAAATTACTATGTCTGCGTCTACTAACTCTTTATCCGCAATACACCCTTTTGAGTCTTTATCTGAAGTTACCACCAAAGTATGTCCATTTTCTTCTAAGAATTTTCTAAGACCTAACTCTCCTGAAACACACCCTAGTAACTCACCGGGTTTAAAATCTATAGATTTTGGATTTGGTAATGTCATTCCATCAGGATATTTATCTAAATGAGGAAGTTCGCTCATAGGATATGACTCAGGCATTCCATCTGTTGGGTCATCATATAAAACACATAAAATTTTCATAAATATTTCCTATCTAGCTATAAATTTATAAACCATTCCTTGGTCATAATGACCTGCAGTATTACAAATAAAAGCATATGTTCCTGCTGGAAGATCATTTATTACAAGTTCTGCTGTTTCTCCAGGCTGAATACCTTCTATTTTTCCTAAAATATCAAGCTGACTTTCATCTGCCATTGATCCGTCCTCAGTTAATGCTAAATCTTCGTGTTTATTGTTATTTAGCAATACCAAATTATGTTCTAAGTTCCCATCATTTGTAAGAGTTAGTGTAAGTTCACCAGGTTTTATATGTTTCCCCATTTTATAGTTTGGGTCAACGTCAACATCCCACTCACTCATTGATACATCAACTCTGCTTTTTGTGATTGTTTCTCCTTCATCACTTACTACCGTTTCGCCTTCAGTTGTGCTAGAGCAACCTAGCGCTATTATTGAAATAATTGATAAATAACACAAACTTGATAAAACTTTTTTCATTTTTCTAACCTTTCTAATAATTAGATAAATTTTTTAGATTGATATTACTATTTTAAAAAATCTTTTTTTTTGATTTTTTTTTAATTTAAAACTGTCTTATTTAAAGTACTTTAATAAGACCCAAAATAGAGAATATTAATATCCGATATAATTGTCAACTAATTTGGTATAGAATTTTATTTTATTTTAATAATTGATGTAGTTCTAAAAAATTATTACATGAATAATTAAATTTGTTTTTTGGTTTTTCTTTAGCATTGCTTGAGTATTCAAATGGTCGATGAACATAAGCTGTTTTTAAGCCAGATTTTTCAGCTGCTAAAAGATCGTGTTCATGTGCTGCAACTAACATAACTTCATTTGTTTCAAGACCTAAATATTCTGTTGCTTTTTTATATACATATTCATTTGGCTTATATTTTAAGAACATATCTCCTGAAAAAATAAAATCCCAAGATAATTTAGAATATTTACTCATATTTAGAAGTAATGAAAAATTCCCATTTGAAAGCGTACCAATACTAAATTTATTTTTTAGTAATGCAAGTCCTTCAACTGAATCTTCCCACGGATCTAATTGATGCCAAATTTGATTCAATTTATCGATTGAGTGATCATTCATTTTATCGATTAATTTAAAATCTTTGAGTAATTTTATTAATTTGTTCTTATGAATTTCATCAACTATTTTCCAGGTTTGATTTTGATCATTAAATTCTTTGATGTAATCTGAGTATCCTTTTCTCCATTCTGTAGCAAAACTTTCTAGATCAGAATCTGATAAATCTTCAGGTAAAAAAGAGTTTAATCTTCTAGTTATTGTTTTTCTCCAATCAACTACGGTGCCAAAAACATCAAAAATCAAGGCTTTTATCTTTTTATCACTCATTTAAATAAATATTTCCTCTCTTGATCCTATAGAAGTTTCAACTTTTGCCAGATTTTTTAGAATTTCTATTTCAATTTCATTTATTTTAGAGTATGATTCAACAGCTTTAATGCCTTTTAAAAATAGATCAGGATCACCAGGCGGTAAGAAAGAGGTGATATTACGAGATAATGCAAATCTAACTGCTAATTTAATATTTTTTATATCTGAAAGTGGTTTATACCAACAATTCTTATAACTTAATTCTCTTTCTTTTTGAGAATTCCATTGTCTATCTGCCATTACTTTTAAAGCTAAAACAGAAACTCCTAGTTGATTACATTCATCAATTATTTCCACTCCAAAATTATGATTCAATATTAATTTCCAATTTATGGGAATTAGTATTGAATCAAATGAAAAGGTTTTTAATAATAATTTAGCAACTTCTATGGAATGACATGAAAATCCTATATTATTAATTTTTCCTTCTTTTTTTGCTTTTTCTAAAGTTTCCAGCGCTCCATTTTTGCCAATTACTTTTTCATAATCTTCTTTTGTTTTCATTCCATGTAATTGATAAAGGTCAAAATAATCTGTTTTTAAGGTTTGTAATGAATCTTCTAAATCTTTATTTGAATCCTTTAGAGTTCTAGATTTTGTTTTACATGCTAGAAAAACATTATTTCTTTTATTCTTCAATCCTTCTCCCATTAGTTTTTGCGCATCACCATATCCAGGAGCGACATCAAAATAATTAACGCCTTTATCAAGTGCTAAGTTTATAATTTTTGAGGATTCTTTTAAACCTAAGCCTTTAATAGATATCCCACCTAATCCAACGACAGAAAGCTTTTTTTTATTTTTCCCGTAATTTCTATAAAGCATTTGATTTTCTTTTTCTTTCTTTAAAAAACAATAAACAATTTAATAATACTAATACAATCCCTAGTGCAGCTGGAAAATAAATTTCGTTTATAAATCCTATTATTGAAAAAAAAGAAATAACTAAAATAGATATGATCCTACTTGGGGTTTCTACTGTTTGTTTTGAAAAATTTAAAAGAATAAATATTGGAATGGATAAAATAAACCATCCAAGAAAATTATGATTTGGGATTGAGTAATATGGGCCTTCTTCATTCCAAATCCAAATTTCTAAACCATGCACTGCGATAGGATCTATTACTAAGTCAATGATTACCATTATTATTGAGCCATAAATTATAAAAAATTTATTTCTAATATTTTGAATGAAACTGAAGCTAAAATTTACTATTATTATCCATGCAGAAATCATTACAATAGGTACTGAAAAAAGTTTTAGATTAAATACATCACTATAATTATAAGAACCAAACAATATCCCTATTTTTACTCCTAAAACTTCGTAAAAAAATCCTATAATTCCAATACAAATAAGAAAACATAACAATTTTCCTTTTGAAAACATTAGAACCAATAAACTTCCTACTATCATAAATAAATTTGGAGCCCATGAAGGAGTATTTTTTATAATTCCTATTTCAGCTAAAATACCACCCATCAATAAAGTTATAAAAAATGAAAACCCTGCATATTCAAATATTTTTTTTATTTTTTTAGGCATATTTTTTTATAATTTCTCTGCTTACAATTTTTGAAGACATAACAACTATTGGAGTCCCACCACCAGGATGGACCCCCCCTCCAACATAATATAAGCCTTCTATTTTTCTATCCTTATTTGGCTGTCTAATAATACTTCCTAGTATTCCGTGGGAAACTTTACCATATATAGATCCATAAGGTGCTGCAAATCTTTTTTCAAAATCGTTAGGTGTTATTATTTCCATAAATTTAGAATTATCAATTATTTTTTCTAAATTATGTTTTTTTAAGGTATTTCTTATTTTGGAAACTGCATTTGTTATTTCCTTTTCCCCCCATATTTCTTTTGTTGCATGGGTATTACACATCAAAAAGATACTTTCTGAATTTTTTGGAGCTAAGGTGTTATCAGTTTTTGTTGGGCAGTTTATATAGACTGTTGGATCAGATGGAAACTTTTTTTTATTAAATATTTCTTCAAATTCTTTTTTATAATTTTTAGAAAAAATAACATTATGATGACGTATTTCTGGAATTTGCTCATTTAATCCAACTAGAATAACAAAACCAGACATAGACAAAGAATCTTCTTTTATTTCAAATTTGTTATTTATCATGGTTTTAGTTATTAATGGATCAACGTTACTAACGATAATATCGCAATTGATTTTTTCTCCATTACTCAAAGTTACAGATTGCACTTTTTTCTTATTATTGTTTATTTTAGAAACCTTTAAATCTTTTATTATTTTAATATTTTTCGAAATTAATATTTTTTCTATTTTTTCAATTAATTTATATAAACCTCCTGAAATATACCATGCTCCATAACTCAACTCCATATATGGAATAATAGACAAGATTCCAGATGATTTGTACGGAGATGACCCAACATATGTTGGGTATCTATTGAAAATTTTCCTTATTTTTTCATCAGAAAATTGATCTTCAATATAATTATTATATTTTTTAAAAAATAATTTAAAAGGACTTGCTAATAATAATAATAAATTTGAAAATTTTGGTTTTGAAAAAAGTCCTTCTTTGAAAAACGTTTTTTCTGAAAGATGAAATAACTTTGAACCTTTTAGTATAAGTTCATAGAATTTTTTTATTTCATTATTGAATACTTTTTCTAAATCACTTAGATCAGATGAATATTCGATTTTTTCTTTTTCAAACATATATAAAAAAAGAGGATTTATTTTTTTTAGATTTAAATGATCATATATATTTTCACCGCATTCCTTAAATAAATCTTCAAATATATGAGGCAAAGTTATTAATGAAGGTCCTGTATCAAAAGTAAAACCATCTTTTTTGAAGATATTCATTTTTCCTCCTAAATTAGAGTTTTTTTCAATGATTGTAATATCAAATTCACTTTTAGATAAATTTATAGCAGTTGCTAAACCACCTAAGCCTCCACCTATTATTATGATTTTTTTACGATTTTTCATATGTTCTGTCTTTCCAATCTAACCCTTTCCCAAATTTCATATTTTTCCATGAACTTATACCTAGTAGGAACATTGTCAATATTCCAAAAGGATGTGTAAAAATAGATAAAAAATTATACTTGAATTTTATGTTTATTAGAATTATGGGAATAAAATTTATAGATAGTAAAATGGCAGACAAATTTTCATGGAAATTTAGAATAATTGATGATGTGTAAATTATGGGAGCAATAAAATAACTTATTATAAAAATTGATTGAAAAAAGAAAAATGATGAATCTTTACTAAAGCCAGGATAGTAATTTTTCTTGAAACCATTCCATATTGATTTAAAAGAATCGTACATTTTTACAGAAATTATTTTTGATCCGTTTATACAGTAAGTATTCTCTCCTTTTTGTCTGAAAATTCTAGCTAATCTTGTATCTTCAAAAAGATCATTTTTTACTAAATCGTGACCACCTAATTTGAAATAAGTTTCCTTTTTGAATAGTATACAAGCTCCATGAGCTAGGCCTAAATTATCAGAGTTACTTTTTTTTGATATAAGCATTGGACACGTTGTAAAAACAATAAAGTTTAGCAATGGCATAAATATTTTTTCTACAATAGATTGCATTTCAATTTTTGGCCATGCAGATACCATTGTAAGTTTATTTTCTTTAGAATAATCAATTAGTTGACTTAGTTCCTGTTTAATAATAGTGTCGGCATCAATAAATAAAATCCATTCTGAAGAAGACTGCTTTGCAAGCTGATAACATGCAAAAGATTTTCCTGTCCATCCTTTTTCTAATTTATTAGTTTTTGCTAGTTTTACTTTTCTATTTGTTTGTATTATTTTTTTTATCTCTTCGCTTGTTGAATCAGTAGAGTGATCGTCATAAACTAGTATTTCGTTAAAATTTTTGTTTGTAGAAATTATTGAATCAATACAATTTTTTATATTTTTTTCTTCATTTCTTGCAGGAATCAGAATAGATAAATTTTTACTATGACTTTTTATCGAACCAAATTGAACCCAAGAAAGGTTGGAGGATACTATTAATATCGAATATAAAACAAAAAAGCTTAAAATTATGTAAATAATTTCAATCATATCTCTAAATCTTCTAAAATTTTTTCTTTTGTCATTTTTGAGCTAAGCACACACATTGGAACTCCTGTTCCAGGAGTTGTTGACGCTCCAACAAAATATAAATTTTTTATTTCTTTTGATTTGTTTGGATTTCTAAAGGGACCTATTTGATTGAAGTTATGAGAAGGGCCAAAAGCAGATCCGTCAAATAATCCATATTCGTTTTTCCAATCTTTTGGGGTAAATATTTTTTCGTAAACTATATCATCATTTTTTATATCTATATTATTTTCTTTAAACCTTTTAAAAACTAATTCTTTTAACTCTTTTGCTTTTTTTGCACCATGTTTACCTTTGAATTTTGAAATAGTTGGGCATGGTATTAGGACAAATATTGAAGATTGCCCTTTAGGTGCAAGTTTTGGATCTGTTTTTGATGGGATTGATATATAAAACGGAAGATCACTTGGAATCTTATTTTCAGTAAATAATTCATTGAAAGTTTTTTTGAAATCATCAGGTAAAAAAATAGTATGGTGGGTTAATGAATCTACTGTTTTATTAAGCCCCCAGTAGTAGGTGTATACTGATGGAGTCATTTTATTTTTATTTATATTTAGGCCTATTAATTCCTTGTATGTTGTTTCAGAATCAACATTTGAAATTATCAAGTCTGCGTATTTTATTTCTTTATCAACTAATACCCCTATAGCCTTGCCATTTTCTATGATAATTTTTTCTATTTTCGAAGATGTATTGATTTTTACTTTAGAATCTAGATTTAATTTTTCAATCCCTTTAACAAGGCCGTACATTCCTCCTTTTGGCATCCATAATCCATACTGTAATTCACCATAAGGAAGAATACTGAAAAACCCAGGAAGCTTATACGGAGAATCTCCTAGATACATACTGTATGAACTAAAAGCTTCTATTATTTTTTCTTCTACAAAAAATTTCTTTATTTCACTATACATATTGTTGGTTAAGCCCAACTTAAGTAGATTTTTAAAACCTGCGTTTAATAGCCAACTGAAAACATTAGAAGAATTTTTAGTAACAATATTCTTAAATGCTAAATCATATTTTTTTTGTGAACTTTTGAAAAAATTTATTATCCCTAATCTGTCTTTTTTTGAAAATTTACTTATTTCATCAGATAAAATGTTTAGATCAGAGCTTAGCTGCAAATTACTTTGATCTCTCCATAAAAAATTTACTGCAGGGTCAACTTTAATTAATTTAACATAGTCATAAAAATTTTTACCTAAACTAGAAAAATAATCTTCATAAACCCATGGATAATTTAACAAAGAAGGTCCTGTGTCAAAAGTGAAACCCTCTTCTGAAATTATATTAGCTCTACCCCCGACACTTTTTTGTGATTCATAAATTTCTACATTGAAATTTTCTTTTGAAAGTAAAGGAGCGATAGAAAGTCCTCCTATCCCTGCTCCTATAATGATTACTTTTTTAGGGTTATTTTTCATATATAAAGTAATATTAACTTCCATAATTTTTTGAAAGGTAAAAATGATAATTTTTCTTTTAACGTCAGGCTATAACGATGATCTGCGTCCATTTCTTTTTCTAAAATCTTAGAATTTAATTTCCTATATAATTTTAGGCAACTCTTGATTGCAATTTGGCTATCAGGAGAAAAGTTTTTCATCCCTTTCTCAGCTTTTTGATACCATTTTTCAGCTTCTTGAGCTAATATTTTTCTGGCTTCTATAACGTATATTGGAAGATCAGAAATTGTTTTAGGTTTTTCCAGCAAGTTTTTGGGAGTATAAAATCTACCTCTAAAATAATCTTCATAAACATCTCTTGCAAAGTTTGTAAGTTGCAATGCTATACCCAAATCTCTTGAAGGCTCTAGCAAGTCATTCACAGTTTTGTTTTGATTCGGACCATAAATATAGGCTAAAAAATAACCAACTACTATTGCTGAACCATATATATATTTGTCTATTAGCGTATTCATGTCTGAATATTCATAAACATCTATATCTTTTCTCATGGCATCAATAAATGAAAGATAGTATTCATCAGGAATATTTTTTTCAATTGCAGCCATTCTGTATGCTGAGATAATTATAGGAATTTCATTAGATGTTAGTTCTTTTATATTGGAGTATTTTTTAGATTCTTGAAATTTATTTTCCCATTCATCAAGCATTGAATTTTTTTCTTCTGAAGTCATTTCAAAAGTATCTACTATTTCATCAGGGAATCGAACTGAAGCATAGATGATTTCTACCAAATCTCTTTTTTGCTTGGGGAGAAATCTTGTAACGGTAAAAAAACTATTGCTGTAGTTTTTTAGGATATTTTTTCCTAAATCTTTACATACCTTGTAAGCTTCTTCATCGTTTTTAGAAGATGTGATTTTCTGCAATGAAGCTTCTTCTAATTTATTCCATTGATTTAATTGCCATAAATTTTCATCAGAAGAATACTTGTAAAGATTATTATCTTTTTTTTTCCTTGCCATAACTTAATTCTAATCTAATTTTTTTTTCTTCACACAATATTAATAATCAGAGTTTACAATTATTATAACTATTAGTATTTAAAAGGTATTTTATGAAAAAAATAGCTATATTTATATTTCTACTATTTATTTTTTCTTGTTCTGATAATTCAGAAGAATCTATCAATAATAATTTAATTGAAGATAATACTTCCATACAATTAGAAAATGATAAAGCTGAAGAAAAAATAAATCAGAAAGACCCTAAAGATTATAATAAAAATACACCTTCGCCCTCAGATCATAATAATCAAACTTCAGAGACTAAAGAAATATATGATAAATCCTCTGTTATTTCGGTAGATTTCGGCCCTGAATCTGGAAATTATATTAGAGCAAATTATAGAGTAAAGGAACAATTGGCTAGGCTGCCTTCTCCAATTGAAGCTATCGGATACACAGATTCTATAACAGGAGGGATTTATATTGATGCACAAGGGGTTCCAAATAAAAACTCAATTATTAATATTGATTTATCTACACTAAAAAGTGATGAATCACGAAGAGATAATTATTTGAGAGGTAGCTCTTTAGAAACAGATAAATTTCCTAAGGCTGTATTTGAAATAAGAGAAATCGCAGGGTTTGATTTAAGTTCTCTGATTACTTTACAAAAAAATGATTTTCAGATGCAATTGATAGGTGATCTTACTATTCATGGGGTTACAAAAAGAAAAACATGGAATATTGATGCTACGTATGAATTGGGAAAACTAAAAGGTAAAGCTTCTCTTTCATTTCCATTTAGCGATTTTGATATGGATATTCCTAAACTTTTCTTTATTATTAGCGTTGAGGATAAAATTACACTAGAATTAGACTTTGATGTTTTATTAAGCTTAGACACTACAATAGATCTTACTTCTAAATCAATTCCTCAGTTTATTTCAGAGCAAATAGATGCAAATAAACCAAATTCCTTATATACGAATGCTTGGCTATGCGCAGATGATAAAACTGTTTTAGTTGATGATCTTTCAACACAAATAGAGGAAACATGGAAATGCTATGTAGATATAGAACTATCCGATGATTCTGTCGTAGTTACTAGCACAGGTATCCCAAATCATGATTTTCAATCTGGATTAGGCTGTTGTGCAGAAGAAGTAAATTATCAATGGATTATTCCGACAAATCCTCAGATCAATGAAACTATTACCATGGCTCCTGATAGAGGAGCTGTGGCAATTACCGTAACGGGAGTCCCAATATTTGGCCCTGAAGAAGGACCTGGGGGTGATGCTGTTGCATTGCACTTTGATTATTTTGAAGAGGACAGGCAACCTATAGAAATTGGTGTGTGCGGAGGACATTCTGCTGGAGCTTATTTTCATTATCATTTTGATGCCAATTGTATGCATTGGCACCCTGAGGGGACAGGCTTAGATTGGGAAGATTGGGATTATAGGACCTCCTTAGATACTAGCGAACACTCTCCTATAATAGGATTTGCTTTTGATGGATTCCCCATTTATGGTCCGTATGGCTGGGATTCTTATAAAAATGTTATAGAAATCACGTCAAGCTATAGATTGAAAAAAGATTCTAATGGATATGGAGGTATAGATGATTGGGAATATATTGAAGGATTAGGAGATACGGATGAATGCAATGGGATTTCAAGTCCTACCCCAGAAGTTCCGGACGGGATTTATCATTACGTTAGCTCCATAAGAAATGGAGAAGGAGAAATTGGATTTCCTTATTTTTTACTTTGCTATCATGGAATTCCAGAACAATCTAATTTTGATCAAGGAGGAACACAGCAAGGACCTCCACTCAGAAATCAAATGCAAGGAAATCCAAATAGAAGAAGCCAATCTCCTGACTTTACTGAAGCAGCATCTAAATTAGGAATTTCTCAGAAAGAGCTATTATCTGCATTAGGAGGCCCGCCGCCTGACTTAGAAAAAGCTGCAGAAGTACTTGGTGTATCAATTGATGAACTAAGAGAAATCATCCCTCTTCCGCCTAGAAGGTAACAAATAAAAGAGATTTTTTTTAATAAATCTTGTAATTAATTCTGTTGACTTAATTAGAACACTTGTTCTAAAATGAACATATGTTCTAATTAAGGAGTTTATTAATGACAACGAAATTTTCAGAAAATGTTTTCAGTAATACTGAAGAAACTAAATTATTAACAGATAATAATTTGATAAGATCTATAGCCTCAAGCATAATCAATAAAAAAGAATGTCAATATGATGTAGGAGTTGAATGTTTTTATTGCTGGCACGAAGCAATGAATGATTTAAGAATATGGACATTAGTTAAGAACAATCATGAATATTCTAAGTGCGCTGTATTTAGTTCTTTGATAATAGAATGCTTGTATCCAGCTGTATTAAAGATGATTAATAAAGTCAATGAATTTAATAATTTTGATTTTCTTTTTTCAAAAAACCATAATGAAATATCATATGATAAATCAAAGTATGTTTTTTCTAATAAATTGGATCATTCTGATAAATTTTTGATAGCAGAAAATATTGATCTATATGGTCAAAACTTAGATTCAATAAATGCTTTAGTGAAAATAAATGTTCTTAAAAACAGGTACTCTCAAGAATATTTTTATGTTTCTAATAATTGTAATCATATTTAGGAGTGCTGTAATGACAATGATTGAAAATAATAATTCAGCTTCTAAAGATTTTTTTCTTGATGATGGCTGTGAATATTCAAAAAGTTGCTTAGAATGCCCTTTGACTCTTTGTAAATATGATGATCCTATCTTGGATAATTCTAAATCAAAAAATAATAGAAATATTATTATTGCTAATATGAAAAAAAGCAATATGACAAATAAAGATATAGCCGAAACATTGAATATTTCTACTAGAACTGTTCATCGAGTTTTGAGCCAAGAAAATATTATTAGTCAAAAATTTGTACTAGACCTCAAGAATCAAAATATAATCAAAAAAACTCATTTGATTAGTATGAGGAACTAAGTCAAATCTCTTCTTTGGATAAAGGTTTCTAAGAAAAGTTGTGTTCAAGATTTTACTCCCCAAAAAACATAAAGTTTTTGAAACTACAGGTTTTCTATATAAACTACCTCGAACGCTTTATTTAAAGAAGAGATTTTAATGTAAAATCAATTTCCTACAAGAAGCATTGATCTTTCTGCAATATTTACGCCTCTATCAGCAATTCTTTCCAGGTTATGAGCAACCCATAGTAGATATGTTGCTCTTTCTATCTCAAGGGGTTTATTCTTCATTAGTTGAATCAACCTGCCTCTAACATCAGAATTTAACTTATCAATAACGTCGTCCTGTTTTTTTATCTTATTAAATCTAGTTTTTACTTCCTTGGGGTCTTTTATTAAGAATGTTTCAGTACTCATTCGTAATATTTCAACTGTATTTATACTCATCTGAGGAATAATTACTAGATCTGTTGGAAGTGGCCTTACTCCCATTTTTATTGTTAGAACAGCTATTCCTTCAGCATAATCTCCAATTCTCTCTAATTCCTCAATAACATACATACAAGAAACTATTTCACGTAAATCTGATGCTAAAGGTGCTTGCCTTCTTAAAATTCCCATACATAGCTCTTCTAGGTCATCACACATTTTATCTATAACATCATCACCCTTTATTACATCTTTAGCCAATTCCATATTTTGTTCTAGTAAAGAATTTATGGATTTTTCAATTGATGATTCAACTGTGGATGCCATTATTTTAATTTCAGTTTCTAATCTTTCAAGTTCCTGATCAAACTCTACTCTTGCCATTATCCTATCCTTCCAGTCACATAGTCTTCTGTTCTTTTATCTTTTGGATTTCCAAAAACTGAGTCATTTGTACCATACTCTATTAGTTCTCCAATTCTTTCTTGCCCAGCCATCATAACAGCAGCATAATCACAAATTCTTGTAGCTTGTTGCATGTTATGGGTTACTATTACAATAGTTACATTTGTGGATAATTCTTTAATTAAGTCTTCTAATTTTGAAGTAGATACAGGGTCTAGAGCAGAAGCAGGTTCATCCATCAAAATTATGTCTGGATTGACTGCGAGTGCTCTTGCTATACATAATCTTTGTTGTTGTCCTCCAGATAACTCTAATCCATTATCATCAAGCCTGTCCTTTACTTCTTCCCACAATGCCGCTTTCTGTAAGGATGTCTCTACTATGCTTTCTATTTCATTATTCTTAAATCCATTTATTTTAGGCCCAAATGCTACATTTTCAAAAATGCTTTTAGGGAACGGATTTGGTTTTTGGAATACCATACCAATTTTGAATCTTATATATGTTGGATCTGATTTAGGAGAGTAAATCGATGTTTCGTTATACTTAACATCCCCTTCAACTTTGGCAGTTGGGATTAAGTCGTTCATTCGGTTAAAACAGCGAATCAAGGTACTTTTACCACATCCAGAAGGTCCTATTAAGGCTACGATTTTATTTCTAGGGACATTAAAAGATACTTTATCTACAGCTTTAGTTTTTCCATAATAGACTGATAGGTCTTCAGTTGTTAAGATCGCCTCATTCTGATCAATTGTGTCTATGTGCTCTTTTCCCATTTTGTGAACAATCTGTATTTGTTTATTCTTATATATATTAACACATCATAATTTATAATTGTTAAGAGACTATTAATAATGTTATCCCAATGGAAGATATATATAACTTAACGAAAAAACAAATTATTGAACTTATGGAAAAAAATAATTTTCCAAAATTTCGAGTGGATCAATTATGGAGATATTTGTATAAAAATGATCTAAATAAATTTGATGATATGACGAATATTTCAAAAGAATTAATTGTTTTTTTAAAGAAATATTTTTATATAGGAAGTGTAGAAGAAGTTAGAAGTATTATTTCGAAGGACAAATCAACATATAAAAGTTTATTTTCATTAAAAGATGGCCAAAATGTAGAATCAGTATTGATGAATTATCCTTCAGATGATCATAGAAAACCTAGAAAAACTATTTGTATTTCAAGTCAGGTAGGGTGTGCATTAGGATGTACTTTTTGCGCAACTGGGCAACAAGGCTTTACGAGGCATCTATCTTCAGGTGAAATTATTTCTCAGGTACTTTATTATAAGCAATTAGATAATAAAGGTTTTTTTGATAAAGTCCTAGATAAACCAGAAAAATCCTATAAAGGGATAAAAAATATTGTTTTTATGGGAATGGGCGAACCTTTAGCAAATTATGAAAATACTATTAATGCAATTAGGATATTAAATGATAGCCAAGGCACAAATTTTGGTGCTAGAAATATCACTGTTTCTACAGTTGGATTAGTTCCACAGATCTTAAAATTAGCAGATGAAAAAATACAAATAAATTTAGCTGTATCTATCCATGCTCCTGATAATGAAACAAGATCTCAAACAGTACCAGTAAATAAAAGGTATCCAATAGAAATGTTAATCGATGCATGTAAGGAATATATAAAAAAAACAAATAGGAAAATATTTTTTGAATATGTTTTATTAAATGAACAAAATGATACGTTAGATCATGCCAAAAAATTAGGCTTACTACTGAAAGATATGTTATGTCATGTAAATCTAATTCCGGTAAATCCTACTCCAAAATCAGATTTTTATAGATCTAAGTCTGAAGAAATAAAGCTTTTTCAAAATAAATTAAATTCCTACGGGGTTCCGTCAACTGTTCGAATGGAAAAAGGTATTGAAGTTAGTGCAGGATGTGGACAATTGGCAAAATCTAATTCTTATTAATAATCTATAGCTTCTGCTAAAACTTCTACTAGATATTTTGGATTTTTATTAGAAAGATCTTTTATTTGATCATGGCAAGATATTCCTGTAACAATAATCTCCTCGTTTTCGGAAGAATTATTTATAGTTGGTAATAGTCTATCTTCGGCCATTTTTTTAGAAATTTCATAATGCTCTTTTTCCATTCCAAAAGAACCAGCCATACCGCAACAACCAGCATCAATTAATTTTGCATTAAATTTTTGTGGTAAGTTTAGAGACTCTAGTGAATTACTTGTTCCATTTAAAGCTCTTTCATGGCAATGAACAAAAAGCAATAGTTCTTTGTTTGAAGAATTCCATCTGATCTGCTGATTATTATCATCTTGAATTTGCATAAGTAAATCTTGTACAGTGAAAGTATTCTCAGAAATTTTTCTAGCCTTCTCTTTATCATCAGCTAAATCAGGGAATTCGTCTTGCATTGATGAAACACAACTTGCTTCAACTCCGACAATTTTTATGCCTTTTTTTACATATTCATACAGAAGATTTGTGTTGTAATCAACATTTTTTTTCGCATCATCAAGCAATCCTTTGGAGATCATAGTTCTCCCACAGCATTTTCTATTAGTGATTTCAACTTCATAACCTGCAGCTTCTAAAATCTTAACAGCAGATTTTCCAACTTCTGGGTGAATAAAATTTATGTGAGTATCATGGAAAAATAGGATTTTACCTCTTGATTTTGTAGTATTTGAGACTCTTTTCTTGAACCAAGATTCAAATGTATAAGTACTT
Source organism: Chloroflexota bacterium (assembly GCA_002719295.1). Lineage (GTDB taxonomy): Bacteria > Chloroflexota > Dehalococcoidia > Lucifugimonadales > Lucifugimonadaceae > TMED-70. The sequence goes on from PBHC01000019.1 coordinate 18,506, forward strand.
ATTTCGGGCATTGTCCTATTCTTATGAATTCCTATAATTTTTTCTGTTAATATTTTTGCAAAAGGCAGTTTATTTGCCAAATTAAAAAAATAGGCTTGCGGTCCAGCTATAAATTTATATAAAACGGGGACACTTCCCACTAATTTAGACCTTAAAGGAGTTTTGTGTTTCTTATAGTAGTTATGTAAAAATTCATATTTTATTTTTGCCATATCAACATTTGCTGGACATTCAGACTTACATGATTTACATTCGATACATAAATCCAGAACCTTTAACATTTTTTTAGAAGTTAATAAATCTTCTTTAAGTGCGCCAGAAAGAACTCCTCTTAATGCATTTGCTCGGCCTCTTGTTGAATGTACTTCTTCTCTGGTTGCCATGTAAGATGGGCACATTGCACCTGCATTTAGCTTTCTACAAGCTCCTACTCCGATACATTTTTCTACGGCACCTTCAAAACCACCTTCTTTGCTGAAATCAAGTATAGTATCTATTGTTTTTAATTTATATGATGTACCATATCTAAGATTATCTCCCATCTTAGGTGTATCGAAAATTTTTCCAGGATTCATTATTGAATCAGGATCAAAAGCTCCTTTTAATTCTCTAAATGAGTTTATGATTTTTGACCCATACATTTTTTCTGACCAAACACCTCTTACTATTCCATCACCATGTTCTCCACTAAGAGAACCATCAAATTCTTTAACTAAATCTGAAATCTCGTCTGATATCTTTATCATACGATCTATACCTTCTTGATTTTTCAAGTTAATAGTTGGTCTTATATGAAGACAACCTTCAGATGCATGTCCATAGTATCCAGCTTCTGTACCATTACTTCGAACTATTTCATCGAACCTTTTTACGTATTCAGGTAATTTTTCAGGGGAAACTGCTGTGTCCTCAACAAAAGGGATTGGTTTTTTATCTCCTGGAATATTCATCATAAGCCCTAATCCAGCTTGCCTCATAGCCCATACCTGAGATATTTTTGAAGAATCAAAAAGAGTAGTTATGGCATATGAAAGATTCAATCTTTTCATTTTTTCAGATAATTTTTGTATCTTACTTCTTACCTCGTTATCAGTTGAACCATTCATTTCAACTACCAAAATATCAGTAGGATCTCCCTGTAAAAAATCCAAGTTTCTAGAAAACCCAAGTGATTGCTTTGCTTGGGTAATGATCATTTCTCCTATATGTTCTACTGCGGCAGGTCCTTCTTCAAGAGTTGCAACTGTGGCTTCCATTGATTCTATTAAATCTTTAAAGTGCAAAATAGCTAACCCAACATATTTTGGAAGAGGTTCTAAATTTAGTTTTGCTTTTGTTACTGCTGCCAATGTTCCTTCTGAACCTACCATGATGTTAACTAAATTTAATTTATTAGAATTTGGATGAACTAAGTCAAGGTTGTAACCACCAACTCTTCTATTTACTTTAGAGTATTTAGAATTTATTTCATCATAGTATTTTGAAGACATGCTCATTACATCTCTATAGATTTTTCCTTCTAAATTGTCTAGTGAAATTTTATCTTCTAATCTTTTTCCTGATATTTCCTCAAAGTAAGCTTTTGAGCTATCAGATAGAATTACTTCCATCTCTTTAACTTGATCTACTGTTTTTCCATAAATAACCGAATGTGCTCCACAAGAGTTATTACCCATTGCTCCTCCAACATTTGCCCGTGATTTTGTTGAAGGGTCAGGAGTAAAATGTAGATTTGTATGCTTAAGACTTTGATTTAAATTATCAATAGTTATACCAGGTTCTGTTATTACAAATTTTTCTTCTGGATTGATTTCTAATACATTGTTCATATATTTAGAAAAATCCATGACAACAGCAGAGTTTACAGTTTGCCCTGATAAACTTGTCCCTCCCCCTCTTGGAAGTACAGCTGTTTTATTTTTATTACAGATATCTATAATAGCGGATACATCATCAGGGTTTTTTGGGAGAGTAACTCCTATAGGAGTCATCTTATAAATTGAACCATCCGTTGCGTACATTTGTCTGTATACATCGTCAAAGTTAACTTCACCTTGTATACTGTTCTTCAGTTCGTGCTCTAGATAAGAATAAATATCATCCGATGTTTTTTTTCTTGCTAGAGTCATAGATTTATTTTATTGCATCTATTGTATATACCTGTTCTCCAGCAGGAGTAGAAACAGTAACTTCATCACCTGTTCTTCTACCAAGTATTGCTGCTCCGACTGGAGAAACGCTTGATATTTTTCCTACAAGAGGATTTGCCTCGTTGGCTTCAACTAGTTGATACTCTTGATTATTTTTACTTTGATGATTTTTTACAGTTACTTTAGAACCTATAACTATTTGATCACCTTGAGAACTACTATCTATTATATTGGCTACTTTTAGTATTGCTTCAATTTCATATATTTTGGAATTAACCATCTCTATTTTTTCTCTTGCAGCATCTAAAGGAGCATTCTCTCTGATATCCCCATCAGCTGCCGCTTTTCTTACTTCTTCAGCTAATGTCGGCATTTCAGTTTTGTAATCTTTAAGCTGTTTTTCATAATCTTTGTATCCAGCTTCAGTTAAATTTATCTCTGCGCCTTTAGTTTCTTCTAACTTTTTAGTTATTTTACCTACATTTGATTTTTTCATTCTAAGGTGAGAAGCTAAATTTCCGCTTGATAATTCATTGATCTTAAGAAAGGTAAGAAATTTTTTTATATAAGCTACTTTTTGTGGAGCAGTATCTGTACTTGTTCTTTTTGCAAATTCATCAGAATAAGAGCCGATTTCAGAAGGTGTTATTGTTTTGATTTCTCTTTCGGGGCCAATCCACCTTACAAGTCTACCAATTTCTTGTTGAGCAATATTGTTTAGTTTTCTTGGTGAATTTTGAACGTAATATTGGAATGCAGATGTAAGATCAACTAAATCTAATTCCGTAATTTCTTCAGTATTTTTCTCTTCAGAAGTTGTTTTTTTAGTCAATTTAGCCCCCACAGATAAATTTCGTATCATTCTATTTTAAATCAAATCTTAGTTAAATGTGTTTCAAATAGTCATGTTTTTGTAAAGAAACAATTCTTTTTGGAGTTTTTTTTGATAATATTAAATAATTATTACAAGTAAAAAATATTAAAAAAGAAATTATCCAGAGAAGAATTTAACTCAAATGCCAAAAAGAACTTACCAACCAAAAAATAGAAGAAGATCTAGAGTACATGGATTCAGAAGTAGAATGAGAACTCCTAGTGGGAGAAGAGTTTTGGCTAGAAGAAGAAGCAAGGGTCGTGAAAGACTAACTGTATAAACTGAATTTTGGAAGTAAAAAGTCTAAATAATAAATCAGATTTTTCTAAACTAAGAAAATATGGAAAAAGAAACAATTCAAATTTTGTTACTCTGATTACCTTAACTTACAAGATAAACGATTTTAGACTCGGTTTTCAAATAAATACGAAAACAGGCAATGCAGTTTTTAGGAATAGAATAAGAAGACAAATTAAGCATATCTTATTCGAGTTGTTTGATAAGTATGATAAAGATCCTTCAAAAAAAGGATTATGGATACTGGTTAGCGTAAATCCTAAAATTGAAAAATTTGATTTCTCTGAATATAAATCTTTTTTAGAAAAAATAGATTTATAGGTTTATAAAATGAAAATTTATTCAGCAAATAAGTCGCTGAAAAATTTAATGATTCAGTTACTGACTTTTTATAAGTTGGCTATATCACCTTATATTAGTTCTCAATGCTCCTTTTCTGAGACTTGTTCAGAATTTTCTAAAAGAGCTATTTTTGAAAAAGGTATCCTTGTTGGCGTATTTATAACGTTTATAAGATTAATTTTATGTACACTTTTTCCATTTCTAAATTACTTTAGAAAATTAAAAATCAAATTAATATATTTATTTAGTCCTTTGCTTTTATTTTTATTTATATCTTGTATGAGCTTTTCATATGAAGGAGGATGGTCTGATATCGTTTATTTAGAAGAAGATGATTCTTATTTTGTAACTACTAATCAAGGTAGGTTGCATAAATTTAACCTTTCAGAAGGAATTCCTGTCACACAGTGGTCCTATCCTAAAGAATCTAAAAATACTTCTTACTCAAATCCTATTTTTTATGAAAATTCTGTGATAAGTTCAAATTTTTCATGTAGAGGAAAATCATGTGAAGGTGAGGTTTTTCAACTTGATATTGGCACAGGAGAATTAGAATGGAATATTAATACCTTATCTAAAATTAGTTCAAAAATATCTATCAATAAAGATATTCTCGTTTACTCAACTCTTAAGAAACAAACAGAAGTTTCAAATGATAAAGAAGCTGAGATACACTTTATATCATTATCAGGTAAAAATTATGAGAATTTAGGTAAAATTACTCTTGAGGGAGAGATTTGGACAGGAGTTGAATTATTTGAGGATAAATTCGTAGTTTCTACTTTGGATGGCTGGATATATATCTTAGATGCTAATATAGATGACTCAAAAAATATTAATCTAGAAAATTTACTTGTAGATTCAAAAAAGTTCCCTTATTCAATAAATTCTCCGATATCTTTTGATAATAATAAACTCTATTTTTCTGATGTATCAGGGACATTTTATTCTACAAATATTAATGACCTTGATGAATATAAATCTTCAGATATTGATAACTGGATGATTTCTTCTCCTGTTTTTTATAACGATAGTATATATGTTTTCACTGTAAATGGAGATTTGCTAATTCTTGATCGATCAAATCTAGATATAAAAGATAAATATTATACCGAAAAAATAATTGTAGGGGATCCAAAGTTAGTTTCTTATGATGGAAGAGAATATATTTTAATTCCTACAGAAAAAAAAGGTATAGAGGTATTAAGTAATAATAGTGTGAATTTTGCTGAAAGCCAAGGAAATTATCCTACTGATAAAAAAATATATAGTTCTCCTATTGTAAATAAAGATAATCTAATAATTCATTCACAAAAAGGAGAAATTTTATTTTTCAGATTAAAGTCTAGAGATCTATTTTATTGTTTGAATTTAAACGAAGGAAAAATTTGTGATTAATTAAAATGAATATTTTTAGCTTATTTTGGAACAATTTAATAATGAAACCTATGATCAACAGTTTATCTATACTGTATGATCTTTTAGGCGATAATTTAGGTCTATCAATTATTTCATTTACAATTATTATTCGATTTGTTCTTATTCCACTCACAATCAGGCAGACAAAGCAAATGAAAAAAATGCAAGAACTGCAACCTCAGCTTCAGGCTATTCAAAATAAATATAAAAATAAAACAGCACAAACTAGACAAAAAATCCAACAGGAGACAATGGCTTTATATAAAGAAGCAGGAGTTAATCCAATAGGTTGTTTAGGTCCATTAATAATTCAAATGCCTATATGGATTGGTTTGTATAGAGCAATATTTAAAAGTGCTCCATCTTCTCCTGAAGGTTTTGTTGAACTTTCAAAAAACTTTTATTCTTGGAATCAATCAATTTCAAAAGTTCCATATAATACTGAATTTTTAGGTATAGATCTTGTGGATTTTGTTCAATATGCTCCATCTCCCTGGCAATTTGCCTTACCGGTGATAGTTGGATTATCAATGTTCATACAGCAAAAATTTACAACTTCTCCTTCAACAGACCCTAGGCAACAGCAAACACAACAAATGATGCTTTGGATGATGCCAATAATGTTTGGGGTTTTTACATGGCAATTTCCTGCAGGTCTTGCAGTATATATTCTTTTTTCAAATATTATCGGTATTTTTATACAATATTTCGTCGGAGGAAAACAACCAATAATGCTTTTTGGAAAACTATTCTTTGGAACAGAAGAATCTAGAACAATATATCTTCAAAAATTAAGTGATCAAAAGAATAGTACTAATAATAAACAAAAAATAGAAAACAATAAGGAGGAAACTGATGAACCCAAGGATATTCAAAGGGAGAACAGTAGAAGAAGCAACCGAAGAGGCTCTAAAAACGCTAAACGAAGATCTAGAAAATCTTGAAATTAAGATTATTGATACGGGTAGGAATGGTATTTTAGGTCTAGGAGGGCACCCTGCTGAGATCGAAGTTTATATTTTAGGAGAACCTAAATCTGAGCCTGAAAAAGCAAAGAAACCTATTAGAAAAACTAATAAAGATACAAAGCCTAGAAAAAAAGCTGTATCAAAAAAATCTGATAAATCAGAAAAGAAATCTAATGAAGATTCAAAAATTAAAAGAGAATCTAAAAAAGATTCTGAAAAAGAAATACCTATGGCTACGGAAAAAGATCCAGAGATAGAAGAGGCCGTAGGAAAAATTTTGAATAACTTGATTAATTCTACAGGTTTAGATGCAGATGTATACGTAAGAGACCAAATGGAAGAAGGTTCAATAGTTTTTGAGCTTGAAGGTAAAGACTCTGGTTTGTTGATCGGAAGGAGAGGAGAAACATTATCTTCATTGGAGTATCTAGTAAGATTGATGGCTAGTAAAGCTTTGGATAAAAGAGCTAACATTATGATTGACGTGGAAGATTACAGGTTAAGAAGAAAAGAAAAATTAGAAAATATTGCAAAAAAAACAGCAGAAAAAGTTTCTAAAACAGGTAAAAGAATAACATTAGAACCAATGTCACCTGCCGACAGGAGAATTGTACATATGACTCTTGCTGAAATGAAAAATGTTACTACTCAGAGTAGAGGAGAGGGTCTTCACAGGAAAGTAGTAATTAATCCAGCAGATTAATAGATGAATAATATTTTAGTAATAGGTAATCCAACTGTTGATTTTGTAAAAGGAAAATGCTTTGGACCAGGAGGACCTGTTACATATGTTGCAAATTCATTGTCAAAGCTTGGTGAAAAAAAAATACATATTCTTACAAGCTTTGGAGAAGATTTTTCTATAGAAAATTTTACAGAGAAGAGTAACTTATTTAGAATTGAATCTGAATTTACAAATAAGTTTAATTTTTTTTTTAAATCAGAAATTAGAGAAATTCACGCTAACTCTTATGGGAAGAAATTGAAAATTACTGATTTGAAATTAAATTTTACACCTGAAATTATTTATATTTCACCTGTTCTTAATGAATTTTCGATTTTTGAAACTAAACTACTGATGAAAAAATTCAAGAAATCATTTTTTATTGGAATGCCACAAGGTTGGATTAGAAAACTAAAAACAGATGTGGTGAGAATAGATTTTTCTGATATAAAAAAAATCCCTTTTTTTGATATTTTGTTTTTTTCAGAAGAAGAAATATTAAATACCAGCATAAATATAGAACAATTTAGAAAACTGGCGAAAATTTTGGTTATAACAAGAGGGGATAAAGGTTCTTCTATTTATAGCGGGGAAAATAGCTTTGAATTCCCTTCAAAAAGAGTTAAGTCATTAAGCACTATTGGTGCAGGAGATATATTTGCAACAGTTTTTTCTCACACATTCTTTCATTCAAAAAATATTTCATTTGCGGCACAGTTAGCAAATGAAATAGCAGCTAAAAGCACTATGTATAGGGGATTAAAAAGTATCAATTCTGATGTTTTTAAGATTGCTATGAAAAGAAAATAGAGATTAGATACAAAAGTACTGATAGTTGAATAAAAAAGTCTTTTGTAATTATTGTTTCTGGAGATTCCCCTCGAGTATTCCCGTTTGTGATAGAAAAATATCTTATAATCCCAGAGCTAAAAAATATTATTGTAATAATAAATATCAAGTTTCTTTGATCTGAAATTATTTCTGAAATTGCATATGTTATATATAAAATAATATTTATTGTCAAAAGAAATGATTTTATCTTTATGTTTGCTAAATTATTATAAAAAATAACAATCTTATCATCTCTAAAATTACCTTTATTTGTTTCGCTTGTTCTTTTGATAATGATTAGAAATAGAGTAGAAAAAAAAGTTAATATATAAAGCCAAAGGGAAATATTTAATGTTATTGAATATGCTCCTGCTATCATTCTGATGATGTAGAAAATAGTAACAGAAATTGAGTCAATCAAGATTATTCTTTTTAATTTCAAACTATACAAAACACTCAAAGCCAAGTAAGTGAAGAACATATAAAGGACATAAAAATTTACTGATATAGAAAAGATTAAACCAAATGCAAGTAATAGCAGTATATAAATGTAAAATTCTTTTAAACTTATCTGATTATTTGCAATAGGTCTGAGTTTTTTTGCAGGATGCTTTTTATCATATTCTTTGTCTATCCAATCATTGATTTGATAACCTATTATCGAGCAACAAGAAAATGCCAAGAAGCAAAAAAAACTACTAACTAAAGAACTTAAAATTGCATTTGGAAGCCATTCTTCTAATGTAAAAATCAAGGGAATGAAAACTACGGAGTTCTTAAGTGTTTGTTTGGGTCTAGCAGATATGATGAATTTGTTCATAAATAAATTTCTCTGTTGATAAATGTTTTGTATTCTTTTCAAATAATTCAAAACTTACTATTAATCTACTTTATAATTTTGAATGAAAATGTCACTATTATAAGAGTGACAACTCTTCAAATAAAATATTATTGTTTATGGCTATAGAATCATTAAATGAGGAATGTGGAGTATTTGGGATTTACGATCCTAATGAATCTGTAGCTGAATCTATTTATTTAGGTCTTTTTGCTCTTCAGCATAGAGGTCAGGAAAGTGCAGGGATTGCAACTTCTGATGAAACTAAATTTTATACTAAAAAAGACACAGGCCTTATTGCTAATGTATTTAATGATTTTGACGTTAAAGAATTAAAAGGTGGGATTGGAATTGGACATACAAGGTATTCAACTACTGGAAGTGATTCTAAACAAAATGCACAACCTTTGATTGTTCAAGGCATTAATGGAGAACTTGCACTGGGACATAATGGGAACATTGTAAATTCAGAAGAATTAAAAGATAAATATTTATCTGAATTTGATATTGATTATATTACTACTGCTGATACTGAAGTTATTGCATATATGTACGTAAATTCAGTAGGTAAAGATTGGTTTGAAAAATCTAATTATTGTATGAGGTATATAAAAGGAGCTTTTTCTCTTGTTATGATGACAAAAGATGAATTGATTGGAGTAAGAGATCCTTTAGGTATAAGGCCGTTATGCTTGGGGAAAAAAAATGATTCTTGGATTTTGTCTTCTGAATCTTCAGCTTTATCTCATATAGGTGCAGAATTTGTAAGAGAAATTGACAATGGAGAAACTATAGTTATAAATAAATCTGGGATTAAATCTTCTAAATATAACTCAAGTTCAAAAGATCATAAAATGTGTATCTTTGAGCAAATATATTTTTCTAGACCAGATTCAGTTATTGACGGACAATTAACTTATGAATCTAGATTAAAAATGGGTAAAAGCTTAGCGAAGGAACATGCAGTTGATGCAGATATTGTGGTCGGAGTCCCTGATTCAGCTATACCTGCAGCTATAGGCTACTCAAATGAAAGTAAAATTCCTTATACTGAAGGATTGATTAGAAATAGATATGTTGGTAGAACCTTTATTTCTCCAAATCAAAAGTTAAGAGAACTAGGAGTCAAAACAAAGTTTAATGTCTTAAATGAGGTGGTTAAAAACAAGAGAGTTGTATTAATTGATGATTCTATAGTTAGAGGTACAACAACATCTAGAGTTATAGAAATGATAAAAGATGCTGGAGCAAAGGAAATTCATATGAGAGTATCTTCTCCTCCAATTACCTCTCCATGTTTCTTTGGGGTTGATATGGCTACAAGTTCTGAATTAATTGCCAATCAATTTAATGTTGAAGAAATTAGAAAAATTATAGGGGCTGATACATTGGGATTCTTGAGTATAGATGCTTTAGAAAAATCTGTTAATTCTAAAAAAGGTGATTATTGTAAAGCATGCTTTACTGGTAATTACCCTATGCCAGTACAGTTAGACTTTGATAAGTTTCATTTGGAAAAAATTAAACAAAAGTAAATATTATTATGACAAGTAATTATAAAAAATCAGGAGTCGATCTTGAAAAATCTGATCTTATTAAGGATAAATTGATCAAATCTGTTAAGAGCACACATAATAAAAATGTGCTTAATAATTCGGATGGATTTGGGGGGTTGTTTTCTCCTGATAATTTTGATAAAAATTCCGTTTTAGTTTCAACAACAGATTCAGTAGGAACAAAAGTAAAAATTTCTGCAAAATTAGGATTACACAAAAATCTTGGTATAGATATCGTAAATCACTGTATAAATGATCTTATTCCACAAGGAGCCAAGCCTTTATTTTTTTTAGATTATTTAGCATTTGCAAACTTAGATGAAAAAATAGTTTTAGATGTAGTTGAAGGAATTTCTGAGGCTTGTTCTAAAGTTAACTGTGCAGTAATTGGGGGAGAAACGGCTACTTTACCTGGTGTATATAATGAAGGTGATTATGATGTGGTGGGTTTTATGGTTGGGTCAGTAACTAAAGAAAATCTTATGCTTAAATCAGATACAAAAGAAGGAGATATATTAATAGGATTACCTTCAAGCGGTCTTCACACTAATGGATTTTCCTTGGTAAGATCAATATTTAATTCAGATGATGACATATCAGTCTTATCTCAGAATATAAAAGGAGAAACTAGGAATTTAGGAGAACTTTTAGCAGAGCCACATAGAGAATACCTTACATCTATTGATCCTGTTTTAAGTTTAATTTCTGGAATATCACACATTACAGGAGGAGGATTAAGCAAAAATCTTCCAAGAGTTTTTAATGAAAATTTAGTTGCAAAAATAAGTAAGAAATCTTGGGAAATACCTCCTTTATTTATGCATATAATGTCTGAAGGTAAAGTTTCAGAAAGCGAAATGTTTGATGTGTTTAATATGGGAGTAGGGCTAATTCTAATTGTTGACCCTTCTAACAAGAATCAAATCTTGAATGCTTGTAAAGACTCATGGATTTTAGGAGAAATTCAAACTAAAAAAGATAATGAACAAAATGTTCAAATAATATAGTTAGGATTTTTTATGAAAGCACTTATAAGCGTTTATGACAAAGAAGGGCTTGAACAGCTTTGTGACACTCTAAAATCAATCAATTGTGAAATTTATTCTACTGGAGGAACCTTAAAGTTCATTCAAAGTAAAGGATATAAAGTGCACTCAATCTTTGAAATCACAGGTCATGATGAAATTCTTGAAGGAAGAGTGAAAACTTTGCATCCAAATATTCATGCAGGAATCCTTGCTGACCCTGATAATCCTAATCATATTTCTGATATAAAAAAATTAAATTTAGAATTATTTGATATTGTTGTTAATAATTTGTATCCTTTTGAAAAAGTCTCAAATGATCCAAATTCTACTTATAGTGAAATTATTGAAAATATAGACATAGGAGGTCCTTCTATGTTAAGAGCTGCGGCTAAAAATTTTAAACGAATGATAGTTCTTTATGACCCGAATGATTATGCTTATATTTCTGAAAAATTGAAAAAAAACTCTATAGATCTTGAAACTAGAAAAAAACTCGCAACTAAGATTTTTAAAATAACCTCCGAGTATGACAAAAAAATATTTAAATTTTTAAATAATGAAACTAATTTGGATGTTATGCCAAATAAGCTAGATCTAACCTTAAATAAATTGATGGATCTTAGATATGGTGAAAATCCTCATCAAAAAGGTGCTATTTATTCAAATCAAAAAAATGGAATTGCCAATTTAAAATTGCTACATGGTAAAGCAATGTCTTATTTAAATTATTTAGATGCTGACGCTGCATTTTATGCTGCTAATTCTTTTTCAGATAAGTGTGTATCTATAGTAAAGCATACTAATTCTTGTGGACTTTCTTCTCAAACAACTCAATTGGAGGCTTATAAACTTGCTCTAAGAGGTGACCCTGTTTCAGCATTTGGAGGAATTGTAGGATTAAATACAGAGATGGAGCTTGAAACTGCAGAGGAAATATCTAAAACTTTTTATGATGTAATAATCGCTCCAAGTTTTTCTAAAGAATCACTAGAAATTTTAACTTCAAAAAAAAATGTAAGACTTATTTCATCTGATTTTGCTAAGCAAAATTTTGAGTTTAGAACGATAAATGGAGGCTTACTTTTACAAGAAAAAGATAATTTTATTGAAAATATAAACGATTGGAATTTTGTTACAAAAATTAAGCCTTCAAAAACTGATTTAGAGAATCTACTATTTTCATGGAATTCAACCAAGTTTGTAAAATCTAATGCTATTGTAATAACTGAAGGGAAATCAATAATAGGAATAGGGTCAGGTCAACCAAATCGAGTTAACAGCGTGAATTTAGCTGTAGAAAAGGCATCTGAACATATAACAGATAATTCAATTTTATCATCTGATGCTTTTTTCCCTTTTCCTGACAGTATTGAACTGGCAGTAAAACATAATATTAAAACTATTGTTCAACCTGGAGGATCAATTAGAGATAAAGAAGTAATAGAAAAGGCTAATGAATTGAAAGTAAAAATGATCTTTACAAATAAAAGGCATTTTTCGCACTAAATATTATGAAAATCGAGGTAATTTTTCCAGTATACAATGAAGCACAAACATTAAATCAACAAATAAAAAAATTTAATGATTTTTTTGATTCTGACTTTAGAAAAGACCTTTGCATAACAATAGCTGACAATGGATCAAATGACCCTACTCCTAAAATATGTAAAAACCTTCTAAATAATAAATTAATAGATAACTACTTATTTATACCTGAGAAAGGTAGAGGAAGGGCTATAAAAAAATCAATTAAGAGTTCTAAGGCTGATATTGTCTCTTATATGGATATTGATTTATCAACAGATTTGTCTCATTTTAAACCCTTAATTGAATCTATAGCCATGATTGGAAATGATATATCCATAGGTTCTAGGTTATCTAAAGAATCAAAAGTTATAGGGAGAAAAAAAATAAGAGAATTTACTTCCCGAGCCTACAATATATTAATTAAGTTTTTTTTTCCTAAGAGCAGAATTAGCGATATGCAATGTGGATTTAAAGCTTTTTCTAGATTGAAAATTTTAAAAATACTAGATTTTGTTGAAAATAATAGATGGTTTTTTGATACTGAATTGATTTTGTTAGCAAGAAAATTTAATCTAAAAATTGATCAAATCCCTGTAAAATGGACTGATGATCCTAATACAAGCGTCAATATAATTAGCACAGCGATAGAGGATATAGTAGGATTAACTAAATTGAGATTCAAATTATTTAAAAAAATAGATATTTAAAATGACTAATAACCCAAAACAACAAGTAGACAGATCTATAATCGTTGGAGAAACTTCAGAAATTTACCTTCACAGAACTCTCAATATTCTTAGAAATGAAGGATTGAACCCTTTTGTAACTTATGAAATTGAATCAACTAACTCTGGAATTATATGTGGTATCAATCAAATTATTGATTTGCTAGATAATGTATTGCCTGAAGCTGACAGAGAATTGTGGGCATTACAAGAAGGAAATGAGGTCACAGAAAATGAAGTTGTACTAAGAATTAAGGCAAGATTTGCAAGTTTTGGGCTATATGAAACTTCTTTATTGGGGACCTTGACTTCATGTTCATCTTGGGCAACTGCAGCTCATAATTGCGTAGTTGCGGCATCTGGAATTCCTGTAGTAAGTTTTGCATCAAGATCTGTACATCCATCTGTTGCGGGCCAAGTTGATTATTCGGCTTATGTAGGAGGCTGTTCTGCAGTAAGTTCTCTTATAGGAGGAAAATTAACCCAAACAACACCATCAGGAACAATGCCACACTCATTAGTTTTAATTATGGGTGAAACAGTAAGAGCAGCGCTTGCTTTTGATAGACACATGGAAAAAAATGTCCCTAGAGTTGTATTGATTGATACATTCAAAGATGAAGCAGAAGAAGCTATTCAAGTTGGAAAAGCCATGAAAGAAACACTAAGAGGAATAAGAATAGAAACCCCTATTGAAAGAGGTGGAATTACTCCACATCTCGTTGATGAAATAAATAAAAAATTAGAAGATGAGCAAATAACAGGCTGCGATATTTATGTTAGTGGAGACATGAATCCAGATGATATTAAGCAATTTGTCGAAAACGAGTCTAGTGTTGCAGGCTTTGCAATAGATAATTACATAGCTAGAGGCTCTAAAATTAATTTTAGAGCTGATATAAAAGAAATTGAAGGGAAAGCTATAGCTAGGCGTGGAAGGATGCCTGGGATGAATATTTCATCAAGGCTAGATAGGATTTTCTAATAATTTTATCTCAAGTACTTTTTTATTATTTTTTTCAACATAGGAGCTTATAGATTGTTTAATCCCAACAATCCATAAAATTTCATTATTTGATTCTAAAATTAGTGCATTTTTTTTATCTTTTATATTTTTATAATTTGATAAGACTTTTTTTACTCTTGTATAAATATTTGAGATTGAATTTATTCTGTCCCCATTATTCCTTATTCTTATATATAAATTTTGATCATAATACTTTTCATTGATGTAAATTAAATTTTTATTTGTTTGCTTTATATTTTGAGGTTTATTGATAACTCTAGTTATTATTTGAAAATCTTGGCTTAATATAGTTTTTCCAGGGATTGAAATTTTTTTATTTAATTCTAATTTGATTTTTTTTTCAGATAAATCCTCAAAAACCAAATTATCATCATTTCTAAATAGTCTTATATTTTCAGGTAGATTTTGTGATAGAGAATTACCTAAAAGTATATTCTCAAACATTTCATAATGAGTTCTTCCAAGAAAAGAATTTATTCTAAGTTTTGAATATTCATAAGATAATAATTTTATCCCTTCACTTATCTCAATCCCTTTATATTTTCCAAATTTAATTTTTTTTTTACTTTTTCTTTTTTTAATTAAATTTGACAGTGAATTTACTGAATCTAAAAACTTTGGATTTATTTTTTCAATTTCTGGAATTATTTGATTTCTTAATTTGTTTCTTGAATAATCATTTTTTTTATTTGATGAATCAATAACAAATTCAAGATTTTTTTTATTGCAGATTTCTTCAATTAAAGGCTTTTTGATTTTAATCAATGGCCTGAAAATTTCTAAAGTATTTTCTTCAATCCTGATTTTATTCTTAAATTTTATTCCTTCTAAACCATTTAATCCTGAACCTCTAATTATATTCAACATAATTGTTTCTACGTGATCATTGTAGTTATGACCTAAAAATATTTTGTTTGTTCTATATTTTATTGATAAATCTCTAAAAAAATCCAATCTTATTTTACGTGCTTTTTCTTGTATCCCTTTAGAGTTTTTATCTAGAATATGAACATGCTTTTCTAATAATAGATTCTCATTTTTACAAATATTAGTAACTAAATTTTCATCTTTATCAGACTCATTTTCTCTGAGCTTATAATTTACATGAGCAACAATAAGATTGTTTTTTGAATTTTTTATAGAATTGCTTAAAAAGTCTAGAAGTAATCTTGAATCGGGGCCTCCTGAAAAACCTAATATCACCTTAGATTCTCCTCTTAATATATTGTCAGGTAGATCTAATCTTAACTTTTTGTAAATTTCATTAATTTTCAACATTTTTTTTCGAAGTTATTGAAGGAACTCTAATTTGAATTTTTGAAATTTTATTTTTTTGGGTTTCAGTAATTGTAAATCTGATTCCATTAAAATTTGTTCTTGTATTTTTTTCTGGAATTGTTTGCAACCTATCTATTATAAAACCAGCAAGTGTTTCGTATCTTCCTTCTGGTATGTCTAAGTTCATTTCATCATTTATTTCATTTATTGAGATACTAGCATCTACTAAATACAAGTCATTTGCTGTTTTATTGATTTTGTTGATGCTATCTCTACCTTCTTCTATACTTTCTCCTACAATTTTTTCTAAACATTTAGAGAGAGTTAAAATCCCAGAAATTTCACCATATTCATCTATAGCTAAGGTTATTTTATTTCCAGTGTTCTGAAATTCTTCTAATAATTCGTCAAGTAATTTCATTTCAGGAGAAAATAAACCTTCTTTAATTAGCTGGTTAATCGAATTGTTTGTATCTGATGATTCATTTGATAAATATAGCATTACTTCTTTTACACTTATAATTCCCACTACTTCATCAAGAGATCCGTCACATACAGGGAACCTTGTATGTGGTGTTTTCTTATAAATTTTCAAAAATGTATTTATTGAAATGTTTTTGTCTACCCATACTATTTCTGGTCTTGGAGTCATAATGTCTTTGATTTGTATTTCACCAAATCTAAAAACGTTCTCTAGCATTTCTCCTTGTGAAGACTCAACTGTTCCTTCTTCTTCACCTAAATCAATAAGTTTTCTTAATTCTCCAGTTGTAACCATAGGATTTTCATCAATAGTAGATTTTAGAAATGTTTTTGTTATTATTTTTGGAACTAATGTGAATGACCATACAGCTGGACCTGAGACATACATTAGGCCTCTAATTATATTAATGACAAATAATGACCATTTGTCAGCAATTCTTGTTGAAATTGATTTAGGAGTAAGTTCTCCAAAGGTAACAACTATTATTGTAGAAATAGCAGTTGCAATAGCTACACTAGTAAATCCCCCTTCTCCAAAAATGTTTATAATTAGAGCTCCAACTAGGGTAGCAATAAGAACATTTAATAAATTTCCAAATAGCAAAAGAGTTCCAAAAAACTTTTCATTCTCTTCCAAAGTTTTTTCTATTGCGCTTGCTTTCTTATTACCACGGTCAGATAAATTTCTTATTCTAACTCTGTTTACGGCTATTATTGAAGCCTCAGAAGCGCTGATGAATGCACTTCCCATAAGGGCTAAAACGATTATTATAATTAAAACTTCCACAATATGATTTTACAATTAAATTCATATATCAAGAAATTTTTTTTTAATTTTTGGCTAAGTAAGATCCTCTTCGTTCGTAGGATCTTCAATAGGATTTAATATTAAGTCTTCTATCTTATTAGAAATTTCTTCATTGTTTTTTAAGTATTTTCTTACAGATTCTCTGCCCTGTCCAAGCCTTTCCCCTTCAAAAGAATAGAAAGAACCGCTTTTTTCTATAATATTTTTAGTTACTCCTATGTCTAGAATTTCTGCTTCTTTTGAAATCCCTTCATTATATAGAATTTCCAGTTCAGCTTTTTTAAACGGAGGGGCTACTTTATTCTTGACTACTCTTACCCTTACTTTATTACCTATCAATTCTTCTCCTATTTTTATTGATTCAGATCTTCTAAGGTCTATTCTAACTGAACTATAAAATTTGAGAGCCCTACCTCCTGGAGTTACTTCTGGAGAACCAAATATTACACCAACTTTTTCTCTCAGTTGATTTATAAATATGCAAGTTGTATTTGTTTTATGTACAGTCGCTGTTAATTTTCTTAGGGCTTGAGACATAAGTCTTGCTTGTGCACCTATATGATAGTCTCCCATTTCTCCTTCTAATTCTGCCCTTGGAACTAGAGCTGCGACAGAGTCAACTACTATGATGTCTAATGCTCCGGAAGCTACAAGATGGTCTGTTATTTCCAAAGCTTCTTCTGCTGAGTTAGGCTGGGAAATTAGTAACTCTTTATTATTAACCCCTATTTTTTGAGCATAACTAGGGTCCATTGCATGTTCAACATCAATATATGCAGCTTGCCCTCCGTTTTTTTGAGCTTGTGCTAGGCACGATAATGCCAGTGTACTTTTTCCAGCACTTTCTGCTCCAAATATTTCAACAATACGGCCTCTTGGGACTCCTCCGATTCCTAAAGCTAAATCTAATCCCATAGAACCAGTAGAAATAGACTGTATTTTTTCTGAACCGTCAGTTGACTCATTCATTCGCATCACAGCGCCCTTACCAAAACTTTTTTCTATTTGCTCTATAGTTAGCTCTATAGCTTTATTCTCAGTTTTAACGGTTTTTTTGTTAGCCACTTTTGTATCTCCTAGATGTTAGTATTTAAACAATATAGCACAAATGTTCTAAATTTCTCAAGCTATATGTCTTTGGTGTTTTTTTAATCTGGTCTTGCCTGTAAGTCAACTTCTATATCCATGTATTGATAATCCCTTACTACTTCTATTTTTACTATATCCCCGGCCTTGGTGTTAAGTGCTAAATAGGACATTAAGTCTTCAAATGTATCTACTTTGTATGAGTCAATCTTAGTGATGATGTCACCATCAAAATTTAAATCAGGCTGAATTGAAGTATCTCCTTTTATGCCTGCTAAATGAGCTGGTCCTTCATTTAGAACATCTAGAATCAATACACCTTTAAAATTTTCTTCTACATCTGCTCTTATTCTTGAACCGTAGTCTAAGTTCAATGCATTTATTCCAAGGTAAGAATACAAATGATCATCACCATTTATAATACTAGGTACAACTTGCTTCGCTAAGTTTATGGGTACTGCAAACCCTACCCCTGAATTTTGCCTCGAATTGCTCTTGATTTGAGTATTTATTCCTATAACTTTACCTTTGGAGTTTAGTAAAGGGCCTCCAGAATTTCCAGGATTAATTGCAGCATCAGTTTGTATAACGCTAGGAATTTTATAAGGTGTAAATGTTGAATCTAGGGTTCTCCCTATAGCACTAACTATACCAGTTGTTAGTGTAAATTCTTGATCGAATGGACTTCCTATTGCAAGAGTCAATTCCCCTGGTGAAATAATATCTGAGTCATATAAATCTAGTGGAGTCGTTGTAGTTTTATTAATCTTTATAACTGCTAAATCCGAATATGAATCATATCCTTTAATTTCGGCTAAGTATTCATCATTTGTATATGTTCGTACTAAAATTGAGGTGTTTCGAGAAGATATTGCTGGTTGAATCACATGATAATTTGTAAGAATATTTCCTTCTTTGTCCCAAAAAAAACCAGCTCCAGCTCCAGATTTATTTGTTGGTATCCCCATAGAATCTTCATTATAAAGATTTATCTGAACTACTGATTCAACGACTTCAGAAAAAATAGTTTTGTAATGAGATTCAAAAATCTCGGAAATTTCTACTGGGCTATATTCTTTTACTGTTCCAGATTCCTCCCAATTTTGAGTGTCACACCCAAGTATAATAATTGAGGAAATTAATATTACAATTAATGATTTTTTTTTATTCATAGTAATAATTATAGTTTACAAATATGAATTTTTTATGAAGATTTATAATCTGTATAAGTGTACTTATGATCTGATGCTAAGGGGTACCTTCTGTCTTTCCCAAATGCTAAAGGAGTTATCTTGATTCCAGGAGGAGATTGTCTTCTTTTATATTCATTTCTATCAATCATTTTTAATATTTCTAAAATTTTTGATTCCGGAATAGTTTTTCTTATCTGTTTATTATTTACTATTTTTTTGAAACTTTCTTTTTTTTCTATGTAAAGTTCAATTATCATATCTAAAATTTCATAATCAGGAAGTGTGTCTTGATCAAATTGATCAGGTTTAAGTTCAGCTGACGGAGGTTTAATAATAATATTTTCTGGGATTATTTGTTCCTTTAAATTTATAAATTTTGATAATTCATAAACCATTGTCTTTGGAACATCTTTTAGCACTGAAAATCCTCCTGCCATATCACCATATAAAGTTGCATATCCAGTGGCAATTTCAGATTTATTTCCAGTGGATAAAACTAGCCAAGAGAATTTATTTGAAATTGCCATTATTAAATTCCCTCTAATTCTTGCTTGCAAATTTTCTTCAGCATTGTTTTCTTTAGTTCCATCAAAAAGACTCTCCAAACTAAATAACATTGATTTATGAGATTCTTTTATAGGAATTATTTCTAATTCAAGTCCCAAATTATTACATAAATCTTCCGAATCAGAAATTGAATGTGAAGAAGAATACTTTGATGGTAATGTTACTGCTTTTACATTTTTATTACCCATTGCTTTACATGCTATAGCTGTAACTAATGCAGAATCTATGCCTCCAGATAAGCTGACAAGGCATTTTTTGAAACCATTTTTATCAGCATAGTCTTTTGTTCCTAGAATTAAAGCATTTAAAATATCTTCAATATGTGAGGTTTTAATTATTTTTTTCTGATCAGTAAATCTTTTATGTGTTTTTATTGAAATGTTTTTATCAATTATTTTAAATTTTTTTTGGTTAATATTTTTGAGTTTAGAATTATTGTTCGCTTCTAAATCAATTTGAATTTCTTCACTTTTTTCTTTAAAGCTTGGTAGGCTGATTATTTTTTCTCCTTTGAAATTATAAACCATTGAACTTCCATCAAAAACTAGTTCATCTTGCCCTCCAATTGCGTTCACATATACCAAATGAGCATTACAATCCTTAGATACATTTGATAGTAATTTTTCTCTAAGCATTTTTTTGTTTTTGTCGAATGGAGATCCGTTTATATTTATTAATAAATTACATCCTAAATCAGCTTGAAGTTTACATACTTCAAAGTCTTCCCATATATCTTCGCAAATACTTATACCTATTTTTATGTCTTTATTATTGAGAGTGATAATTTGATTCCCAGGGGAAAAATATCTTTTTTCATCAAAAACACCATAATTAGGAAGCTTATTTTTTCTATAACTAGCAATAAGTTTTTTATTTGAAATAATTGCTGCTGAGTTGAAAATTTCATCATTTTCACTATCAATATATCCAACTATAGCTGTTATATTATCAGTGGAATCAATAATTTTATTTAAAGCAAATAAATTATTCTTAACAAAAGTCTCACTAAGAACTAAATCTTCAGGCGGATATCCTGTTATTGTAAGCTCAGGAAAACAAACTATGTCACAATCTTTTTTTTCGGCTTCTTTGATTTTCTGAACAATTTTTTTTGTATTGGAATGTAAAGAACCAACTTTAGTATTTATTTGATTAATTGATATCTTGATATTAGACATCTATGATTCCAGTTTTTATTTTATATTTCTAAAAAATCCTCTAACGTCAGGCAAGCTAGATTTTCCTTCAAGAAATATATCTATTTTTTTAGCACAACTTCTTCCACTAGCAATTGCATGAACTACCAAAGATTGACCTCTTTGCATATCTCCACACGAAAAAACTCCATCAACATTAGTCATAAGATTAGTATCAGTTTTAACATTCCCTCTTTGATCAAATTCTACAGCTAAATCATTTAACAAGCCTTCTTGTAAAGGATGAACAAATCCCATAGCCAATAAAACTAAATCCGCTTCAATGTCGAAGGAGCTATCCTTTATAGGCTTAAGATCTGGTCTGCCTGTTTCATTATTTTCTACCCATTCTACTTTTTCACAAATCAGTTTTTCTACTTTGCCATTTCCAGAGAAGTTTTTTGTTAATACATTATAATCTCTTTCTCCTCCTTCTTCATGAGCTGAAGAAGTTCTTAGAATCATTGGCCATTCAGGCCAAGGATTATTTACTTTTCTAGATTTAGGAGGTTCTGGCAAAATTTCAATTTGTGTGATTTTTTTTGCTCCTTGTCTTATTGATGTGCCTAGGCAATCAGCACCAGTGTCTCCTCCACCAATAACCACAACATTTTTATTTTTTGCAGAAATTGGAACTTTTTGGGATTCTCCTTCCCAGTTTGGTTGAGCTAAGAATTCCATTGCAAAGTGTACACCATCTAAACTTCTTCCATCGATAGGCAAATCTCTAGGTACAGTTGAGCCACCAGAGAGGCAAATTGCATCAAAATTGTTTTTTAGTTCTTCTGCCTTAATATCTATTCCTACATTAGTTGAACAAACAAATTCAATTCCTTCTTGTTCCATTAAATTGATTCTTCTTTGAACTACGCTTTTTTCAAGTTTAAATTCTGGAATTCCATATCTTAATAGTCCTCCAGGTTCTTCGCTTCTTTCATAAACAGTTACAGTGTGACCTGCTCTGTTTAGTTGCTGCGAGGCAGCTAGGCCAGCAGGACCTGAGCCGATAACAGCTATTTTTTTCCCTGTTCTATGTGTAGGTGGTTCTGGTTTTACAAATCCAGATTCAAAAGCTTTTTCAATAATGTTTTTTTCAATCATCTCAATGCTTACAGGATCATTGTTAATTGAAAGAGTACATGACGCTTCACAAGGTGCTGGACAAATTCTTCCTGTAAATTCGGGAAAGTTATTTGTTGCAGACAATCTTTTATATGCAGTTTCCCAATCCTGCTTATACACAAGATCGTTCCATTCTGGTATAAGATTTCCAAGAGGACATCCATTGTTACAAAAAGGAACCCCGCAATCCATACACCTAGAGGCCTGAA
>PBHC01000020.1:0-16080 GCA_002719295.1 Chloroflexota bacterium
AGGTAGGTCTCTACTAGGACAAAAAGATGTAGCTGACTTAATAGGTGAAAAAGTACTTAACACTCTTGAACTAACTATTTTTTCTTGGATTTTATCCACTCTGATTGGAATTCCATTAGGGGTAATATCCGCTATTAAGCGGGGATCTATATGGGATTGGGCAGGTAGATTTTTGGCTCTTATAGGCCAAGCAGCTCCACCATTTGTAATAGCTATAGTAGGAATTTTAATTTTTGCTGTAAAGTTAGGATGGTTGCCGGCTGGAAGTGGAGAGTCTTATTTAATAAAAGGAGTTTTCAGAGGTATTTCTTCAGGAGACTTTTCTCTTATACCTGATTTCTTTTCCGGAGGATGGAAGCATTATGTTTTGCCTGTTGGAACTTTAGGACTTGCAGCATCTGCAAGTTATTTGAGATTAACAAGGTCTTCTATGTTAGAGATCTTAGACTCAGAATATATCAAATTAGCGCGAGCAAAGGGAGTTCCTGAACGTGTAGTAATATGGAAACATGCTTTGAAAAATGCTCTTATTCCACCTTTAACTTTAGCAGCTCTTATTTTTGTAGGATTTTTGACTGGAACTATTATAGTAGAAACAGTATTTGTTTGGCCAGGATTAGGCTTGTTGGCTACCACAGCAGTGTCAGAGAATGATTTTCCTGTAATGACAGGATCAGTATTATTATTTGCAGTTTTTTATGCAATTGTTATTTTTATTTCAGACTTAACCTATGGATTTGTTGATCCTAGAATAAGATACTCATAGAGGATTCATATGACTTTATCAACAAAAATCGGTATAGATAAACCTTCTTACTTAGAAAGAAATCTTCCTCTTTATAAGCAATTGATTGGTGTAGTTAGATTTTTTCAAAGATGGCCTGTAATTCCAATAGTTATGTTATCTATTCTAGTTTTGTTAGCTGTTTTTGCTGATGTAACAGGATATGATCCTGAATTACCTGCTTTGAGAGATAGAACACTTCCTTTATTTTCTGAACCAGTAGATCCGTTAACTAAAGACTTAACTAGACATTGGTTAGGTGCGGATCAATTTGGTAGAGATACTCTAACAAGAATAATGCATGGAGCAAGAATAACTCTTTATGTTCTTGTTATCTCAGCAGTTAGTGGAACTATAATTGGAACAACTTATGGACTTGTTGCTGGATTTTTTGGAGGAATTGTTGATGATATTTTAATGAGAATATTAGACTTAGTTTATTCTATTCCCTTCTTATTGCTAGCATTAGTTGCTGCAGTTGTTTTTGATCCTTCATTGCTTGTTGTTATTATTCTTCTGGCGTTTTTGGCATGGCCTGCTTTCGTTAGAAATGTTAGAGCAGAGGTTCTAACGTTAAAAGAACGAGATTATATTATGTATGCTCGTGTGGCAGGAGCGTCTAAAGTAAGATTATTGCTTACCCATTTACTACCAGGAGTAATAAACACAGTTATTGTAATTGCTACATTGAGAATTGGTCAATTGATTTTAGCCGAAGCATCATTAAGCTTCCTAGGAGCTGGAGTGCCTCCTCCCACCCCAGTTTGGGGAGCATTAGTTGCTGAAGGTAGAGATTATTTGAACAGTGCTTGGTGGGTATCAATGTTTCCAAGTGTAGGAATATTCTTAGTAGTTATGTCTCTAAATTTCCTTGGTGATTGGTTTAGAGATAGATTCGATCCTAGATTAAGGCAATTGGGTAATTAATTCGTATTAGTTATAATTAAGTTATCGAATTATTTTATGGAAATTTAGTTAATTGAATTTATTTAATTTAGTGATGAAAAATACCAAAGTTATTCTTACTCCTAAGAATACACTTTCAACATACAATCAGACAAAGGTTAGATACCATATAGTAACTGAGCCATTGTATAAGGAAGTTTCTGAGTATAAATCAGAAGAGTCTGTAATTCGTCATGGATTAGTTACAGCACAAACACCTCAAGTAGTTACTAATGATTTTCTTTATAAAATGTCTGGGTTTGGCGATGATGCAAAAGAATTTCTTAAGGAATTAAATAGAGTCTTTGGTAAAAATGAACCAGCTTTACTATATAACTATAAAAACGAATCCACAGACCTAGAAATTGTTTCAGGAAATCCTCAAGAAGTTTCTGAAAGAATAAAATCTAGATTGATTAATAGTCAAACTAATCATGCAGTAATAAGAGGTATTAATAATTTATGGGATGTATCTCTTTTTAAATTTATTTTTGAATATACTAAAACGTCTGCTAAAAGTAATTTCCAAGACTTAAGCAATTCAGGATTACTAGATGTGAAAAATGGTATCCCTATAGCGGCAAGAAAAAGAATAGATGAATTATTTAAGCAGGCTTATTCAGGTAAAGTAAGGGCTCAAGATCTTCATAAAGAATTAAAAGATTGGGATTTATTTGATGAGTATCAAGATCAATTTTTTTCGATATTCAAGTAAATGTGTTTTTTTATTTTAATTTAATATTTTCTTAATTTTTATTTCTTAATTAATTTATATACTTTCTAATGTAAATAAATATAATTATCAATAGAAATTAAGGAGTTAAAATGCTTAGGTTTAGTAAACTGTTTTCAATATTTTCTATTTTTATTTCATTGCTGATATTTTTTGGATGTTCAAGTAATCAAACTTCTTCAGATTCAGGATTAAGTGGAACTATTGAAATTGATGGATCTTCAACCGTTTTTCCTATTTCAGTAGCTGCTGCAGAAATTTTTAGAGAAGATAACCCAAACGTCCAAATTCCTGTTGGGATATCAGGAACAGGTGGAGGGATGAAAAGATTTATAGTTGGAGAAACTGCTATCACTAATGCATCTAGACTAATAAAAGATAATGAATTATCTACTGCTTCAGAAAATGGAATAAAGTTTACAGAGCTTGAGGTTGCATTTGATGGACTTTCTGTAGTTGTAAATAAGAATAATGATTGGGTAGATTGCCTCACTACTGATGAATTAAAAAAAATTTGGGATATAGGTTCAGAGGTTAATAACTGGAACCAAATTCGATCTTCTTTCCCAGATATGGAAATGAACCTTTATGGTCCAGGAACTGATTCGGGTACATTTGATTATTTTACGGAAGTTATAAATGGTGAAGAGGGTAGGACAAGATCAGATTATACCCCTTCAGAAGACGATAACGTATTAGTTTTGGGGGTTTCTGGTGATAAGGGAGCATTAGGTTATTTTGGATACGCTTATTTCATAGAAAATTCAAAGAATATGAAAGCAATTTCTGTTGATGGTGGAAATGGTTGCATTGAACCAACAGACGAAACTATTAATAATTCTTCATATTCTCCCCTTTCAAGACCATTACTTATTTATGTGAATAATGAAGAATTATTAAAACCTGAAGTATATGAGTTTGTAAAGTTTTATCTAGAAAATGGAGAAATGCTTGCTATTGAAGGAGGATATGTTGGTCTTCCAGAATCTAATTATGAAGAAAGTCTTTCTATTATTTCAAAGTATGAATAATAGACAATAAATTCATCTATTATTTGTATTTTATAATCTGTAATTTAGTAATATAAAAATACAAAATTATATATAACTAAATTTCTATAGTGTTAACTTTAATATTTTTAATCATTTCTTTTATTAGTGGATCTATTCCTTTTCCAGTGATATTGACTAAATTATTGTCAGG
Source organism: Chloroflexota bacterium (assembly GCA_002719295.1). GTDB lineage: Bacteria > Chloroflexota > Dehalococcoidia > Lucifugimonadales > Lucifugimonadaceae > TMED-70. Next base: position 3,666 of record PBHC01000020.1, read on the forward strand.
AAAAGATGTAAGAGAAGTAGGGGATAATAATCCTGGTGCTGTGAATGCATGGAAATCAGGGGGATCATACATTGGAATAATAGTTATGTTTATTGAATTCTTAAAAGCTATTCTTCCTATAGCTATAGCCATAAGATTCTTTGGAATAGAGGGGTTTGATCTTGTTATAGTTAGCATTATGCCAATATTAGGTCATTCTTTTTCTCCATTTCTTAAGTTCAAAGGAGGAAAAGCATTAGCAGTAACGGCAGCTATGTGGTTGGCTATTTTTCAATTTGAGGCTGCAGCTGTAATCTTTGGATTACTAGCAATATTTTTTGCATTACAAAAAAATGATGCATGGACTGTAAATATCGTTCACTTTTGTTTCTTTATTTATGGAATTATAACTTCTATTTCCAAATCTTATATTTCAAATAATCAATTTATTTTATTATGGATTTTAGCTACTATTTTGATGATATATAACCATAGAAAAGAATTAAGAAATGCCCCTCAGTTCAGAAACTTTAGAAGCCTAACAGGGGTAAAATTTGAGTGATATTTTTGATACATTAATCATAATTATTCTGTTTGTCTCAGCATATTCTTTACTAATATCTATACTTAACTTATTTTCATTTCATAGGCCAAAGCCTTTATCTCCAAAAAATAAACCCAAAGTGTCTATTTTAATTCCTTGTAGAAATGAAGAAGATAACATTATTGAATGTGTGGAATCTTTAGCCCTACAAGATTATGAAAATTTAGAAATTTTATTAATAGATGATAATTCTACTGACAATACTTTGGGGCAATTAAGAACTTTAGCAGATAAATTTCCTCAAGTTAGTGCTTTTAAAGGAAGACCTCTTCCTGAAAATTGGGCTGGGAAAAATTGGGCTTGCCATCAACTTTCACAAAAAGCTAAAGGAGAATACTTTTTATTCATTGATGCTGACACAAATTTAGCTAAATTCTCAGTTTCTTCAACAGTTAAACATATGAATGATAATAATCTAGAATTTATTACACTTGTGCCAAAAAGAAAAATATTTAATATTTCAGATTATTTTATTTGGATAATGGTGTCATGGTTTATATTTTCATGGATCCCTTTTTACTTGGCTAAAAAATTACCTTTCAGTTTATTTGCTGCTGGTTTTGGACAATTTTTATTATTCAACAAAGAAGCTTACCTGAAAATTGGAGGACATAAAAAAATATCTAATCTTGTTTTAGATGATTTTGAACTTGCAAGGTCTATTAAATCTCAAGGTTTTAATTCAGATATGTTAGATGGAACTCATATTATTGAAACTAAAGGATATACTTCTTCGATAGCTGCAGTTGATGGTCATGCAAAATCTATATTTGCTACGTTTAGATATAATATTTTAATTTTTATTTTTGCTTTTTTTGGTTTGATATTACTTTTTTATGTTCCTTGGTTGAATCTTATTTCATATTTTTTTCAAATTGAATTAAGCGCACATCATATTTTTATATCATTTTTATCTATTTTATTTATTTTTTTCTCTATTCTTATTTCATCAAAAGCTTTTTCATTGAGTATTTTTTCTTCTTTTTTATACCCAATAGCAATGTTGGTTTTATTATTTAGCGGCTACAGATCCTTTCTTTCTTCTTTTGACGGCGATATAAAATGGAAAGGTAGATCTACCCCTTCAATTGGAATAAAGAAGCTTTATACGTTAATATTCTTCCCATTTTTACTTATAAATTGGTTCTACAGAAAAATAAGATATTAATTCATCAATTATAAATTGATAAATGTTAATAAAGTAATAGACTTATAAAAAATATATTCAACTAAGGTTTTTTTATATGAGGTACGAATTTACTAATGAAGATGAGCTTTTTAGAAATGAATTAAGGGAATGGATTAGAAACGAACTTCCAGAAGATTTTGATAAATGGCAAGGCGTTGATGAAGCTGGTGATGACTTTGAATACTCTTTAGAAGTCAGAAAAAAATTAGCTAATAAAGGTTGGCTGACCATGGCTTGGCCAAAAGAGTATGGAGGGCAGGGAGCTTCATACATGAAACAAGTAATTTTTAACGAAGAAATGTCATATCATAGAATGCCTGGTAGAGACGGTTTCGGAGCCAAAATGCTTGGGCCTACTTTGATGGTTCATGGAACTGAAGAGCAAAAAAAGAGATTCTTACCTCCAATAGCGAACGGAGATGTTCAGTGGTGCCAAGGATATTCTGAACCTGATTCAGGATCTGATTTAGCGTCCTTAAAACTAAAAGTTGAAGATAAAGGTGACCATTGGTTGGTTAATGGTAGCAAAGTTTGGACATCCATGGCTCATAAGGCTACATGGATATTTTTTCTTGGTCGAACAGACCCAAATGCTCCAAAACACAAAGGTATTAGCTTTTTTGTAGCTAATATAAAAGATTCAAATATTCAGGTAAAGCCAATAATTAATATGGCTGGGAATCATCATTTTAACCAAGTGATTTTTGAAAATGTTAAGATTCCAAAAGATGCTTTAATTGGTGAATTAAACAAGGGTTGGTATATTGCTGCGACTCTTCTAGATTTTGAACGATCAGGTGTAGAATATCCTGCTGCTGCAAGGAGAAATTTTGAAGAAATTGTAGAATTTGTGAAAAATAATAAAAATTCTTCAGGCATCCCATTAATTAATGATCCTTATATAAATAAAACTTTGGTAGATTTAGACCTTGAAATTGAAGCAGCAAGATTGGTTGCTTATGAGGTTGCATATTTGCAATCACAAGGAGAAGTCCCAAGTATTGAAGGTTCTGTTGCAAAAATTTTAGGAACAAAGTTAGCTCAAAATGTTGCTAAAATAGGGACTGATTTTGCAGGATTATATGGACAATTATCTGATTCATCTGCACCTTTTGATGGTAAATATCTAAAACAACAATTAACGGTTACTGCATATACTATTTTTGCGGGAACAACTGAAATTCAGAAAAATATAATTGCAACAAGAGGTCTTGGTTTACCAAGAGAAGATAAATTGAAAGCGAAGTAAATTATGGACTTAGGATTATCTGAAATACAAAAAATGTTACAAGAATCTTCGAGAAGTTATCTTGAAGAAAAATGTACTATGAGTTTTATCCGAGCAATGGAATCGGATGATATAGGAATAACTGAAGAAATCTGGAAAAATATGTCTGAAATGGGTTGGTTGGGATTAATGATACCCGAAGAATATAGTGGTTCAGGTTTTAAATTTGAAGATATGTCTATATTGTTGGAAGAAATGGGACGGGTTGCTTTATCGGGACCATTTTTTAGCACTGCTGTAGTAGGTGTTCAATCTTTACTTATTTCAGGAAATGAATCTCAAAAAAAAGAACTTTTACCTAAAATTTCTTCTGGTCAAATAAAGCTATCCTTAGCTTTTAATGAATCAACGGGTAGTTTCGATGAATCTGAAATTTCTAATACCGTAGCTACAAAAAACCAAAATGGCTGGACACTTAATGGAGAAAAATTATTTGTTAATGATGCAATTGGATCAGATTATTTTATAGTTGCATCTAAATCCGAAAATAACGAAGGTATTTCCTTATTTTTAGTCCCTTCAAATACTGAAGGGATAGAAATTGAAAAAATGGAAAGTATAGGTGGGGATAAAATTTTCAAAGTAAAATTTAATGAAATAAAGCTCGATGACACTCAATTATTAGGTGAAGAAAATCAAGGATGGGAAACACTCTCTCAATTATTTAGTTACGGAGCTTCAGGAAAGTCTTCAGAAATGTCAGGTGCTTCATCTAAAGTTATGGACATGACTCTAGATTATATAAAAGATAGAAAACAGTTTGATAGACCAATTGGATCTTTTCAAGCGGTACAGCATCATGCAGCTGATATGGCTATATTAACCAAAGTATCAACTCAATTTGCAAGGAAAGCAGCTTGGAAATTATCTAACTCCGATGATTCTAATCTTGATATAAATAGATCAAAGGCTTATGTTTCTAAATCATTTCATGATATTTGCCAAATTTCACACCAACTTCATGGTGCAATTGGATATACTTGGGATTATGATCTCCAAGTGTTTACTAGAAAAATGCAACATCAAAAATTGGCTTTTGGAGATTCAGATTATCATCATAAAAAGATAAGCAATGAATTGGAACTAAATTAATTTTAGAAATAATTAATGAGATGAAATTAATATTCGTTTGGTTGAAAAATTGGTTAAAATATCCTCTAGTTTTAGGAGCTGTTTTGCCAACCCAAAAATTTGCTTCAGATTTAATGGCATCTGATGTAAATTCAGAATTAGGTACTGTAGTTGAATTAGGTGCTGGCACAGGTCAAATTACTCAATCAATACTAAATAAAGGAATCAAAGAAGAAGATTTGATTTTAGTAGAAATAAACAAAGAATTTTCAAAAATTTTAAAAGAAAAATTTCCTAAAGCACAAATATACTCAGAGGATGTAATATCTTTTCTAGAAAAATTTCAAAAGAGATTTAATAGGAAAATTGATTTGATAATTTCGGGAATACCATTAGTTTCTTTGAATAAAAAAACTAGAGATAAACTTTGTGAAATTTCTGTAGGAAATCTTTCAGAATCTGGTAAGTTTTTTCAAATCACATATTTTATAAGATGTTCATTTTCAAAGGAAGTAATCAAGAAATATAATCTTTCAAAGAAATTAAATGGATTTACTCCATTTAATGTTCCACCGGCTTTTATTTGGAAAATATATAAATAATTTCTATCCTAAATGGTCTTCACTTGCTAAAGGATTGAAAGTAACTCTACTGAGCACAGATGTACCTGTATTTTCAAAATAATGATCTGCATTAGGTGGGATTAATACGAAATCACCTTCTTTGATAGGATGCTTTTCTCCATCAACAAAAATTATACCTTCGCCTCTAGTTATGTAAGCCTGATGTTCCCAAGGATGAGTATGATGCGTACTTGTTTCTCCGGGTTGATGGTCATGGTACAAGGAAACTACTGTTGGGACTCCATCTTTTGATCCAAGAATTTGGTGACCTTTATAATCATTTTTATTTTTTATGACTGGTTCGATATTATTCTTTTTCAGCTTCTTTTTCTGTTTCAGGTTCTGTTACACTCGTTGCAGATGTATTTTGTTTAAAAAATGAATTTACGAAAATTAATCCTAAAGCTACTGCTAGGATTACTGAACCTATAATTGTTCCCCACATAAAAGTTGGTCCATGTGCAAATAAAATTGAGCCTGCATCTGAATGGTTATGTAATCCAAATTTAGTTATTTCTTTACTAACATTTTCTGAATTTTTTAGTGTCATTACTGTATTTTCAGAGGCTGTTCTAGGGAACATAGAGAAAAGTAAACCTAATACAAAAATCCCCATTCCTATTGCAGAAGTAATTCCTACCGTAGCGTAGGATTTCCATTTACTAATTGTTCCAGAATAAGTAGTTTCAATGCTAGTTGAAATTTCTTTAGCCCTAGTATTAACAATGGTTTCAATTTGGTCTACAGAAAGATCATTCTTCTCTTTCATCAAAGTCATCTGTTCTGAATGGATATTTCTTATAGATTCTATTTCTGTTTTTAGGGAATCTATTTCACCTTGTTTTCTTGCTGTAATAGTAGCTTGAATCCTCCAAGCAACAGTTCCTAAAGCACCAACCAATGGTATAGATACGATACTAGTTACTAATCCTATATCCATAATTATTTCCTCCTATTAATTTGCAGTTGATGGAAGCATACTTCTTAACGCTTCTGCTACTGCTCCTGGGTTATCAATTTCTTCCATATTTATAGTCATTCTACTTCCTATACCTGATGATACAACAACGGTACCTCTTCCTGATAATGCTTCAATCAAAGTTCTTTTTTCAGAAATTTGTACAATTCTACCTACAGGAATTTCATTTGTATGAAGGTAAAGGAATTTATACATATATATAGCTCTTCTATCCGTAACAATGTATGTGATATGTAGATTTCTAAAATACCTCATTACTCCTTTAAAGAAAAACCATAACCCTATCAAAAAGGTTATGAAAGGAAACATAAGAGCAAAATCTGTTGCTATGTATAAAACAGCTGTGATAAAGAATAATGGCAGACTAATAAAAATTCTTGTATAAGCAGGTTTCATAGTAGGATGTCTTTCAATCTTCACATCTTCTCCTTCCCCTAGGGTTGGGTAAGGGAAAGAACCTACTGCAGTCATATAAAAACCTAAAATAAGCAGAGCTACTCCTGTAACTATTGCTGCTATTCCAGACCATGCTGGAACGGTTCCATCTGTTTGAGAATAAACTAGTAAAATTCCACCTAGTGCAATAATTGGTATAGATACTATTAGAGCTATAAACATTCTAACTAATAATCTTACAATTAGTCTAAATCCGTATGGTGTTCTTGCTGTTGTCATTATTTACCTCTTATCATTTGTAGTACTGAGAAGAATAAAGTTATCATAATACCCATGATAGCTAATCCTGTTGGAGAAGCTAATTCTCCTACAGGTAGGTCAGAAGTATCAACTCCTGGTATTAGTTTCCTTAACCTTGATCCTTCGTAAACATACAAATCTACTAGTTTACAATTTGATATAGCATCAAGCTCTATTGCTGAAGGAGGCCTTAGGTTTGGAGCCTTTTCACCAACTAGAGGATGAAATCCATTGAAAGCTCCTGGCATTGAGAATTCAGATACAGCCTTAGCTGCGCTTTCTTCAGGATTTGCTCCTGAGCTTTCAAGCATGTATCCAAATGTTTTTACATATTCTGTGATCATACAAGCTCTTTGGCTATCATCTGGTTGATCCAAATAATCTGGGTCTCCAGATCTTCCAAGTTTAAGTAGAGCGTCTAATCCTCCTCTACCTTGTGTAGCTGATCTGATTTGAGATTCACAATTTGATAAAGCAGTTTTTTCTTTATTAGTAGGCCTAGCTTGAGGGTCCCATACTATATTTGAGATATATGAAGTTTTTATATAATTTTCAGTTTCTCCTTTAGCTCTAGCCAAATTAGCAACCATACAGTCTTCAGCTGCACTGTTCCTTGCCATATTTACTAGATCCATTCTCATGTTTTCCAAAGCTCCTCCACCTTGAAGGCTTCCTTGAACCATATTCCCAGGATTATTTCCTTTATTAGAATCATTAGTTTTTATAGTCTGTCTAAAATCTGTTGCAGATTTATTAGAGTTATCAGAGCTTCTAGTGAATATATCGCTTACAAACATTGGCTCATAATCATAATCAGGTTCTAGAGCATTAGCTACCCAATCAAATTCAGATTTATATTCTAAACACATATGAACATCTTCTAATGCTTGGAAAGGATATTGACCTCCTGATGGCTCCATTGAAACGTCTCCACCCCAATAGAAAATATTATCGATAATGTGGTCTGCACCAGCTTCCATCATTCTCTGAGGCATTCCACTGCCTGAGTTCTGCCATGCATCTACTATGCAATTATGTATTCTAGCGTGCTTATTATTGGCATCTCTTTCATCTGCATATTCCATTAATCCTATTTCTAGTTTATCTAGGTTAACTGTGTATTGTGCTAAGAAGCCACTCCATGCATCCATAGGTAGTTCAGAACCATTCATATTTTCAGCACAATCTCTTAGTGAGTCGTATTGTTGTTCCCCAAGTGGTCTATTGATTACTTCAGTAGGATCTTCATGGTCTTGGATACCTTGAATAATTTGTTCAACAAGTCTTACAGCATCAGGACCAGTATGAAATTCTTCAAATCTTTGAATATTACACTGGATCATCCAATCTTCTGTTAATACATCAAAGTTTAATGAAAAAGCTTCTGCAGCAGGATTTTGATTAACGGACTGTAGATAATCTCTTAGCCAGTCTAATTCCTGATTACATCCAATTACCCTTCCTACAACTTCATTTTTCATCTGAGGATTAGCATCGCTCTCTAAGAATCCCCATTTATCGCTTCTTCCAACTGCAAAGTTTACTAAGTCACTTACTATTCTTTCGGATTGCTGCCTGTTCATTCCTTGAGCATCTTGTACAGAATCAATCATACAAGCTTGTCCCATAATTTCTTGATCTCCAAATATAAATGATACTAATAACTCACTTGAAAGAGGGAAATATCCTTGAGAATTATTTGGATTAGGCCTTATATTTTCGTCCCAGTGATACCAACAATCATAAGCTGCTAGCATTTCTTGTCTGGACATTGACCTTTTGCCTGTTTCAATTGTTACCATATCATCCATGATCACATTTCTAGGAATATTCATATTATCTGAAAGATGCGGAACAATACAAGCTTCCATCATGGCATTTAGATCAGCCCTTGGTGCTGTTCCAGTAGAAGAAGATTCTTGGTTATTAACTCCCCAACCTCCACTAAGTAATTTACTGAAACTCAACTGCATACAATTTGTTACTGCATCATAATAAAAATCAGGTTCTTCAAGTGATCTAACTCCTATAGGAAATGAAAAGTCCATATAGGCTTGCTCATATGGCATTCCTATATCAGTCTTTATAAAATCAGCAATACATTCCATAACTTTCCATCTATCTTCAGCTTTAATAACTGTTAGGTTTATGAATGGACCAAGAGGAACTTCTTCATCAGTTGGAGCTTGGAATTGATTCCCGAAAATATTACCTACAGGACCTTGGCCAAAAATATTACCTATTCCTTGGTTGTTGCCTTGATTCTGTTGTGCTTGCTGCTTTCTCATTTCTTCTTGCATTTGAAGGTCGAGTTCAGCTTGTTGTTTAGCTCTTAATAGTTCTTCTTCTGCTCGTTTTCTTTCAGCTTCTCTTCTGATATTATCTGCTTCTTCATACATCTTTTGTGTTTCTTGATCAGCTTCCCATTGTGGGTTGTGATATGGACCTCCTGGTTGAACTAAAGGAGAATCATTTAAGAAAAATTGATATTTACATTTGGCAGATTGAGAGCCAGGTTCAGTTGGCATATTCCCTCTTATGAAAATATGTGTTCCTTGATTAGAGGGATCTGTTGGAGATGGACCTACATATTGCCTTTCAATCCATGCAGCTTCGTAGTTTTCATATTGCTGCCCAGGTAGCATACAACCTTGGAACCATACTCCTTGCCCTTCATAAAATTCAAATGGAGCATATGTTGTTGTCATAGACATCATACTTATATCCATTTTTACTTCGCAAAATACTTCACCAGTACCTGGATTACTCCTACATTCTGAAGGAACTGTTTCCATTCCCATCGCACCCATCATACCACCCATCATACCACCAGGCATTCCTGGCATTTGAGCTGATATTTCTTCTGAATCAGAAATTCCAAAGCTAAAAAGGGTTAGAAGGACAATAGAAAGTAAAGAAACTTTTGATAGTTTCTTATAGAGGATTAATTTAGACATATTTTACTTCGCTGTTCTATTTATAATTTTCTGTTATTATTTCTACAAGCAACAATTTTTATTATATATTAACATAAACAATTAATTTAGGAACATGAAAATAACAAATTTACTTGCTAATAACAAGAATGTTTCTAAGTTCTATGTATTTAATTAAAAAGAGAGGGTTAAAATATGGTTTGGTATGACTGGCTACTTATAGCCCCTATAGTTTTGGGAGTAATTTTAGGCTATAGAATGGGTTTGATCAAAAATCTCCTTTACATAGTATTGGTTGCAATTGCTATGGTTATAGGAGGATTTTTATCTCAGATGATAGTGGATGCTATAGGTTTAGAATTAGAAAGTGATGGTCTAGTTACCGTTATAGGATATGGAATACTTTTAATAGCAGGCTTCTTAGCGGTTCAACTTTTCAGTGGAACAATTGAGATGATTATGAATAAACTTACATTTGGAATTGGTGATAAGGTAAATTCTATCGGTGGTTTAGCATCTGGATTGGTACTAGGGTTTCTAGTAACTACTATTATAGTAAATATAACTGCAAGATGGACTTATACTCCTGATGAAGAAGAAGATGGAAGACTTGAAATTTCTGAAGAAGCTATTTCTAAAATGTTTGAAAATAGCATAAAGGATACATCTCGTGAAGCAGCAGATAAAATAATTCGTGAAAGTATCATGGTTGGTGTAGTAATAGATGTAAAAAATCTATTAGGTGGACAGTTCTTAGGTATAATTCCTGGTGAATTTAGTGATACTTTAGACATAGCTGATGAAAGAAGATCTACAGACTAATTCAATAAGATTAAACTTCTTTATTTGCCCACGCTTTTATTAAGTGATGGGCAATAGCAATGTTTCCAGGGACATTTAATTTGTCATTTTTTTCTTGTAAAGCGGAAAGAACTTCATCTCTATGAAACCATTTTACTGAATGCATTTCATGCTCATCATAGTTTATTTCTTCAGAGTCAGCTTCTGCATGGCAACCAATCATCAAAGACCATGGAAATGGCCATGGCTGAGAAGCATAATATCTTACATCTTTTACTTTGATTCCCGATTCCTCCATGATTTCTCTAGAAACAGCCTCTTCGATAGACTCTCCTTGGTCAACGAAGCCTGCTAGACAAGAATAAATATTTAAATTTGATAATCTTCCTTTAGATTGCCCTAATAAACAATAATCTCCATTACTAACTAAAGTAATTATTACTGGATCTGTTCTTGGAAAAAGTTCAGTCTCACATTTTGAGCACTTTCTTGATTGTCCCCCTCTAAGGCCAAGAGTTTCTCCTCCGCAAATTCCACAAAATAAATTTTTTCTATTCCATTCCAATTGACTTTTACTTTGGCTTATAATTCCACCTTGACTTTGAGCCAATTGATCTCCTGCTGTCCTACAGTCAATAAATTCATCGCTATCAGTCAGTAAATTATCATTAACAAAATCTTCATCTAATTTTGCTAAATCTGTTGCTAGATAAATATCTTCAGAAATAGAACCTAAAATTATCAATTCAGGGTCTATACCTTTAGATTTTATGTCGCCTAGATTTAAAAATTTTAGACTAATATTCGTAAAAATTTTCTTAACTAGTACTTTTGATCTGTAATAGACAAGAACCTTTGAATTTGGATTACTTAATTTTTCTTCAATCCATTCATCATTTCGTCTTTCGACTTCAAGTCTATCTATATTATTCCCTGAAAATTTTAATAACTTACCCATAACTTCCCTTCTTAAAAAATTACTAACCCTCTAGCTAATTCTCCTTTTTCTAGAGCATCAAATCCTTCATTTATTTCTTCAATTTTATAAGTTTTACTAATCATTTCATCTAAAAAGAGTTCTCCATTCATATATAAATTTGCTAGTCTTGGAAAATCTATTCTTGGTCTACTTTTACCATAAGATGTTCTTATAATTTCTCTTTCTCCCATCATAGTATAAAAAGGAAGATTTATTTCTACTCCATATGGAGTTTTTCCTAAAATAACTATTCTTGCACCTGGTCTTGAACATTCTAATGTTTGTCTAATTGTTTCGTTTTGACCTGCAGATTCTATAGCATAGTCAACTCCTCTACCATCAGTTAATTCTGCACAGAATTCAACTGGGTTTATATTTTTTGAATTGACGGTATGAGTAGCTCCAACTCTTCTTGCAAAATCTAGTTTGTTGTCAAAAATATCTACTGCAATAATTTTAGATGCCCCAGATATTCTAGCTCCTTGTATAGCACTAAGACCCACTGCTCCACAACCAATAACAACAACTGAAGTTTCAGGCTTAATATTTCCAGCGTATACAGCTCCTCCGTATCCTGTCATCACTGCGCATCCTAGTAAAGCAGCTCTATCTAATGGGAAATCTTCCCTTATTTTAACTGCAGCTTGTTTTGGGATTATAGTGTATTCTGCATGAGATGATACTAGGCTGTAATAATGAATTTTTTCACCGTTAATTGATGCTCTAGTAGTTCCATCAAATAGAACTCCTCGAGAGTTAGCTTTTTTTTGAACCTCACATAATATTGGTTGACCATTATCACAATAGAAACAAATCCCACAATTTGGGTTCCACGAGCAAATTACATGATCTCCAACTTTCACATGATCAACGCCTTCTCCTACTGCCTCAACAACTCCTGCCCCCTCATGTCCAATAATTGCAGGAAGATTAACTGGTTGATAGCCGTGCATAGTCTCCCAGTCAGTATGGCATAAACCACTTGCAGAAATTTTAACCATTACTTCGTCTTTTTTTGGTTCAGAGATATCTACATTTTCAACTGATAATTTTCCTTTTGTTTCAAAAAGAACTGCAGCTTTCATGTATCATCCTTTCAAATAGAAATTAGTTTTTTTATAACTATATTACAAAAATAATAAATATGACTGAATTATCTCTATTTAAATCTTGGTAAGAAATCGGGGAATTTGGAGCGGGAGACGAGATTCGAACTCGCGACATTCTGCTTGGAAGGCAGACGCTCTACCAACTGAGCTACCCCCGCATA